>CAVRSS010000085.1:0-43048 GCA_963723755.1 uncultured Alphaproteobacteria bacterium | reverse complement strand
GATCCTGGTGTTTCCGGCCCTGTTCACCGCCGGCATGTCCCTTGTCGACACCACCGACAGCATCCTCATGCTGAGAGCTTATGGATGGGCTTTTGTGAACCCCATCCGCAAGCTCTATTACAATATGACCATGACCTTCGTTTCGGTGCTTGTGGCGCTGATCATCGGCAGCTTCGAAACGCTCAATCTGATCGGCGGCAAGCTTGAGCTTAAGGGAAGCTTTTGGGAGGCCATCGGCGTGATCAACGAGAATTTCGGGATCTTCGGCTATGTCATTATCGGGATATTCGCCGGGACATGGGCGATGTCGGCGCTCTTTTACCGGCTGATGGATTATGACCGGCTGGAGCCCCTGCCGGTAACATCGCAGAAGGGCATCGAGTCGTAAGCAGGCATCCCGCTCACGAGCGACTGCTGAATGTGTTGCCCATGGTTCGACAGGCTCACCATGAGGTTGAAAACACTCGACCTCATCCTGAGCCTGTCGAAGGATGAGCCCGTCGAAGCCCTCATCCTGAGCCTGTCGCACGACCTCATCCTGAGCCTGTCGAAGGATGAAGCCAAGATTCCGTGCTTTGCCAGAGGCCTGCGAGAGCCTACCCGCTTTGATGGCCTCAAAAGCGGTAGGCGGATCCTGCATCATTCCTTTGGATGCGCATGAAGATGCTTGCCCGGAGGGCCGTCGTCGCCATGCCGATGCGCCTCAGTTTCAAGCGAGACCGGAATGAAGCTCACCCGGCCGTGGGTAACGCCACGCTCCGCGATGACGCCCTTGGCGAAATCGCGCACCGCCTCGGCCTTCCCGCGCAGCACCGCCACTTCGAGACAGTTTTCATGGTCCAGATGCCATGCATCGTTGCCACATGAAGATGATGATGCTCGTGATGCGCCCCGGTCAGCCGTTTCGGCAGTTCGCGGGTGTGGTGGTTGAACACGTAGGACAGCGTGGCGAAGCACTCGCCGCTCTCGTCCGAGGTGAGCCGCGCGTGCTGGAGGCCGAGGCGCGCAAATCCCGCAAGGCTTCGGAGCGATTGGCATAGCCTGCGCTCTCCATGAAGGCGCTGAGTTCGCCTGCGAACTCGTCGGACATGCTGATTGTCACACGCTCCATCGCCGCTCTCCCTTGTGAGCCGCCGCGCCAGCAGCCGCTTCTTGCCCTGAGAGGTGTTTACATCATGCGCATTTTGCAACAAAGGGCCGTTGCGGTTTTCAACCCCCGGCTTTCGCCAAAACCGACGCAAGGATCTCGCCCGCGCGGCGGCATTGCGCGGCGCTGACGTCACGATGAGTGGTGGCGCGCACGGTCCGCGGGCCGAAGGTGAAAGTCAGAACGCCCTGCTCCCTGGCACGCCGCACCACTGTTTCGGCGTCCGGGAGATGGCCGGGCAACCTGAAGACGACGATATTTGTCTGCACGGTCGCCATATCGATCTCCGCCTCTGTCTCGGCGACGCGTTCGGCGATGGCACGCGCGTTGGCGTGGTCCTCGGCCAAATGGGTCATGCCCTGGTCGAGCGCATGGAGGCCCGCCGCCGCAAGAATTCCGGCCTGCCGCATCGCGCCGCCGAGCATCCGCCGGGCGCGGACGGCGCATTGCATCGCCTCCGCCGTGCCCGCTATGAGGCTTCCAACCGGACAGCCCATTCCCTTTGAGAGCGAGACGGATACCAAGTCGAAGGGCGCTGCCAACTCTGCCAGGGATCGCCCGCTGGCGACCGCCGCATTGAACAGCCGCGCCCCGTCCAGATACGTGGCAACGCCGAGCGAACGCGCTGCCGCGCAGATGGCGACGATGTCCTCCTGCGGGAAAACCACGCCGCCCCCGCGATTATGCGTGTTTTCGATGGCGACCATCGTTGTGGGGGGAAAAACCATGTGCCCTCTGGGCTTCCATGCTTGCCTGAAGTCCGCATCGTTGAATGTGCCACGCTCGCCGGCAACCGCGAACTGCACACCGGAGTTCGCAGCGGACGCGCCAAATTCGTGCCAGACGATATGGGCCTCCGCCCCGACGACGACCTCGTCGCCCGGGCGCGTCGAGAGCTTCAGTGCGATCTGGTTGGCCATTGTGCCGCTCGGTACGAAGAGGGCCGCCTCCTTGCCCAGGAGCGCCGCTGTTCTTTCCTGCAGGAGATTGACGGAGGGGTCTTCGCCATACTGGTCGTCGCCGACTTCCGCCCGAGCCATTGCTGCGCGCATCGCCTCTGATGGCCGGGTGACAGTGTCAGAGCGCAAATCGATCAAATCCATCTCGGGGGCTTCCTCTCTTCGATAGTGTGTGTCGGCATCCCGGATATGTGAATTCCGTCCCAGCCAAAGCGCTCCAAATCGCTGACGGCGCAAATCGCCGCCGCGCCGCTCTTACGCCGCATGTGGCCCGCGCAAGCGGCGTATCCCCTGGTCCGGATCTTGCTTGATCTCGTGTTCCGGCGGGTCTTGTCATGTTCGCCACATTGCAGCGGGGCTGATATGGATACGGGATCACCATCGTCGAAACCGAAGCGCGCTTCTTCGCCGGATCGGTATGTAAGCTTCCTGGACATCGATTTCGAAGGCAATGTTGCGGCCGTCCTTCAGCACCTGCGCCGGTACATCGACGACCCGGAGAAGGGAAATGCCTTCTGGGACCGGTTCAAAGAACGCATGCAGCAATGCGAGGCCGGCGAATCCGGCACCGCCGACAAGCTTCTCCTGCTGCACTCCCATGTCTATTACATGGTCGAGCTTTTTGAGGAGCATGACGACGCCGAGGCGCTTGCCGCACTCAAGAAACTGGAAGAAGAATGTTTCTAAGCAGGCTGTTTCGGTTTTGCCAACGCATGAAGAGGCTTTGGCTGAAACACGATGTTGCCCATGGTTCGACAACTCACCATGAGGTGCACTCACTAACCATGAGGTATGCTCGCTAACCATGAGGTACACTCACTAACCAGAGGTACACTCGCTCATCAGAGGATCATCTCATTGAAAACACTCGACCTCATCCTGAGCCTGTCTAGAACCTCATCCTGAGCCTGTCGAAGGATGAAGCCAAGACTCCACCTCATCCTGAGCTTGTCGAAGGATGAAGCCTGGAAGCACTCCGCTTAGAAACTGTACCGGAGAGACAGCTCCCCGCTGATGCCCGTGCTTTTTGCACCGTCGCCAGCAATGGCACTGCCTTTGGCTTCGATGATGAATGCGTCATGCTGGGCCGTGATACTCAAACCGGCCTTGATGAGGTCGGGGCTGTCGTAGGCCGAATATTGGTTCACGGTGTAACCGTAGAGCGTACCGGTGCTCTCGGCCTGGGGATCGCCGAGCATGCGCTCGTAGGTGAGGCTAACGGATGGCGCGATCGTCCAGTCGCCCGATTGCCGCCGGTCCAAGGTGAGATCCACGCTGGCCAAGGCACTTGGAGAGGTGCTGCTGAGACCGTTGACGGCCAAGGCAAGTTCGCTGCCGCTTTCGTTGAAACCGCCCAGGGTTACGCCGGTAACGCGGACCCCCGTTTGCGCCGTGACCGTAAACGGAGCCATGCGCGCGACATAGCCCGCGCCGGCCAAACCGCTGTAAATCGCGCCGCTGGCGTTGCCGAGCGCGGTCCCAAGGCCGTTGTCCAAGGGGCGCGCGCTTTGATATTCGACCCAGCCCGCATCCGCGCGCGCCAGCACGTAAGGACCGGCCTCAAGCGCCGCAATTCCGTAGCGTCCGCCAATCGTGAGCACGCCCGTGTTCACGTTGGCGCTGGCCCCAGCACTTCCAACCGTTCCGGAATTGTAGCCAATGCCGACGGTAGCGGATGTCCGGCCGTCGATGCGGACGGTGGACCCTATGACTGTTCCCGCGCTGCGCTCAAAGCTGCTGGCAATGCCCGCTCCACCTTCCGAATTGAAAGCGCCCGCACTTCCCGCCACCCAAACACGGCCCTGACCCGCGCGAAGCTCCTGGCCTGCCGCGTAGGGCGAGATCGCGTCGTCGATCCATAGAGGCGCACGCAGCAGATAAGAGGCAGTATCGGCGTAGATCTGACCGCCAATCCTCGTCTCTGCGCCAGAGAGCGTGCCCGCATCGATGGCCGACTGCAGATAATAATTAAAGGCGGTATAGCGGCCAGATAGCGGAGAGTTCTGCAACGCGTTCAGAAGCGCGGCGGCGGCGGCGGCGTTGCCGGAGAACCCGCTCTGCCCAGGCAGTTCCGCGTAGTAGACCATTTTGGCGCGCAGGACATAGATATCTGCCTGTGTGAGCCCGAGCCCTTGCGTCAGATAGGCATACATCGACCCATAGGATGCGGTGATTTGATCGAGCCCCGCTTGCAGCCATGCTTGCACGACATACGGTTGACCATATATTGGTGACCATACCAATGTACTTATTGCTGGCCATGAAGTCCCGCATGATGGTTGCAGTCGGCACACCGGCGATCGACTGCAAAAGCATGGAAGTCCACCCGGTGCGATCCTTGCCAGCCGAGCAGTGATACAGGGCAGGGCCGGGCACGTTGGCCAAGTCCCGCAAGACCGTGCCAAATGCCGCCGCTTCGCCCGCATTGGTCACGAAGTTTTCGTATAAGAGGTTATTCACGGGCGCTGACGGCTGGGTGCCGAAAATATTGACGTTGACCCAAGTGGCTCCTTGCGGCACCCGGTCGTGTCCGTTCATGGGGTCTGGGGGGACCGACGTATTGTTGATCTCAGCCGGAGTCCGCAAATCGATGTCGAGGCCGAAATGCAACGATGAGAGCGTCGTCCAATCCGCGTTACTGAGACGGGACAGCGCCGTAGAACGATAAAAGACCCCGGTTCGCATGACGCCACCATGGCTCGTGGTGTCGGCGAATCCCGTTCCGCCATAGGCTCCCCCGGCGGGTCCGGCAAGGTCCCTGAAATTTGGGTTGGTCGACAGGATCGGCGTGTTGATTGGCTGCTGAGCGAATGCGGAAGCGGGCAACAAAGAGAGCGCTGCCGCAGTGCCGCAAAACAAAGCGCTCCTCAGCAAGATTGTCTTGAGAGCAACCATCGTATTGGCCTTTCATTCCTCTCCGCTTCAGCCGTCACTGATGACTTTGTTAAGCTGCGCTGCCCCCGGTACTGGCGGCGCGACAGCTTTTTCCAAGCAAACTTCGCCAAACTGACCAACAGATGCCGGTCGCTGCTCGCTACGTGTTTCGTCATCCCGGCCAGCGAAGCGCTCCGCGCTTCGTCATTCCGGCCAAGCGAAGCGCTCCCCGCTTCGTCATCCCGGCCAAGCGAAGCGCGAGCCGGGATCGCAAAGAGCCATGCGTTTCAATCTGTTACGATCCCGGAGAGGGCTTACGCCCTTCCGGGATGACAACAACTGCGATCTGTGGACAGTCCGAAACACTTTGCTTAGAACGAATACTCCAATCCAGCGGTAACCCCTTGAAAGAGCACACTTGATCCGGAGTTGACGCCAAGTGCATGCACAGGCGCGCTCGACTGAGTTGTGAGGGTTTCTCGAATTTGCCCGGGCGCCAAAGCTACGCCGTCGAGCCACAGCACTTCATAGCCCGCCTTTAGCGCCAGCCCGTCCATAACTCGATATTTCAACTGCAGGCCAGCTTCGCTGACGAAGGCGGCGTGGTTAGCCGTGGCGCTCACCGGGCAGACCACCTTCTTAAGGCTGACCCCCGTCGACTGCTCCGCGTTGTTGTCGAAGAGCCCGATCTTGACCTGCCCATCAATCGAAAAGCGGCCCAGCTCGAGTATCTTTCCATCTACGCCGACTTGGAGGCCATAAAGGTTGTTGGCTGTGTTTGTGTTCCAGAAAGGGGGATAAGTTCCCGCTAGGCCGCCCGGTGGCGCTTGAGCAACGTCAATAAGAGTGCAGTTGTTCGGACCGCAGCTATTTTTCCACGTCGGTGCAAAGCGATCTGCGGGGCTCAACGTTCCCTGAAGAGTGTCATTCAGCTGGAGCCAGCGGAAACCGGCCAGCACGGTCACCCGGCTCGAAAGCGCCAGCCGCCCATTGGCCTCGGCGCTATAAAGATTCGTGGTGTCGCTCCATACCATCGCCTGGTACGGGAAATCCTGCGTTTGCGAGAAACTGCCGGGAGCCCTCATCACAAGCCAGTCGGCGGGCGTGTCAGGGCCCGTGGCGTGGGTAGCGCTCTGGTTGAAGATATTGAAATATGACAGTTCCAGGCCGTAGCCGGTGTCGGCGCGGTATATCAGGTCAATCTTCGGTCCGGCGGAAAACCCCTGTTGAAACTGGCTGCTGTTGAACGCCTCGGGGCCTGTGCCGGTAAAAGTGCTGTAGAAGGGTTCGGTGCCCGGCACGCGTTCAACGAGAGTCCGGTTTACGCCGCCGATGCGTTCCAGAACGATAGCCTCGACTGAGACGGTCCATTGCGAGGCGCTCTCAACAGCCGGTTTACCGGTTGCGTCTCTGCGGCCGAGGCGCTTACCGGCGGGAATAGCGCGGCGAGGGAAGTGGAGAGCAAACATGCGGCGGCAATCCCCGCCAAAGCGCGTCCGGTCTTAGGATGATACATTCGTCGATGTCCCCGTCGCGAAGCCTACGCGGGACGAACGCTTCCGTGTGCGCGAAATCTGTGCACTCCAAGGTAGCAGTCTCTCACCTTTGCTCGCAACAGCAAACAGTCTCCAGCGCCAATTAGCACTGGAAAGAGTTTCCGCTGCCAAAGGTAGAAATTGACAAAGCGCCGCATCCGTGACAGCCTGCGCCATCATCGCGGTCGTGCAGTTTGCTGCATAGAATTTCTATTAGCCTTCCTGCCGCAACATTTCCAACAATCCGGCCGTCCAGCTGCGCGTGGATCTGGCCCCTACGCCGTCTGGACGTGCGCCGTTTGGGTTGCACGCGCGGCTTAAAGGACGATCACGTGACTTCAGCGACTTTCGAAGCTCTAGGGCTTATCACCCCCTTGTTGCGCGCTCTTGCGGCCGAAAACTACGAAAACCCGACGCCAATTCAGGAGAAGGCAATCCCGCATCTCCTGCAGGGCCGCGACCTGCTGGGCCTCGCGCAGACGGGAACGGGCAAGACGGCGGCATTCGCACTGCCCCTCCTGCAACTTCTCTCGGCGCAACCAGCGAAGCCCAACCCGCGAACGGCGCGGACGCTTATTCTCGCACCGACGCGGGAACTGGGCGTGCAGATTGCCGACGCCATCAAGACCTACGGCAAGCACCTCAAAGTGACGAGCGCGATTTTCATGGGCGGCGTCGCATACGGGAACCAGGTCAGGGCGATCAGCCGGGGCGTGGATATCCTTGTCGCCACGCCCGGGCGGCTCCTCGATCATGTCTCCCAGGGCACCGTCAATCTGAGCGAAACACGCTTCTTCGTGATCGACGAGGCGGACCGGATGCTCGACATGGGCTTCATCCGCGATGTGCGAAAGCTCATGAAGCTGCTGCCGCGCACGAAGCAATCGATCCTTTTCTCGGCAACCATGCCAAAGGAAATCGCGGCGCTGGCGGCCGAAATTCTGAACGATCCCATCAGCGTCACTATTCCGGCGAAGACGGTTGCCGTGGAGAGCATCGACCAGCGCGTTCACCACGTCTCATCGGGGAATAAACAGGCCATGCTCAACCGGCTGCTGGATCAGCCGGAGTTCGGCAGGGTCATCGTGTTTACCCGGACGAAACACGCCGCCAATCGGGTCGCGGAGCGGCTTCTCAAAAGCGGCGTCCCCACCGAGGCCATTCACGGCAACAAGAGCCAGGCCGCGCGGCAGAAGGCTCTCGAAAATCTTCGAAATGGGAAGGTGCGGGTGCTGGTTGCGACCGATATCCTCGCGCGAGGCATAGACGTGGACAACGTCAGTCACGTCATCAATTATGAATTGCCCAACGTTCCGGAAGACTATGTTCACCGGATCGGCCGGACGGCCCGCGCGGGAAGCGACGGCGTGGCTATTTCCTTTTGCGACGTGAGCGAACGGAGCAACCTGCGCGGTATCGAGCGCTTTCTCGGACGTACGCTTACGCAAGAGCCCGGCAGCGAAACTTCCGCCTCCGATCTCGCTTCCGAGCCCGTTGAGTCGAAGCCTCGCGCAAGACGCGCCGCCGGAGGCAAGGCATCGCCGCGCCAAGACTCTGCGGACGCAAAGACCGCGCCGCGCAGGAGACGCAGAAAGCCGTTCCCTCAAGCCGCAGGCAACCAAAATAACCGCAGCGATTGGAACCGTTCGCCAAGGCGCCCTTCAGCGGCGTGATGCCGAACACTTTGTCGATCTGATCCCCGGCTTCGTTGAACTCCTAAGGGGTAAAACGTAGTTGCGGGAGCGGGTGAGCGGGGACGAGGGCACGGGCCGCGCTCCGCTTGTCGAATCACTGGCTGGTTGCTCGCGCGCGTCCGCGCTGGGCCTCAGCGACCTCCCCGCCATGCGCATCCACAATCAACGCGTCTTGCGCAAGGCTCCCGCCGGCCGCTCCACTCGATCCGATAGCCCGCTTTGCAGACGAAGGTCTGGCTTATGCGGGCGCTTTCCGTCATGCCCGCTGGCGTTCGGTAGAGCGAAGACGCCAGGAACCGCGTGCTTGGGACGAATTGACTGCTTTTCGACTTGTATATGTCCTGATACCATTCCTTGAATGCAAGCATAACATAGGGAATTCAGTATTACTCCAATGGATTAAAGAAGAGTCGGAGATGCTTCAGTCCAAAGCAGCGCATGAATGCTTCTTTTGTCGTAGACCGTTCCACTACGGTCATGAAGGCCACCACATTCCGCAGTGGTATTTAGATCGTTGCAATCCCTGCTACGAAAAGTATCGTTTCAGCGGCATTGTTACTCAGCTCCATCCAGAGCTTCTCAAGCACTT
Source organism: uncultured Alphaproteobacteria bacterium (assembly GCA_963723755.1). Classification (GTDB taxonomy): domain Bacteria; phylum Pseudomonadota; class Alphaproteobacteria; order Rhizobiales; family Rhodomicrobiaceae; genus Rhodomicrobium. The sequence continues at coordinate 34,250 of CAVRSS010000085.1, read as the reverse complement.
CCAGTGTAAAGGCATCCCGGCCGACTTCAATCTGTCAGGTTTTATCGATTGGCCGAGGTATTAACGCGGCGTGAGCCTATGGCCTCCGGCATCCACCGTAGGCCGCAAGAAACACCTTGATGGCGCCGTCCAGATTGCGCTTGATTTCCTCCGGGGACGGCGCAGTTCGGTCCCCAAGCATCATGCGCAGATGGATCCCGGTTTTGCACATGTCCAAAAATTGTCGCGCGGCGAGTTGCGGGTCGTCGACAGAAAGCAGGCCCTGTTCGGTGAGACGGCGAAAGTAGGCGGCAAGCCTGCTCGTTCCATGACATGGCCCCGCCTGATAGAACACCTTCCCGAGTTGCGGAAACTTGGTCGACGCGCCGACGACGATCCGCAGGAAGTCCAGATTGTCGGGGCTGAGCAGCATGTCGAGGAAGGTCCTGCCAAGCCGCCGCAGCACGCGGACCACGTCCTGATCGTTTTCGTCCAGCGTGAAAAGCGCTTCAGCCTGCTTGCGGCGGTCCTCGACGATGAGCGCTTCGAACAGCTTTTCCTTGCTGGGGAAATACGCGTAGAGCGTCCCCTTCGAAACCCCGGCGACGCGGACGATATCGCCGATGCTGGCGCCGTCGAAACCGTCTTGCAGGAAAACGCGGCGCGCACCCTCCATGATCTGCTGACGCTTTGCGGTGTCGCAGGTGGATGGACAGCGCGGCATCATGTCAATCAGGTGTTCGCCGACTGCAGCGTCTTTGGTCGAGATATTGGTCATCGGTCTTCTCAATTGAGCCGCGGCGTTGTCCACATATAGGGTCGTTGGCTCGCGTCGTCCCCAGCTTCACCAGTTTTTGCTCTTGACGCCGCCGAAGTCCTCGCTTATCTCCGGCTGAACTGAACCGTTCGGTTCGATTGTAATGTCCTTCGGCAGGCGAACCGTCAAGAGCAAACTATGATGAAAACGGATTTGGAGATCGCGCAGCGTGAGCCATCGGGCTCGCACCACGACGCCGAGGAAGGGTTCGCCGCCGTTGATGACTTCGATGAGGCGGCTACAATCCCGCAAGCGGAAGCAAGACCGCTGCGGCCGGAGGTTGCGCCTTTCGATCCCGCCTCACCCCCTGCACCCGCCGATGTGGCGAAAACGCCCCGCAAACGCCGCGCCCTTCTCGCGCTTGGCTTGATCGCCGCCCTTGGGATCGGCGGCTACTACGGCCATTATTGGTGGACCGAAGGCCGGTTCTACGTCTCGACCGACGATGCCTATGTGAGGGCCGACTTCTCGGTCATCTCGGCGAAGGTCGCGGGCATCATCACCGCCGTTCCTGTCAAGGACAACATCACCGTCCGCACCGGCGATGTCCTCGCCCAGATCGACGACCGCGATTACAAGAACGCCGTCGATTTGGCCCGGAACAAGTTCGCAACCCAGGACGCGACGATCGAACGGCTGAAGCAGCAGGCGATCGCGCAGCAGGCCGTGATCGAGCAGGCGAAGGCGCAAGTCGCCTCCATGAAGGCGAGCCTCGTGCGGTCCTCGGCGGATTTCGAACGCGCGCAGACCCTGGCGCAACAGGAATATGGCAGCAAGCAAAGGCTTGATCAGGCCCGCGCGGATCGTGATCAGGGACAGGCCGCCGTCAAGGCTGCGGAAGCCGCACAGCTCTCAGCACAGGCCAATCTCACCGTACTGAATGCGCAGAGTGAAGGAAGCGGAGGGTGTGCGGGCGGAATTGCAGTCGAGCCTGGACAAGGCGCTGCTCGACCTGAGTTATACGACGGTCAGGGCGGCGTTCGGCGGCGTCATCGGCAACAAGGTCGTGCAGGTGGGCCAATATGTGCAGCCGGGCACGCGGCTTCTTTCGATTGTCCCGCTCGATACGGCCTATATCGAAGCGAACTACAAGGAAACGCAGCTTGATAGCATCCGCCCTGGCCAACCGGCAGATGTTTCCGTGGATGCCGCTGACGGCCGCGTCTTCCACGGCGTCGTGGAAAGCATCGCGCCAGCATCTGGCTCGCAATATTCGCTGCTGCCGCCGGAAAATGCGACGGGCAACTTCACCAAGATCGTGCAGCGCGTGCCGGTGCGCATCCGCGTCGATGGTGAAGCCATCCGCCAGGGCGTTTTGCGGCCCGGGCTTTCGGTCGTGACTTATGTGAACACAAAGGGCGATAGGCTGGCGGTGAAGCAGCCTTAGCAGCCCCCGCTAAGATCGATAAGTAACTTTATAAACCACCGTCGCTCCCCTCATCCTGTCCCTCTCCCCCTGGGAGAGGGTACCCTCGAACTGCGCTCCGGAGCACAATTCTGGCGTCCCTTCTCCCGCCGGGAGATGGACAGGTTCAGGGGGTGGAGCCCTCGAACATGTCCGCATTCAGCACAAGCCATACCCGCCCCTGCCGCAACCGCAGCCGCGCCTATTGCACGCCGCCGAGCCGGAGCTAACCACGCGACGCGTGGTGACCTTCATCGTCATGGTGTTCGGCATGTTCATGGCGATCCTCGACATTCAGATCGTGTCGGCGTCGCTCTCCGAAATCCAGGCGGGCATCTCCGCGAGCGCGGATGAAATCCCGTGGGTGCAGACGAGCTACCTGATCGCCGAAGTGATCATGATCCCGCTTTCGGGGTTCCTGTCGCGCGCGCTGTCCACCCGCTATCTGTTCGTGATCTCGGCGGCGGGCTTCACGCTGATGAGCATCATGTGCGCGACCGCGACCTCGATCGAGGAGATGATCGTCTGGCGGGCGCTGCAAGGCTTCATCGGCGGCGGCATGATCCCGACCGTGTTCGCTTCCGCCTTCACGATCTTCCCGAAATCAAAGCAACCGGCAGTCCAGCCTTTGATCGGCCTTGTCGCGACGCTCGCCCCCACAATCGGCCCCACGATCGGCGGCTATCTCACCGATCTCTTCTCCTGGCATTGGCTGTTTCTCGTCAACGTGCTGCCGGGGATCGTGGTGACGGTGGTTTCCTTCTTCCTGATCGATTTCGACAAGCCCAATTTCAAGCTTCTGCGCAACTTCGACTGGATCGGCTTCCTGACGATGGCGGGCTTCCTCGGCGCGCTCGAATACATCCTGGAAGAAGGACCGACCGACAACTGGTTCGACAGCGATCACATCACCATCGGCGTCGTCTTCTCCGCCACATGCGCCATCTTCTTCTTCTGGCGCGTGCTGACGGCGGAACACCCGGTTGTCGATCTTTCGGCTTTCAAGGATCGCAATTTTGCGACGGGGTCGCTCTTTTCCTTCGTGCTCGGCGTCGGCCTTTACGGGCTGACCTATCTTTATCCCGTCTATCTCGCCCGCGTGCGCGGTTATTCCGCCTTGCAGGTCGGCGAGACCATGTTTGTCACCGGCATCTGCATGTTCTTGATGGCGCCGATCTCGGGCAAGCTGATGCAGCGAGGCGTGGACCCGCGCCTCATGCTTGCGCTCGGCTTCACGGGCCTCGCGGCCGGCACCTGGCAAGTCTCGCTCATGACCGTGGATTGGGACTTCTACGAACTCCTGGTGCCGCAAATTCTGCGCGGCGTCTCGCTGATGCTCATCATGATCCCGGTCACGACCACCGCGCTTGGAACGACGCCGCCGTGGAAGCTGAAGAACGCCTCGGGTCTCTTCAATCTGACGCGCAACCTCGGCGGCGCGGTTGGACTGGCGTTCATCAATACGCTTCTGAACAAGCGGCTCGATCTGCATCTGGCGCGCCTGCACGAGCAGGTGACCTGGGGACGCGCCGCCGCCGAGGAAGCGCTTGCCAAGCTGACCGAGCAGATGGCGCATTTCGGCTCGGACGCCTCGCTCGCCGCCACAAAAAAGCTGGCGCTGCTCGTGCGGAGGCAGGCGACCGTCATGGCTATAGCGGACGTGTTCTGGGCACTGACCGTCCTGTTCCTGCTGATCGCGCTCCTGGCTCCTATCGTTCGGCGGCCCAAGGCGCAAGGCGGCGGCGGACACTGATCCTGCCCTGAAAGCGATCTTCTCCAAGGTCGCTAAGCAGGCTACAGCGGCTCCGTCAACGAATAGGGTGATATCGAACGGCTTGGCCAGCCAGCGGCAAAGGAGCGCAATTCATCTGCTCCGGGTAAAGTCGAGATGTTGCGCGGCGGCTTTAGGCTGGACATATCCGTCTTCCGCCCCGTTCGTTCGGCGGTGCCTCATTAGTCCTGCCATAACCCGTTTCCACACCCCGCTCATCGAACTGGACGGGCGGGTTTCCCGCATCCGGCTCTCGGACGAGTGCTCACGCTTACGCCCACGGCTGGCCGCGTAAGCTGCTGTTCAACTTGCCCACCAGCTCTGTGGTTTCTTGCCAACTTTTCGACCGTTCGGTCAGCGCATGGATTTTCTCCACCATGCGCCTGATGCGCTGCGTCGGCATTGCCTGAGGCTGGATCTCAGGAGAAAGCGCCTTGCCGGGAGGTTAATTGAATTAAAACTCTGATATTGCTAATAAAAACCCGGACAACATGGCGCTTCCGGCGCGCGCGTCGCGCTTGTGAAGCCTGCAGCCATGGTTAAGACGGGCGGCCCGAACATATTTAACGGACTTTAGCGCGTCCACTTTCGCCAAAAATACAATTCAATTAACCTTGCCCTTCTGGCTCAAAAAGTTATGCATTTTCCGGCTCTTATCCGCATTCTGGCGGACGCAGGCTGTTCTCAATTTACGTTGCATTAACGCATCTGGGACGCAATTTGGACCAGAAATAATTCCGGCGCGCCCAAAATTAACCATCTCCGGGTTAACGCATATCAACGACCCCATTTGCCATACAACGTGCCTAGGCCTTCCGGTGTAAGCTTCGGCCGGCGCTCCTTAAGGGAAAGCCGGCCGGTTCACTTCAGCTTGTCAGGCCTACGGCTACGCCACGGCGAGTTCGGCCGCGGTCTTTCCGATGATGGCCTCGTCGACCTGCGGCATGATGCCGTGCTCCATCAGTAGGTCCTCGAGTTTGGCTTATGCTCGTCCTCAAAGGGCGGAGCATCTGGCAGTTCCTCGCTCGCGCTGATCTATCAGCAAGCTGCGTGCCAAATATCGAAAGCAGCGGATCTGAGTTCAGTTGACGTGTGCCTCAGTAAAAAAACGCCACCAATGCTGGTGGCGTTTTGAGACTGCCGTCGCTGATAATCGGGAGGCGTGGTGTAGTCCTGCTTGGACATCGAGAGGTCGTCGCGGGCGCCTAGCTATTTGCGGTTACGACGGGCGACAAAAAGGTGCCCCAATTCGACAGCGGCCCAGACAAGAGCCGCCATCCCCAAAAGGGGCAAGGTCCCTACGGCCAGCCAACCGGTGATGAACATTGCACTGAGCGCTTCGCCAATATCAAATCCGGCAACGACACACGGATGGGCAGATGCTTCATCGAGCCGGCATCCGCCAAGCGAGGCGATGGCAGTTGAGAGAAGCACGGCAATGATTGGCAATACGCAAATCAGCACGGCGCCGACCATAAGTTTGCGAAATCCGCGCATCATCATTCCCCCTGATTGAAGAGCAACCCTGATTGTAGCCTTGAAGTGGCTCCGGTTGTCTTAAAGCTTTTCCGCTTTGGTAAGGGGAGCTTGCGCCGAGTTTAAGGCTCCAAGCGTAGTGGCGGCGAGCCGAAGAAAGCGCAACCGAGCGTCGGCAGTCTAAACTCGACTGCGGGGCGGTCATTTAGTGTCACCTGCACGCGGGCGAGAGCGAGTTAGCCCGAGACGAACGCTCCCTGGCGGATTTCGGCGTCGGCAACGGCTCAGTTTCGCCGTGCCCGAGCGGGAACGCAAAATACAGGTCAAGGCTAAGACCGGCTCTCAATAGCTAGTACGAAGGCAAATGCCGCTTTGATACGCGCCTGGCGGCTTATCACGCACATGTCATCGGCTGTGGACGCGGCGTTACCGGCTCTTTTTCCCGCGAAGTGGGGAAGCCGGCTGGGGCGCCCATGCTCATCCTTGAAAGGGAAGATGCCGGCCTGAAAACTCGCGCTCATGTGCCGTGCGCGCCCGATGGCCTTTTCCGCCAGATCGGCGTTCAGCGTTTCGAGCGCTGTCTCCTCGAACAAGGCGACCCACCGAAGAAAGTGCTCAGGTTCGAGCGGCAAATGCGTATGAGCCGGATAGGGATGGCCCGAGTAGCGCGCCGTGCCAAGCAAGGCTCGCGACCAGAAATCCTGGATGCGCTTGAGGTGGCGCTCCCAATCTGAAACGGTCGAATTGAACACGGGGCCAAGCAGATCGTCGTTTCTGCCTCTGGCGTAAAAATTCCGAACGCAGGCTTCGATCGCCGCTTCGATTTCAGCGTTCTCCAACGCTTGCCCAACTAAGCCCGGCGTCGCTTCGTCCATGTGTCAGCCCCCCTGCTTCTGCCGTCTCCGGTCTACGTCTGACGACAAGACCTGCAGAGACTATGCCAGAAGCCGGGCAAAAGCTCCTTGCGGACGCTTGATCAGGCGGCCTTGTTTTCGGGAGGTGCCATGAATTCCGGTCCTACCGGGTCTTTAATGGTCTCGGTCAGGATGCGATCGATGGCGTGCTTGCCATCGTCGTCGATCGTCCACCCCAAAACCTCGCTTACTGGAGAGAGTTGCTCGGGCCTTCTCGCGCCCCAAAGGGCAATGGTCCGGCCCTGGTCGAGCACCCAGCGGACCGCGAGCGCGAGCACGTTCTTGCCGTAGCGCTCCCTTGCGAAGTCATCGAGTCCGCGAACCGCGCTCAGATAGTGCTCGAGCCGGGGCGGCTGAAATTTTGGATCGGATTTCCGAAGGTCGTCGCCTTCGAAGTTTGTTTTCTCGGTGATTTTGCCGGCCAGAAGGCCGCGGCAAAGCGCTCCGTAAGCAAGAATGACGAGTCCATTCGCCTGAGCGTAAGGAAGGATGTTCTGTTCGATAGCCCTTTCAAAAAAATTGTAGGGCGGCTGGACGCTTGCCAGCGGCGCCGCTGATCTGAACCGATCCATCTGGGCGGGCGAGAAATTGCTGACGCCGATGGCTCTGATTTTTCCTTCCTTCTGGAACCCGGCGAGGGTCGCTGCGGTCTCTTCGATGGCGACGCCCTCGTCCGGCCAATGCACCTGGTAGAGATCGATGACGTCGGTCTGAAGCCTGCGGAGCGAGTCTTCGAGCTCGGCGCGCAGCCGCGCAGGGGCGGAATTCCGAAAAACTCTGCCGTCGCGCCATTCGATACCCGTCTTCGTGGCAATGAGCGCTTTGCCTCGACACTCCCCTTGCAGGGCCTTGCCGACAATCTCTTCCGCGTGCCCGAAGCCGTAGACCGGCGCCGTGTCAATCATGTTGACGCCAAGGTCGAGAGCGGCCTGGATCGTTTTGATCGCGTCGCTTTCATCGCTGCCGCCCCACATCCAGCCGCCAATCGCCCATGTTCCAAGCGCGATCCGCGATGCGGGCTGATCCAGTCCCTCGATTGCGACATGCTCCATTTCGCCTGCTCTCCACATTTCAATGACCGGTGCATTCGCCTGCGACGCCCTTCGGGCGATAAGCGGCTTGCCTGCAATTTTTCTTTACATCCCTTCCGGGTTCTTGTTCCCGTAACATTCGGTTGATTCAGGGTACGGGGAGCAGAGCGGACGCCGATCCGCTCCCAATCGGAAGCACAGCGCCGTTCGCGGATAGCGGGTGCTAACGATTTATCTTTATCCGAACAGCAACAGAGAGGCTTGGCCATACGCGTTAGCCTTCATCCGTCCCGCTTTTGATGTTCAAAAGCAGTGCATCAAGAACCGCACCCGCGAGGCGATCGCCTCGCGGCGTCAGGGGGGAGCATTGCCGCCAGGGGCCGCCGGAGCTGTTTGACTGCCCTCGCTGCAAAAGACCTGCGGCCAGCGCTGGGCTGGAACGGCGGCGACGGCAAGAAGCTAATCACCTATCCGCGCGCGGAGGCCCGCAATCGCGCTCCGTGAAAATGGGCCAGAAACCGAAGGGGCGGCCTGGACGATTGGCCTGCTCGCTCGATGGCTGCTTGCTGAATAGCGAAGCAGAAAATGGGCGCGGCGGCTCTTTGGACCGCGAAGCCGCAATTTGCGCCGTGAAGAGGGCGATGGGGAATCTCGCCGTAGATCGGAGTAACGCGTCTATGCCTGCCTCTTCCGCAGGGATGAACCCAGACTGCGGCAGAGCATACCAAAGGCAGCACTCGCTTGTTATCGCCCTGGCGAGATTCCGATGCCGTAAGATGAAGCGAGTATCAGAAAGTCTTTTTCTTGCCGCCCACATTCGGGCTGCTCTTCGCCTTTGTCAGATTTGGTGAGAAGGACGACGATGCTGCCGGTTCTTTGGGTTTAACGGCTTTAGGCTTCTTGGGCTCGCGGTTGCTTCGTTTTTGGCCTTTTGACATGGCGTTTCCTAGTTTATGAGATTAATTCGTCGTTTCACCGCACGATTCCGTAATCCACCGTGGCGCAGGCGAAGGTCAATGGCACCATCCTTTCGAGAAAGATAGGATGGCACGGGCGCCGTTTCACTTCAACGTTTCATCCCCGCTCCGTACCTCAAATATTTCCGGGAACAACAAGACTTTCACGCTTTGACCTCCTGGCAATAATAGAGATACTTTTTCCTGATAATAGCGTCGGCGTCTTTCACCACGATTGCAGCAAATGGCATGCATGAAATCGGGTCAACGTAAAACCCAAGCTGGATGCAGGCTTTCATCGGCTTCGATCCGTGCAAAGCTGCCCCTTTCCAGCGTTCGTTCGCCCGGATGCAAATCACGGTGACGTCCGTCCCAGATACGTTTTTTCACCCATTTAGCGTGGCACAGCAGAACCCGGCTGGGATAGGTTCGGAATATACCTATAGCCCGTGTGCAACCAAATGCAGTGCGCGCCTGGCCTCAATCCAAGGCAAGCTCGACAAGGCTATCGCCTGTTCCCAGTTTGTAAGAGGTCTATTCGCGACCGTCGCCTCGACATCTCCGGGGTTGGAGACGCCGTTTTGAAGCCCAGCTTCTGCTCTGACGGTCTGTACAAAACTCTAGCCGTTGTGGAGTGTTCGTCATATGGCTGTCGCTTCGTAAAGCCATGCTGGAACCACCAAACAAGGGAGACCAAGATGAAGGGCTTTGTTCAAGATATCGAGGATCTTACCGAAGAAAATAAAGATTACCGCCGTGTCCTCTACACGGGAAAGCACCTTCAATTGGTGGTCATGTCCTTGGAGCCGGGAGAGGAAATCGGAGAGGAGGTCCATGAGGCCACAGACCAGTTCTTCCGGGTGGAGAAGGGTAAGGGCGAGGTCTGGATCGACGGGAGCCGAACCAAGATCAAGGGCGACGACGCTATCGTTGTTCCTGCGGGCGCCAAGCACAATGTGGTCAATACGGGGCACAAGACGCTGAAGCTCTACACTCTCTACAGCCCCCCGGAGCATCGGGACGGTTTGAAAGCTGCAACCAAGGCTGAGGCCGAAGCATCCACAGAGCATTTCGACGGCAAGACCACAGAGTGATGATATCGTCACGCTCGCGTCGATCGGCTGCCGTCCTCGTCCCGCCAAGTGGAAATGGAGGCAGCGGAGTAGCTGCCGCCATCCAAAAGGTTTACTGAGGCGTGAGGGCGTATTATGACGGAAGCAAGCTCCCGAAGCCTGAGACTTACCTTCTCAGGCTCCCACGATTATCTTCCCAAGTCTTCGTTGTGACGTTGGACAGGACCTCCGCGCATGAATAACGAGAATACCAAGTCTCCCGATTCCCTTCAGCGCCGCGTAAACGCCGAGATGATCGATAGCTTCGACGAGGAGCTGGAGATGGAACTCGACGACGATCGCGTGTCCGAGATGCTTAAGCCGACCGAGGACTATCAAAGTCCTGAAACCATGGATCGGCGCCTTTATTTCAAAGAACTGTTCCGCCTGCAGCGCGAGCTGATAAAGCTACAGGACTGGGTACAGCACAAGAAGCAGAAGTTAGTGGTCATTTTTGAAGGGCGCGACGCGGCCGGCAAGGGCGGCGTCATCAAGCGCATCACGCAACGACTCAATCCCCGCGTTTGCCGCGTCGCGGCCTTGCCTGCGCCGAGCGAGCGGGAAAGCTCGCAGTGGTACTTTCAGCGTTATGCGGCGCACCTGCCTGCGGGCGGCGAGATCGTGCTCTTCGACCGAAGCTGGTACAATCGCGCAGGCGTCGAGCGCGTCATGGGCTTCTGCACCGAAGAGGAGGTGGAGGAGTTCTTCCACAGCGTGCCCGAATTCGAGAAGATGCTGGTGCGCTCGGGCATCAAGCTCATCAAATATTGGTTCTCCATCACCGACGACGAGCAGCATTTCCGTTTCGAGATGCGCATCACCGACCCGATCAAGCAGTGGAAGCTCTCGCCAATGGACCTCCAGTCACGTGTCCGGTGGGAGCAGTACACGAAGGCCAAGGAGGAAATGCTCAAACGCACCCATAACCCTGAGGCGCCCTGGTGGATTGTGGAGGCGGTGGACAAAAAGCGGGCTCGGCTCAATTGCATTCACCACCTGCTGAGCCAAATCCCTTACGAAGAGGTACTTCGCAAACCCGTAATCCTCCCGCCTCGGGTCCACAATCCCGGTTACCATCGCGGCGAGCTTGCAGACGAGATGTACGTGCCCACGATTTATTGCATTCTTGGCCTGAGGCGATGTGCGGCCAACTTTCATCCGCAGGCCACGATAGGTAATAATTTCCAGCAACTCGACTTTGTCCGCGGTGCGCCCCGCATAGACAGAATGCACGCCGCAGGAATTTTTACCCATCATGCCGCCGAGCGTGTTGTGATCGTGCGTCGACGGGTCGGCGTGCGGCTCATGTCGTCGAAGCGCACTTCCTCTTCCACGCGCGAGTTGAGAGCCTCGGCAAGCCCGTCTGCCGTCTTGACGGAGACGACGCTCGTCCAAGGCTTCGGCTTTTGCGTTTCCTGATCGGGATCGGCCGTAGAGCCTTGAACGGTGACAGACATGGCAAGTCCTTGTTCACACGGCGTATCGCCGTGCGTCCTGGTGTTTGAATGCGAGGCCGAGACCTGGGCGGCTCAGATCGGCGCGGATGACGCCCTCCTTCGGAGCCGGGGCGCCGTCGAACAGCATCTGCTCGATGCGGACGTGATCGTGGAACCACTCCTGGTTCCAGAGCGAGTGGGCGGCGAGTGCGGCATGCAAATGCAGCGCGGGCGCGCAATGCGCTGAAAGAGGCCGCGAAAAGGCGGTTGCAAAGAAATCCACTTGCGGAATCCCGCTCAGCCCAGGCAGCGTGTCGCATCGGCCTGCTGCACATCGGTGGCTCCGGCCTCCAGCATTCGGCGGAAATGAACAGGTCGTAACCATACTCACCCGGCAGCTACTTTCATGCCATCAGGCGCACGGTCCCGGATCAGACGAAGTCCCTCCCAGGTCGTCGCTCGAAACGGGCTCTTCGAAGTAGACGACGCCGACGGACGCAAAGTCTTCGGCGAAGGAAAGCGCCTGCTTGCGGCTGTAAGCGCCATTGGCGTCGACGAAAGAATCCGCTCGGCTGATCGCACTCCTAGCGGCCTTGACGCGGTCGAGGTCCGCGGAAGGGTCCGTGCCCACCTTCATCTTCACCCATCGCATTCCCTCGTTGGCCCAGCCGCCAAGCTGCTCCTCAAGCCTAGCAATTGAATAGGATGTGAAGCCGCCGCTGCCATAGAGGGGGACCGCTTCACGGGCCGCGCCCAAGAGTGAGACAACCGGCTGATCCAGCAGCTTTCTTGAATCCCAAAGAGCCAAGTCGACGGCGGCAATCGCCGTAGCAACGAGCCCTGGCCGTCCGATGTTGCGGATGCGCCGAAGCATGGCTTGGTGGGCTAGGGGAATTGCGAACGCGTCGATGCCGGCCACAGCTTCGGCAAGAGCACCATTCGCGATTTGTGCGGCGGCGCCGTCCGTGTAGCTGTACCCTATCCCGGTCTTGCCGCCAGCTTCTACCTCCGCCAAGACCAGCGTCGTCGAATTCCAGGCAAAAGTCCCGTCCGCTTCCGGAGCATCGGTGGGGATGGTGAAAGCGCTGGCCGACACATTTTTGATTGCCGCATCAGGCAAGGGCGTGTCTCCTCAGACAACCTCGCGAACCGTATTCGATGTGACCGTGAGGGCGATTTGTCCCGCGTGGGGCGTGCCGCGCGCGAGGCTCTCGGCGAAATGGGCCGCCTGCTCCAGCGTGACTTTTGGCGGCAGCGGCGGCTCGTTCGGGTCCACGACCGCTTCGATGAGCACCGGCCCAGGCGTGGAAAGCGCCTGCCGCAGCGTCTCGCCGCACTTCCCTGCATCGTCGATAAAGACCGCCTTGGCTCCGCAGGCGCGTGCGATGCCTGCAAAATCGATGGGTTGCAGTTCGCAGCCGAATTCGGGATTGCCAAGGAACACCATCTGCTCCCATTTGATCTGGCCGAGCGAGTTGTTCTTGATGACGACAATCTTCACGTCCAAGCCGTACTTCACGCAGGTGGCTAGCTCGCCCATGAGCATGGTGAGTCCGCCATCGCCTACGAAGGCAATCGATTGGCGCCCGGGATAGGCAACAGCCGCTGCGATGGCGTAGGGAAGCCCGCACGCCATGGTCGCAAGGTTCCCCGAGCAGGAGAATTGCTGGTTTCCGCGGATGTCGAGATGTCGGGCGATCCAGGTTGTGATCGTGCCGGAGTAGGTGGAAATAACGGCGTCGTCGGTCACAAGCTTGTTCAGCTCATAAGCAACGACCTCGGGCTTCATGGGCTTGTCGCGGCGCGTTCCGCGCTCCTCCATCAGCCGCTTCCATTCCTTCATCTTCAGCTGCGCGCCCGAGAGAAACTGACGGTCCTGCTTGGGTTGAACCTTTGGCAGCAATGCGCTCAATACGCGAGCGCAGTCGCCGACCAGGCCAATGTGAGCCGGGTAACGGAGCCCTATCCGCTGCGGATCTATGTCGATCTGGACGCATTTTGCGCTGCCAGGCTTCGGATAGAACTCGATGTAGGGGAACGCGCTGCCTGCGATGAGGAGTGTGTCGCATTCCTCCAGCGCTTCCTGCGCGGGCTTCGTGCCGAGAAGACCGATACCGCCAACGGCGAATTCGCTGTTGTCCGGCAGTGCACCTTTTCCCAGGAGCGCCTTCACGACGGGCGCCCCAAGCCGCTCCGCCATCGCCGCAAGCTGATCGCGCGCATGGAGAGCGCCGCGTCCTGCCAGGATGCAAACCTTCTTGCCCTCATTCAGGATTTCAGACGCGACCTGCAAATGCGCCTCGCCCGGCATATGGGCGCTTTCAGCCATGTAGTCGGAGACGTGATGCGGAACGTTGCGCGGGGTGCGCCAATCATCGCGGATGGACAAGGATTGGACATCGGTTGGGATCGTCACATGCGAAACGCCGCGATAGGCAATCGCGCCTCCGGCAGGCGAGCTCTGTAACGTTCTCGACGTGCGCCGGTCCCATGACACGGGAGTTGTAGACACACACATCCATGAAAAGCTTGTCCAGCTCGACATCCTGCTGGGTGTAGGTGTGAAGCAGGTCATGGAATTGCAGCCCGGTGACCGCCACCACCGAAGCGCCGTCGAGCTTCGCATCGTAAAGGCCGTTTAGGAGATGAATACCACCTGGTCCCGAGGTCGCGAGGCAGCAGCCGAGCCGTCCCGTGTATTTGGCATAGGCGCAGGCCATGAAAGCGGCCGCCTCCTCATGCCTCACCTGAATGAAACGGATCGAATCGGCCCTCTTCCGCAGGGCCTCCATAATGCCGTTGATGCCATCCCCGGGAATCCCGAAAATCGTGTCGATTCCCCAGTGTGATAATGTCTCGACGAGGACGTCTGCCGCGGTCGTTGTCATGTTGCTCAACCTTGCTGGATTGAAGGTTTAACGGCTTACGTTCGCACGGGTTCCAGGACGCCAGGGAGAATGGTGGCGCGCCGCCAGGTTGGCGCGCCTTGGAATTCTCCTCGGCCGAATGAGGTACACAATGCCAAGGATGGCGCTTCCAAGAAGCAGCAGGCCAGGCAACACGGGCGACCTCACATCCGTGTACGATAAAGCCTGGGCGTCGAAGCGGCCATGAGCGCCGTAATCGCCTTCTATGGGCCTGAAGAGATTGTCGGGGGCGTCTTTCAGGGCGGGTTCGGAGGAAAGCTGTGAACTATAGCCGAAGCGCGCCAAATAGCGGTCGAGCAACCACGGCGCGATCCTGCTGGCGAGGATAGCCTTGAATGTCGAGGCTCCGACCCAAACCTCGCGGCGCCTCGCGATCGAGGCAAATACTATGGCGTCCGCCGCGACTTCCGGCTGATAGATCGGCGGCACCGGTTGCGGCCGCATAGGCAGCTTGTTTCGTCCCCAGTCGAATTGCGGCGTATTCAGCGCGGGCATCTGCACCATGGTGATATGGATGTCCGACCGGTCATGGAGCAACTCGGAGCGGAGCGCATCGGTGAAGCCTCGGATCGCGAATTTGGCGCCGCAATAAGGAGCTTGCAGCGGGATGGCACGGTAGGAGAGCGCTGAGCCGACCTGAACGATGGTGCCGCGGTTTCGCGCGCGCATTCTTCGCAACGCCGCCATCGTGCCGTACACATAGCCGAGATAGGTGACCTCGGTCGCTCGCCTGAATTCCGCAGGCGTGATGTCGGCGACGGGTGCGTAGACGGTCGTCATTGCCACGTTCACCCAGACGTCGATCGGACCAAGCTCGCGCTCTATGGTCTCTGCGGCGCGCTCGACCGCATCCGCGTCGGAGACATCGGCTGGCACCGCGACAGCGCGCGCGCCTTCACGCCGCACTTCCGAAGCGGCCGCCTCCAGTCCCTCGGTTCCACGCGCGATCAGGCCGATGGAACAGCCACGTCTGGCGAACGCTCTCACGGTGGCGCGTCCGACACCCGCGCTTGCGCCGGTTACAACGACCACTTTCCGTCCAAAGCCATTTGTCATGTCAGCCAAATCCTTTGATGGTTAAACGCTCCCCGCCATCCAAAATCCGGTAGCTGGATGAGGCGCCCTCTCCGAGGAACTGAATGCTCACGCAATGATCTCCCACCCTGAGATCAGAGATTGCGATGTCTGGAAGCCAGCCCGGCAGGGTTGGATCTAAATTCAGCAGATTTTCGCGGGCGCTTGGGTCTATGCCTAGGATCGCCCGAAGGAGCATGAAAATAGAGCCGGCAGCCCAGGCCTGCGGAATATTGGCTCCAACATATTGGACGGGAAAGCCCTCGCGCTCGCGGTCGTGCCCGGCAAAAAGCTCAGGCAACCGGTACATCTGGAACTTCTCTGCGGCGTCGAACAGCCCCTTGGCGATTTGGTTCGCCTCTTGCCAAAAGCCGTACCGTTTTGCACCGGCGGCAATGATGGCGTTGTCGTGGGGCCAGACGCCGCCGAGTTGATAGGAATTGGGATCGTATGCGGGGTTGTACTTGGATAAGGTGCGGATGCCCCACCCGGAGTACATATCCGGGTCGAGAAGGCGTCGAATGACCAGCCTCGCCCTTTCAGCGCCGTCCACGATGCCGGACCACAAAAGCTGTCCCGGATTGGATGCTATTGTGCGCACCTGCCGCTTGTCCGGATCGAGGGCAAAGGCGTAAGTGCCCAAATCCTCCATCCAGAATTTTTCGTTGAAGCGGGCCTTGAGCCCCTCCGCCTGAGAGCGCAGGGATTCGGCAGCCGCTTCATCGCCTTGAAGCGCGAAAATATCCGCCATGCGCAGCTTTGCATCATAGACGTAACCCTGGAGTTCGCAGGTCGCGATTGGCTGCTGGACCTGGGATCCGTCCGGGTACACCAGGGCAATGCCGGAGTCTTTCCAGGCCATGTTGTGATAGCCCTGGGAAGAAAAGGTTTTGTACTCCTGGAAGCCGTCGCCATCGAGATCGCCGCAGGTGTCAATCCAATCGAGGCATTTCAAAGCGGTGCCGCGGTGCTCATCAAGGAGGCTCCCATCCCCAGTCCAGCGGTACGCCTCCGACAGCGCCAGCAAGAACAAGATGCTAGCATCTGCGGTCCCGTAGTATGGGCCGTGCGGCGTCTCATTGAAATGAGCAAGCTCGCCGAACCGCATCTCATGCAAAATCTTCCCCGGCTGGGCATCACGCCAATCATCGCGTTCTGTTGCTTGATATTTCGCGAGATGCTTCAGTGTGCCTTTCGCGAGATGAGGATTCACAAGCATGGCTTGCAGGGCCACGGTCAGGCTGTCGCGGCCGAAAATCGTCACGAACCAGGGTACGCCCGCCGCCGGCATCCATGAGTTGTTTTTACCGCTGATGTCGATGCGCAGCGCGCCGATATCGTAGGCGCTCTGCTCGTAACTCTTCTGGACGGTAACGTTGGAGGTTTCGATCCGGGATAGGCTGTCGTGCCACTGCCGGTCTTTTTCTCGGGTCCCAGTGTCGCCAGTAACGATCTGATGGCAGCCGATACGCGGGTCGCGCCGTGTTCCATCGATGACCGGAACGATTTCAGAGCAGAGATGCCAGACGGCACCGGCCGCCAGCTTGATCTCAAAATGGATTTTGCCGTTCGCGAAGTGTGGCTCGGAGTCCGCCCGCTCTACGCGAAAGATCACCGAGCGCTCGAAATCGTCGCGTTTGTACCGTGCCACGAATGAGCGCGCGCCAGGATCCCAGGCGGTGTCGATTTCGCGGGTAGGAATCTGATGGCGCTTGACCTCGAAAATGTCCGCGAAATCGGACTGCACCTCGATAGCGAAATTGAAGCTAACCTTGCCTTGAAAGTGGTTCGTTATATCGAAGTCTTCGTGGATGCCTCCGCGCGACATGGCCCTCTGCAAACTAAGCTCGACCTTTCCCGGTTCCCGCGTGCCGTCCGGCGTGGCGATCTCCGGCGAGAGAAAAATGTAGGCTGCTCCGAAATAGCTTACGGCTGCCGAGGATGCGAGTGTCCAGGGATGTTTGTCGATCATGAGCCTGTAGAGCGATATGAGCCTCGTGTCCTCAGCGAACATGCCGAGCTCGGCATCCGGCGAAATCTCGCTCGCGGAAGTGGTGACCATGAACGAGTTGCCCTGGTGAATGGTGACGGCCTGCGGGCCAACCTTGATCCGATGTATAAGGTGGACCGCGTCGCTTGCCGGCTGTTTCATAGAAGGATGGCTCTGCATCGGAACTGATGCATGCTCAACGCTCGCGTTCAGCGAGCGTTCCCGGGCCGCTCGGGTCCGACCGCCGCCGCGACGCGCTGAAGCTACTGGCATCCACGATGGCGTTGGCGGCTGCTCACGGGCTCATCATCATGTTCGTGTTCTCACACGCGGGAGTTGAAATCGAGCCTATTTGTATGAAGTCCGTTGCTGCGGTGTCTGCGCCAGGGGATCAACCCGGATCCTCGGAACAGGGCTGTTCTAGGTCAATTTTGTTTTGGTGGGCTCCTGGCAGAGAGTTGAAATCAAGGCTGAACAGATTGGACATCGCGTATGGGCGATTGCGGAAGGCTACATCCCGACGGGGAGCACTGGAACAACGAGGCAGCTAACAAGCCACGAGACGGTATGCATCCTGAATGCCAGAGACAACGAGGCAGAGGTGGAGATCACCGTCTATTTCGCCGAACGCGAACCCGCCGGTCCCTATCGGCTCAATGTTCCCGCTCGCCGCACCCGCCGCATCCGTTTCAACGATCTCAAAGACCCCGAGCCCATCCCGAAAGACGCCGACTATTCCAGCGTAATCGTTTCCAGTGTCCCTGTCGTGGTGCAGCACACGCGGCTTGACACGCGGCAACCGGCACTCGCGCTGCTTAGCACCATGGCATACCCAGTCAAATAGGCGAAATCTTATGGCGCTTGATTTGGAGCGGGCGGCGAAAGCCAAATATCCCGAACTGGTAGCGGTTCCAATAAGCCCTACGAGGCTGCGCCGCGCATAGAGGCGCACTGTTCCACGTGACGACAATCCACTGCGCGACGTGTCTTCCTGTACCCTTTCTTGGGGGCACAGGCCCTGATTACTTGATCTCTGCGCGTCACAATGAGCGGTAAATCGAACTTCCGTCGCCTAACTGCTCGTCGCTGGCCGAAGCGCCAGAAACAGCGCGCAGAAGATGTGAAACGGTCATGGGGTCCTTGTAAGTAAACAATCGCGCTCGGCATTATGATGTCGCCAAGGAGGCTTTGCAGCCACATAGTGAGCATCTTCGGCGGAACATGCTCAATGGCGGTTTGTTGCGTGGCAAGCGAGGAAGCTGTGGAAGCTGCTTTCGCACTCGTGCTGCCGACGAACGAGGACATGATGCGAGTTCCCAATGCCGCTCGCATCTGGGCGGTAACAAAGGCATTCTGGTTTTTGCCGAGCGCGCTGGGTCTTCTGGGGCTCGTGCTCGCAGGGGTGACGATATGGGTGGATCGCACTTATTCAGACGTGGTGCCGTTCTTTCAAAGCTTCGGCGCAGTGACAACGCGGAGCGTGCTGCAGACCATCGCAACGGCTTCCATCACCGTCATCAGTCTTACTTACTCCATTACACTGGTTGTTTTCACACTGGCGGCCGGCAACATCGGGCCGCGACTGTTAACGCGCTTTCGCGAAAGTACTCAGACGCGCCTTAAGGGAATGACCGCAAGGAAGACTTTTCAGCCGCGACGGTCCTGTGCCAAGCTCCGGCCATGAGACAGCGTCATCGTCTGGGATCCAGGCGCTTGATCGCACGCCGCCGCCTGCGCGATATGGCTTTCGCCCAAGCCAAGCCGGGTCATCGATACAGGCGCTCTACACAAGGGCGCCTGCGTCCCGTCCGCTTCGACAGCCGCGCAAACACCTCAGGTCGGCTTGCCCGCCCTCATGTCGGCGACCTTTGCCCTGAGAGCCTCCCGTTGCTTCACAAGAATCGGATACTCGGCATTGCCCGGCGAGGACGCGTTGATGGCACGGTCGTAATGGTCGAGTACTTGTTTCTCGCCGTCGATTAGGCTCGGAAGAAATTTCTCGTCCAGCTTCGTGAATAGAGAGGAAATCTTCATCACCGTGCGATCGAAGGTGCCCATGAGCGACCCGCGATCGTCGGTGGCGGTGCCCAGGCGCTTCAGGTGTTCGGAAATGGCGTCCGCGTCCTTCCGGTGGATGGCGACCATTTCAGCGAACAACGGCGCAAGGCCCTCGCCATGCGCATCCTTGAGCCCCTCTTTGTATCCTTGAAGGGCGTCGATCAAGCTTGTGTGCAGAGCCTTGAGGCTGCGAACGAGTTCGTCCATGGTCGTCCTCCTAAGCTTTTTGTCGGCCGGACGGCAAGTACGCCCAGCACCTCGAAACTCTAGCATAAGCCTTTCACGTGCGTGACGTCTGACATTTGTTGCAGCGTGCAATGATGACAATAACTTCCAAATGATCGAGAACTTCTGGCAATCGATCCCAAAGTGAAACGGGAGTCAATAGGCTCAGGCCGCAGCTTCCGGCCAAGCTCTCAATTACCTTGCAGCCAGCGGTCGTGTAGCATGAACAAGTATTTTTGAGGGATGCTTTTTCCGCGTGCGCATAGATCATTAGAGTTGCGGTGCCCTGCAACTGGCTCTCGGTCCGACGAAGCTTCAGTTGTCCTGGCTCGGACTTGTGACGCTGGGCGACGGATGCGCCGCGCCCGCGTTGCCGTCTTCAAGTCACGCGGCTTAGTCTCAATATGAAGGACACGGCGCCTCGTGGCGAGGACGCATCTATAACGGAATAGGAGCGGCGAATGCCCTCTCAAGACTGGATTGAAGCCAACCGCGCCAAATGGAAATATCGCGGACAAGAGCGGCCACCGTTTGCTCTTGCGCCGCATAAAATCCATATCAGGACAACGTCCCAGTTTTTGGTGCCTTCGCCGGTCATCCGCCTCCGGGCGGCGAAGATCTCCGGATTGGCGCGCCAGAGCCATGCAACGCTAACCAGCACGAGGATGAAAAACACGGCCAGGAGCACAAGACCGTGCTGCCATTGGAGCGTGCCTGCGGACAGGAACAGCGCCGCCCCCATCACAGCCAGTGTAGCCGCTAAGCGAGACGAGACCCTGGATCAGATCACGGTACGAGATCATCAGGATTGCTACTCCCTTCAGTCGCAATGTTCACCAGGCCCGCCGATCCGCACTAGCAGAAAGCCAATCGAAGATTCCATTAAGTAGGAGCGAAGTGGCGCCAGTGGCATGTCAGATCCCAGCGAGCGCCAGGATAACGACACCGCTCATCACGACCCAACCCACGTGTCGTCCACGGTCGGCAATGGCACGCCGCCTTCGCTTGCTTCGCCATGTTTGCGAGCTGAGAGCGGTCGTGGCCGACGTTTGTCACCTCGTGCGCAACGATCAGATGGTTCTCCGTATCCACCGCGGTCTGCACGTTGTAACCAACCATGCCAGAGCCGCGCCCGCTCGTCGCCATCGAGCGGCTATCGGGATCGGTGAGCGAGATTTGCTGGTCCGGAGAGGCGAGCATCCGCTTCTCGTAGGCGTCCAGCTTCGCCATCTCCTCATCGAGCTTCGCAAGCTTCTCCTTGAGATGCGCCGTCTTGGCGGCCAGCGCTTCTGTTGGCTCCTGCAGATCGGCGGTGCCGGCCTCATCGCAGGCCAGGATTTCCTCGCCATCGAAGTAGCCGCGGTCTGCAACGGCTTCGAGTGTGTCTGCTTGCAGCGCTGCTTGCGGCGTCGCTCCACTTTGCCGCGGGTGAAGTTCTTGTCGCGATTGTTCACCGCTTTGAACTTGCTGCCATCGAATTTGGGCGGCCGGCTCGCCGAGTGTGGACGGAGGGGCCTTGCCGCCAACGCCGGTTCGGTCGTGGATTTGCTGCCGGCCGTGCAAGCGCTGCTCGCCGAATTCGAGGCGCTCCAAGAGGAGCGCGCCGGCGAGATCCGCGACGACGAGGTCGGCGACTTCATCAATGCGCTTGCGGAAAGGAGGTTCTCGGTCCAGCGCGAGCAAAGCTCCTCGTCGGACAGGTTGTGCGTGTGCTTGAGGATCGACAAGCCCGCCATGAGCCGCGTCGGGAGCGGCGGCTTGCCCGGCTTGTCCGTGTAGACCGCGCCGAACCGCTCCTTGAGAACGCGCCAGTTGATCGACGCGGCGAGCTTCGCCAGCGGGTGGCCGAGGTCGACGATATGGTCCAGCCGCGCCCGAAAAAGTTCGCTCTGACCGCTGTCCCGACGCTCCTTCGGCCGCAGCGCGAATCGCTCCCGCCGTCACTTGAAGTTACGCCGGATCGAATCGCTACTTCCTACGAAAAAGACTCTCGACTTGGCTCGTGAAATCCCCACATACAATAGCTCTCGTTCCGAAGCCGGTGTCGCACTCTCGAAGCCGCACAGGAATACCACGGCGGCCTCGAGACCCTTGAAGCGGGCGACCGTGTCGACTGTGATCGCACCAGATATGCGATACCGTTCAATGCCCCATTGCGTGCCACGCGGCAGCGGTTGGCGCGCGATGGCGTCGTAGAGGGGCTGCTTGGCGTCCGTCACTACCAAGATGGCCACATCCGCCGCACTGACGTTCTCTTCGACCAGCAGCCTCGTCACCGCACCTGCTATCTTAGCGGCCTGTGCCTCAGGTGTTGATGCCAGGAGTTCCTCCAGCGGGGAACCGGCGATCTCCGGGTGGTCCGTCTCGATACCCGAGTAATGCATGTATGCCGCTTCGTGGATGAAGCGGGTATTCCGACAATTCGCTGTGAGAAGAAATGGATCGTCGTCGATTGGGGGCCGCGCAGCACGTCCATAGACGGTCTGATTGTGGTCGAGCAGCGCATATAGGAGACTTTGGCCCGGGTCAGCGAGGAGCATCTCGATCGGAAGCCAATAATCAGCAAGGAAATCCTGTGCCTCATCGACAATGATCGCGTCATATCGGCGTGCCGTCACCTCAGCGGAGAGCGCGAGCGCGTATGGAAGCTGAACGTCGTAGCGACTTCTGCCCGGATAGTCGGCCTCTGCCTGAGCCATTAGATCCCGACCAGTCTCGGTCTTAGCTACCCTGACTCGCCAGTCGCACAACTGGTGGAAGGTCATGGTGTGCAAGCCTTCCACGCCCTCCGCAGCGGCCTTGAGATGGTCGGCGAGCGCCCGATTGTAGCAAAGCAGCAGCACCTCCTTTCCAGCTAGGGCTGCCTCTCTTGCACGCTCAAGCGCGAGCAGCGTCTTTCCCGTGCCTGCACCCCCGCAAATGACCGCCCTACGACGCATACCCAGCGCCCTAAGTAGCCGAGACTGCTGCCTCGTAAGCGCGACGCGCTTTGCCTCCTCTATCGCCAGCTGGCTTGCGAGGAGTGGACGGACGGAAACCGGCGAACAGAGGGCGTGTTCACAAAGTGCCACCCCGGCTGCTCCCGGCGCCCGACGCTCGCGGGCTCCGTCCGCCCAAAAGTCGAAGACGCCGCTGATCCATTCCTTGACGACACCCAGATGCTGTCGTCCACCGACGATGCTGGGTGGGGCGGCAGGCAGTCGCAGCCGCAACAGATTGTCTGCGTCCGGGAAAATGACGGCGTGCGCGAAAAGCACTCGATCCAGGCCGCCATGCCTCGTTCGCTGGTCGTCGCGCAGGTAGCCGAGGAGAGCATACTTCTGATTCGTGGCCTGCCGGAATGGATCTTTGATCTGGTGTTTTCCGGACCGGCCTGTGGAAGACCAGCTACCCGAAGCGGGGTCGAAATCGATTGTACCACCCTTTACTTCAATTACGAGAATCCCCCGTTCGGGATCTACGACGACGAAGTCGGCTTCGGCGTCCTTCTTGGCGCCATCTCCACCAAGCCGTATCAGAGCGAGCGAGTGAATAACCAGTGTGCCTGCTGGCAACTGATCGCGGCAAGCAACGTAGACCTTCGCCTCTGCTTGAGAATTAAGAGTTCTCGAGCGCCGGCCCTTCCAGTACTGGGTACATTCGCGCCATGCCTAAGAACCCGTCCTCGAATTTGAGCTGTGCGGTTTCCAGACAACAAGCCGCTGGCTCCCACCGCTGGACCGAACGCGAAGCCGAATGACCGCTGCGCCGGCGTCGACATCGAGAACATTGACAATCTCTCCATCGTCAAGTTGATATTCGTCGCCGACCACTGGCAGCGCAACGCAAACTGTTTCTTCAGTTTCGATGGCCTGCCAGCCGCCGTCAAAGCAGAAGTAAGTGGCTGTGTTTGCGGGATCTTGGATCCGATGGATTCGACTATTGGCGGGATCGCGAGCGTGCTCGACGACATAGAGCCAAGCAGCGTCCGCCTTCTCCATCGCAAATCTGAACTGCGTGGCTGATAGGCAAACCCCAGCATCGCCCCACGGGCCGTCGGTCCCCTTCACTTCAATGTATCGGAGATTGTTGCCGGGACCCATAGACTTCGACATCATACCCTGGGTTCGAATGGGACATCTCCTTCGGTGTACGACCGGCCGCGCGCTCTGCTGCGAGCACAAGCACGACCGCAGCCCGCCCGATCTCCAGCTCCTCTGCCGAAGCGCTTTCGTCCCCATGATCATCCTCTGCTTCGACTCCAGTATCGGTTGGGGGGCTGACGTATGAGTAGAAGCGCCCACGACGCCGGCCACCTGTCGTCTGTTGTGACGTAGAGCCGATCGGATCGCCTGTGGTGCCCCCGCTCTCTGGGCGGTCCGGCGAGGTGGGCGAGGTGCTTGTAGAGGTTTCACGTGGACGGCCAGTGCCGGGCGCCACGGGTGGTGCATCGTCGGAACCACTACGCGACAAATGATCTCTGCGGGTTTCTGGCGACGACCGCGCCGCCTCTCGGACTGCGGGAGATCGCGACCTCAAACCGAACCCGCCATTGTTCGTCGCTGTGCCTGATGGCGCCGCTCGGGGTTCCGCAGTTCCCGTGGCGAAGGTCGCTCCCTCGGTCTTGGCAGTGGTGGCCGCCGTGTCGGGCCGGATAGGAGATTCGCTTGGAGACTCCTGGGCTGCGTGAGAGCCAGTCGCGCCCATTGCAGAAGACGCCTCTCCATTTTCCTCGTCAGGCTGACCTGTCTCTTCTGTCTCCGCACCGTTGTAGTCGCTCTGGTCCTCCCAATCCGCGGTGGGGTGTCGTTCGTCGAAGAGCGGCGCGATCTCATAGTTCTCCAGGACAGTTTCGATCGGCTCTCTGCCTTCCAGGATCGCTACAAGCGGCCCGGTGTCCTGAAGCCGATACGGGCTCAGTATTTCGTTTATCGCGCGAGCCAACTTTGGCCGCACCGTACCGGTCTTGCGGGTCGCTATCCAAATTCGCGCTGCGTCGCGTTCAACGAAGAAGTCAACCTCGCCGCCGCCTACGACTCGCTCGCCGTCATCTTCGTTGAGGACGAGCGTCGTGTGAATTGTGATGGCTGGCTGTACATCAATTCCCCCAAGAGGAGGCTCGTAATCCAAGACGGGATATCGAAGTTCGTGACTCACAAGGCGTCTAATTGCCGATGAAAAATCTTCCCGAGCGAATGAGGTCCTGAAGCCGACTGCAAAGCAACCGCAACTGGACATCACCGGACTGCGTCGGGTCTTCTGCGAGCACCTCAGTAACAGCATCAGAAAGGCGGCGCAGCTTCTCTATGACTGCTCTTCCCGTGATGCCGCTGTGTGCAAACTGGACGCTGGCCTCGGCCAAACGCGCAGCGAGAACCTGACTATCGCGGAATAGAACATCTCTGATAGGCATAAGCGTTCCGGACTGGGTAAGAACCGGAATCTCTTCGTCCAAATGATCGACACTTTCTAGGCGTCCAAGTTCGTTGAGAGCGTAGAGTGCCTGGTCTAGCTCTTGAGACGTGCAGGGACTTAACCTTTTATGCGCGGCTAAGCAGAGATTTGCCAGTTGACTAACGAATTGACATTTCTTTCACTATTCAAGGCTTGCACTGCCGCGTGGATTTCGCGGTCGAGGGCTTCGGCATCGGTAAATGTCTGATGGGCCAGGTGATGCGCCTTGAGATCGCGCCAGACGACCTCGATGTCATTGAGTTCAGGTGCGTATTTGGGCAGCCACTCGACGGTCAGCCAGTGCTTGCGCGCATCGAGCGCCGCCAGGGCGATTTTGCTGACATGGATCGGCCCATTATCCTCGACCAGCACGACGGGTCTTGTCACGCGCCCGGGCTTGGGGCCAAAGAGGCGATCGAGTTGCTCCAGATGCGCAATGAAATCAGCGCTGCGCTTGGTCCGGCTGGTATGCACGATGAGCCGGCGTGTGACGTGATCGAGCGAGCCCATCATGGCCACTTTCTTGGTTTGACCCGGCGCTGGCACGCGCAGATCGGCGCCGCGTTCGGCCCACGCTCGCGCCAGATAAGGATGCGTCAGCGCCTCGCTCTCGTCGCCATAAAGCAGAACGATGTCGCCAGCCTCGGCCTGAGCCTTGCGCAGTTGGAGCCGAAGCCCAACGCGCTCGATCTCAGCCGCGATTTGCCGCCCCTTCAGCGTGTGCCGCGGCCGTCGCCACCGGAAGTTTTTTTTCGCAGCGCCTTGGAGAGTTGCGATGGTCCGATATCGACGAGTTCGCGCTTTTTGATTTCGGCGATGAGGCGTGGGATCGTCCAGTTCGCACGGTTCGCTACGGGCGCTTCGAGCAACGGCGCACAAACCCGCAGCGCAGCCTCGGTCTTCACCGGCGGCGGGCCTGCATACACGCTCGCCTTGATGGCCTCGACGCCGCCGCGAATGAAATCGCCTCGCCAAAAACGAACTGTATCCTCGCGCACACGGAACACCTCGGCGATCCGCGCGCTGGTCCAGCCATCGAGCGTCAGCAAGATGGCGCGCGCCCGATCCGCCTCGCCGCGATTACGCGAAACCGCCAAAACTTCGAGCGTCGCCCGCTGCTCGTCACTCGCCTTAACCGGAGATTTGCCCGCCATATCCCGTCCCCGCGAATCAATGCGAAGACGGAATCACAGTCGAGATTCGTTGGTCAAGTTCAGGGAGTCTGCTTAGCATGTCCAGAAAATCACGGTAGTCGTCCGCCTTTACTACCTTTCTTCGGCCCAAAGCGTCCAAGCCTAAGGCGACCTGTGGATCCGTCGGCACGAGGCGTACTTTGTGCGGCTCGAAGAACCCAACATTATCTTGAAAGGCGTCCCTCGGTCGGATCAAACGCCGTCGTTGGTGGTCCCAGATGGAGTGACGATTTGCGTACCGACTAACGAGGTGTGCTCCTAATTTTGAGTCCCCGTTAGCCTTGCGGCCGAGAAAGCGACAGACATCATCAAAAGACTTCTTGATCTCGTCAGCCTTCAGGCCTGATTCCGTACCTTCTACGAGCGCTATTAGCCGATCAAGCCGTCGCAGGACCATTTCAACGCTGGGCCACTGTTGTACACCGAGTGCCTCTAGCAACTCGCCTGTGGGAGTTTGGCCCTCAAGAAGCGGACCCTCTCCAGCCACAAGATGCCCACGAGGAAGCGGGTAGAGTTCAGAAGGACTGAACCATCGAGGTTCCGGAGCGGTAAAGCCCGGGAAGCTTGCGCTCAATGCGGCTGGTAGCCACTTTCGGCGCTTGAGCGCATTGGCAAGGCTCTCTCGCGTCTTCGGCACGCTGGTGGCGACGAGTTCCGCCTTTAGCTCCGGCCAGTGCTTCTGAAGGTATTCAAATACGGTGCCAATCTGCTTCCGTGTATGTGGCGTCGGGCCGCCTGACGTGAGGCTGTCGATGCGAGCTACGATATCGGCGGCGGAGATCCGAGTTTTGAGTCCGATTGCGTGAAAGAAGTCGAGCCAAGCATCGCGCGGCTCCGGATAAAACTCAACATCCGGGAAAACAGCGGTCGGTCCGAGTACTGCCGAACCGGGTTTGAGGCTAGGCGAGAAAAGAGTTGCAGCCGGGTGAACCGCTCCATCCGTCCCCTGGATGATGGCTGCCGATCCTAGCGCTGCTTTCAGAGTCCGAGTACCCGCTCGAGCCGTCTCCTGCTGTAGGGCCCGGTCGAAATTGGTTCGAATGAACTCGAGTACCTCTAGGTGTCGTCGAGGCTCTAGTTCAGGGAGTGCCGGCAACAATACCTCGTCAATTAGATTCGGAAGATCGAGTGGCTTGACGCCGATCGTCTCCATTAATGGCCGCCATTTCTCCCGTTTTCCGAGGCGGGCGAGGTGAATTTTACCGGCGACCGGCGGCGGTTGTTCTCCTCCGGGGAGGTAGAACTCCGGCTCTCCTGCGTCAACGATCCTTCCCTCGCTGGTTGGCAGAATGCGGAGCCTTGCAAGCTTTGCGAGGCGGTCGTCATCCAACTGCTCGATGCAGCGTTGATCGGAAAGAAGATCGAGAATCGGATCATGGACTGCGGGGACGTAATTCGTAAATCGATCTTTCCAGTTGTCGTAGGAAGCATCCAGGCTGTCGATCAAATCGTTACCGTCGGCGACCCAAATGCCTTGCTCAGGAAGACGGTTGGCGAACCGCTGCACCGCCTCGGTGAGTGCCGTGGACCCACTTAGCAGAGGGACCCCAAGTTGTAGCACTGCATTGTTCACTCTCTCGTCCTCGGCGGGTAGCAAGGGCGTGCCCGCAGTATACAACTTGTGAAGACGATCGTGCTGATCAGGAATGAGCGGGAATTCCTCGATCTGTGAGCGTTCGATCTGCAGGTTCGATTCCACGAAATAGTCGAATACTTTGATCAGCCACGCCTCATTGGGCGTCTTTTCTCCAGTCGGCTCCCATTCGATGGATCGGTGGCCTGAAGCTTCGGTAGCGGCCTGTTCAGGTTTAGCAAAACGTCTGCCGGAGACATTATCGTGAACTTCGCTTCCGTTTGCGGCTCCAACCCGGTAGCAGCCAGGAAATCTTCATCGATAAACCAGTGCGGATAGCCACTAAAGATGGAGCGCTGAGCTGTGGTCGGAATGAAGACATGAGATGCCTTGGCATGACCGAAGGCAGCGAGTTCATTATTTGCCAACAGGCACAGGGGAAGATCGAGAAGGCGCACCGGCTTCTCTCGTAAGATGAACCGGACAATTGCCTCAAGCCACTCGCGCTTGCGAAGTGCCGGGAACGCCGAGTCTTCGAGTTTGCAGTCCGTGTGCTTCTCTACTGTGAGCGCTTTGGCGAGAGAAATCGGTGTTACGCAGTTTACGTCGAGGCCGGCCGCCTCCGCCCCTTCGGAAATCAGCGAAGGTAATGCTGGTTCGGGAATACAGAAATCCTGCGCTAGGAGAGCTTCCACTAGGGCGGGTTCGGCGTCGGCTGTCAGGACGTCGAGGTCTGCCAATGCAACGCGCTCCTGACCGTCTCTACTGAGACACCGAAACAGCGGACGTTCGGCGAGAGCGGCGTGTATGGCATTGGCAGCCTGCCCGAGCGCATCTGTGGTGACACGAGATTTGATGGGCCAAAGGCCGTAGAATGCTTCGGGGCCGGCATCCTTGACCTCATCCGGAAGCCCTTCGAGCGCATCAGCATAGGCCGGAGCTACGGCTAGCGTGAGGAGCGCTTCGTTCCAGGCGGCTCGGGCCTGGCCGCTGTCACTCGTTGCGCCGGCGCTGGTCGGCTTAGTCCGAGAGTTGTCCAGGTCGAAGCAGCCATTTATGTGGACGGGCAAGCCGGTCTTTGCTGGTAGAGGCAAGCCGCAGCAAAAGAGCCCTTCGCATTCCGACGCGGTCGGCACGCCCGTGTTGGACCGATGCAAAGCTATCGCTACGCCGGCCTCAGGAATGGCCCGCTCTTCGAAACTGAGCATCCTACGTGCGTGGGACATCAGTTTGCCGTCAGGATCGAAATAGAAGCCTTGGCAAACATGCCATTCACCGGACGCAGGCCCGGAGGGTGTCAAGATGCTCATCGCATGTCTGTGAGTTGTGCCTCGGACGCCCTCTTCCTCAAGTTGATCCAGGAGGTCCGGCACCTTGATGTCGTGCGGGACGTGGATGGTCTTGCGCGATGCGGCCACCTCATCCGCATTTTCTGTCCGAATGGCTAGGAGGGCTCGAGCCGGCCCACCTGCAGCAGGTATTTCTTCGATGGTGAGATGGAGCACATTTCTCGTGAAGAGCAACATGGCCGGGCCGTCCCCCACCAATCTCTCCACTATTGCCTGGAAGGTGGACTCGTCGAAGGGCTCATGGCTGATTTCGCTCTTGGCGGCTCGTTCCGGGCTTCGAAGCGGGAGCCTGAAAATGGTGCCAGAGTGAAAGTCAGCATCGCTTGCAAGGCCGGCCGCTCCGAAGGCCGCATGCCAGGACGGGAATTGTTGTCTCAGCCCTTCCAGCCAGAGGCCCAAACCTGTTTCTCTCTTGGGCGCAACGGGGCCTTCGTGCGGGTCAAAACAGTACATTCTGTCCCGTGACACCAGGTTGGGATAGTCCGTCACGTTGTACGCGGTGTTAAAGCCAAGGCCGAAGCGGCCTGTCTTCGTGGCAGAGAGCCGCTTGTCGCCCTCTCCGATTTTCTGGATTGCGTCGAAATTGTCGTCAGTGAAGACCGAGCCGTTGGCGATTAGCAGCGCTGGTCCGAGGACGTCTGCTAGGTTCTCCTCCTCTGGGCCACCAGTTCGATGGTCTCTCCAATCCAGCACCACGCGTACCCATTCCGAGCCGGCGTCGTCGGCGTTCTGAATGAACTCTTTGATGATCCCTGGCCCGCGCGGATACTGCCTGATTAGGCTCTTTAGGCGGACGGTGAGACGCTCCCTCTGTCCAACCGAAAAACTCATTTGACTGTCGAGACGCACTTTAAACTCCAAATTCAGTCAGGCTATTAAAAGCGTTACTGCGCTATGATTGAGGCCGAATTGCCGGGAAGCGCTGAGGATGTCGGCTAAGTCTTGGCTGCGGTGGAACTTGTCGAGGAAGGGCGAACTTGGCACCCCCAATGCGAGAGGCGGCTCTCCGGATGGGGCGATAGCGGGGGGTCAATCTTGCGCGCCGAAACACAGGGGCGCAGGGGAGCGTCTGGCGTGCGCCGCCGTGACGGAAGCCGCCGGGCTCTTCAACAGCGCCCGTGTCGATCGCTACCGACTGAGCGACAGCAAGCACTGATTGCGCAAGATCGGATCGGTGAGGAAATCCGCCTTTACGTCCGGTTGCACCATAACAGGAAGCGCGAGCTGCCAACCGGGGAGGTCGGCAATACCGTCTCCCGCGCAAAGCCGACGGATGCCAGCGCCGTACGATAGCGCCGAGAGGGCCGCTGGCGCAGGAACCACAGAGGCGATAAGAGTAATCCATCGAAAGAGCGGGGACGCTTGCCGCCCTGAAAAGGAGGACAGCGCCAAGCGACCACATTCGAGCACAACGCTTCATTCGTTCCCGCCGCCGCCCTTAGCCCAAGCTGGCCGGCGGCCTATTGTTTCATCCTGACTGCAGGAGTTTCAATCGTACTCGTCATGGAAATCCGCGACACTTGATCGCAGGAAATTAACGTAGTATAATCAATATTATGGCTTCGCTCGAAAAGGACTCGGAGAAGATGTCTTTTTCGCGGAGCGGCTCAAACTCGCCGATGGGTCCACTATGGAAAACGTCATATCGCGCCGCGACTGAACCGGAGCGAGAATGATCGGCGAACTGCGCTTTCTAGAGGCTTTCTCGCTCTTGGCATCTGTCGGCGCGCATCTCCCGGCGGTTCTAGAACGAGAATTAACGGATCGTGACCGGGGCGCGGAGCTTGCCTCACGAGAGTGAGGAGGACGAGCCCAACGATCGCGCGGAGTTGATTTGACGCGTCCCGCCGACCACCTGGCAGCGCCTACTCCTGCGCTGTGCGGCCATCCTTGACGGGACGGCGAATGCGCACAAATGGCGCCCTGTGTCCGTACAGGCCCGTCCACGAATGGCAGCAAGGCGTCGCATATGACCCATCCGCCGAGCCATCGCGGGTGCAGGAAGATTGGTGAACTCGCGTTTCCGTGTGCACTCCGCGCACACGAAACGCTCTAAGTCATTGAAAAAATTAATCTATCATGCCAGTCCATCATGGGCGGGCGCTCAATTTGCGCCGACGGCGTCGCGAGCGAGCCTTGTTGGCAGTTGCTTGATTTCGTTGCCGGACACGCTCTGGGCGACCTTGATGTCGTAGGCCGACTGCAGGTTCAGCCAGAACTGCGCACTCGTTCCGAACCAGTGGCCGAGCCGGAGCGCCGTATCGCCCGTGATCGCCCGTTTCCCCTGAATGATCTGGGTGATCCGGTTCGCAGGCACGGACAATTGCCGCGCCAATTCGGTTGGGGTGATGACGAGTTCCTCGAGTTCGTCGGCGAGGATTTCACCGGGATGGATGGCTGGCCGTGTCATGCGCTTGCTCATTTGTGATAGTCGACGATCTCGACGTTGCCTGGTCCGGGCTCGCCGACTTTCCACTCGAAACAAATCCGCCACTGCGCGTTGATGCGGATGCTGTATTGACCGGACCGATCGCCGCCCAAGGCCTCGAGCCGATTGCTCGGCAAAGCCCGCAGATCCTCAAGGCTGGTCGCGGCTTCGAGGACTTCGAGCCTTTTATAGGCTTGCCGGGCGAAACCCTGAAAAGCCTGCACGGTCTCGCCATTGGCGAACCTTCGCGTGCGCTTATCGCGGTAGCTGACGATCATGTTCCCTTCGAAGATAGGCTATTGACGATGTACGTCAAGCGTAAAAGTAAGTGTGACGGCACGCTTATTGCGAGGTTGGAGGAAGAGCATGGCTCAGCTGAAGAGTTCGTCTCCGGCTTCAGGAAAGCCGAACATCTCGATGCTCAAGACGGCGCGGCCAGCTTCGGAGAGCCTGGCCCACTCGCGCGGGTGATCGAGCCAATAGGACGCCAAGGGCTCGGCGCCATGAAGCGCCTTCAATCCGCCGCCATCGCCGCCTTTGCCTGTTTCCTTGCCGGCAAGGCTGTCGCCAACAACCGTACCCCATTTGAGCGCGACGCCCGGTCCTCTCTTGCCCTCCTCGGGATCGATGAACTCGATGCCCGCGGCCTCAAGCGCCCGCCGGATCGCCTCAATGGTCGCAACTTTTACTGCCACGATGGGGCCGTCGAGCCGCTCGAGCCGTTTCACGGTTTCGACCGAGACCCGCGCATGCGCGGCCACCGTCGACTGCTCCCAGCGCAGAAGCGCGCGGGCGGCTCTGAGCTGCTCGGAATAGAGCATTTTTACCTCTCAAGAGTATTTTGCAACCTCTGACGTGTAGTCGAGGGCTTGCGTTTGTGTTACCTTTGAGGTGTGTTTTAAATTACGTCAAGTGCAACCACCATGCAGGCCAATCCTCAACAGCTGATTTCGGCGGCGCGCCTTCTGAAAGAGGCCCAGGACCTTGTCGGCGATGTCGAGACGATCATGGGCGGGGCTGGCTATGCCGACATGGCCCGCAGGCTGAAGGAGATCGCCGAGATGCTTCGCGACGAGCTCCACGAACTTCGCCAGCTGATGGGCCAAAAGCCATGACAGCGTTTTGGAGACCGCCATGATCGCGCGAGAGGCCCCAAGCCCAGAGACCCGCTTCCTCTTCCGACCTGCCGAAGGAGCCGCTTCCCAAGGCGCCCGCGAAACAGATACCGAGGACTCTGGAACGCGGTAAGGGCAGGTGTGGCCATGATCGCCAAGCGAATTGTGCGCGAGCGCGGCGCCTCGAACTTCCGCCGCCTCGGCCGCTACATCCTCGACGGCGCCGCCGAGGAGGAGCAGGCCGTGATGGCGCGCATGGCGGATTACATCCTTGGGGCGGAGAAGAGCCGGGCCGCGAATGTCCGCTTCTCGAACTGCGTTTCGACGGATGCGGAGCTGGCGCTGAAGGAGATCCTCGCGACCCAGGCCATGAACAAGCGCGCCAAAGGCGACCGCACCTACCACCTTGTGATTTCCTTTCCGCCCGGCGAGCGGCCCACGCTCTCCCAGCTTGAAGATATCGAGCGGGTCTTGTGCGAGCGGATCGGGCTTGGCGGGCATCAGCGGCTGTCGGCCACGCATGTCGACACAGGCCATTTTCACCTTCATGTTGCGATCAACAAGATCCATCCTGAAAGCTTTCGCTGCATCGAGCCCTATTACGACAAGCGCCGCCTCATGCAGGCCTGCGTGGAGCTTGAGGCAAAGCACGGCTTGATCCGCACCGCCCATGGCGAAGTCTCGACTATGCGAGAGGCGACGCGCACCGCGCGCCAGACCATGCTGGCTCTGCTCCAATCGAACATCCTGCCGAAGCTCCTCATGACCGGTCCTCAGACGTGGGAAGAGCTGCATCGCCTTCTTGCGAGCCCATGGCCTCGAACTGAGACTGCGCGGAGCCGGTCTTGTCTTTCAAAACACCGGCGGCACGGTCAGAGTGAAAGCATCCTCGGTTGCAAGAGAGCTCTCTCTCAAAGCGCTGACAGACAAGCTTGGTCCCTACAGGGCCTCCGCCTGCGGGATGGAGCGGTGAGCAAGACCCTGACAAGCGGGTCTGCCTCCCTTTACCAGCGTTACAGCGCTGAACGCGCTGCCGCCGCGAGCGCAGAGCACGCAAACAAAGCCCTGGATGCCTTCGAGCTCGTCAAGGCGTCCTATGTGCGCCAGGCCCGCGCGATCGCGGAGGACCGCGCGCTCACAAATGTCGGCAAGCGCGCCGCCTATCGGGATTTCAGGAAAAGACGGCAAGCCGCCTTCGACAAACTGCGCCAGCAGCTCAAAAACCAAGTCCCCCAGAAGACGAGCGGAGCTTCGTTCCCGAGCTGGCCGGCTTATGTGCGGTCGCAGGCAGCGCTTGGCGACGCCGACGCATTGGCGCTTCTCCAGCGCTGGCGCACGCGCAGAAAAGACGCGAGCCCCTTGCGAAAGCTCCCGTGGATCGCGCGCCTGCCGGCACGAAGACATCATGGGAACGCCTTCGGCCCACGACTCACGCCTCATTTCCAGCCGCCCGCGTGATGGCGGCCTTGCCCGCTTCCAAGGTGCAACGGCGCTCTCAGAGCCGCCGCGTCTCAAAGCGATGACGATGCACGCCGCGACGGCGTCCCGCCACCCCAACTGGCCGGTCCGGCTTGTCATGGCTTTGCTTATGCTGCTGGCCGCGAATGTGGCCTCGACCCAGTTCGTCGCCCATCGCCTTCATTATCATCCGGCTCTGGGCCATCCGATAGTGGCTCATCTTTACCGGCCCTGGAGCTGGATCAGCTGGAAATCACTGTTTGCGGAAAGCGCTCCAAGCGTGTTCCGCCAGCTCCAGGCGGCGCAGTCGGCGGGCGTGGCTTTGGGCTTGCTTGTCTTGCTCGGCGCGAGCAGCTTTGGCGTCCGCCGCGCCAAAAGGCATGAAGGCGTCCACGGCACGGCCCATTGGGCGACAAAGGACGAAATCGCCTCGACTGGGCTGTTCTCCTCATGGGAACGCGGGCAAGGGGTTTATGTCGGCGCCTGGCGCGACAGTGCCGAAGAGTGCCTGCATTATTTGCGTCATGACG
>CAVRSS010000084.1:0-60129 GCA_963723755.1 uncultured Alphaproteobacteria bacterium | reverse complement strand
GCGTGCACAAACTCAGATCTGTACTGTCAAAATGGCCAGGCAGCAGAGAGATGCTGTAACAAAGCCTGCAGCAAAGGCGGCTGTCATTGCGCTGTAACTCAAGATCGTCCTGCCAGAGCGCAGCCTGCCCGGCTGTTGCGTGCCCTGGTCAAGACCAATACTTGTCCGAACTTTCCCGATGAGAGCGGCGCCGGCGTCCTTGAACCGCTCGGCGACGTAAGCAGCGCCTGCGGTTATGATGGCTTCGCCGATCGCTTTCGCTGTCTCGGTCTGCTTTTCCGAGATCTGCGCAAGCCGCTGCTCCATCGCTTCGAGCTTCGCTTCGACGATCGCGATGGCGCGGGACAGAACGATCTCGTTGATGGTGATAAGCGCGAAGGCGGGATCGTCGGGCGAAAGCAGGACCTTGTGCCGCTTGGCGACCTCGGCGATCAGCGCCTCCCTATCGAAATGCGTCTCTCCCACTGTTTAGAGGACCGCCCGCAGCTTCTTGCGCACGTCGATCTCGATAATGCGCAACCGCTGTTTCGCCATGAGCGTGAAGTCGGGCGAGGCCACGGCTTCCTCGAAGGTGAGATGGCGCGCCATCATCTCCTTGATGTCCTCGCCAAAGGTCGCCGCGGTCCGGAGCGGCAGATGCACGATGCCGCGGATGCGATGGCGGTTCTGCTTGAAGACCTCCATGTCGGTGAAGGTCTTGTCGCCCTGCTTGATGAGCCCGAAATGCTCATTCAGCCAGACGACAATGTCGACCTCAGGCGGGAGCTGGCGGGCGAGCTCATATAGATCGTTCAAGGTTTCCTTCAAGGTCGAGCCACCGACGATAATAGCGTGCACCACCACCTTCTTGCCGGACAACCGGATTTGTTCGTGCACGTCGTTCTCGATGAGATAATGGGAGACGGCGACAAAGCTCGAGGTGCCAGTATCGACCACGCAATGCGCATCCTCTGCGAGGATCGGCTCCAGCATTTCGTCGAAGCGGCGCGCATTCAGGATGGTGCCTTCCATGAGCGTGATGCGGGTGACGTTCAGCGCCGCAAAGCGGGAGAAGGTGGCCGTGGTTGCATCGGCATCGAAGCAAAGCACCGGCTCACGCAATTGGCGGTAGTAGAGCGCCAGCAGGAAGGCGACGAACGACTTGCCGACCCCGCCCTTGCTGTTGAGGATGAAGTGAACCTTCCTGATCGAGGCATCCCCTTGGCGGCTTTCCGCCTCAGATGAGCTTCTTGCTGTCGATGTCGGAGGGATCGAAATAGAAGCCTCTTGCAGCGCCGGCGCCTGGAAGCTGGCGGGGGCTGGCAGGGCGGTCACGGGCTTCGGCCCGGGCAGGTTCTTGAACGGGCCTTGGGGATGGGTCATGGTCTCTCTCCTTTGCTCGAGGGCTGGCGTAGCGGATGAACTGGCGGTAGCTCATGCCGAGGCGACCCTCGAACAGCGCGTAGACCTTGGTCATCGGCAGCCCCTCTTCGAGGGCTTTGGCGATCTCTGGCGCGAGCGCCGCATAGGCGACCCGGCCCTCGCCCCACCGCGCTCTTTTGCTGCCCGATCCCTTCGACACCGCCTGTTGTCCGGTCACCAGTTATAGGTTATGACCTATCTGTTTCGGCCTATGACGAACAAGGGTAAAGTTTGGCGATCACTGTCGTTCTTTGGCGATCTATGGCGAGGAATGGCGAAAAATCGCTCAATTGACGGAGATCGCCATAGATGGACGGAGTTCGCCGGAGATGGACAAAGATGGACGAAGATCGCCAAAGATGGCCAAAGTTTTTGACGGCAAGATGTGTGATGTAGGCCTACATCACCGCCTTCGGCCGTTCGGCCGAAGGCCTTCTTACTCGCCTTCGGCTCGACGAGAGCGCTGACGCGCGCCGGAAAGGAGGGCTGAGGCCATGCCGGTATGGAAGGTGGAGGAGAGCCGCGACAGGAACCGGCCGCTCAAGGTTTTCGTCTCCGAGCGCGAGCGCGCGGAGATTGAAACGCGCGCCGCGGCCACCGGCCTGTCTGTGTCCGCCTATCTCAGAAATCTCGGGCTTGGATTCCAGCCGCACTCCACCTTGGATCAGAAGGCGCTTCTCGCTCTCCTCAAGGTGAACGCCGATCAGGGCCGGCTCGGCGGCCTGTTCAAGCTCTGGCTGTCGAGGCAAAGTGCGGCCGTAGCGGAGACCACGGAGATCCGGAAGCTTCTCGGCGCCATCGAGGATTGCCAGCTCAAACTCAAGACTCTCGTCGGGCAATTATCGGGCTGGAACTGGGACTAGCATTAGGATTAGACATAGGATGAAGCTCCTCACAGGGCCCCATACTCTTGCATCTGCTAATCGAAATTAGAAGATGAGGTCGGGAACAGCGCTTACGCTGATTTTGACTTCTTAAGAAAAGGAAACGAAGCAAGCCCGAGGGTAGAGAAGGGTCGTACGGCAGGACAGCAAAGACGGCGGGGATCCGCGGCGACGCAAAGGTGGCCCGTCGCGGTCAGCGTTCGGTAGGCATGTTGCGGATCAAACAAGGTCTGATATGATCAGCACCAAACTTTAAGCCGAAATACGATGATTGGCCGGCCATGCACCACTGCAGAAATGGATAATTGATTTGTTATGGGGGAACTTAGGGCAGATTGCAGCCACTCAATGTTTCCCCTCCCCGCCGACTAAGCCCGGCCAATCTGCATATGAACAATCAACCCGAGCCACTCCGTGATTAACACCGTATGGGGCAGCACCGATAAGCCCGTTTCGAGTAGGCGGCTTGCCGAGATCCTTAGCGCAGAAGCTGCCCTCGAAGGCACACTCTACATTGGCTATCCAATCATCGGGACGCCGGATGGCTCGTTTCCGATAGACGCTTTGCTCGTATCGCCGACGAAGGGTCTCGTACTGTTTAGCGTCGTCGAAGGTCGGCACCTCCCGGATTACGCCGCAGCCCAAGACGAAGGCTTCAATAAGATGCAGGCGAAGCTACTTCAGCATCAGGGCCTGATTCTGGAAGCGAAAGCTTTTGGTCGATATCCATACGCTTACTTTTGCACCGGCGGTCAATCAACTCGGTGTTGCGGACGACGAGGACCATCACCTTTGTAATGCTGACAACCTCCTCACAGCGATCGATGAGCTGACGGACTCCGACCCCGAGGTTTATCCAGCGCTAGTCTCTGTGATTTAGGCGATCTCGACGTTGCGCAGAGGGCGCAGGAAGCGTGAACTGCACAAACCGCATTCCAGAGGCACCAAGATCAAGGCACTTGAAAACTCATAGCCAATCTCGACAGCCAGCAGAGCGCGGCAGTAGTCGAAACGTTTGAAGGTGTTCAACGCATTCGTGGGCTCGCTGGATGCGGTAAGACCATCGTCTTGGCATTGAAAGTCGCTTACTTGCATGCAAAGCACCGCGACTGGCTAATTGGTGTGACGTTCAACACACGGTCACTGAAGAAACAGTTCGAGAATTTAATTACGACCTTCGTGCTTGAGCAAGCGAACGAGGAGCCAGACTGGGAGAAAATCAGGATATTAAACGCTTGGGGCGCTCCAGGCGGGATAGACCGTACTGGCATTTACTTTGAGTTTTGCCGTGACCATGGTGTCGAGTATTTGGATTTCGGGGCTGCGAAAAACCGATTTGGATCCGACAAGGCTTTCAGATCGGCATGCGACATCGCCATTCAAGGCGTTAAAAGATTTGTGCCAAAATACGATGCCATCCTAGTTGATGAAGCGCAGGATTTTGCGCCCAATTTCTTATTGCTCTGTTACGAATACCTCAAGTCTCCAAAACGACTTGTCTACGCGTACGATGAGTTACAGAATTCGGAAGCAGCTCTCTCCCTCCTGTCGAAGAAATATTTGGCAAGAATGCGGATGGAACGCCTCGGGTTGTTATTCAACCCGCCGAGGTTGGGAAGCCCAAGCAAGACATCATCCTCGATACTTGCTATCGTAACTCCAGGCCCGTTTTGTCGACGGCTCATGCATTGGGATTCGGAACTTATCGCAACAAGGGTCTGGTTCAAATATTCGAAAACAAGAACCTTTGGTTCGATATCGGCTATCAAGAGAAAGACGGGGACATCGAAGACGGCGAACTCGTCACGCTCACACGAACACGAAAATCTAGTCCGGAATTCCTAGAGAAACACTCGCCAATTGACGACTTGATTAAGTTTGAAGTCTTCGATACGCCTGAGGCCCAGACAGCATGGCTCGTTGATGCGATTAAGCGAAATCTCTCCGAAGATGAACTGATTCCAGACGATGTAGTTGTAATAAATCCAAATCCGCTAACAACAAAAGGAGCGGTTGGGGATGCCCGGCAGGCTCTGATACAGGAGGGAATTAACTCGAATCTTGCGGGGGTGACAACAATTGCCGATGTCTTCACGGAGCCAGGCACTGTGACCTTCACTGGGATCTTCCGTGCAAAAGGCAATGAGGCCGCCATGGTCTACGTAATCAATGCACAGGACTGTTTTACGTCGGCACTGCCACGGGACGTCGCACGTGTGCGGAACCGCCTTTTTACAGCCATTACACGCTCTAAAGCATGGGTTCGGGTTCTCGGTATCGGAAGCGCAATGTCAGCCCTAAAGGCTGAGTTCGAAAGGGCGAAGGCTGAGGACTTCGCGCTGCATTTCCGCTACCCGACCGAGGAGGAGCGGAAGACGATGACAACAATAAACCGTGATATGTCGAAAGAAGAGCAGGATCGCAGTTCAAAGCGGAGAAGCGACTTAGCCGATATAATCGCGTCGCTCGAAGTCCGGGGAGAGTTTTATCGAGGACTACCCCGATAACCTCGTAGAGAAGCTCCAGGACCTGCTAGCCAAGAAATCCAAACGTCGTCGGAAGAAATGACGCCTAAGCAAACGCTCAAGCAGATCAATAACCTTATGGGATCGCTTGTTAAACTGAGCCTTTCGAATGAGCAGAATTTCCCTGCAACAAACGGCGCGCTCAATGCGGCCTTCGAAATTACTGTGAGTAACGCTGAACGCATGACTATCGCATTGAGGAACGTGGCTTACCGGGAAGTCTATGGTGAACTAGAGAAAGCGCGGTGTTTTAATTTCAAAATGTTAGACGGTGCTTTAGTTACGCTTCGATACCGATTCCGGGCCGGTGTTATTTGTGAGCATTCTCTTTCGTACTTTCCTTCGCCTGACCTTGAGCATTTTCAGAATGATCCGGAGCTCTACTTGGAGGACGAAATCTACGCGGACATCATTGCCAGGAATATCGTGCCGTTTCCTGTCCGTTTCGACTTCAGCAACGATGCTGCTAAGTTCGTAGATGTTCATCATCCATATTCCCATTTGACCCTCGGCCAGTATGAGAATTGCCGGATCCCGGTTTGTTCCCCGCTCAGCCCACTCGCTTTTGGCGGGTTCATTCTCCGGAATTTTTACAATACTGCGTTTCGTAAATACTCGGACGAATTCCAGTGAGCGCGCTTGTTTTCGCAAAGACCATCACGGAGAACGAGCAGAGAATTCCACATTTGGTGTGTGGCTAGCTCGTGTTCCTTAACGAATTATCTTCGAAGATGCCGCCTTGGCATGATGCAACAAACCGTTGGATCGACCGCCTCCCTGACCCGGATATGCGATGCGCGATTAGGGCGTCAGCCTCGGGCTGCCTGCGAGGAGTTTTCCACCTTCAAGCGCCACCCGCTCAATTTGCGCTGACTGCGTCGCAGGCGAGCCGTGTCGGCAATTTTTCGATCTCGTCGCCAGCAAGGCTTTGGGCGACCTTGATGTCGTAGGCCGATTGCAGGTTCAACCAGAATTGCGCACTCGTTCCGAACCAGTGGCCGAGCCGAAGCGCCGTATCGCCCGTGATCGCCCTTTTCCCCTGGATGATTTGGGTGATCCGGTTCGCCGGCACAGACAACTGCCGCGCCAATTCGGTCGGCGTGATGGTGAGCTCCTCCAAGCTCGTCGGCGAGGACTTCGCCGGGATGGATGGCTGGCCGTGTCATGCGCTTGCTCATTTGTGATAGTCCACGATCTCGACGTTGCCTGGTCCGGGCTCCCCATCTTTCCACTCGAAACAAATCCGCCATTGCGCGTTGATGCGGATGCTGTATTGACCGGACCGGTCACCGCTCAAGGCCTCGAGCCGGTTGCTGGCAACGCCCTTAAATCCTCAAGACTGGTCGCAGCGTCGAGGATTTCGAGCCTTTTATAGGCTTGCCGGGCGAAGCCCTGAAAAGCCTCCACCGCCTCGCCATTTGCAAACCTTCGCGCGCGCTTATCGCGGTAACTGACGATCATGTTCCCTTCGAAGATAGGCTATTGATGATGTACGTCAAGCGTAAAAGCAAGTGTGACGGCGCATCGCTGATTGGGTGGAGGGAGAGTATGGCTCAGCTAAAGAGTTCGTCCCCGGCTTCAGGAAAGCCGAACATCTCGATGCTCAAGACGGCGCGGCCGGCTTCGGAGAGCCTGGCCCACTCGCGCGGATGATCGAGCCAATAGGACGCCGACGGCTCGGCGCCGTGAAGCGCCTTCAATCCCCCGCCATCGCTGCCTTTGCCCGTTTCCTTGCCGGTGAGGCTGTTGCCAACAACCGTGCCCCATTTGAGCGCGACGCCAGGGCCCCGTTTGCCTTCTTCCGGATCGATGAATTCGATGGCCGCGGCCTCAAGCGCCCGCCGGATCGCCTCTATGGTCGCAACTTTTACGGCCACGATCGGGCCATCGAGACGCTCGAGCCTTTTTACGGTTTCGACCGAGACCCGCGCGTGCGCGGCCACCGTCGACTGCTCCCAGCGCAGAAGCGCGCGGGCGGCTCTAAGCTGCTCGGAATAGAGCATTTTTACCCCTCAAGGGTATTTTGCAACCTATGGCGTGTAGCCGAGTTCGTGTCTGTGTTACCTTTGAGGTGTGTTTTAAATTACGTCAAGTGCAACCACCATGCAGGCCAAGCCTTCGTACCCGAGCTGGCCCGGCCTACGTGCGATCGCAGGCGGCGCTTGGGGACGCCGACGCGTTGGCGCTTCTCCAGCGCTGGCGCACGCGCAGAAAGGACGCGAGCCCCTTGGCGAAAACTCCCGTTGTGCGTGCGCCTGCTGGCGCGAAGACATCATGGGAACGCCCACGGCCCACGACTGACGCCCCATTTCCAGCCCGCGTCATGGCCGCCTTGCCCGCGTCCAC
This sequence comes from uncultured Alphaproteobacteria bacterium, assembly GCA_963723755.1. GTDB lineage: Bacteria > Pseudomonadota > Alphaproteobacteria > Rhizobiales > Rhodomicrobiaceae > Rhodomicrobium. The sequence goes on along the minus strand of CAVRSS010000084.1, from coordinate 52,973 downwards.
GGTGCAGCGGCGCTCCCAGAGCCGCCACGTCTCAAAGCGATGACGATGCACGCTGCGACGGCGTCCCACCACCTCAACTGGCCGGTCAGGCTTGTCGTGGCCGTGCTGATGCTGCTGGCCGCCAATGTGGCCTCGACCCAGTTCGTCGCCCATCGCCTTCATTATCACCCGGCTCTGGGCCATCCGATAGTGGCGCATGTTTACCGGCCCTGGAGCTGGATCAGCTGGAAATCACAGTTTGCGGAAAGCGCTCCGAGCGTGTTCCGCCAGCTCCACGCGGCGCAGTCGGCGGGCGTGGCTTTGGGCTTGCTTATCTTGCTCGGGGCGAGCAGCTATGGCGTCCGCCGCGCCAAAAGGCATGAGGGCGTGCACGGCACGGCCCATTGGGCGACAAAGGACGAAATCGCTTCCACAGGGCCGTTGTCCTCATGGGACGGGCAAGGGGTTTATGTCGGCGTCTGGCGCGACAGTGCCGGAGAGTGCCTGCATAATCTGCGTCATGACGGCCCCGAGCATGTGCTTGCGATCGCGCCCACGCGCAGCGGCAAGGGCGTGGGCCTCGTCGTGCCGACGCTTCTGTCCTGGCCCCACAGCGTCGTCGTCAACGATCAGAAGGCCGAGCTCTGGAACTTAACCGCGGGGTGGCGCGCCGCTTACGCAAAGAACGCGGTGCTTCGCTTCGATCCAGGTTCGGCGGAGGTAGGAGCCCGCTTCAATCCTCTCGAAGAAATCAGGCTCGGGACCTTGCACGAGGTGGGGGACGTGCAAAACCTCGTCACCATCCTCGTCGATCCGGAAGGCAAGGGCCTCGTCGACCATTGGGCGAAAACCGCCCATGCCTTTCTTACGGGCGCGGTGCTTCATGTGCTTTATGCGAAGAAGGCCGAAGGCAAGACCGGAGGCTTGCCCGAGATCGCGCTGGCGCTGTCCGATCCCGCCCGCGAGATCGACGCGCTTTATGCGGACATGCTCGCCAACACCCATTGCAATGGCGAACCCCATCCCGTTGTTTCTGCCGCCGCGCGCGACATGCTGAACCGCCCCGATGAGGAGCGCGGCTCGGTTCTTTCCACTGCGATCTCGTTTTTGTCGCTCTATCGCGATCCCTTGATCGCGAAAAATGTGGGCGCCAGCGATTTCAAAATGGCCGATCTCATGAACCATGAGAAATCCGTCACGCTCTACCTCGTGGTCCGGGCCGAGGACAAGGACCGCATGCGCCCGCTCATGCGGCTCATTATCAATCAGCTCGTGCGTGTGCTGCTTCGCCCTGAAATCACCTATCGAGAGGGGCGCCCGGTTCGGCCGCACCGCCACCGCCTTCTTCCCATGCTGGACGAGTTCCCGTCCTGCGGCAAACTCGAGGTCTTACTCCTCAAAAACGTGTCCAAGACCTACCACCAAGTGGGTCGCTCGCTTGCCACTGCCGATGAAATTATGCGGCTGAAGGCCCCCGTCAAAGATAAGGGCGACATCATCACCGAGCCCGGCGACATGCTCGTGTTTGTGACAGGCCATGCGCCCATCTTCGGGATGCAGAGCCTCTACTTCCGGGACCCCGTTGTCCTTGCCCGCGCCAACCTGCCGCCGCCCCTGGACAATATAGTTCATTTCTGGACCGGGCTCTCGCTTGCTTTTGCGTCCTGAATTTTCTGATCTGGGATCCTAAGAAGAAACGCCTTACGATGAAGTTAATAAATAAGCTATTGATTTTATAAGAAAAATAGTTAGCCGCCGACGTTTGGGCGCGCACGTCGGTCCGTGTAACTTGCTGTCTGGAAATTTGCCTTTGACGCCCGGTGGGCGAAGAGGCTGTGGACGCTTCAGTCCCCCACGCGTGGGGGACTGAAGCGAATCGCGCATCGGTGTTCCAACCGCCAAGAAGGAGCACCCGATGGCCAATAAGGATACGGCGATTGCCGCGATCATGGAACAGCTTATGGCCGAAGGTCCACAAGCCATGGCGCCGGTCATGACTGCGCTCATGAACCTCGCCATGCGGATGGAGCGCGAGCAGTTCTTAGGTGCGGGCCACTACGAGCGCAGCGCAGGACGGCGCGGTTATGCCAACGGCGCCAAGCTCAAAAAGATCGATACACCGGCCGGAACGCTAACCCTGGAAGTGCCCAAGACGGCGGGCACGCAAAAGCCCTTCTTTCCGCAGAGCCTCGAACGCGGGCGCCGCTCCTGCCGGGCGGTAATGCTCGCCGCAGCCGAGATGTATGTGAAAGGCGTCTCCACGCGGGCCGTCGAAAAGGTGCTCGCCGAATTCGGCATCGAGGGCCTGTCCTCGACCCAGGTCAGCCGGGCGGCGGCTCTGCTCGATGACGAGCTCGAAGCCTGGCGAAACCGCCCCCTCGGCTGCTTCCGCTATCTCTTCCTTGACGCACGCTACGAGAAGACCCGCGAGCAAGGCGTCGCGGATGATTGCGCCGTGCTTTCCGCCATCGGCATCGAGCCCTCCGGCAAGCGCCGCGTGCTCGGCGTCTCCGTCGCGTTTTCCGAGGCCGAGGTGCATTGGCGCGCCTTCCTGGAAAGCCTGGTTGCGCGCGGCCTGCAAGGCGTCGAATTCGTGACCTCGGACGATCATCCGGGTCTCAAGGCCGCCCGGCAGGCTGTGTTGCCCGGCGCCCGCTGGCAGCGCTGCCAGTTCCACCTCGCCCAGAACGCCATCCACCACGCGCCCAATCAAACCATTCGCAAGGCCATCGGCGAAGAGCTTCGCGCCGTTTGGGATGCATCGAGCCTGGGAAGCGCGCAAGAGGAACTTAAGCGCCTCGTGGCCAAATATCGTACCTCTGCGCCCAAACTCGCCGCCTGGCTTGAAAACAACGTTCCTGAGGGCCTTGCCGTGTTCAAGCTGCCTCGGCCGCATCAACGCCCAATGCGCACTTCCAACCCGATCGAGCGCTCGATCCAGCAAGAGCTGAAACGGAGGACACGCAAAATACGGGTCTTCCCCAACGAGGCCTCCCTCGTCCGTCTCGTCTCCGCCATTCTCGTCGAAATCGACGAGGGATGGGCCGCATCACAGAAACCCTATGTCAACTTCAACAACGCCGATGCCGATTAATGTCCACAGAGGAAAATCCAGACATCAGGTTGCGTAATCCGCACGTCGGGCGCGCTCACACTTAACGCGCGAAGTCGAAACATATTTAACGGACTTTTGCCCGTCCATTTAAGGAGAAAATTCCTGAATTAAATTCTATTTAATTGGAGGTCATGTGTGATGAAACGTTGTTCTTCTGCAATAGGCTAGCGCAATTATTTCGCGTCAGGCGTGAAGGCGCGAGCCTTCTCTTTTTTACACAGAGTAAAGGATAACCAACCATGAATTGGAACAGAAATTAGTCCGACGCGCGAAAATTAACCACATTTGTATTAAAGCTCGGAGCGGCGAACGAACATTTTACCAAAAGGCGTCCGGCGAGCGCCGTCCGAGATAGGCTCGCCACGTCCGCTTCGCCGCCGAGCGAAGGAAGGCTTGTCCGCGCCTCCCCAAACTGTGACGCGAACTGTCCGGCCCGCTCGTAAGCGCCACTCCTATGAGAGAGTTCCGCCTCGCCGGCTGAGGAGTAAACGGTCCGTGGCAGCTTCTTGCGTTTCTTATGTTGGTTCACCGCCCTGTGCGCCGGAAGGAGGTTCCACAGGTTGCCGCACGGCCACGATAACTCGGTAAATATCCCCCGGCAAAGCCGGGGGCTTTATTGGTGTGAGCCGCTCAAAGCGGCTAAATGGGGACGCTGACGCGGCCCCGAATGGTCGGCGCCACAAAGTGGCAGATCAACGCCAGAGGTTCATCTGCTCCAGCCTTTGATCCTCCTTCTCCTGGTTCTTGATGTAATCCCGGATCACCGTTTCGTCCCGCCCGACGGTCGAGACAAAGTAACCCCGAGCCCAGAAATGCTGTCCCACATAATTCCGTCGCCGCTCACCGTAAACGCGGGCCAAATGGATGGCGCTCTTGCCTTTGATGTATCCGATCACCTGTGAAACGGCATATTTCGGAGGGATCGAGATCATCATATGCACATGATCCACCATCAAATGCCCCTCTTCGATCCGGCTTTCTTTCTGTGCTGCAAGGTTTCGGAAAATCTCGCCCAAATGCGCCCGCAGCTGACCGTAAAGAACCTTGCGGCGGTATTTGGGAATGAAAACGATGTGATATTTGCAGTCCCACTTCGTGTGACTTAAGCTCTCGAATTCGTCCATCGCGATTTGACCTTTCGTGCGCGTGGTGGCTCACGAAACAAAAAAAAGTCGCGGTGGACTGCCGGAAACGTCAAACTCCTCAGGCCTCCCCGGCAAAGCCGGGGGATCTCCCATACGGTTTAGAAAGGACTTCCTCAAGCAATTTATGCTCATAGAAATAGTGACTTGTTACCAATGCAGTGTGTTTGTGGATAATCAGGAAGATTACTCAAAGGGGAGTTGCTCCATATTCCGTGTTCGATCTGATGTCTTCAATCTGACGGGGGATTGACGCGAGAGATCTTTGATGCGCCGCTTCCGCCCCATAGTCCCCCTTAAACCGGAGCCAAAACTTGCCGCATAAGACAAAGTCATGATAGGTCATGCCCGATAGATTCTTCTTCTGGGTTTGACCGATGCCGCGAAGAACCGCGCTCAAGACAAGCGAAAAGCCAGACTTTCCCGCGCCGGGCCATCACAAAAGCGGCAAGGCAGTCGAAAGCAAGCTGCAGCGCGAGTATTTCGCGAGAAAACTTCCGTGCTGCCAGGAAAGGCGCCGGTCTAAGCCAGCGCGATATACAGAAGGAGACCGGCATTCCGCAGTCGCATATTTCCGAAATTGAAAGCGCGATGCACAATATTTGCATCGAGACCATGGTTAAGCTTGCCAATCTCGTTGGCGTTCCCGTCCATGAACTCCTGAAACCGTAGCAGGCGCTGAAACAGCGTCGCCTTCGAGAACGCTAGCGCCCTCTTGACAAAAGGCGCCTTCGCAGGCGCTCGTCCAGGCGATGAAGCTCGCCAGCCTCGGCAAGCGCGAGGGCATGGGTCTGTCTGTTGCGGCAAGGCCAAGGGCGAGCCCATCCAAGAGAGCGGCCAGCACGCGGGGCGCGGCCTGCTCCAGCCTTCGCGCGAAGACCTCGTCGGGAACCCGGTCTGTATCGGCGATTGAACCCAGCGCCATCGACAAGCAGCATCGGCAACCTCATTCGCTGTCTTGCCTGAGACTTGTCTAGCAGGCCTTAGTCGCTCAACAAAAAAATTCCAAGACCCCCTTGAGATCTTTGTCTTTCTGAGCAATATTCGTGTCATGGAGACAAGTAGAATCAAAAGACTGCGCTTGGAGCGCGGCCTGACGCTCGCCGACCTGGCCGAAAAAGTCGGGCTATCGGAAGGCCATATGTCGCGCGTCGAGGCGGGCACGCGGGGCTTGCGCTTCGCCAAGCTCGACCGTCTCGCCCGGACGCTGGGAGTGCCGGTCACCGACCTCGTCGCGGCCGAGGAGGTGGCGTTTACGCCCGATCTCGAGGCCTATCATCCGCCGAAAGGATCGGTGGTGGCCAAGGCCTTGGCCTCATCCACGCAGCGCATGTTCCGCGTTCTGTCTGGCGTCCTGAGCGAGTTGGACTTGCGCGAAAACGCCTTGATCGTCGCCGATATGGATGAGAAAGCCGTGAAGTCTGTCGGCAGTGGAAGCGTTGTCATCGCCTCCATGGCGTCAAGCGAGAGTGACCCTATTCTTCTGCTCCGGCAGTTTATCGCGCCCTGTCTTCTCATCACCAACAGCCGCGAGCAGAACTCTTTGCCGATCCATATGCTGATGACGCCCGCCAAGATCGCTGGCGTCGTGATTCTCTAAGCGCACGCAGCTACCTAACCTGCCGCTTTTACATCACGATCCATAGTTTTCCCTCTCCGTCCTTCCGCAGCTTGTCGCAACGGCCTTGTTGCGCTTCGAACAGCCAAAGCGCCCCGGCGCCTATCTTGCCCGCACGAAGGGATTGGCTTTGTCCGCTATCGCGAAGCTCGAAAAGAGCAAAAGGTGAACAGATTCTCCCGAATGGACTCCCGAATGCACCGGATGCTCACTGACACTTCGGAGCTAACTCTTTGATTTCGTTGGTAGCGGAGGAGGGACTCGAACCCCCGACACGCGGATTATGATTCCGCTGCTCTAACCGGCTGAGCTACTCCGCCTTTCCGACTGAGGATGCGGCCAGAGCCGCATTCCGTACTGGTATAAGAATGTCCGGCGATGCCGTCAAGCAAAGCGCGGGAAAGCTTTAAATCACTTTCTGAAGACGCAGCAGAGTAAAAAGGCCGAACGGGGGAAGATCGATCGTTTCGACGAGCCGAAAGCCCGGTGCTCCGGTCACTGTTTTTAATGGGAACACCGGATGCCAGCCGAGCCGCCGCGAAAATCGCGCGAGCCCATGCTCGGCGGCCGCGCGCAGGCCACGCTCGCGGCTGAAGTGGTTGACCACAATCGCCGTGCCGCCGGGACGCAACACGCGCCACATCTCGGCCATCACCGCGGCTGGGTCGGGCACAACCGTCATGACATACATCACGGCTGCAGCGTCGAAGCTCTCGTCGGCAAAGGAAAGCCGGCCGGCGTCCATGACCATAAGCGACTTGCGGGTTAGCTTGAGGCTTTCCACACGCTCCCTGGCTTTCTCCAGCATGTCAGGAGAAAGATCGATGCCGGTCACTTCGAGACTTGGCTTATAGCGGGGCAGGGAAAGACCGGTGCCGACGCCAATTTCAAGCACCCTTCCTTCGGCCTCGTTCAGCTTATCGACAGCAAGGCGCCGGCCCGGTCCGGCTACCAGCCCGAAGCTGTAATCATAGATCGGCGCCCAAAACCGATAGGCCTCGCGGACTGCGTGATCGTCGAGAGCGGGATGTTGGAGATGCTGTGCCATATCAAGCCGCCGTCCTGTCGATGAAGCCGCCGCCGAGCACGCGAGCCCCGCCGCCGCCGTTTTCATAAAAGACGCAAGCCTGACCGGCTGCCACGCCAAATTCGCCTCCGGGCAATTCGACGCACACGCCGCCATCGGCCCCAAAAAGCAGTCCGGATCGAGGGGGTTGTGTAGAGCGCACCTTAACGGAAACGTCCCGGCGCTCGGCAAGCGCCCCATCCAGCGCACCGCCGCCGATCCAGTTTACGTCGCGCAGACTGAGCCGCGAAACCCGAAGCAAGTCACGTGGCCCCACGACCACACGCCTTGAAGATGGTTCTATTCGTATCACGAAAAGCGGGTCTCCCGTTGCAATGCCCAGTCGCTTCCGCTGACCTACCGTAAAATTGATGATACCGCGATGCGTCCCCAGTACGCGGCCGTCGGCGTGCACGATCTCGCCCGGTTCATCGCTTTCTGGGTTCAGTTTGCGGATGACGGAGGCGTAATCGCCGGTTGGTGCGAAGCATATGTCTTGACTATCGGGCTTTGAAGCCACGGGCAAGCCAAGCGCCGCGGCCAATGCGCGCGTTTCGTCCTTGGTCATAGAGCCGAGAGGGAAGCGCAAGAAGTTCAGCTGGTCTTGAGTGGTTGCAAACAGGAAGTAACTCTGATCGCGCTCGGCGTCGGCGGCTTGCAGCATCTCCCACCCCTCGGGGCCTGCTTGGCTTCGGACGTAATGTCCCGTGACCAATGCGGAGGCGCCGAGTTCGCGCGCCGTTTTTAACAGATCGGAAAACTTGACGGTCTGATTGCAGCGCACGCAGGGCAGCGGCGTTTCGCCCGCCATATAGCTCGCTGCGAAGTCGTCAATAACAGACTGGCGGAAGCGGTCCTCGTAATTGAGTACGTAGTGCGGAATGTCCAGGAAACTCGCGACGCGGCGTGCGTCCAGGATATCGCGGCCCGCGCAGCAGGACCCTTGCCGGGCTACAGCGGCGCCATGATCGTAGAGCTGCAGCGTGATGCCGATGGCTTCGTATCCCGCGCGCGTCACGAGAGCGGCAGCTAGTGACGAATCGACGCCACCAGACATCGCCACCACGATGCGGTGCGCCTTGGCTGCCCCCTCCAACCCGAAGGTGGCAGGACGAATATCCGGGCCGGCCTCAGGAGACGGCGGCATATGAGCGTTTGATACTGAGAAACTTACCATACGAGAAACGTGCATCCCGAGATTTTCGCTAGTTCTTATATGGGGCTGTCAAGCTTAGGAGTTGATAAAAACAACCCAAGGATGCTGTAATCAATCTAGCAACCAAAAGTAGAGAGATGGAACTTTCTTGATCCCGGCGCTGTTAACTACGTTTTAAACCCGTCGCAATAGAGTGCATCTCAGGTCTTTGATCGCGTGTGAGAGTACTATGACCGAAATGTTTCGCCCCCGTCTCCGTTATGTCCTTGGCCCTGATGGCAGCCCATTAACCATAGCGGACCTTCCCCCTCCAACTACAAAACGTTGGGTTATCCGTCGCAAGGCGGAGGTCGTCGCGGCCGTTCGTGGCGGGCTTTTGAGCCTTGATGACGCTTGCAAACGCTACAAGCTCACGATTGACGAATTCCTGACATGGCAGCGCCTCATCGAGCGTCATGGCTTGCCAGGGTTGAGGGCCACGAAAGTCCAGGACTACCGGGCCTAAAGGTTTACTGCGCCTTGCTCTCTTCTGGATTGTCGAGAAAGAGCAAACCCTCTTCCAAGGAAACGGTTTCCTTACCGTCGAACTCGTAATCTTCACCGTCCGGCAGGCGAATAACACAGCTCTTTTCACAGAGCTCCAGTTTTTCGCCCGCCTTGATGGTTCGCTCGCTTTGCCTGTCGCCCTCGATAATAATAAGCGTCTGGTCTGAGCTATCCCGGTTCGTCAGCGATATGCCGAACGCGGAAACGGACCAAAACGCCAGAGGCGCCACGATCAAAACTCTGCAAGCAGGCCGCATAGGTGCTTCATCCTTGATTGGAGCGATACGCGCTTGCCATGCTTACAGGAGGAACAGGAAAAAGGGGAAGAAAATGTCTTCCTCCTTTTCCTCGCGCGAGCACTACTTCTTGCCGCCCTTTTTCGCGCCCGCTTTTTTTTCGCCAGATTTCTCCTGCGGTTTAGGAGCTTCCTTCGGCTTGGCTTCAGGTTTCTTTGCCATAGTCCTCTTACCTCTGAAAGACGCGCCAAATCCAATTGGCGCAACTCAGAGTTTGAGATCAACCCGCTCCTAGCGCAATGAAAATCTACTCGGATTCTAGTGGAATTTGTGAACGGATCGAGAGACTAGCAATGATGAGGCGGCCTTCGCATCTGATTATCGCCTGTATAAGCTCCCTAGCTCTTCTTGCTTCATTCCAGTCTGCGAGCCGGGCGCAAAATAGTGCGGGCTGCTGGACGCCCGAGGCATTAGCCGGAAAGCCGGGTGAGAAAGCCATTCATCGGGTTCCCTACGACGCCTCGATCGAGCCAGCGGGCGAGTTTACCAGTCTTCCTCCGTTGCCGGCAAACATGCGCGGTTCGATACGCAGCGTGAAGCTTCCGCCGGGAGAGAAGTTCATCGCTCTGACCTTCGATCTTTGTGAAAATACTGATGAAATATCCGGATATGACTTCTGACATTATTGACGCTTTGCGTCGTCTCGGCGTCAAGGCGACGTTTTTTTCGAGTGGCAAATGGCTGCTTCATCATACGGAGCGAGCCGAGCAACTCTTGGCCGATCCCCTTTTTCAAGTTGGGGCGCATAGCTGGACGCACCGGAACCTCAGGCTCTTGAGCGAGGATCAGGTCAAGGCCGATCTCGCCCTCGATTTGAAAGCGGACGCGCACTTGCGCCAATCCCTGCATGCGAAATCGTGCTTCCGCGCGGATTTGCCGGGCAGGAGCGACGCGGAAGGCGCGGTCGTGTTCCGCTTTCCGTTCGGCACTTGTAACGCCGAAAGCCTCAAGGCCGTGAATGACGCAGGTCTCTTTGCCATTCAATGGGATATCCCTTCAGGCGACCCAGCGAAGGCCCAAAGCGCCGAAGCAATCCGAAAGGGTGTTGGGGCGAGCGCCAAACCCGGCTCCATCATCGTCATGCATGCAAACGGACGCGGCTGGCACACAGCCGAAGCATTGCCGCTCTTGATCGAGGACTTGCGCAAGCGCGGCTTTCAATTCTCGACGGTTGGCGAGTTGCTGGCGAAAGGGGAGCCCGTTATCGCCGATAGCTGCTATGAGTTGAAGCCCGGCGACAATGCGAAGTATGACAAGCTTTTCCCGTTGGAACGGCCGGCTGATACGACACATTGGCCGGCAGGAACCGAAAGCGCCACTAAGACGAAGGCTGCAAATTAGATCAACCTGCCTTTAATCGGATCGTAGGCGGAAAAGCTGATGGATTATAAAGTGCGAGAGCAACTCGCCTCCTATTGGACGGGGGTAGCGGAGGCGCTGAAATGCATGAAATCTTGGCTTCATCCTTCGACAGACTCAGGATGAGGGCGAGCATCTTCAAGAGTTGATCCTCGCAGTGAGCTTGTCAAATCCTCATGGTGAGCTTGCCGAACCATGGGCAACATCGTTCTTCAGCCGCCTGCTCTTCATGTTCGCTGTCAAGAGTTCAGACGGTTGCTCTTATATAATTCTCATCCTGGGAATTACGTGCCAGGACGGAATGATGTGAACCGGCGGTGATGTCTTGGTGTTCGGGCTGCCGTCTGTCCCCTGGGGAATTATACCGGCTTCGCTCACGGGGGAGCCGGAATCCGAGGCGCCCGAATCGCTTGGGCTGCCGGCACTGCTGCCAGCACTTTCGTTGTCCGCACTCTGGCTGGGAGCTGCCGCATCCATCGCAAAACTGGCAAAAGCAGCCGCCGGGTCGGTGTGCGGCGCGGTGGCCTGGTTCGTGTTCGCAATGAGAATGCCGAGGAGAGCGTTTGGAACCTGAACGCCGATCTGAGCCGATTTTGTGTCTTCACTCTGTAACGGATCTCGCCTGCCGGTTGTCCCCGCTGCAGTTCCGTCCGCTCCGCCCGCGGCGGGGGCAGCGATGCCGTCGTCCGCCATCGGTGGCTCGGCATTATAGGCGAATACCGGAGCAGGGGGCATGGCCACATTCGTAACGGCGGATGTCATCGGCGCACCCAATGATTACGCAGCCTCAGCCGGTCTGAGGGGCCGCGTCAGGCCGTAAGTGGCCTGTTCTTGAACGGCGCCTGATACCGTCTACGCCTTCAACTATACAGGTAATCGATTAAGCTCAGGCTACCGCCGAACTGGAATTTGCCGGCCGGAAAGGGACGCGCCATTAACCAGCGCCTCCCCGTCAATGGCGCCAGCTCATACACGCCAAAAACCTTCGCCTCGCTATGAGACGGCGTTGTGTTCACTTGCCGCCGGAATGTTATCGTTGAGTTCCGCGACTTTATCGGCGATATCGTCCACGACGTCCCACGGCGTATACTCGATGCTGGTCTTGGGATCGGTTGGGCCGCCCGTCATCAACATGATGAACCGGATGAGTTGCCTGTCGCGCCACGTATAGCGCTTGTAATCGAGCCGGCCGGGAATGGCTCTCGCAAACACGGGAGCAAGCTCATACTGCTTGATGGCCTTGCGGATATAGACGCTGCCTTCGGGCGTCTCCTTGCCTGGCTTTCGCGATGTCAGATTGACCACAAGAAAGACGAGCTTCGGCTTGGTCTCCAGTTTTTGGTACGCCGCAAGGAAATCCCTCGCCTCGGGCAGGATTTTGCCATAGCGGATCGCGGCGACGATGACCACGAGGTCCGTCTTTTCGAGGGTCGATTGGGAGGGCTGCAACACGCCTAAGTCTTTAGGCAGCGTATCGATTTCCTGCTTCGCGAGACGCTCGGCGATGCGCTCGGCGATCCTGCGCGACTGACCGTCGCGGGTGGCGTAAAAAAGTTCCATATTCAGGCCTCCGGAGATGCGGCTGCCGCCTCGAAAAGAGCTTGCGTGGGTTTGCCGCCATCGAATTTTGCGTTGCTCTAGCCATTGACGACCAAAGTGCCGAAGTCAAGCAGCAGCGGAAGCATTAGCAAGGAATGTTTGACCCATGAACGCCTTCGAACCCACTGCGCATGATCTTGGCGAACTCGCCTTGCGCCCGCTATCGGCGGAAAACGCCCAGAAGCTTGGCGTGGCGTTTGCAGCGATACCGCCCTGGTCCGTCATTGGCTTTCCGGAGGAGCGCTTCGTGGACGCGTTGCGGCGGGAGCAGCCGGCGATGAAGAAATTTGAGGTTTTGGCCGGGGCGCGGCTCGCGGGTGTGATCATGATTCAAGAGCCGTTCCTGCACGGGCCTTATTTGAAGCTTCTCGCGATTTTGCCTGAATTCCAGGGACAAAACCTAGGCTTGAGTCTGCTTCGATGGATGGAGTCGGAGGCGCGCCGCACCGAGGCGAGGCAGCTTTGGCTTTGCGTGACGACATTCAACACCCGCGCTCGGGCGTTCTACGAGCGATTCGGCTTCGAGCCCGTGTCCGTCCTGGACAAGCTCGCGTCCGACGCCTCGGACGAGCTTTTGATGCGGAAGCGCCTTTCCTACGGTGCTTCCGCCCGCTGAGCCTTATTTGACTTCCAGAACAATTCGGCCTCTGACCTTGCCTTCGAGAATCTGCCGGGCAAGCGCTTCCGCCTCCTTCCAGGAGTGGGTTTGCGTCATTGATGCGAGCTTGCCGCGATCGAGGTCTTTGGCGAGGCGCGACCATGCCTCAAGGCGTTTCGCTTTCGGGGCCATCACGGAATCGATGCCGATGAGCGTCACGGCGCGGAGGATGAAGGGCGCCACGCTCGTCGGCAGGTCCATGCCCTGGGCCAACCCGCAAGCGGCGACCGCGCCGCCATACTTTGTCTGCGCGAGGACGTTTGCCAGCGTGTAGCTTCCGGCGGCATCAACGGCGCCTGCCCAACGCTCGCGGCCGAGCGGCTTTCCCGGCCCGGCAAGCTCCTGACGCGCGATCAATTCGGAGGCCCCTTGGGACCGGAGATAGGGCTCTTCTTCGGGCCGCCCTGTGGAGGCGATCACCGTGAAACCAAGCTTCGACAAAAGAGCAATCGCCACGCTGCCGACGCCCCCTGCTGCGCCCGTCACCACAACCGGTCCTTTCGCGGGCACGACACCGTGCGCCTCAAGCGCCATCACGGAAAGCATGGCCGTGTAGCCAGCAGTGCCGATCGCCATGGCTTCGGCGGGCGTCAAGCCTTCGGGCAGGGGAACGAGCCAATCGCCCTTCACGCGGGCAATTTGCGCATAACCGCCGAGATGGGTTTCGCCAAGGCCCCAGCCGTTGAGAACAACCTGATCGTCAGGCTTGAATTCAGGGTTCGACGACGATTTCGACGACACCCGCAAAATCGATGCCGGGCACCATCGGCCAGCGCCGCACGACAGGGGCCTTGCCCGTAATGGCAAGCCCGTCCTTGTAGTTCACCGTGGAGTAGAGTCACCCGGACGGTGACATCGCCCTCCATCAGATCGGCCTCGGAAAGCCGCGTCCAGGCTGCGGCCGGTCCGGCTTCTGTTTTGGTCAGGACGAGAGCTTCAAACTGTTCTGGCATCGATGAACCCTTCACGCCGCCGCTCCAACAATCAATCCAGGTGTATTCCAAACAACGGCGGACGCCAAACAGATCCCTCGCGCGCTGATCTCGCCCGGAATAACCTTTCTCTTCGCCAGTGCAACGCACAACTTATTCTTCGAGCGCTGCAGTTTTGCTGCGCCGCACAAACGAAATCATTTGCACACGTGAAAGAAACGCACGATGATTTGACTAATTCGCAGAAAAATGCAGCCCAAGTCGAAGGATACGCCATGATGTCAGTTGCGAGTGAGCTAAGCATCATCACAACCTTCCTGGTCTTCGGATTTTTGGCAGGAGTTATTCTTGGTGTGCTCTAAGCCAGTCTCTTATCCCGGTTGACACAACCCGGGCTCATCGACATCACCCGCGAGGATCTCGGCGATGTGACGAACCTCGATCGCTTTGCCCTCGCGGGACGCTTTCCCCGCAATGTTCATCAGGCAGCCGAGATCGGCGCCCGTCAGCACATCGGCCTTGGTCTCAAGGACGCGGTCCATCTTCTGGGATGCCATCGCATTCGAAATTTCGGGGTATTTGACCGAGAAGGCCCCGCCGAAGCCGCAGCACACATCGCGGTCCGCCATTTCGACAAGCTCGAGTCCGTCCATGCTCTTCAGGAGCTTCCGCGGCTGCAAGGCGACACCCATCTCCCGGATGGATGAGCAGGAAATCGTGATAGGTGACGCGGCGCGGGTAGGCGCGTCCGGTAAAGTCGACACCCAAATCATCGGCGAGAAACGCCGTCAACTCCCGCACGCGGCTCGCCAGGCCCGTAGCCCTGGCATGCCAGGATGGCTCCGTCTCCGGATCGAAGAGTTGAGGGTAGTGCTTGCTCAGCATTCCAGCGCAGGAGCCGGACGGCACGATCACATAGGGGAAGGTTTCGAATGCGGCAATGACCTGCTTGGCGATCTCCCGGGCGGTCTCGCGGTCTCCGGAATTGTATGCAGGTTGCCCGCAACAGGTTTGGGATGGCGGAACGACGACGCTGCATCCAGCTTCTTCGAGCAGCTTCACAACAGAGAAGGCCGCCGATGGCCGGAATACATCGACGAGACAGGTGACGAAAAGAGCAACCTGAACGTGACGACCTTCCATATTGCTATCCTTCAGGCTTCCTCTCGCAGGCTTCTGAAAAAGCCTGAAATCTTGGCTTCATCCTTCGACAGGCTCAGGATGAGGCTTCGACAAGCTCAGGATGAGGCTTTGACAGGCTCGGGATGAGGCTTCGACAGGCTCAGGATGAGGCTTCGACAGGCTCAGGATGAGAGGTCGAATGTTCCCAGCACGTTAATCCTCATGGTGAGCCTGTCGAACCATGGGCAACATCGTTTCAGCGGGCTGTTGAAACCTGGCTTCATCCTTCGACGGGCTCAGGATGAGGTTGAGTGTTTTTAATGAGTTGATCCTCATGGTGAGCTTCTCAAACACCTCATGGTGAGCCTGTCGAACCATGGGCGACATCGTTTTTCAGCATCCTGCCAGGCCAGCTATAGAGGTCTATGTAACGCCTACGCCGGTTCCTCCTCCATTAGGAGAGTTTTTTTTAGAGCCTGGCGGGATGAGCCGTCCAAATCGAGACCTTCGTCCCAGTATGGGTTGGGGCTGTAGATACCCGCAAGGAAGTCGACGAACACGCGGAGCCTCGCCGGGATATATTGCTTATCCGGGTAAATTGCATACACGGCGACGCCGGGGGCCTCGTTATACTGCGGAAGGATTTGCACGAGCTTCTTGGACAGAAGGTCATCCCGGACCTGCCATGTCGAGCGTAGCGCTATTCCGCACCCCGCCAAGAGCGCCTGATGAACGACCTCGCTGCTGTTCGTTTTGATCTCCCCCGAGGGCCTTAGCGAGGTTATGCCCTCAGGACCTTGAAGACGCCAGGCCGTATTACTCTCGATGATGACTTTATGCTTGGAGAGGTCCGCCAGCGTTTTTGGCGTTCCGTGCTCCTTCAGATATTCCGGTGTTGCGCAAAATAAACGGCGGCAAGGCGCAAGCTTCTTCGCGACCATGCTTAAATCGTCTAACTCTGATAGGCGGATTGCAACGTCTATTCCCTCGCGGACGATGTCGAGGATACTATCGGTCGCAACAATCTCGATGCTTAAATCGGGGTATTGTTTCAGGAACTTACCGAGATAGGGAGCGATATGCATACGGCTGAAACCGGTCGGCGCCGTGATCTTGAGCGATCCACCGGCGCGCTCATGGCCGGACGAAACAAATGCCTCGGCCTCCTGAACTGTCGCCAGGATTTGCACCACCCGTTCATAAAAGCCGCGGCCAGTCTCTGTAAGTTGAAGTTGGCGCGTCGTGCGGTGAAACAATCTTGTGCCGAGTCTTGTTTCAAGATGACTGATGCGCTTGCTGACCACTGCGGGGGAGAGGTCCAACTCGCGCCCAGCAGCGGACATACTGCCCGCTGTGACCACCCTTGCAAAAATCTCGAGATCTGCAATCGAAGTCACGAGCCCCTCCTAATCCAAGCCGAAATTGTATGCAATCCAATGCGATAGATACGCAAAGCTGCTTATAGAGAACTCACCCTGCCTGCATGTCAAGCATTTCTCTGGTTACATAATGAAAGATAATTTTCCTGCATTTATATAATACTCCCCATGCAACCACAATATATTGTGGTTAGCCTCCGAGAGAAGATAGGAAACGCCTATGTCGTCAATCCAAATGGCAAAACCCGACGCATCGGTTCTTGCGCGCCGCGAACAGATCTTAAGCGGGCTGTCCCGTGCTCTTCGATCGCACGCCGTCATTAGCGATGAAGCCGGCCTTCGCGCCTTCGAAACGGATGCCCTCACGGCTTATCATTGTTTGCCGCTTGCCGTTGTATTGCCAAGAACAACGGCAGAAGTATGCCGAATTCTCAAGTTCTGCAGTGAAAATTCCGTAAGAATTGTTGGGCGAGGGGCAGGAACGTCTCTCTCTGGAGGCGCTCTGCCGTCAGGTGACGCAGTCGTCATCGGCCTGTCCCGCATAAATCGGGTTCTCGATGTAAATTTCCTTGACCGCACAGCGACCGTCGAGGCTGGAATAACAAATCTCGGCATCTCGAACGCGGTTGCGCATGCACGGTTTTTCTATGCCCCCGACCCGTCGAGCCAGCTTGCATGCACGATCGGCGGCAATATCGCCATGAATTCCGGCGGCGCGCATTGCCTGAAGTACGGGGTAACAACCAATAACATCTTGAAAGTCAAGATTGTTTTGATGAATGGCGAGGTCGCTGAACTCGGCGGCGACTACCTCGATCCGCAAGGTTACGACCTGCTTGGGCTCGCCATCGGCTCCGAAGGCCAGTTCGGCATCGTGACAGAGGTGACCGTGCGTATCCTGCGGCAACCGGAAGGCACGCGCCCGATCCTCATCGGCTTCCCGTCCACGGAATCGGCAGGCGGCTGCGTTGCGGCGATCATCGCCGATGGGCTCATCCCCGTGGCGATCGAGTTCATGGATAGGCCCGCCATCCACGTTTGCGAGAGCTTCGCGAAGGCTGGATACCCGATGGACGTGGAGGCGATGCTGATTGTCGAAGTGGAAGGCTCGGAAAGCGAGATCGAGGATCAGATCGGCCAAATCACAGAGATTGCGAACCGATTCGATCCGATGACGCTTCGCGTAAGCCAGAGCGACGAAGAGGCCGCCGCGATCTGGAAGGGTCGCAAATCCGCGTTCGGCGCTTTTGGGCGCATTTCGGATTACTACTGCATGGATGGCGTGATCCCGCTCGGCAAGCTGGCGGCAGTGCTCAAACAGGTTCAGACCGTTGGAGAGAAGTACAACCTCAAGGTCGCGAACATCTTCCATGCAGGGGATGGGAATTTGCACCCGCTGATTCTTTACAACGCCAACGACGAGCGCGAAAAGGAGACCGCCGAGCAATGCGGCGCGGACCTGCTCAAGCTGTGCGTGGACGCGGGCGGTTGCCTTACGGGCGAACATGGCGTTGGAATTGAGAAACGGGATCTCATGCGCTATCAATATTCGGAAGCGGACCTGCTCCAGCAGATGCGCGTGAAGGCGGCCTTCGATCCGCAATGGCTTATGAACTTCGGGAAAGTGTTTCCGCTGGACCTCCAAGTCCGTTTCGCTGCGGAGGCCGCGAAAAATCATGGCTGACATCTACATGCCAGGCGATGAGGCGGAGCTTGCCGGCTTCGTGGAGTCCGCGAAGGCCGGCAATTATCCGCTTGAGGTCTGCGGTTTTCGCTCGAAGCGCGAGGTGGGGCGCCCCGTGAACCCCGCGGCGGTTGTCTCCACGGCAAAGCTGTCCGGCATCACGTTCTACGAGCCTGGCGAACTCGTGATTTCCGCCAAGGCCGGGACGCCGCTTCACGAGGTTGAAGCCGCGCTCGCAAGAAAAAACCAGCAGCTTCCCTTCGAACCTGCGGACTTAAGCCGCATTTATGGACCGGACCCTATGGCTGCCAGCCTCGGCTCGGTAGCGGCCATGAACATTTCCGGCCCAAGGCGCATCCTGCGCGGCGCCGCGCGCGATTATCTGCTCGGCATCCGGGCGGTGAATGGCGAGGGTGTGGTCATAAAGTCCGGCGGTCGCGTGATGAAGAATGTGACGGGCGTCGATCTGGTTAAAGGTTTGTGCGGCTCCTGGGGCACGCTCGCTGTGCTGACCGAACTCACCTTCAAAGTGCTGCCCAAGGCCCCGGACACGTCGACACTTGTCTTTCTCGGCCTCCCCGATGAGTCCGGCGTCGGTGTCATGAGCGAAGCCATGGGAACGCCCTACGAGGTGTCCGGCACGGTTCACTTGCACCGTTCGCTCGTGAGCAGGCTGAGCGATCCGGACATCGCTTCAGCGAACATGGCCTTCACGGCCCTTCGGCTGGAGGGTTCTTCTCAAAGCGTCGCCTATAGGATGGAGAAGCTGCGGCGCGAACTGTCGCCCTTCGGCGAGACTTACGTGCTCGATCACCAGACATCGCGCAGCTTCTGGTCAGATATTCGCTCGCTCGCTTTTCTGTCCGCGAACTTCGACAGGCCTCTCTGGCGGATCACCGTCGCGCCGTCGAAAGCCGCCCAGATCGTGCGCGCTCTCTCCGCCTTTTTCGAACTCAACGCCGCCTATGAGTGGTCCGGCGGCCTCATCTGGCTGGAAACGCCGCCATCGTCGGAGGCAAGCGTCACGGAATTGCGCCGCGTGCTCGCGGAGTTCGAGGCGGATTCGATGCTCATGCGCGCGCCGCGATCCGTGCGCTCCAGCATCGAGGTCTTTCATCCGCTGCCGCTCACCAAAATGAAGCTGGTTCAGGCGATCAAGAAAGCCTTCGATCCGGTTGGCGTGCTCAATCCCGGACGCATGTATGCGGGAGTTTGAAAACCATGGAAACACACTTCACGCTCGAACAGCTCCGCAACTCTCGCCTCAAGGAAGCCGACGACATCTTGAGGCGGTGTGTGCATTGCGGCTTCTGCATCGCCACCTGCCCGACCTACCTTCTGCTCGGAGACGAGCGCGATAGCCCAAGGGGCCGCATCTATCTCATCAAGTCGATGCTTGAAGGGAAGGCGTCGCCGAGGCAGGTCCGCCCGCATCTCGATCGCTGCCTGTCGTGCTACGCCTGTATGACGACATGTCCGAGCGGCGTCGATTACAGGCATCTGTCGGATTACGCGCGCCAGTACATCGAGAAATCGAGCATGCGCGCGCCGAACGACGAGTTGCGGCGCAAGCTTTTGCGCAGCATTCTGCCTCACCCGAAGCGATTCAGGTTTGCGCTTCTCGCCCTGCTCGCCGCCCGGCCTTTCCGCAAGCTGCTCAGCCGTACACGTTCGAAGATGCTTCGGACGATTCTCGAACTGGCTCCGAAAAGCCCGCTGAAGACCGGGATCTACACGTCGCCGCAAACGGTGAAGACGGACAGAATGAGGAGAGGCCGCGTCGCTCTCCTGAGCGGGTGCGTTCAGAGGGTTCTGCGCCCCGAACTCAACGACGCCACCATCCGCTTCCTCAACCATCTCGGTTATGACGTCACGCTTTCGGAAGGCGAGGGCTGCTGCGGCGCGCTCACCCTGCATATGGGAAAGGAGGCCAGCGCCAAGGTCTTCGCGAAGCAGAACATCGATGCGTGGTATTCCGAGCGCGAGAAGGGCGGCCCGCTGGATGCGATCATCATCAATACCTCTGGGTGCGGCACTGTCGTGAAGGATTATGCTCATCTCTTTGCCGGCGATCCCGCCTACGCCGAGAAGGCCAAGTATGTCTCGTCGCTAACCAAGGATATCAGCGAATTCGCTGCCCAGCAGAGGCTCGACGCGCCCGTCGGCTGGAGTGACATTCGCGTCGCGTATCATTCGGCGTGCTCTCTGCAACACGGCCAGAGGGTCATAGACGAACCGCGCCAGCTCCTGCGCAATGCGGGCTTTACGGTTCTTGAAATTCCGGAGGGGCATATCTGCTGCGGCTCGGCGGGGACTTATAACATCCTCCAGCCCGATCTTGCGAAGGAGCTTCAGGAGCGCAAGCTGCAATCGATCAACAGCGTGAAGCCCGACCTCGTGGCGACTGGGAATCTCGGCTGCATCAATCAATTGTCGGCGGGATCCGTGCCGGTGGTGCACACAGTGGAGCTGTTGGATTGGGCTTATGGCGGGCCGTGCCCGGAGGCTCTCAAGCATCTGGAGGGGCGCGTTCGCCCGCTTCCGCGCGAGGGAGAGTCGCTTGAGGAAGGCTATGAGCTGGCTTAGGCCAGCCAGCCAGCGCCTAGCTAGGCAAAGTGTTTCGGACATGTCCACGGATGGCAGTTGTTGTCTTCCCGGAAGGGCGTAAGCCCTATCCGGGATCTTAACGAAACACATAACTCTTTTGCGTTCCCGGCTCGCGCTTCGCTTGGCCGGGATGACGAAGCGCGGAGCGCTTCGTTTGGCCGGGATGACGAAGCGCGGAGCGCTTCAAGCCATAAAGCGGGAGCGCGACGTCCCAGCAATTGACTCCCGAACTCCAGTGCGACATAGGACGAACACCTCAGAGGGAGTTCGGCGAATGTTTGGGTTCAACACGAAAAACTCGAGCCTTGCAGTTTTTTTGATCGCCGGCTTGGCGGGAGTCGCCGTGATATGGCTCGTGCCTCACCGCGCGCCGCGTCCCGTGGTGCCCGGCCATGCAACCGCGCCCGACACCGCCGAGGAGAAGGCAAAGAACGCGCAGTGTGTGAAGGACGTTTGCTCCATCGTCCTTACGAAAGAGGCAAACGGTCCGGATGTGACCTGTGATCTTGCGCACCGCTGGCAGGCAAAAGAAATCAGACTGCTGACCGAGCCGAAGGATATATCGTGGTCGCTCGGGCCGGCGCGGTGCAGCCTCAAGATCAGCGCTAAACGCGCCGACCTGCTCGCTGCTGTCACGTCGCCTGAATATACGTTGAAGCTCAATGGGAAACCGGTCGCTTGCGAGGTCGGAGAGGAGGAATATGACGTCGCCGCAGACATAACGGTGGATATCACCTTCAAGGACGGCGTTGCGACAGCCGTCTCGCTGGGCGGGAGCGACTATGACGGTCCGTTTTTCATTGCTAGAGCGCTTTTCACCGCTTGGGGAATGGAAAAGAGGTATGGGTCTTTCCAGGGCGACATGCTTCGGGAAGTAAATCGCTTCACTAAGAAGGAGTGCCCGAAGGTTCTCGCCGCCCCTAAGTAGTGCTTTCCCGGCATACCCGCCGCAATTACGCGCTCTGCGCCTCAGCGTTGAACCAACCCAACAGGTCGGGAGCTGCCCTCTATTATGACGTGTCAGTCGCGACGTCCCTTTCTTGGGGGGAAGTTCGCACCCCGATTGCGTCCGGCCCGTGAGGTGGTGCGGCTCACTTGGGAAGGGTTGCCTAAAAGCTTCATTCTTCGACAGGCTCAGGATGAGGTTTCGACAGGCTCAGGATGAGGCTTCGACAGGCTCGGGATGAGGTTGAGTGTTTTCAATGTGTTGATCCTCATGATGAGCTTGTGTTCATCCTCATGGTGAGCTTGTCGAACCATGGGCAACATCGTTTTTCAGCGACCTGCTAGCGTAAGCCAAACCGCGCCGACTTCGGCTTCAAGAAACTCTCAGCCTCACACAGGCCATTTCCCTTGCGCATCCCTGATTCGCTCCAGAGGCAAACAACGGCGAGAGCTTTGGAAAACAACTCACTGGTTCCGCGCAAGGTAATGCCTGTATTTTTGTCACTACCGGCTTGGTTTTCATGAATTGAACAGGGTCATCTTAAAGCAATTGCGTATGCAACAATCATAAAGTGGGCTTTAGAAATGCAGGCCAACCAAGAACGTCCTTACAAGTATACAAATAATTGGTTTACGATTACCGCCAAGAATGTCTGGGACCTTATTATCCCGCAAATGAGCCCTTCAAGAATTCTGGAGATAGGGTCCTATGAGGGAGCTAGTACCTGCTACCTGATAGATAGTCTCTCCCAGCAGGGACCTTTAGAAATTCACTGTATAGATAGTTGGGAGGGCGGCATAGAGCACAAAAATGCTGAAGGCGCCGAAGCAGAGATGGCTGCGGTGGAGCAGAGATTTCTTCATAATACAAGCTTATCGAAATCTATGGCTCGCAACACTGTGGATCTGCAATGCCACAAAGGCTACTCAGACACAGAGATGGCGAAACTAATGGCAGCTGGCCTTCAGGGATATTTCGATCTCATATATATCGATGGGTCCCATCAAGCGCCCGATGTGCTATGCGACGCCGTTTTAAGTTTCCGTTTGTTGAAGATCGGTGGATTTATTATTTTCGATGACTACTTATGGTCTGAACCACTCCCCCAAGGTGTGGATCCTGTCCGATGCCCAAAGATGGCGATAGATGCATTCACGAATATTTACTGCCGAAAAACACGCATCTTTTCACTACCTTTGTCTCAACTCTATCTTCAAAAGACAAGCGACTAGTACAGCCGGAGAAAATCCTCGGCCGTCCCTGCCAGCGACGTGAAAGCCCCGTGGACGGTGACGGCAAATCGACCGCAAAGCCGGAAAAGCCTATGCCCGCCACGTCGGCACGGCGCCAATGCATCGCCGCCATCGCAGGCGCATCCGCTCATGATTGCGCTTGCACCTGATCGGGATAGTACTGGCGTTTCAGTCTTTCGCAGTAGTCCTTGAGATTTGAGTGCGACTCTGCGGCGGTCCGTGTGTCGGTGTCAAAGACAGGGCAAAGCGCGCTAAAGGCAAACCCGAAGACCGTCGCGTCGGCGCCGCAGGGCTGATCTCCCATGAGATAAGGCTTCTCGCCCAGGATCGCCGAAAGCGCCGCGAAGGCTCGGTCCGCGAGTATGGTTCTTTCGCTTTCTGTATACCGGCTTGCACCCTGGCCGTGCAGCGCTCGCCGCACTTGGCGCCGGATCAGCCATTTGACGAGGGGCCGGACGGGAGCAGGCGCCGCATCGAAGAATTTGGCGGGACCCCGCTTGAAGTTCGCATCGTCGGCCCAGCGGGCATACATCGACAGCCAATAAATGTGGTCCTCGCATAGTCTCTCGACGGCACAGGCAACGCCGCGCTCGTGCCGCGACAGCCCTTTGTCGAAGTCGATGGTGTAGCGCTTCTCCAGATGGAGCCGGATGAAGGAGGAATTGGCGATGATGTCCTCTCCGTCGCGGATATAAGGCAGCTTGCCTTTCGGCGCTTTGCGTATTCCCTTCGTTTCGGTGCGGTAGGGAAGCCCGGCCATTTTCAAAAGCACTTCGGCCTTCATCACGAAGGGGCTTGGGTCTGGGAGGCCGAAGGCTGGCCCAAATGTGTAGAGCGTGATCATGGGGCTGGCCGTTTCCTTCTCTGCGCGATCTGTCAGGCTCGAACCGTGACTTGATCATTGGCCCTTGCAGGCCCATCGGTGCTCTAAATTTGCAATTCAAAAACAAAGCGTAAACGGATTGTTGAGTCCGGTTTAAACAAATTTAACTCATTAAGCTACAATCACGATTGGTACGGTAAGGGTTCATAAAGGTTGATGACCAGAGCGTGGCCGTTTGCAGAAGGTGAGTAGCGAAAGTCGAGGTTATAATGCGTACGAGGCTGAAAGTGGGGCTTTTAGCGGCCGTGATCGCTTGCGGGGCGTTCGTGGCGGCGAAGGCGCAGGAAGAGAAATCCTATCTTCCTCCGAAATGGTCCCAGGGAAAGAGCGAAACCACAATTCCAAAAACATGGGCTCCGAATACGGTGCCGACGAGGCCCGTCAGGCACGCGAGTGCTCGCGTAAGGCATGCTCGGGTTTATCATCATAGCAGAACGAGGGTAGCTCACCATCGCGGGTACCATCGCCAGCGATATGCCTATCGCGGGTACTATCGGCAGCGCTATGCCTATTATCGGCCCGCGTTCCCCGGTTTCCTGTTCGGCTTGTTCAACTGGTAACGCATCAAGCGCCCAGCCAGTCAAGCCTGGCTTTTTAGTTCATTGCTTTCTCATGCCGCGGACCTTAGCTTGCGGCGGGTTTATCGCGGCATGAGGCAATCGTATGAGACAAGGCGGCTGGACGGCTGGTGTCCGCTTGGCGATGGCTTTATGCGGCCTGATCCTCGGAAGCCAAGTGATAACAGCGGCTTTGGCGGCTGAGGACAGCGCGGCAAAGGCCGTAGACTATGCCGGTTCGGCAGTTTGCGCCGGATGCCACGAAAAAGAAGCACAAGGCTGGAAGGCATCGCAGCATTCCCATGCGATGCAAGAGGCGACCGAAGGGACAGTGCTGGGCGATTTCAGCGGCGCGCAAGCCTCGCATTTCAGCTCCAAGGCGCGCTTCACCCGCAAGGATGGGCGCTTCTTTGTCACGACGGAGGGCAAGGACGGGAAAGAAGCCGAGTTCGCCGTCAAATATACGTTCGGGGTCGACCCCCTCCAGCAATATCTCGTCGAATTCCCGGATGGGCGGCTGCAGGCGCTGCCCTATGCCTGGGACACGCGGCCTAAAGCCGAAGGCGGGCAGCGGTGGTTTCATTTGTATCCCCAGGAAGACATTCCGCCGTCGGATTCGCTCCACTGGACGGGGCCGCAGCAGAACTGGAACTACATGTGCGCGGAGTGCCACTCTACCAGCGTGCACAAGAATTACGATGCCGCGAAAGACAGCTTCAAAACCTCCTTTTCCGAGGTGAGTATCGGGTGCGAAGCCTGTCACGGCGCGGGCGCTGGTCATGTTCACTGGACGCAGAATGGCCGTCCAGCGGATGTCGCGCATAGCGGCTTCGCTTCTGCCGCCGTTTCGCGCGGCGCAATCTCCTGGAGCCCGGATTCGAAGACGGGCAGCCCTTCAGGATCGACGGCCGCGCGCGCTGGCAGCGTGAACGAGACCTGCGACCGTTGCCATTCGAGGCGCGGCGAGTTTTCGGAGACCTGGAGGCCGGGACAAGCCTTGGCTAACACGCACCTCCCGGCTTTTCTGACAAGCGATCTGTTCGAAGACGACGGGCAGATGAAGGACGAGGTGTTCAACACGTCCTCGTTCCAGCAAAGCAAGATGTTTGCAAAAGGCGTCGTCTGCACCGATTGCCACGATCCGCACAGCGGCAAGCTGAAAGCGGCGAAGAGCGAAGTCTGTTCGCAGTGCCACGATGCGCAGAAATTCGCGGCGACGGAGCATACGGGCCACCCTCAAAGCGCTGCTTCGCCTGACTGCATCGCCTGCCATATGCCGGTGCGAACCTACATGGTTGTCGATTCGCGCCACGACCATTCCTTCCGCGTTCCCCGTCCCGACCTTTCGGCAAAGGTCGGCACGCCAAATACTTGCGCGTCGTGCCACAAGGATCGCGACGCCGCTTGGGCAACCGCGGCGATTGAGAAGTGGCACGGCCCGGTGCGCAAAGGTTTCCAGACTTATGCCGAAGCTTTTCACGCGGCGCGCCTGGACCAGCCCGAGGCGAGCGATCTCCTTATGAAAGTGGCTCAAGATGCGGCGGCCCCGGCAATCGCGCGCGCAACTGCGCTTCTCGAACTGGGTGAAAGGCCCTCAGCCGCCGTGCAAGCTGAAATCGAACGTGGCTTGCACGACCCTGATCTTATGGTGCGCCTTGGCGCGTTGAGGGCGATGGAGCGACTGCCGATCGATGTCCGTTGGACGAATGCAAAGGTTGCACTTGCTGATCCTGTCCGTGCCGTGAGGATGGAGGCGGCAAGTGTTCTTGCCGACGTGCCACTTCCAAACATGAGCGACGCCGAGCGAAAGGCTTGGGATAAGGCCGCGCAAGAGTACGTTGCAGCGAAGCGGTTCAATGCCGACCGGGCCGAGGAGCGCGGCAATCTTGCGCGCTTCTATGTCAAGCAGGGGAAGGCCGATCTCGCAGAGCAGGAGTATCTGGCCGCCATCAAGCTTGCGCCGAAGCAGGTGCCGCCGCGCGTCGATCTCGCGGATCTTTACCGCGCATCCGGGCGTGAGGCTGAAGCCGAAACTCTCCTGCGCCAGACCATCGCTGACACCCCCGAGGCCGCGGCCGCACATCACGCCCTTGGCCTCGCTCTCATCCGGCAGAAGCGATACGCCGAGGCAATAAGCAGCCTGAAACGCGCAACCGAGCTTGAGCCGGCTCAGCCACGCTATGCCTATGTCTACGGCGTGGCCCTTCAGTCCACCGGACAATCCGACGAGGCGCGGCGCATCCTGACGGCGGCGCTACTCGCGAGTCCGTCCAACGTCGAGATCCTTACTGCCCTTCTGCAGGATGCCCTGAAATCGCGTGACCTCCAGAGTGCTCTTTCCTATGCCGAGCGACTTCGCATCCTTCGCCCGGACGACGCGTCGCTCGCCAAATTTATCGAGCGTCTGCGCTCGGACGCCAATCGATGACAATGCCAAAACGCGACCGCCGCCGCGCGTGTATAAAACTCGACGGCCCTGTGTAGCCGAGCGCCGCGTGACCTGGTGACCGGGCGAGATCGAACTGCAGCCTTACAGAGCTGTGGGTTGGGTCGACTTTGACTGCCCCGCCGATGCAACAACGCTTTCTCTGTTGGCAACAGCGCCCGGCGTATGGCTTGGCCTTCGCTTTTGACATAGCTGCTATTCCAGGCGTTAACGCGGCTGGGCATGGCATGGGCCTTGCTGCTAATGAGGCTAAGTCCGTAAATAGGGGAAATTTGTATATGTTGGGAATTGGTGACAAGCTTCCGTCGTTCGAGGTTGTGGGTGTCAAGCCGGGGTTCAATGTCCATGAGGAAAAGGGACAAAGCGCGTTCGAAACGCTGACCGAGGCGAGCTTCCCCGGTAAGTGGAAGGTAATCTTTTTCTACCCGAAAGACTTTACCTTCGTTTGCCCGACCGAGATTGCCGAGTTTGCGAGGCTATCGCGCGAATTTGCCGACCGCGACGCGGTGGTTCTTGGTGGGTCGACCGACAACGAGTTCTGCAAGCTTGCCTGGCGCCGCGATCATAAGGATCTGAACAAGCTCGGTATTTGGCAGTTCGCGGATACGCAAGGCTCGCTCATTGACGGGCTCGGCGTGCGCTCTCCGGCAGGCGTCGCCTACCGCTACACCTTCGTCGTCGATCCCGAGAATACGATCCAGCACGTCTATGCGACGAACCTCAATGTTGGCCGCAATCCCGCTGATACGCTTCGCGTGCTCGACGCGCTGCAGACCGCAGAACTATGCCCCTGCAACCGCTCAGTCGGGGGAGCCACGCTGAAGGCGGCTTAGCGCTGCATTCGTCGAATCTCGCCGCCTGGAACGTCGGCCTTCCGACATTCCAGGCGATGCATTGTCACGTTTCAAACATGGATGGTCATGTCGATTGAAGCCTGAAAGATCGCATAGGAAGCTTTGCGAAGGACGTTCGGCTCAATTCGTCTTCAATGCTTTCCGCTGAGACTCTTGGCGTTCCTTGCCGCTGCGCTTGCAGCCAGGAATGCGGATCTCGTCGCGGCCTTCGAGGCCGGGGCGGCGAACCGGCTCAGGTCGAACGAGCCACCTCAAGGATTTGCGGATTTTGGGGATGATCTTTGGCCCGGGTATCGCTTTACGCGGTATCAGTGCTAAGGTCTCCGCAATCTTTGGTTGAGAATCTTAGGCGTAATCGATGAATCTCTTCTCAGTGCCTCAGAGCCGGAATCCGGCTTGTGCATCTCAAAGGCGCAAGTGGCGGCTTGCCGCTTTCTCCTTGATGTCGGGAGTTCTCATGACAAGCGCGGCGACTGCACAATCTGCTTCAGCGTGGATCGAACTCAAACCGGTGGCCGGTCGTAACATGATTGAGGTTGTGGGCCATGCGCTTGCGACGGACGCGGTCGGCGGCATGGATTTTACTTTTGCGCTTCAGCGTCGGAATAAGGGCAACAGCTCAAGCACGCGGCAGTCCGGCCGTTTCGACCTCGCGCCCGGTGAATCGAAAAATCTGTCGTCGACGTCCATCAACGTCGAGCTTGGCGATGAACTCACGATTGAGCTCAAACTCTTCGATCATGGCACCGTAGTGTCGAGCGCAACCGTAACCTCGAAAAGCACAGCCGGCGGACAAACGCTTTAAGGCCCTGCGCATGCCAGCGACGGTCACTTCTGCGTCACGCCGCCAGATTTCCGCCGCTGCATTGCGGCTCGGCCCCAATTAAGCGCAACAGCGGCGTTCGAACCTCTGGGGCCATCGGGGCGTATACCCCCAGGCAAAATTCCGTACGCTCCTCCTTAACTGAACCAGCCGACGTAAACGCCGCCCACCAGCACTAATCCGATGATCGCGCGATAGACCACGAACGGCCAAGCCGAGAAGCGTTCGAGAATGCGCAAGAGGCTCCAGATCGCCGCGAAGGCCGAGATACTGGCGACGACGAGGCCCACCGCAAGCACACTCCAGCCATGCGCATCGAGGCCTGCTTTGTGCAATTCGAAAAGCTCCTTCAGTCCCGCTCCGGTGATGGCGGGCAGGCCTAGCAGGAAGGAGAAGCGCGCGGCGTCGGCGCGGTTGAAGCCGGCGAACAGCGCCGCCGTCAGCGTCGAGCCGGACCGCGAGACGCCGGGGATGAGCGCGCCCGCCTGGCAGAGGCCGACGATGATCGCGTCAAGGAAGGTCCAACGCTCCATCTTGCGCTTATGGCTGGCAGTCAATTCAGACAGCGCCAGAAGTAGCGACATTACAATGCAGGCCCAGCCGATGACCCAGATGCTGCGCAGCGGCGAGTTGCAGGCATTGAGAACTGGCGCAAGCAGGAGGCCCAGGATCACGATGGGGAGGGTCCCCAGCACGATTGCCAGCGCGAATTGAAGATTGCGGTCGCGAAATTTGCCCCGCACCGCGGCGGAAAGCGAGCCGAAGACAATACCGCGCACGTCGCTCCAAAAATAGCTCACCACGGCGAAAAGAGCCGCAAGCTGCATCGCCGCGGAAAACGCGGAACCCGGGTCCGGCCAGCCCAGCGCCCAGGGCACCAGGCGCATATGCGCGGTTGAAGAAATCGGCATCAGCTCGGTGATGCCCTGCACCACGCCCAAAAACGAAACCTTTGCATAGCCAAGGCTTACGAAGCCCGTATCGAGGCCATTCGTGCACGCAGCGGCCATTGTCCCTCGCCCCAGAAAAGCTGTTGGTCGAACCTCACGCAGGACTCAATAGCAACGGACGCCTGCAAGCCCCGGCGAAAGCCGTAAGCTGCACGCGCAGACGCCTGTTGAGTGTCGCTAACGCATGCACCTACCGGATGCCTGTTTTGGCGGGCATTCGAAGGCGTGCGCTACGAGGCCTGCTTAGCAGCACCTATGCGCCTGGGCAAGCCTGCGGAGGCTGTGCCAAATCAGAACGCGGTTGGTCCGCGCCAGGGCAACTGCTTGTCGGAGGAGCTAAGGCTATCCTGCCATTTCGCTACAGGCTGCGGCGAGGGGTCGCTCCGCCCCGGCTTTCGAGCGACGGCCCGTTCGGTGACTGAGCCGTGCTCCTCGCCCTCCGCGCTCTGTTGCGCCAGCCAGGTCTGAAGCAGTTCCGCGCCACTTCTGAACCTAGTGAGAAGCGTCGTCATCGACATGCGCATGTCGTCGCATACCTGGGGGTTACGTTGGCAAAACCCCCTTACATCGTTCACGGTCTGTTCAGCTGACGAGATCAATCGACGATTGTCTTCATGAGAGCTCGGAAGCAGCAGACAGACCAACCCTATCCAAAATGCCAGCCGGAGTAAAAAAAACATGACGCAGTACCACAAACTACTCCTGATTTGGGCATCCTAGCTGGCGGGAAAAAAATATCAGAAAAGGATGATGCTGCAATTTTAAGGGTATCTTCTTTTGGATCGTTGGAAACAACTGAGACGTAATATGTAAATAAGGAAATTACTCTTGAGCAATATTAACAACCGCTTTCCGCACACAAAGCACCTTTCTTTAAATAGAGCTTTGTGCAATTATTCCCGCCATACCCGGCTACAGGCGCGCCTGACCTTGTTCTCAGTAATGGCGATCTTCGCGGCGACAGCGAGCAATGCGCTGTTCCTACAGGATCGTGCGCGTTTCTTGAGCGGGCATGGCCTTCCGAGCACCGCGGTTTCGCTGACGCAGCTTTCGACGGACAAGGCAGCGCCGGACAATGCTGGCGCATCCGCTGTGCTGGAAGAGATCCGAGAGCGCCTCGCTTGCACATTGCGCTCCAGCGGGAGCTTTCGCGGCGCGGCTATACAAACAGCTCAGGTGCGTCCCAATGGTCTTCGGCTCGCGGTTCTCGCCTATGAATTCGATAATAGCTTGCCTTTGACCGGGGAGCCGACCGAAGCCTTGCTGAAGCGTGTCCTTTTTGATGGCAACCAAGGCCCTCGCGGCACTTTTTCCGACCGTGCGGAACTCAACACGAAGCTTGTGATGGAAGCTCAGAGAATGCTCGCGGGGCTTGGCTTTTTCCGCGGCACGTTCTCCGGCCGCATCGATGTCTGGACCTCGAACGCCCTCAGGGACTTCGAGCGGCATCGCGGCATCCCTCTGACGGGCCGTTTGACCGATCAGACCCTTCTCGAGCTGATTTCCTACTCGGGTCAGCCCATCCGGCTGTCATAGGCTTAGGCTAAAGCCCTCCCACGCCTTAACCTGATGCCAAAAAGGCACGCCTCCGCGCCTGAAGACAGCAATCGCAAAGAGTTACACTTTTTGCGGTGGCGCCGGAGGTAAACAACCCCTTAACAGTCACAATTCAAAGCGTTCCTAATGTTCGCGATTCTCTTTGTTCGGAGGTGGGAAGAGCTGGGGCCACAACCTTTTCAAATCGAGCGGGCATGCGAAGCGCAATCGCGCAACATTTCCGAAAGCAGAGGACACACCTGCGCAAATCCCCGATAGCGGGATTGGCCGGGCTTCTTCTCCTTGGCGGCTGTACCCTCCTCAATCCGCATGTGCCTACGCCAGAGGTCGAGGTTCCCGAAGCCTATATCGGTAAGAGCGCCAATCCATCGAAGCCGGCGGCTTCCCCCTACGATTTCGCGGTGTTTAAGTCGAGGAAGCTGACCGAGTTGATACAACTTGGGCGAGGCTTCAATTTCGACATCGGCGCGGCGATTGCGCGCATCCAGGAGGCCGAAGCGCAAGTCCGGATCGCGACCCAGGCGCTTATTCCGCTCATTCAGGCCAATGGCACCGCAAGCCAGAGCCTGACCCACATTGGCGGCCAAGCCGTAAAATCAACATCAGTCATCGCGCAATTGAACGCAAGTTACACGATCGATTTCTGGGGTCAGAATCGCGCGCTCGTGTACGCCGCCATATCGAACCAGTACAACCTAAGCTTCGCTGCCGCCACAGTCGCGATATCGACGGATGCGAGTGTCGCGAATACTTACTTCGAAGCGATCGGTACCCAAGAGCAGATCGACATTGCGAAGCGAAATTTGGAGGCAGCCAAGCGTATCCTGAAAGCCATCCGCGACCGCTTTGCAGCGGGAACGGCGAGCGGGCTCGATGTGGCGCAGCAGGAACTCTTGTCGACAACATCGCGGTCACGATCCCGCCGCTCGAGCGGCAGTTTGAGCAATTCAAGCATGCGCTGGCTGTTCTTGTGGGCACGGCGCCTGAGTTTTTTCAGTTACAAAGGCGACAAACTTTTTTCGATCGCGGTGCCTACTATCCCGGCGGGCTTGCCATCCGAGCTTCTGTGCCGCCGCCCCGATATCGCAAGTGCGGAGGCGCAACTCTCAACGGTGAAGTTCGATGTCTCTTCGGCGCGGGCGGCGATGTTTCCCTCGATCCAGCTTACAGGCAATGGCGGTTTCCAGAGCGTGGCGCTGGCGTCCCTGTTCCAGCCGCAAAGCCTGTTCTATAATGCCGCTGTCAGCGTCACCCAACCGATCACGAATGAGTATCAGCTGCAGGCGCAACTCGACCTTCAGCGCGCAACCTATGGTGAGTATCTTCAGGATTACCGCAAGGCCATCGTTTCCGCGTTCCAGAATGTCGAAGATGCCTTGATTGCATACAGCAAAGATGCGGAACAGGAGCGCCTGCAGCGTGAAGCCGTGATGTCCGCAAGGCGCGCCTTCCAGCTCTCGGAAGCGCAATTGAAGGGCGGCATCATCGATGTGACGACGCTTCTTCAAGTCCAGCAAACCTTATTCACGGCTGAAATCGCGTACGCGCAAATCAGGCAAGCTCGCCTTCAGGCTGCCGTGACCCTATATCAGGCTCTGGGCGGTGGGTGGTATAAGCCAAGCGACGCTGCGATCGCCGAAGTTGCATCTGTCATAGAAGTGAAAGCAAGGATGCCATGAGAAGGCTTTTGCCTTATCTCGTCTTTTTGTTTGTAACGGGCGGCCTGATCGCTTTCGTGTACAAGGACCGCATTTTCCCGCCGCAGGCCGGGGCTGAAGGGGCGCCGCAAGGCATGACGGGCCGTCCGAGCGGCAACGGATCCCGCCGCGCGAACCAGGTTGTCCCGGTTCTCGCGGAAAAGGCGCGAACCGACAATGTTCCCGTTTACTTAAGCGGTGTTGGAACCGTTCAGGCCTTCAATACAACGGTTGTCCGAACACAGGTCAGCGGCCGCTTGATCGACGTGCCGTATAAGGAAGGTCAGGACATCAAGGAAGGCGACGTCCTCGCTGTTGTGGACTCCGCTCTTTATCAAGCCGCTTACGACCAGGCCGTCGCGCAGAAGGCGAAAGGATGAGGCCCTTCTCTCAAATTCGCGTCAGGACGAGAAAAGATACTCGGATCTCGTAAAGACCAATGCCGCGACGCAACAGCAGGCCGATACGGCAAAATGGACAGTCTATCAAAACGAAGCCCAGGTGAAACTCGACCAGGCCTTGATCGATAACGCCAAGACCAATCTGCAATGGGCGACGATCAGGGCTCCAATCAGCGGCAGGACGGGCATCAGGCTCGTCGACAAGGGCAATCTCGTCAGCGCTTCGGACGCCACCGGCATTGTGGTCATAACCCAGCTTCGGCCCATCGCGGTCGTCTTCACGCTACCGGAAAGCACCGTCGCGGGGGTTCTCGATGCACAGGAGAGAGGCACCGTGCCTTTGCAGGCGGTCGCGGGTGGGGGAGTTCTCGGCGAAGGGACGCTCCTCGTCCTCGACAATCAGATCGATCAAACCACCGGCACGGTGAAGATCAAGGGCATCTTCCCGAATGACAAAAACAGGCTTTGGCCGGGCCAATTCGTCAACGTGAAGCTGAAGCTCAAGACCCTTGAGAACGCGATTGTCGTGTCCTCGGTCGCCATCCAGCAGGGCGCCAACGGAAGTTATGTTTATCTCGTCACGCCTGAAAGCACGGCGAAGCTCACCTATGTGAAGATCGTGCAGGAAGGTGAGAAACAGTCGGTGATCGGCGAGGGCGTCGCGGCGGGCGATACCGTTATTACGAGCGGCTTCGCCAACCTTAAGGACGGTTCAAAGATCAAGATCGATACGGGTCCGGCCAACGGGGCGCCTTCCGCGAGCGCGGCTCCCCCGCAGGAAAACGGGACAAAGGCGGAGGGTGCGAAGGAAGGCAATCCGGAACGCAGGCGCCACAGAAAAGAGGCGGCGGTGGATGGGGATGCTCCGGGCGGGGAGCAAGCGGGGACCTGGAAGAAGCCCGTGCAGGGGCAGGCGGAAGCCGCCACCACTGAGGGCACGCGCCGGCCATGAGCATTTCCGCGCCGTTCATCGCGCGCCCGATTGCTACTTCGCTACTCGCTGTCGCAATCCTGCTCTCGAGTGCGCTCGCTTATTCATTCCTGCCGATTTCCTCGCTTCCGCAGGTCGACTATCCCGTCATCCAGGTGACAACGCAGCTTCCCGGCGCGAACGCGGACACAATGGCGCGGCTCGTAACCGCGCCGCTCGAGCGCCAGCTTGGGCAGATCCCGTCGCTCGAAGGCATGAGTTCCACCAGCTCGCAGGGTGTGAGCCAGATCACGCTGCAATTCAACCTCGACCGCGACATCAACGCCGCGGGGCAGGACGTGCAGTCCGCGATCAGCGCAGCGGGCGGCACGCTGCCGCAGAACCTGCCTTACCCGCCGGTTTACGCGAAGGTCAACCCGTCCGATCCGCCCATTCTAACCATCGCGCTCACATCGCAAGGCCTTTCCATGGAACGGCTGAGCGATCTTGCCGACACGCTTCTGAGCCCGAGGCTCAGCCAAATTTCGGGGGTCGGCCGCGTCACGATCCAGGGCAATATCCGGCCCGCGATCCGTATCCAGGCCAACCCGCTGCAGCTTTCCTCCTATGGGCTTGCGCTTGAGACCTTGCGCGCCGCTATCGCCAACGCCAACGTCACCGGATCGAAGGGCGTCCTCAGCGGTTCGGAAAAGGCCTACCTCATCGGCGCCAACGATCAGCTCGAAACCGCCAAGGCCTACGAAGACATCGTGGTGGCTTACAGTAACGGCGCGCCTGTCTTGCTGCGGGACGTGGCGACGGTTATCGCGGGACTGGAAAACAACAAGGTGCTGGCGCGGTATAACGGTGTGCCGGCTGTCGTTATCGACGTCCAGCGCCAGCCCGGCGCGAACATCGTCGGCACCGTCGACCGCATCAAGAAAATCCTGCCCAAGCTTGAGGCCGCGCTTCCTGCGGACGTGAAGGCAGAGGTCGTCGCAGACCGCACAGGCACCATCCGCGCGTCCGTGCACGATGTGCAGGTCACGCTGATCCTGAGCGTCGTTCTTGTGGTGATGGTCGTGCTTTTGTTCCTGCGGACGCTGAGTGCGACAATTGTGGCGGGCGTGACGCTGCCGCTCTCGCTGATCGCCTCTTTCGGCATCATGTATTTCGCGGGCTTCAGCCTGGATAACCTCTCGCTCATGGCGCTGACCATCGCGACGGGCTTCGTGGTCGACGACGCCATCGTGATGATCGAAAACATTATGCGCTACATCGAGAAGGGCGAGACGCCGATGGCCGCCGCTTATAAGGGCGCGGGCGAGATCGGGTTTACGATCATTTCGCTGACCGTGTCGCTCATTGCGGTGTTCATCCCTCTTCTTTTCATGACCGGCATCGTTGGGCGGCTCTTCCGCGAGTTCGCTCTGACGCTGACCATCGCGGTGCTTACGTCGATGGTGATCTCGCTGACGCTCACGCCGATGATGAGCGGCCGGCTTTTGCGCATTCCCCGCCATGGCAACGGGGCGCCCTGGTATGCAAGGCTGGCTGAGGCTCCGATCACAGCGCTGACCGCATTCTACCGGACCACGCTTGATATTGTGCTGCGGTTCCGGACGCTGACGCTGATTGTGGCCGCTCTGACGCTCGTCTTGACGATCACGATGTATCTGGCCATCCCGAAAGGCTTTTTACCCGACCAGGACACGGGCTTCTTGACCGCAGAGACGGAAGCTGCTTCGGACGTGTCATTCGACCGGATGAATGCGCTCCAAAACAGCGTCGAGAAGATCATCCTCAAAGACCCGGATGTGCTTGGCGTTGTCTCCGTGGTCGGGGTTGGAACAACGAATGCAACGCCGAACGTCGCCCATTTCGCGCTCACTTTGAAGCCCAAGAACGACCGGACTGAGAGCGCATCCGCGATCATGCGGCGGCTGACGGCGGCGACAAGCGGCATCCCCGGCATTGCGACAACATTTCAGATCGTCCAGGATATTCAGATCGGCACGTCACGGAGCCGCACGGGCTACCAGTACGTGCTTGTCGGGCTCGACCGCGAAGGCTTCTCCAGTTGGGCGAAGAAGCTTGAAGCCGAGCTGAAGCGCGACATGCGTTTGGTTCACGTTTCATCCGACATTCAGGAAGACGGCAACGCCGTGATGATCAACACCGACCGCGTCATCGCTGGCAGGCTCGGCGTCACGATGCAGGCGCTGAACGATACGCTCTACGACGCCTTCGGCCAGCGGCAGGTCTCGACCATCTATGGGCAGTCGAACCAATATCGCGTCATTCTTGAGGTCGATCCGAAATTCCAGACGGATATTGCGGCCCTAGGGTCCATCTACGTCCCCGGCAACGCCATCAGCAATTCCACGACGGGCAATTCGGTCACGGGCCTTTCCAGCGGGAGCAGCGGCCCGACCGGTTCGTCCATTACGGCCGTGCCCGCCATCGGTCAGGGACGCGGGGCGCAAGTTCTGCTTTCGTCCTTTGCGACGATCGAGAGGACCGTTTCGCCGCTATCCGTCAACCACGTGCAGCAATACCCCGCCGCGACCATCAGCTTCGATGTCGCGCCCGGCGTCTCTCTCGACGCCGCTGTGCAGGCCGTGGCCGATGCGACAGCCCGCCTAGGCATGCCAAACTCGATTGTCGGCAGCTATACCGGCGCCGCGGCCGAGTTCAACGCCTCGCTGAGAAGTACGCCGTTACTCGTGCTCGCCGCGGTCGTGACGATCTACATCATCCTCGGCGTGCTGTACGAGAGCTTTGTTCACCCCTTCACCATTCTCACGACGCTTCCCTCCGCTGGCATCGGCGCGCTGCTCGCGCTCAACTATTTCGGCATGGAATTCTCGTTTATCGCGCTGATCGGCGTCATCCTCCTGATGGGCATCGTGAAGAAGAACGCCATCATCATGATCGACTTCGCGCTCGACGCCGAGCGCAACCGGGGGATGACGCCGTTCGAGGCGATCCGGGAGGCCTGCCTGCTTCGCTTTCGCCCGATCATGATGACGACCGTTGCAGCGCTCTTGGGCGCCCTTCCGCTGGTGCTCGGCAGCGGCCCAGGGTCCGAGTTGCGGACCCCGCTTGGCGTCACCATCATTGGCGGCTTGCTGTTGAGCCAATTCCTCACCCTTTATACGACGCCTGTGATCTACCTCGCCATGGACGGCTTGAAACGCCGGATCGAGCGGCTCCTCGGCATGGGTGAGCCTAGCGCCGCGCCTCCGAGCGGGCCGGCGGGAGGACTTCCGCCAGCGGGCGCGCCTGCCGCGCCGGAAACGCGGGGGTAGGCTCCATGGCAAATGCATTAGTCAAACGTCAGGACCCCTCACCCCAGCCCTCTCCCGCAAGGGGAGAGGGAGTTCGCTCGCGCTTGCAACAGCGTCCCTTCTCCCCTTGCGGGAGAAGGACAGGATGAGGGGTTTCACCGATGAATGAGTCCGGGTACTAGGCCCATGAACCCCTCAGCGCTCTTCATTCGGCGGCCGATCGGAACCATCCTGCTTGCGGTCGGGATCTTTCTCGCAGGCGTCGTCGCCTATTTCAAGCTGCCGGTCGCGAGCCTTCCCAGCGTCGACATGCCCGCCGTGCGGATCAGCGCGCAATTGCCTGGCGCCGATCCCGAGACCGTCGCGGCCACCATCGCCGCCCCGCTTGAGCGGCACATCGGAGAGATTGCGGGCGTCAACGAGCTGACGTCCACGAGCCAGCTCGGCTCCACGAGCATCCAGGTTCAGTTCGACCTGTCGCGGAACGGCGACGACGCCGCCCGCGATGTGCAAGCGGCCATCAACGCGGCGCAGGCCGATCTTCCGACCACTTTGACACGCCGGCCGACCATCAGGAAGTCGAACACCGCCGGTGCGCCAATCATGATCCTGGCCATGACCTCTCCGGTCAAGCGGCCTACGGATCTTTACGACCTCGGCGACCTCATCGTCTCGACGCGCATCAGCCAGATCAGCGGCATCGCGGAGGTCTTGATAGGAGGCGCGCAGACGCCTTCGGTGCGCGTCGTCGCCGATCCGGGGGCGCTCCAATCGCGCAGCCTTGGCTTTGAAGATGTCCGCACTGCCATAACGCAAGCCAATTCGCTCGTTCCGATCGGAACGCTGAACGGAGCCGAGAAGTCAACGATCGTAACGACCAATGGCCAGATCGACAAACCATCGGATTATGCGTCGCTGGTCCTGAAGACGAAGAATGGCAATGTCGTTCGTATCGGCGACATCGCTCAGGTTTCCACGGGCACAAGCAACAGGCTCGCGGCCGGTTACTTCAACAAAGACAACGCCGTCATCTTTATCATCTTCAAGACGCCCGATGCAAACGTCGTCAACACAGTCGATCAAATCTACGCTCTGTTCCCGGAGCTTCACCGGCTTCTTCCCGCAGACGTGAAGCTTGAGGTCCTGAACGACCGGACCAAGAGCATCAAGACGAGCATTGCGGATATTCAGAAAACGCTTCTCGCAAGCATCGTGCTCGTCATGATGGTGGTGTTGATTTTTCTTCGCCGCATCATTCCGACGGTTGCAGCAGGTATTGCGGTGCCGCTTTCGCTTGCAGGCACGGTCGGGCTCATGTGGCTTTCCGGCTATAGCCTCGACAACATTTCGCTTCTCGCTCTGACAATCTCCGTCGGTTTCGTCGTGGACGACGCTATCGTCGTGATCGAGAACTGCTACCGCAACATGGAAGCAGGGATGAAGCCGCTGGAGGCCGCGCTGCAAGGTTCGCGGCAGATCGGCTTCACCATCATATCCATCAGCCTGTCGCTCGTGGCCGCCTTTATCCCGCTTCTGTTCATGGGCGGCTTGATCGGCCGGCTTTTAGGCGAATTCGCGTGGACGCTGACTTACGCGATCCTCATTTCCGCGGTGGTGTCTCTCACTCTCACGCCGATGATTTGCGGCCGCTTCATCCGCCGCTTGCCGCGCCCGCGCGAAACATGGCTGGACCGCCGGATCGAGCCCTTTTTCGAAGGGATGATACGGGCTTACGAGCGTTCGCTCACCTACGCGCTTCGGCACCACTGGCTGATGCTCCTTGTCACCCTGACGACGCTGGCGCTGACGATCAACCTCTACATCGTGATGCCTAAAGGTCTCATTCCGCAGGGCGACACAGGTCTCGTGATCGGGTTTGCTCAAGCTGCTCCGGAGGTATCCTTCGACGCCCTGGAAGATATTCAAAAGAAGGTCACGGCGGTTTTGGACTCCGACCCTGCCGTGGCTGGCGTGGCTGTGTCGATCGGCGGCACGTCCGGCTTCGGGCAAAGCAATCAAGCCCGCTTTTACATGTCGCTGAAGCCGATCGAGGAGCGCAAAGAGACCGCGATGGCGGTGATCGGGCGGCTGCGGAAGAAATTGGCCGAGGTCAAGGGCATCGACGTGACGATGTTTCCGGGGCAGGAAATTCAGTTCGGCGGGCGGCAATCCCGCGCGCAATATCAGGTTACGCTGTGGGGGGCGGACCTGAAGGAAATCGCCGCATGGCTTCCGAAGTTGCAGGAGCGCGTCAAGCAAGTGCCCGGCGTCGTCGATGTCAACAACGATCGGCAGGCAGGCGGCCCTCAG
The DNA here is from genome assembly GCA_963723755.1 of uncultured Alphaproteobacteria bacterium. Lineage (GTDB taxonomy): Bacteria > Pseudomonadota > Alphaproteobacteria > Rhizobiales > Rhodomicrobiaceae > Rhodomicrobium. The sequence continues at coordinate 13,838 of CAVRSS010000084.1, read as the reverse complement.
GCCATGGTGACCATCGACCGTGTGAAGGCCGGAAAATACGGCATAGCGGTCAAGGATATCGACGCCGCGCTCAACGACGCGTTCTCGCAGCGCCCCGTGTCGACCATCTACTCGCACCGCAATCAATACAACGTCGTTCTGGAAGCAAGTCTGGACACGCAGCGCAGCCTGGCGGGGCTCGACACCGTTTACGTCAAAGGCAGCCAGGGACAGCAAGTGCCTCTTAGCACCGTTGCGACCATCAGCGTCACGTCCCAACCGCTCGTGGTGAACCACACGGGGCAATTCCCGGCCGCTACGATCAGCTTCAACACCGCGCCGACCGTAACGCTTGGGCAGGTTCTGCCGCAGGTCCTGCAAATCGCCAGAGATATCCAGCTTCCGGAATCGCTCCATTTCGAGCTTGCGGGAGAGACGTTAGCCCTTCAGCAGCAGCAGACCTCCATGGTGCTGCTCATCATTGCGGCGCTTGTCTCGGTCTATCTCGTGCTCGGCATCCTCTATGAAGACCTTGTCCACCCGCTCACCATCCTGTCGACGCTGCCGTCGGCAGGCTTCGGCGCGCTGCTGACGATGCAAGCGACGGGGCAGTCGCTCTCCATTATTGCCTTCATCGGCATTATTCTTCTCATCGGTATTGTGAAGAAGAACGGCATTATGCTTGTCGATTTTGCGCTTGATGCCGAGCGCAGCCGAGGCCTGTCCAGCGAGGACGCCATCCGGCAGGCTTGCCTTGAGCGCTTTCGCCCAATCCTCATGACCACGCTCGCAGCCATGTTTGGCGCTTTGCCGCTGGTGCTCGCTTCCGGGCCGGGCTCGGAGCTTAGGACTCCGCTCGGCTATACCATCGTTGGCGGCCTGGCGGTCTCCCAACTCCTGACAATCTATACGACCCCTGTGATCTACCTTTGGCTCGATCGCCTGCGTGGGCGCCGCGGACGAAGGCGGCAAGCGCCGAGCGTTGTCGTAGCGTCGCCCTCATAATACGAACCGCCATAAGTCACGACGCCGTCGCCCTTGGATGATCTCTTATGGCGAGAAAAGTACTTATATATTTACTTATAGTGGTTCTACGAAACGAACCCAATTTTAGCCGATTGTTAACCCTCACAGGATGACGCGCCTGGAGAAGCTCGACGATATGACCCGAACGCTCTGACGGTTGATTGACGAGCCGGAACGCCTTACTTGCGGGTGTTCTTTGCAGGGGGTTTCGCCTTGTCCTTTTCCTGCGTGGCCATCACGCGCTCCATGCGGTCCTGGCGATCCAGCACTGCCAAGCGGAACTTAACCTCGGACAAGAAATGGCGGATACGTTCGGCATTGCGTCCGAGATCGTGCTGGCCGAAGCGCGACGACGACCGCACATCGACTTTTGCCGCTTTCGCCGACCCGGTAACGCGGATCGCAATGTCGTCCGTGAACCCGAAGAAAAGGGTGCGATCCATGGCTTCGATGTGTCCGCTCCTGGTCGCTTCGGGCGCTTGCTCGTCGATGACCTTCCAGTGGAGCGCTTTGACCACGTCGTGCACGGCGGAATAGACATCAATGAGCGATCGCTGGATCTGGAGCGGTTTGACGTCGGGATAGGCTGCCGCTTGAAGCGCGCCGAACGAAGGCTCGTAGTGTACGGGGTTCGCCTGACCCTGGCGGATTTTTGCCACGCGGTCGAAAGCGGGAGGTGCGGCGGTGTCCGTCGTGACGTCGTAGAATCCTCGGCAATCTCAGGAGCCCTGGAAGCGACCACAAAGGGACAGCAAGCACAAGCACACTGAGAAACACGGCTGCGGATGCACGCCCAGCCCCCAGATGCCCCTCGTTCCAGATCGACACCAGCGCCGCGACCGCCAGAACCAGGCTGACGACCGCGCCCGCGACCGCTCCGCCCAAAACCTTGAGCGCGAACGGCGTTGGGAGCCCGAAAAAGCGATGCCAGACGAAGGCCCCAGCAAAAATGAGAACCGACAGGATGGCGAACCTGTAACTCCAGACGGCCGTTCGGGAGAGATGTTCAATGTAGCGCAAAGGGGCTTGCTCTCCAGATCCGGGGTGAAAAGCTAGAGTGCGTCCGGAAAAGTGCGAAGCGGTTTTCCGAAAAAGCCGCACGACAAAAACAGAAACTTAGAGCCCGCCTTTGATTCCATCAAAAGCGGATAGTCTCTAAGAACTCACGGCAGCCTTGCAATTTTCCAAAATATAATGAAAAATTCGCTTGCAGTGTCGCAATGGAGCCACCGAATCACTCGACTCTGACCTCGACGCCGACCTTAGGGTCCAAGCGTCGCTTAGTAAATGATGGAGTAAGACCGTGAGTGAAGATCATCAATGGCGGCAACTCGGCTCGATCGTCAATCAGGTGCTCATGGATACACGAACAAAGGCGGTTCGCACCGGAACGCAGTCGAAAACTGCCCCCCGGCCAATCGCCGGCAAAACTCAACAAAGGTCGGCTGGTTTGGTGGCTGGAAAGCTGGGGCATGGTTTTCTGAACCCGGAGTATAAAGCAGCCGCCCCAGCGCAGCTTGAACTTCCCTTTGGAATCGAGGCGGAGACGACCTTCGACAGGCGTCCGGCAAAAAGCGCGCGCCTCATGTGAGGCGCGCAAAGCGTCAGTGCTGAGTATCGGTAGGCTCGCCGGAGGAGCCGCTCAGCTTGCCACCTTTTCCGGAGCGGTTCGGCTTTTGGATCGCGTCGGGATCGACGGCCTTCGACGCCTCTTGAGCAGGTGCGGGCGAGGACGATGCTACGGTTTCGCCAAACCGATAAGTGACGGGTTGGACCGCGCTCGCGCTCGCAGCAACACGAACCGGCGCCGGCAATGGAGCCGAAGCCTTTGTTTTCGGCGCGCTCAAATAGACGGGCGAGGCGGGCGCTTTCATGGACTGAAGACTTGCCATCTGGCTCGGCGCGGCCGGACGCGTGATGACCGGCGACGCGGACATATCCGCCATTTCAACAACAGGCGCCTGGGGTTTGGATGGGGCCGCTTGCGGTGCAGCCGCCGCCATGGCGACAGGCGCTGGAGCCAGCGCCGGCTGCCGCGAAGGTGCTTCACCCTTGTTCAAACTGGCAAGGACGGTTTGCGGAACGCCATCAATGCCCGGCATCTGAGAGGGATCGACTTTCGCATAGATCGGGCACGCGGCGTCGGGCGCGGGCTCACCCCCAGGGAAAGACACATTGACGAGATATTGCTTGCCGCACACCTTCACGATCGGCGGTTTCCCACTTTCCTCGAAGGCGTCATATCCCTCTTTCAACCTGCTCCAGAAGGGATACCAGGGATTGCCGCGGTGCAGTATCATTTTCAAGGTGGTCATGCGGAACGGCAAAGCCTGAACGTGAAACTTCGTCTGCCCGGCGTTGAACGCTTCGCGGGCCAGAATGTAGATTTCTTCGATATAGGCATCGGTCATGGCGTAGCAGCCAGCGGACTTGCAGTTGCCGTGAACCATGAGCGCCGAGCCAGAATGCCCGTTCACCTGATCGTATGTGTTCGGAAAGCCGATGTTAAACGCCAAGTGGTAAAGGCTGTGCGGGTTCATCTGGGCGCGGCTTACGGTGTAGAACCCCTCGGGAGCCTGTCTGTCGCCCTGCTGCACTTTCGGCCCAAGCTCACCCGACCAGGCGCAGATGGGATAAGTGCGGAAGAGCTGGAAGCGCCCATCCTTGTACTTCCATACCTCAAACTCGGACTCTTCTTTGAAAATGCGGACGAAGATCGGTGCTTCGAGCTTCATACCTTTGATGGCAAGCATCGCCTGCGTGGAAGCCGGCAACTGTCGATCGCCCGGAGCAACGGCGTCTTCGGAGCCCGTACCGAAGAAATTCAGACATCCGGTCAGGCAAACTACGAGCGGCGTAACCAAAGCAAAACGCAACACGACTCTCATCACCCTGAACCCCTGCGCTACTTCAGGAGAGGATGGATTTTTTGGATTAAAAATCCGTTGCAATCCGAGGGTAAATTTTTGAGATCGCATCCTGAGGTTGTTGGCTCCTGATTCGCGTTCCAAGTGGCCGCAATTTCCAAATTTTTTGGGGCCAAAATGCGACAAAAGGTGCGAAAGAAGCCGGTCTAGCGCCCAGAAGGAAGAGATCTTCCGATGGTCAGGAACTTTTCCTGACGCTGTTTGCGAATGTCGACGCCATCCAGGTTTTCGAAGTCTTTGAGAGCAAGCTCGATTGCGTCGCTGACGTTCTTGATCGCGGCATCGGAATCGCGGTGGGCGCCGCCGACCGGCTCCGGAATGATACCGTCGATGACGCCGAGCTGGACCAGGTCCTGCGCCGTGATTTTCATATTTGTCGCGGCATCCCGGGCCTTGGCGCTATCCCGCCAGAGGATCGACGCCGCGCCTTCGGGCGAGATGACGCTGTAGATCGCGTGCTCCATCATGAGGACGCGATTTGCGGAGGCCACCGCGACCGCGCCGCCGGAACCGCCCTCGCCAATGATGACCGCAATCATGGGCACCGTAAGGGACAGGCAGCAGTCCGTGGAGCGGGCGATGGCCTCGGCCTGTCCTCGCTCCTCTGCTTCGATGCCGGGATAGGCGCCGGCGGTATCGACGAGGCTCACCACGGGCAGGCCGAACCGTTCGGCCATTTGCATCAACCTCACGGCTTTGCGATACCCTTCGGGTTTCGCCATCCCGAAATTGTGCCGCAGCCGCCCTTGGGTGTCCGCGCCCTTTTCGTGGCCGAGGAGCATAACGGTGCGGCCGTGAAATTGGCCAAGGCCCCCGATGATGGCGAGGTCCTCGCCGAAATAACGGTCGCCGCCCAGCGGGATGAAATCAACGATCAACTCCCGGATATAATCACCGGTGTGCGGCCTTTGGGGATGCCGCGCGACTTGCGTTTTCTGCCAGGGATCAAGACTTGAATAGGTTTCTTCGAGAGCCTGCTGCGCCTTCTCCCGGAGCCTTGCGATATCCTCCTTGATCGAAACCGCGCTGTCTTCGTCGCCAAGCGCGCTCAGTTCCTCGATCTTGCTTTCGAGTTCGGCAATGGGTTTTTCAAAGTCGAGATAAGTGCGCATGGGGAAGGGGAGCCGAAAAGCCAAGGTTGGGATAGCGGTGTATGCCTAGCATGGCGCAAGGTCCAGAGCCAGCCCCGCGGCCCTCGGTCGCTGCAATGCGCAACAAGGGCAACAACGCTCGTCAGGCGACCATTCTCTCGACCTTCGCGAAGCGGCTTAAGCGCAGCCAAGTGCCTAGATCGGCTTCGAGCTGTCTGTTTCCCGTGAGCAGGAGTCTTCCCTGTTCCTTCGCTCGATCGATTGTGGTGTATCCCATCCAGATTTCCGTCATTGTCCGAACGTCCGTCGAGAGGTAGAGATCGACATCGAAGCCAGGATTAACCGAGCATAAGTCGGCTTCCTGATCAGGCTCGACGATCAGCCACCAGTTGCGTCGCTGCTCCTTGAGATCGGTGAAGATAACCTGGATTGTGTTCCGGAGCCGGGGCGTTGGAAAGGGACCGATGTTTCGCCGCATATCCCACATGAGAAGGGTGGGATCCAAGTTCTTAAGCGACGCTTCGGTTTCAATCCATCTGTGCCCCCAGGCGCCGACAGCCTCGATTACGAGCCCCAATTCATTTCCGGCGTCGGTCAGCCGATACTCGAAGAGTTCGGGATCGGCCTCCAGCCGCCGCCGCATCACGATTCCCGCCGCCTCCAGATCTTTCAATCGCTTCGAGAGAAGGGCAGGCGACATTCTCGGCAAACCTCGTCTCAGCTCGTTAAAGCGGGTAGACCCCGCCACAAGTTCGCGCACAAGCAACAGTGTCCAGCGGGTCCCAAGAATTTCGGCTGCCATTGCGACAGGGCAGAACTGGTTGTAGCCAGTCATGGTCCGTTCCTCACATACGCCCTGGCTTCAACGGCTTAGCGCAAGTAGAGGTTCCGGAAGCTGGTTCAGTTTCTATACCGGGGGAGGTTCAGTTCCTGAACTATCTTGCCGGCGAGCCCGCGTGACATGCTCCTGATCATGAGACGGGGATGAGCCCCGACTTGAATGAAAGAGAGGAAACGTCATGCCAATCGTTGATATCCACCTTATCGAAGGCGTCTTCGACAAGGAGCAGAAGCAGGAGATGATCAGGAAGGTTACCGATGCCATGGTCGAGATCGAAGGCGAGACCATGCGCGGTGTGACCTGGGTCCGATTGTACGAGGTTGCAAGCGGTGAATGGGGCATCGGAGGCAGAGGAATTACAACCGCCGATGTGAAGGCGATGCAGACCAGATCGACCCGCCTTTAATCGGGATTGATTGAAGGCGAAAAAGTTGACCGATTCTACAGGGCAAGAGAAGCCGCGCTTGATAACCGTGCGTCATCGCGGTCTTTGCCGGCAGGCGATGACGCCGTCCAGGAAGCCGTCACTTCAGGCCGTGCGCCAACGCCGCTTTAGCCCGCGCCGTTCTCGAACGACGGGGCTTTTGGGTTATCTCGGCGCGGCGGCATTCAGTGCAAAACGGCATTTACATCGGCCTGGGCCACCCTTTGTGCGACGGGCTCGCGCTTCTGCGTGGTGCCATGCCCGTGGACGAGTTTGAAAATGGCAACCGCCTGCACGAGCGTGTCCGACTGTCCTTCCAAGCTCTTGGCCGCCGCGGTGGCTTCTTCCACCAGCGCGGCGTTCTGCTGGGTGATCTGATCGATCTGGGTGATGGCCTGGTTCACCTGCTGGATGCCGCCGCTCTGCTCCTTGCTGGCGGCTGCGATCTCGCCAATGATGGCGGAGACGCGCTTCACCTGGGCTACGATCTCCTCCATGGACTGGCCTGCGCTCTCGACGAGCCTGGCGCCATCCTGGACCTTGCCGATCGAGTTCGCGATCACCGCCTTGATGTTCTTGGCTGCTTCTGCCGCGCGTTGTGCGAGGTTGCGCACCTCGGACGCCACCACGGCGAAGCCGCGGCCCTGTTCGCCGGCGCGCGCCGCTTCCACAGCGGCGTTCAGCGCGAGCAGGTTCGTCTGGAAGGCGATGCCGTCGATCAGCGTGGTGATGTCGGCGATTTCGCGGTTGCTTTCGGTGATGCCATTCATGGTTGTCACAACCTGCGCCACCACCTCGCCGCCGCGCGCCGCGCTCTCAGATGCCTCTGCCGCAAGCCTGTTGGCCTGTTGCGCGTTCTCCGCGTTCAGCTTCACGGTGGATGCGAACTCCTCCATGCTGCTTGCGGTTTCCTCAAGGCTCGACGCCTGCTCCTCGGTGCGCCGCGACAGGTCGTTGTTGCCCATCGCGATCTCGCGCGCTGCCGTGTTGATGGACACTGACGCCTCGCGGATCTGGGTGATGATGTCGCGCAGCTTGGAGATGGTCTCGTTCGAGTTGCCTTTCAGCTCCGCGAAGACGCCTTTGAAGTCGGCCCTGATGTCCTGGCTGAGGTCGCCCTGCGCCAGCGCTTTCAGAATGCGGCCAATCTCGCCGAGCGCCTGTTCGTTCGTGCCGAGGATCGTGTTCAGTCCTTGCGACATTTGCAGCATGAAGCCGGACTTGTCCGCGTCGGCGATGCGTTTTGTGAAGTCACCATCCGCCGCTGCCTCCACAATGGCGCTGATCTCTCGTTCCGCTGCGAGTTGCTCGGTGATGTCCGTCCACTGTCCAGCCGTGCCCAGGCGCTTGCCATTGTCGACCACCGGGGTCGTCACGATTTCGAAGTCCCGTCCGCCTATGATCATGCGCGAAGTCGTAGCCTGCGTGATCTCGTGCAGGTAGCCCGCGGCGGAGCGGTTACCGCCCAGGAACATGCCGATGCTGCCGCCAACCACCTTGTCGCGGTCGAAGCCCGGGATCTGTCGGCGGAATCCCGCTTCGTATTTGCGAAGCGTTTCTTGCAGCGCTTTGTTGATGTAGAGGATTTGTCCCTCGTCGTCGGCGATGCGGACTGGGATGCTGACATGGTCAAGCGCCACTTTCACGAGCGCGTTGAAGCTGGCGGCCTTGGCGCTCGCCTCAAGCCCCCCGCGAACCTTCTCGGCCGCGTCGGAGATCCCCCTGCGCTCGCCCGGGAGCGGCGGCATGCGGTTGTCGAACTTGCCGCCTGCATATTCGCCCATCAGCTCAGTAAAGCGGATTTGAATGTCGATATGGCCCTTTACCATGGCGTTCAGGTTCCGGGCCATGTCGCCATAAGCGCCGGGGAACTCGCTTGCACGCATTTCCTCACTGATGCGGCCATGCTCGTTGTGCGCGCGTGCCATATCGAGTTCAGCCTTGGTAAACTTTTGCAGAGTCTGCACGACGCTGTTGACGGCGCCGCCGACCTCGCGAAGCTCGTCTCTTGAATGGCTGTCGACGAGTTCTGATACGTCGCCCCGGGCGAGCCGTTCGGCTCCGGCCTCGATCGAGCGAAGCGAGCGCAGCACCGAAAACAGCATGCCCGCGAAAAGATAGAAGACCACAGCCAGAACCAAGGCTGTACCGCCGAAGATCAGGATGAGGTTGCTTTGCAGCCGGTTGATGCGAGCCACAAGCAGTTTGTCGAGCTGATCCATGCTCACATCAAAAACACCAAAAATAGCATCCACGGCGGTTGAGGCATGCTTGAAATAGTCGTTTGGCCCCAGGCTGAAGTCGCCTTTAATGACAGCGGCGGCGTCATTATTCACAAAATACTGAACCGAGCCGTTCATCTCCTTGATCTTAGCATCTAGAACGCTTGCTAATGCGGGGCTTGCCTCGATCGCTTTTTTGTAATCTCCTTGAAGATCTGGAAAATAGTCCTCGTAAGACCGATCGAGGACTACGAGCTCCGTCTTCTCGTCAGGAGTCATAACTTGGCGCTTGAGGATGCCGGCGCCCCAGCCGCGCATGCGGCCAATGCTGGCCATCACATGAGGGATTTTCATGATTGCTGCATCGCCGACGTAGAAGGCATCCAAGTCCCCCTCCGTTGTCAGACCCGACTTGTCTGATATCTCTGCCCAGTAATCGAAAAGGCCGTCGATAAGAACACTGTGTCTTTTGAAGCTTTCTTCAGAAGTATCTTCTAGATGATGTGCTTTTATAGCAATCCATTGATTTTTGAGAGTGTCGATGCCCCCTCTCGTTTTTAAGGTTACGCCGATTGTCTCATCGAGGTCGCTCATGAGCTTGAGCCAATCTTCCAAACGGGACTCAATTGCGATGAGCTTCTCTTTCGCCGCTTGGTCGCCGCTGAGCGCTAGCACGCTTTCGCCCCGGTGATTCTGGAGCTCTTTAAGCAGCCCCCGCCCCGGAACGATCTGCTGAACGCCGAGGCGCTCAGTCTCGGAGTACTTTATTTCGGTTTGCAGTTTGCCGTAGAGATAGATTAAGAGCGCCGTCAGAGGCGCCAGGAACAGCAGGCCGATCAATCCGATCTTAAGCCCGAAGCGAAGGCGGCTCATGATCGCCATGGCCGGACCGAGAATGATGTGAAACATTTTTAGCGCCTCAAGGAAAAATAGCAGCTTGAGTTATGCGCTATGAGGGTTGGAGTACGGTTGAGCGGAAGCCTAAAATGCGGGCGATTTCATACACCTACTTGCGGCGCGTGCGGCACGCCCGGGCCTGCTCGCTCTCTTTCGACACCTGGCCCGTAACCGCAGGGTCTGTCGTCCCGGCCAAGCGAAGCGCGAGTTCGGGACAATCGAGGCGCTTCAATGCCTACTGCCCCCGGATACGGCGCAAGCGCCGATCTGGACGACGACCGGCGAAGCGCCTTTGCCGCGCCGGTGATGCGTTAACCGAGGGTCACGATTTTTGGGCGGGGAAGGACCGGCGCGCCGGGCTGCAATGGCCAATCGCGGGCATTCAACACGTCTCCATCATTTCGTACCTCGGCGAGCAGGTCGAGATCGAGATCCGCATAGACCCATTCCGCTTTATTGAGCGTGCCCTGAGCGAGGACGCCGTCAGCGGGAAATCGCTTGTCGGGCGGCGCAAAAAACCCGGCAGCGCCAATGTTGATATCTGTGCCGACGGCCCACGGCGCTTCGCCCACGGTGGGCGATTGGATCACGTATATCTGGTTTTCTAGCGCTCGGGCGGCGCATGCATGTTTGACCCGATAGTACCCCGCCAGACTTTCGGTGCAGGACGGCACGATCAGAATTTCGGCGCCTCCCTCGGCGATGGAGCGCGCGATCAGGGGAAACTCGGAATCGTAACAGATTGCGATGCCGATCTTCGCGACCCCGATATCGAAAATGCAAAGGCCGGCGCTGGCGCTGATGCCCCATTGCTCGGCCTCGAAACGCGTCATGATGTGCTTCTGCTGGAAGCCTGACCGCCCCGTTGGGCTGAAGAACTGGGCGCGGTTCACGAAACGGCCGTCCGTCAGGCGGGTTGGGGCGCTGCCCGCGAGAATGAAAACGCCGTGGCGCTTCGCAAGCTCCGAATAAGCCTCTTCGTAATGGCCGATATGGTATTGCAACGCTTCAATGGACGCGTGCAGGTCGAGCGATATGTGTCTTCCGGCGATCCGGGTAAGCTCCATCGCGGCGTATTCCGGAAACACCAGGAGTTGGGCGCCATGGGCGACCGCCTGCTGAACCCATTGCGACAACTTGTCTTCGAAGGCGGCGAAGTTGGTTATTTCGTCGAAGTTATATTGCGCGGCCGCGACGCGGATGACACGAGCCGGCATTACAGTTCTCTGATCCCAGAATTGCATCGGATGATCGGTCTCCTGCGGTTGATCGGTGTCTTTCCAGCGGAACATGGCGACCATCCCTTCGGCTTTCCGGTACCCGCGCTTTTTCCAGAACGTATCGAGCGGGGAATAGGTTGCGGGTCTGAGCGGGTGACCGTCCGGTCTTACGACCCCGCAAAACGCACTATACTTGTAGTGGCGTGCCTTGGCGTGAGCTTCTCGCCGTTCAAAAAAGGTGTGGCCAAGGCCTCGTCCCCGATAGCTCGGCAGTAGCACCGATTCTCCGCAATAGAAAACCTCATTGGGATCGAAGCCATGTTCCAGGAAAGGCGCTGCGAACTCCTGGTGATGTCCTTCGAGCGCAAATCCTGTGGCGCAGCCGACGATAGTCCCGCCGTCCTCGGCGGACACGATGATGCTGTCCTTGCTGTTTGTCAGGACTGTCAGATAGCTCGCTTCATAGTCGGGAGAACCATCGTAAAGATACGGGTAGTCGCGAAATACCTCGATCCTGAGCGCCGCCAATTGAGGCAACGCTTTCTGCAGCTCTTGGCAGGCTAGCGTCGAAATCTCCAACCGTTGAAGCTCCCCCAAAAGGTTGTGGGCTGGACCGGCCCTCGCCCTCGACAAGGCAAGCGTTACGAAGCGAGCGCCTTGAGGTCCGGGTCAATGAGTTTCACGATTCCCGCCATGATGTCGTTCAACTGGAAATTCTTCGGTGTGTAGATTGCGGCCACTCCGCAAGCCTTCAGGGTTGCTTCGTCCTCCACCGGGATGATGCCGCCGACGACGACAGGGATCGCGCCAAGACCCGCCGCGCGCATGCGGTCCATGATGTCGCGAACGAGCGGCACGTGGCTGCCGGAAAGGATCGAGAGGCCGACAACGTGCACGCTTTCCTCAAGCGCCGCATTCACGATCTGCGCGGGAGTCAGCCTGATGCCTTCGTAGACCACCTCCATGCCGCAGTCACGCGCGCGCACGGCTATCTGCTCCGCGCCATTGGAATGTCCGTCAAGGCCGGGCTTGCCGACGAGGAATTTAACCCGGCGTCCCAATCTTGGCGGAAACGCGATCGACATCGGCCCGCACTTCGGCGATGCCTGCTCCGCCGCCCTGGGCCGCAGCGCGGGAGACGCCGGTTGGTGCGCGGTACTCGCCGAAGATTTGGCGCAAAGTGTCGCCCCATTCCCCGGTCGTAACGCCAGCCTTGGCGCAGGCGATGGACGGTTCCATGATGTTGCGGCCTTCCTGTGCGGCGGCGCGAAGATGCCCAAAGCAGCCTGTACCGCATTCGCGTCGCGGGCGGCGCGCCATGCTTTCAGCGACTCGACCTGCTCGCGCTCCACCCCCTCCGGAACGGTCTGGATGCCGCCATCGGTTCCGCCTGACAGCGGAGATGGTTCGGTCTCAAGGTATTTGTTAACGCCAACCACAGTCAGTTCGCCGCTCTCGATCTTGCCAAGACGCGCGGCGTTGCTCTCGACGAGGCGCTGCTTCATGTAGCTTGCCTCAACGGCTGCAATCGCGCCGCCCATGGCTTCGATCCGTGCCAGTTCCTCGCGCGCCTCGTTCTTCAGGTCCTCGACTTTGGCCTCGATGACGCGCGAGCCGTCGAAGATGTCCGCATAGTCGAGAAGGTCGGTCTCGAACGCCACGATCTGCTGCATGCGCAACGACCATTGCTGATCCCATGGGCGCGGCAAGCCCAACGCCTCGTTCCACGCCGGAAGTTGCACAGCACGCGCCCTCGCCCTCTTCGAAAGGACCACCGCCAGCATCTCAAGAAGAATGCGATAGACGTTATTTTCGGGCTGTTGCTCGGTGAGGCCCAGCGAATTGACTTGGACGCCGTAGCGGAAGCGGCGGAGCTTCGGGTCCGTCACGCCATAGCGCGTCTCGCAAATTTCGTCCCAGAGATCGACGAAGGCGCGCATCTTGCACATCTCGGTGACGAAGCGGACGCCTGCATTCACGAAGAACGAAATGCGCGCCACCGCCTCGCTGAATTCGGCCTCGGAAACCTCGCCGCTCGCCTTCACCGTGTCGAGCACGGCGATAGCGATCGCCAGCGCATAGGCAAGTTCCTGCACCGGCGTCGCGCCCGCCTCCTGCAGATGGTAGGAGCAGACATTCGTCGGATTCCATTTCGGAACCTCCCGGAAGGAGAAGACGACGATGTCCTTGATGAGCCGCATCGACGGCTGCGGCGGAAACACATAGGTGCCCCGAGACAGATACTCCTTGATGATGTCGTTTTGAACCGTTCCCGTCAGCGACTTGCGGTCGACGCCTTGTTCGTCGGCGTAAGCGATGTACAGCGCAAGAAGCCAAGCTGCCGTCGCGTTGATCGTCATCGACGTGTTCATCTTGCCGAGCGGGATGCCCGCGAGCAGCGTGCGCATATCGCCCAGGTGGCTGACCGGCACGCCCACCTTGCCGACCTCGCCGCGAGCGAGCGGGTGATCCAAGTCGTAGCCCGTCTGTGTCGGCAGATCGAAGGCGATGGAAAGGCCCGTTTGCCCCTTGGCCAGGTTCTTGAGATAGAGCTCGTTTGATGCTTTAGGGTTCGAATGGCCCGCATAGGTGCGGAAAATCCAGGGCTGGTCGGTCATGGTTTGGCCGGTAACCTTCAATGCAGGTAAAAATTGTTTGCGTTGCACAATACCACGTGCGCAGGGCAGGCCCAACCCCCACAACAGGCGAAGGCTGCGCGGCCAATCGCAGCCAATTACGCTCCCTTGCGTTAATGATAGAGCTTCACAAAACCGTACCATTCCGCGATGAATAAAATTCTTCGAAATTCGCGATCGCGTTGGACTGGCTGGCCCGCGACGCAGGCGCTTCCAGGATCAAGGGGCTGACCATGTGGTTTTTGAAATTTTTGTTATCTATTGCGACATTCATTCTCACCATGCTGCTCGCCCTGTTCGCGTTCTCCTACACGGCCATTAATTATCCGTCGGTCATGCGCGATTTGATGACCACGGCGCAGCAGGTCCGCGATTACGTCCGGGAGGGTCCACTGCCGGACAGTTACATGGTTTGGGTCGATATCTTCATGCAGCCCAGCCAGTTCGTCCTCGTTGGCTTCAGCATTGCGATGCGCATCCTGCTCAGCATCGTGTTCGGCATCCTTGGTTTGCTTTTCGGGCGCCGGCGTCCGTCCGGGGCGGGGGCTTCAACAGCTTCGAGTTCTCCGTTCAGC
>CAVRSS010000083.1:0-43650 GCA_963723755.1 uncultured Alphaproteobacteria bacterium | reverse complement strand
GGGCGCAGGCGTTGCACCGTCATAGCGCGAATGCCGGCCGCGTTCTCGCCAATACCGCCGGTGAAAACCCACGGCATCGAGACGCCGGAGCGACGTCGTCAGGCCCCGATGTAGCGGGCGAGGCGATGAACGAACACGTCCAGCGCCAAATCGCCCCCGCATGTCCTTCCGCAGCCGCGTCGCTTCCAGCTCGCGGCAATCGTTGGACAACTCGGAAAGGCCGAGAAGGCCGCACTGATTGTTGAGCATGGTGTCCATCTCGTCGACGGCCGCAGCCGGTGCGTCGCATGAGGTAGATGAGCGCGCCGGGGTCCACGTCGCCGGGCCGGGTGCCCATGACCAGGCCTTCCAGCGGCGTCATGCCCATGGAGGTATCGACGCTATGCCCGTCCTGCACCGCGGTGGCCGAGGCACCGTTGCCGAGATGCGCGGTGATCAGGCCATGGTCGGCTGGGTCGAGGCCGAGCATGCGCCACCGCTTCCTGCGCCACGTAGCGGTGGCTGGTGCCGTGGAAACCGTAGCGGCGGACGGCGTGATCGCGGTAGATCCACATCGGCAGGGCATAGAAATAGGCTGCCGGCTTCATGGTCTGGTGGAAGGCGGTGTCGACCACAGCGACGTGAGGAATTGCCGGCATTTGCTCGATCGCCATGCCGAATGACGAGCAGCGCCGGAGGGATTATGCAGGGGCGCCAGATGACTGCAGGCCTCGATGTCGACAATGATCCGCGGTGTGATGGCGACAGAGGCGCTTATGAACTCGCCACCATGCGCGACACGGTGTCCGACTGCGGACAGGTTACTCAACCACCTGCGCCGACCAAGCTCCGCCAGAACCGCCTCAAAGGCGGCTGCGTGGGTAGCGGCTGGGAGCGCAACTGTCGCGTTCCCCTCCTCGTCTCTCGAGGTGATCGACGGCCGCATGCCGCCAAGGCGCTCGGCGAGGCCCGATAGCTTCGGTGTCCTTACGCCAGCCGCGTGGACAGCAAATTTCAGCGACGATGACCCGCTGTTCAATACAAGTATCAGGGCGGGGTCAGTGGCTACGGAACTCTCCTCTTTGCGGACTTTGTCGGAGCGGCAATCTCACGTTGACCAAAAAAGCGCAGCGGATCGCGCTAGGGGCGCAACGCGAGTTATTTTCGCGCAACCCGCTCAGAGCTTAGCGGCTTGGAGCCGACGTAACAGTTGTCAATACCAAACCATAGAGAAAGCCTGAGCGCTAGGCTCGGAAACTACTCAGGCGAAGCAGCGATCGCGAACACGCGGACGAACTTGCTTCGGACGCTGTGCTGAGTGCCGCGCCGCGTCGTGAATAGAGGCTTGAGGAGTCTGGGTAAGGCGAAGGATCAGCGCATATCGACGCTAGGGTCGCTTACCTCGGCCAAGACTGGCCGTCTAAGAATAAGGCCAGCGTTATTCGCGGCCAGCGGGGCGGGGTTATTGCTTGCGTATTGGTGGCGCCGGTCATCCCAATGTAAGCTCCTTGGCGTGAAGGGCATAAGCCTGCATCTGCAACTGTGCGTGCCTGCTCTGAATTTGCAGCATTTCCGGGAAGGTCGCCGCGTTGGTCAACTCACCGGCGAGCAAGAAACCGGCATCGACATTCTGCCCGGCAAACTTTATGGCTCGCTCCTGAGCCTGGATTAGCCCCTGCAACGCCAGGTTCGATGGAAGGTCCGATGGGATCTTGGCTATCATCATCTCTTGCGCCTTTTGCGCCGAGTCCATCATCTGGTTGTATCCGGCTCGCGCTTGATCAATGTTCTTCGTAACAATTTCGCGCATCGCCTGCGAAATCGCGGTTTGCGTGTTACCTGTCATCGGGTCTTCCTTTGTGGCGCTGCCAGCCACGCTACTGTTTAATAATACTATACTTTCGAGAATTTGTAATTCATAGCGTTGATATAAAACTCTCACAACATTATATGTGATAAATAATTGGGTTAATTACAATAGGTGGCTTTTATATTTGTAAAAAATACAGAGGAATTGCTCAGTAAGAATGATGTGATCTTTTCTATTTGTCGAATTCAATTACGAATTCGCCTATTGACCAAAAATTCTAATTTTCGTGGCTGAAACGTCTACTTCGGCTTCAAAAAGTTGAATGTCTTGCTTGAAACCACGCTCGTGTTTGGGGCGCGCATTGCGCTTCTGGATGACGGGCGCCGTCATATTCTCACTTTTGATATCGACGCTGGTAAAGGCCGCAGCGCGTTCGCCTCCGGCCAATCGGCCCCGGGAGTCGACCTGATCGAAGGTCCGTTGATGGCCCTTCTGACCTATTTGGTGATCATCAGAGCGTGACCGCTTTCAAAGGAAGTGCGGGCTTGTTCGCCAGTGTGGTGATGACTTCAAATCCTTCAAGGGGATTCGAACCAAAGGTCAGAGAGGACGTTAGCCAAATTCCGAAAATGCCCCCCCTTACGAAACAGTCCGAGCCAAAATTCCAATGTTAGCCACTGTAAGTTATTGATTTTGCTGGCTGGTTCACACCCACCCCTTTTTGACATGGCGTCGTTGGAAACCCGAACGGTAGCCTTGGGGGCCGTGGCAAAGTCTCTTTCACGACGCCAGGCGCGTGCAGGCGGCCATCGTCGAGCATTTGGAGCGCCGCGGCTATCGCATCCGTTAAGTGCGAAGAGGATCGAGGTCAAAAGCCGCCGAGGCGGGTTAGGCACCGCGTTACCCGATTTCCCCTTGGCATTGCTTCTCGCGAAGCTCCATCGCCTTAGACCTGCCCAGAAGCCAATCGATCGAAACGTCAAGCCGGTCTGCTATCTGAGCCAGCCGGTAAATGTCAAGCGCGCGGAGGCCCGCGTGTTCAAGGTCGACAGTGCGCCGGCCGCCAAGCCCAATGCTTGAACAGAGCTGGTCATGTGATGCCGCGAAGGCGGCAAGCGATTGCGAGCCGCTCCCGGAATATGAAGAAATTCGTTTCCATACTTCGGATATGCGTCAGCCGAGGCTGCGCCGAAAGATCCTACAGCGGCACCACAAACGCACTTACGGCACCACTTCGTAGATCTGCGTGCTTGCTCGCGTCCTTCTCTCTGCTCGCGGAAATCGTGAAATAAGCGCAAATCTCGCTCGGATTTGTTCGGGAAAACCGATTTAACCGATTGATTTTTCTTGGCCGTAAGAACAGCCATTCGGGAGCTAAGTCATTGTTTTTATGAAAGAACGTAGGGCCTGAAAATCCGCGCGTCGGTGGTTCGAGCCCCCTCCTCGGCTAATACAGAGAGCCGAAATCGTTGATTTGACCAGAAAATGCATATTGCCCAAGTTGCGCGCAAGGCGTGCATTTTGGTGTAACGCTGGAGGAGGTCAGGACGGTTCTCGCTATCCGTTGTCTTCTCCGAAGAAATCGGATTTGATCCTCTCAAATTGAGGCAAATCGGATAAAAGTACCTTGAGCCCCTCTCGCAAACACCACTTCATTCCTGCATGCTACCTGAAGCAGTGGGCTGGGGCTGACCAACAAGTGTGTGAGTACAGGCGCGTGCGCCCTGGCAAAATTGCGCGGCGGCGCGCGCATCCCAACGCCACAGGCTTCGAAACTGATCTGTATCGCATTGATGGTCTTCCCGATGACTTAGCACAATCGGTCGAAACAGAGTTTATGAAGCCGGTTGACGGGGAAGCGGACTTGGCGCTGCAGAAAATCCTTCGGGCGGCCATCGAACCTTGGAAAGAAAGAGAGCGGAGCGCATTAACCCGCTTCATCTTCTCGCTGCTTTATCGGCAGCCAGAAGTGGTGCGCGAGCTTAAGGAGCATATTCGCGATCTTCATCTCGCCAGCATGGAGAGTCTGCGTGAGCACTATGAGCAATGGCGGCGGCCAGGGGATCCGCCAACACTCGCGGAGTATTTGGCAAGTGAGTGGCCGGAACGGCAGCACCGGGCCGCAATGAATATGCTGCGCGAGATTATCGATAATATCGATGTCGGCCCGACGATTAATAACATGTACTGGGCGACGGTCTCGGTCGAACGCTCGAACGTGCCACTGCTGACGTCGGACCGGCCAGTGGTGATGCCGTTTGGCTTGGGAAGCGCCAATGCCTACATCGCGTTACCTGTCAGCCCTTATGTGCTCTTCGTCGCCGCCCATGATGCAAGATGGGCGAATATTTGTGAGACAAGACCGCCGCAGGAAATCGTTGAGGTGATAAATCAGGCCGTCGTAGCACAGGCCAGAACGATGGTCTGGGGTGTGGATGACAGCCAGCTGAAGTTTGTGGAAGAGTGGATGAGCCAAAGCCCGGATCGCCCGCTTCTCTCCGAGGAGCAAAAGAGGGCAGCGATTGCCGCGGCCCGGGAAGACGGAATCGCTTAGCCGGAGACCGGCGCTTTCGCGCCGAAGTATGTCGCGATCAGCCCGTTCCTCGCGTACGCGGTCCGCTATCTCACGGCATTCTTTGCGCGTAAGCTTTTGAACCAGTTCGAAGGGGCCGACACGGCCGAGGATGTCAACGCCGGCGCCGGAGCAGCGGCGGATGTCAAAGCCGAACTCATACAAATTGCTTCCAAGTAGACAGGCAAATCCCTCAAGAAACCAGCGCGATCCATCCAGCGCATCGGCGATGCGAATGAAAAGGCTGTGGCCGATGACTGCGGTGGCGATTGATCAAACTCATCTCAATGAGAAGATGGAAGAACAACAAGCCTCCACGCCCGATCATCGGTAAGATAATCAGCCACAGCGCTCCTGATATCCTCAGCGGTTACATCTTCGTAGCCAGCAATCCTGGTGCGCGCCATTTCGAGCCTTCGCGGGTCGGCATGCGTTCCGGAAAGGGTCTGGAGCCAGTGTTCGTTTGAAAGCTGCGCCTTTTTCAAGCTCTCGATCTTCGGCGTCTTGGCGCGAGAAAGCTCATCCGCCGAAACACCATTCTGGGCCATGTCGCCTGTAATGCGAGACACATTATCATAAAAGCGTGCGATTTTTTCCGGCGACGTTTCCACTTTGGTCCATGCATAGCCGTAACCCGCGAGGCTATCCGACAGGAAGGCCCCCGCCTGAACGCTGTAGGTTGCTCCCTCGACAACGCGAACCTGATCCATCAGCCGGTTTCTCAGCACGTCAGCGGCGAGGATGAGTGCCCGCGAGCCCCGCATGTCGGCGAAAAAGTCTTGCGCTGACCACGCCAAATAGGCGAGCGCCGAGTCGGCGCGCCCTTTGTGGGTCAATTGAACGGGCGAGTTCCTTGTCGCAGGGAAGCGCACGTTCGCCGAGCTATTCAGGAGCGAAGACGCTGGACGGGGCGACAGAGCGCCAAACGTAGCCGCCACCGCCTCGAGTGCTGCCTCGGGCGTGATGTCGCCAATGATCGTGACTTCAATCGCGCCCCTCGATAGCGGCCGATCCATCAAAGCTCGCAAGGCCTCCGCCTTGGCCGCTTCAACCTCTTCGCGACTGGGCTCCCCCCAGCGGGGATCATTTCCGCGAAGCAAACGGGCGCAGTCCCGCGCCTCGACCCCAGCCGGAGTGGCCTCCAGTTGGAGAAGGTGCGCAAGCTTCCTGGCTCTCGCACGCTCGATCGCCTCCGGGCGGCAGGCTGGATCGGAAACATAAGCCGCGAGAACCTGCAATTGTGCATCGAGGTCCTGCGGCCTCGTCCGCCCGCCCAGTAAGAAAGCGTCGTCGGTGACCCTCAGCTGCGCGGCGTATACTTTCGAAGCTAGGACCCGCGCCATATCCTGCTCGCCAATGGCGCTGAGCCCCCCGCCCGTGAACGCCCCTGTCAGCCAGACGGAACTCTCCGCTGGCATATCGAGCCGCCCATTCCCAATCCGCGCACTTACGAGCACATCTCCGGCGCGGAACCGGGTCGGCTTGACGGTGAGCCTCACGCCATTCGCAAACGTAAAGGCTGACGCCCCCAAGTCCGATATCTCCCGCCGTTCGATCACGGAACCTGGGCCGCCGAATATTCCATAGGGCCATTGCATGACGGCCTCAGGCGCAGGTGCCTCGACCTCCACGGCATGCGACTTCCGATATTCCTCGGCCAGGGCCTCGTCGCCGCCTTCCAATGAAACAGTGCCTGTCAGCAAGACAAGAGGACCTTCTCCCTCGAAAATCCTGCTCAGGGCCGCATTCACCTCAGCCACTGTCAAGCCGTCCACACTGCTCTCGAACCGCTCAAGATTATCGGGTGGGGACGTGAAGACGAAATCCTGGTCGATGGATGCGATCAGCGAGCGCGCCAGGTCTTTTGTACGCCTCGTACCTGCGCTTACCGCCGCGTTGTCATACGACTTGCGAAACTCCGCGATCGCCTGATCCAGTTCATCCTGCCGGATACCGAACCGGATGATGCGCCGCTGCTCTTCGTCTAGCGCCGCGAGAGACTGGGGCCAACCTTCCGGTGTGGAGGCAGCGATCACGCTCGCCACCTTGGCGGACCGCAGGAGATTGTCAAAGGTTGCGTTCGCACCCAGAAAAGGCGGCGTTTCACTTCGGGCAAGTTTGGCGAAACGACGCTTCAGCACCGCGAGGCCCAGCCAATTCACCAAGTCGGAACGGCGCCTGTCTTCGAGTCTTGGGCCCCTTCGAACGGCCTGATCCATGCGATCTCTATCTTTGTCTCTGCGCCCGGCAGCTCCACGAACCTTGCCTGCAAAGTACGGCGCTTGATCTCTCCAAGATCAGGGTCTGGGGCCTCGGTGCCAGGCGCTTGCCAGTCGCCGAAGAACGCCCTGATTTTGTTCTCAATGACAGAGGGATCGAAATCGCCTATCGCCAGCAGAGTTGCGTTTTCGGGGCGGTAATTCAACTCGTAATACTCTCTCACAAGATCCACGGAGGCGCTTTGCAAGACCTCCACTTTGCCAATCGGAATCCGCCTCGCGGCAAGTTGCCCTTCCAGCAGCAGGCCCAACCGCGCTGCGTAGGCCCGAGATTTCGGCGTATCGCGCCAGCGCTCTTCCGACAAGACCACGCCGCGCTCCGTCTCCATGGCGGCGGCGCGGAGCGTCAACTCGCTGGCAATTTCACGCAGCAGCATCAAACCAGTTTCTATCGTGTCAAGATCCCTTTCCGGAAGGTCCAGCACGTAGGTGGTCTGGGTGGCGCTGGTAAACGCGTTCGTGTCCGGCCCGAAAGCGAGCCCCTTGCGTTGCAGAATTCTCACCAGCTCGCCTTCCGGCACATTGGTTGAGCCCTTGAACGCCATGTGCTCCAGCAAATGAGCCAACCCCTGCTGGGCGTCGCTCTCCTGCAAAGAGCCGGAACCGATGCGCAGACGCAAAGCGACCTGGCCTGCGGGTGTTTCATTCTTGAGAATGGCGTAGGCGATGCCGTTCGGAAAGATTCCCGAACCTGACTGCCGGATCCGCCTTCAAATCACTATAGCCGTGTGGCCAAACCACTGCGATGGTCCTCAGTTGCGAGCATCCCGCTATCTCTTCGAAATTGTAGCCAAGATCGCGGGAGCGCCAGCGTTACTTTCAGCTCATTTTGCCAGCCCGAAGCTTATGTCCACAGAGGCGCCAACCAGGCCAATGAGCCGCAGGTGCGTGTCCTGCTCACTGATTGATGAGGATGACCCCGATCATGATCAAAACGGCAGAGGCGCCTTTTTGTCAAAAACGTGCACCTTCTTTCCAGAATAGCGAACATAACAGGACCGTCAGCGGGCATTATCCAAGAGCCGCAACCGCGCATCTGTATGCCTCGCGGCAACTGGAAAGGCCTCGACGCCAAGCTTACCGCAAAGCGAAGACAAGGGAACCCATTCGGAAGACCGTCGAGCACAGACTATGATTGAATGCTACCGCTTGATCGCAAAACCAAGCCCCCTACGCCGCCGCGAATTGTTCGAACGACGACCTTTATCAAACGAGGAAGCCATTCATGATAACGACACCACAGATCCTTCGGACCGAGGCCCAGGCGGCGGCCGTCATTCGCCTCACCGTTCCGCGCAGCGAGATGAGGAAGGTGTTCGGCCCTGCCGTCGGCGAATTGATGGCGGCGCTCGCCGAGCAAGGCGTGAAGCCCGTCGGCGCTGTTTTCGCCCACCATCTCAAGATGACCCCGGATACCTTCGATTTCGAATTGGGCGTGAAAATTAATGCGCCGGTGAAAGTCACCGGACGCGTGAAACCAGGCGAGCTTCCTGCAGCCAAGGTTGCCCGCACTATATACAGCGGTCCCTACGAAGGCCTGCCGTCTGCCTGGGGTGAATTCAATAAGTGGATAAAAGCTAACGGCCACGAGCAGGCAGAAAACCTCTGGGAGCTGTATTCCGTCGGGCCGCAGTCGACACCTGATCCGGCGAACTGGCGCACGGAGCTGAACAGGCCATTAAAAAGTTGATCCTGCGACCGCCGTTCATCGCACGTCGATTGTGCTGCGCGTGGATAACGTCGCCTGAAGGGTATGTTTATCGCAGACGTGCACCGCCTAAATCACCTCGCTGAGGTCCTTCGCAGCGCGGAACGCCACTTTCTTGCTCGCCTTGATCTCGATAGCTTCGCCTGTGGCCGGGTTGCGTCCCATGCGGGCGGAGCGCTTACGCACCTCAAGAGTGCCGAGCCCGGCGATGCGGATACGTGCGCCCTTCTTAAGGTGCTCGCCGATCAAGGCAACGGTACCGG
Organism: uncultured Alphaproteobacteria bacterium; assembly: GCA_963723755.1. Classification (GTDB taxonomy): domain Bacteria; phylum Pseudomonadota; class Alphaproteobacteria; order Rhizobiales; family Rhodomicrobiaceae; genus Rhodomicrobium. The sequence goes on along the minus strand of CAVRSS010000083.1, from coordinate 35,039 downwards.
CCAGCACCTCATTCGCCTGCTTTTGCGAAAGCCCATGCGTCTCGCCAATCGAGGTCGCGAGTTGGCGAAGTGTGACAAGCTCCACCTTGACCGGTTTTGCCGCTGCCTTGCCCGCTGCGGGTGCTTTGGCCGGGGCCGCGGTCTTGGCTGCGGCAGCTGGTTTACGCAAGGCCGCCGTTTTGGCAGTCGCCGTTGGCTTGGTCTTGGTCATTGATCTCTTCCCTTCATTGATCGACCACCAGCACCCAGTCCGGCCGGCGGTTAGCGTTGCTCTCGACTAGCCGGCGCCGCGTAGAAGGCCGCCCTCCGATACGTTGAACGGCTTCGCATGGCGCTAGCCTGATCCAGTTTCGGACACTGCCGCAACAGAGCCTTTTTCATGCGCTACGCTGATTCTTGCGCCGATTTCAAACGCACAAGCGTGGCTTTCAAGAAAACGACCGACTTCTCAAGCGGTCCGGCGACGTGACGAGCCGTTCGAAGAGAGACTCCACACGACAGCGGGCAGGAGATTCAACGCCGCCGCCGACCCGAAACTGATTTCTTGGCAGATTTCTTCTTTACAGAACCTGAAGGCATCCTCGGGTTTGGAGTGACTTCACGGACAAAAATCCCGTGCAGCGTCATGGCGGCCAAAATACGCGACGGCCCTTTTTCGCGCAGGATTTCCAAGCCTTCCGCTGCTATCTCGACCAGTACGGTTGACACCAACAACCGACATCCCACAAAGGAGTTTCCGGCCTGAGGTCCGAGGCTATGAAGGCGCCCGCTCTCGTTAATCCATATCCCTAAAGGCAGAGACGATCACAGCGACGCTCCAACCTAGAGTTTTTAGCCTGGAAGCGATCTTTCGTGCACACATCCGCAGGAACCCATATGGAACCCATAAGATTTGCTGTGGAGAAAAAGCGGCACCTAAGTCCTTGATTTTATTGGCGTTCCCGACAGGATTCCAAGCGATCAAAGAAACAGAGACTTAGCAAAAAAGTGGGACAATTTTCGCTCATAGAGCTGCATAGCTTTTTCCGGAATTGTCCCACGAAAAAGTCGTCACCTTGAGCTCAACGTTGAGAGCCGCGGAAATTGAGAGATTGGCTAGGTTGGTCAGCGGGAGGTTTCGCTCTTAATATGCTCTATGAACGCCCTGAGTTTGGGCAAAACCTAAGAACGTTTGGGGTAATAGAGATAGAAACCGGTGCTGCTGCTTGCGTGCTGACCTAGCACAACCTCAAGTTTCCCAGCGCGGACCTGCGGGCGCTGGAAGCGCCGTCAAGGGCAAGGCGCTTCGCGCTCGCGCTGCTTGAGCAGCGCGCCCCTTGACTGCGCGCAACAGAAGGCGGCTTATCCACAGGAAAGGCTGGGAGGGGGCGGAACCTGTGCTCTGCGAAGGCATTGGAATGCGAAAACCTGCATGAGCCGGCGATATGGATTTCCGTCTTCAAACACAAAGTCTCTTGGAACGCGCGCGGCGTGTCGAGGAAGAGGCATACCGCATAAGAAATGCTCAAGCACAGGATGTCATGCGCGCCCTCGTATTGCTTTATCGCGAGAGGGCGGAAGAGCTTGAACAAGACGGGTTGTTCGAACGCCGTTTCCCTCCCTTGAACGTTGCCGATTTCGCCGGTGACGATCATTAGCGCGGAGCAATCGCGCGGATCCGGCGATGTTTGCCGCACACTTAAGGCATGAGGTGAGCGATTGTTTCGGACGCGGCCTTTTTGCTACACCCCGAGGGAGATGCAACTGTGTCGCAACTGAATAGGTTGTTTTTTTCCCCAACCCATCACCATAATCAGCGCATCTAGGTTCCTCCCTAGACTTTCTCGGCCGCCGGACTCGGGTTCGCGGCTTCTTTTTTGCCGCCATAAGATCGCGTCTGACGATGAGTGGGATCGCCTCATGCGGCTAGCTGCAATTATTCGCCAAGCACGGTTACGGACGTAAGGAGCATGCGTCATCGGCCGGTTTGACGGTCGGTTGGTGAGTGGACATTGCAACGCGTTGAGGGTTTGGGATCGGGGCTCGCGCGGCGCTTGCCGCGATGGTCATGGGCTTCGAACGGTCACTGATCCGGCGAGGAGAGCGAGCACCGGCGCGTGCGGATAGGCTGAGGGAAAGGCGACCTTGATACGGCTTTTCAGTTCCTCCACGCGCACGGCGATTTTGAGAAAGGCGCGCCGCAGCGTCTCGAAAGTCGCCGTACGCCATAGCGAGCGCCTGGGAGCAGCACTCCTCAACGCGTGCAGCAGCCAGTAGGCGGCCATGTGCAAAATAAGCCGGAACTGATTGGCCTCCCAGCGGTGGCAGGAGGTGCGATCGGAGCGCGTGTAGAGTTTCATGTCCTTGATCATGTTCTCCATGCGTCCGCGTGCGCAGTAGACCTTCTCGTAGAGCACTTTCGCTGAGCCCGGCAGGTTCGTCACCACGAAGCGGACGTCGCTGCCCATGCCTGTGGCCTCGGCGCGGGCGATGATCTTGCGCGCTTTAGACCAATTGCCAGCCCGGTAGGCGGTCTGATGGAAGCGCCGCACCTTTTCTTTCTTCGCAAGCGCCAGGCGTGTGGCGGCGTCCTCGGCCCAGGGGTGCGCCATCTTCGCGAGGCGGGCGTTGGTTGAAAGGCCGAGAATGTAACTGCATCGTTTTTCTTCAAGTAAATCCAGTACTCCGGGAGCCGTATAATGGCTATCGCCGCGCACCATGATCTCGACCCTCGGCCAGTTGCGCCGGATCCGGGCAATGACGTGCCGCAGAACTTGCGCGATCTCCTCGCCCGACGGCCTCTTTCCAGGACGCAGCAGCGACAGCACGCATTTGCCGGAGCCTGCCTCGAAGATATGCATTGGCTGGAAGCAGTAGCCGCCCGAATGGGTATTGAAGAGGATGAGTTCCTGCTGGCCATGCGCCGGATCGTCCGTGTCGTCGATGTCGAGCACGATGCGGCCAGGCACACGGGAGAAACTGGCGCAGAACAGGTCGATCATCCCGAACGCCATGCGAGCAAGCGAGCGCCACGACGGCGCGTTTTCAAGACGCGATAATGTCGGCTGGGACATGAGGTCTTTCCCTGTCTCAGGCCGGCGCCCGCACGCCATCTTGAAAGCGGGATCGATGCGCAACGCATCGAGGTCGTCGCAGTCTTCGTAACCGCTGGCGATGGCGAACACCCTCGCCCGGATCATGTCGGCATGAGTGTGGATGACGCGGTTCGGATCGCGGGCGTCCGGCACGCAAGTGCTGAGCATTGCCGCAATACCAAGCCGCCTCTCGATCTCACGCAAAATGAGAACACCGCCATCCGAGGACAGTTGTCCACCATCGAACGTGGCTGTGATTTCCTTGCCGCCGATAGGTGACAGTCCGGGAAGAAAGAGGGTAGCTTCTGTCATGGTGAGCGGGAGTTCCTGGGGAATTGCGAACGACACTGTCTCGACAACAAAATCTTACGTGATTCCAATAGATTACGTCCCGCTCATCGCCCAAAGGCCGACAGCCCGGTGAATAAATAGGGCTAGCAAGCTGCTGAAAAACGATGTTGCCCATGGTTCGACAAGCTCACCATGAGGATGAACACAAGCTCACTATGAGGGTCAACTCGTTGAAAACACTCGACCTCATCCTGAGCCTGTCGAAGGATGAAGCTACGCTTTCAGGCTTCTTCAGCATCCTGCTAGAGCAGGGTTCCCAAAAGTGGCCTTCCCGGTTTTGGGATAAAACTCTGCGAAAACAAAAAATCCAAGCAGGCATTCGTTGGCTGGCCAAGGAATGTCTGCTCAGTGTACACGCCTTTGTTTCCTTGTATAATTGGCCGCAAGAAACAATTCACACCGTTTTGCCACATTGGGATTGGTGAATGGCTTTATTCAGGGGCGAGAGTAAGCTGATCACATGGCGGGCGACGTCTACAACTCGAATGGGAACAGCCGTTCTCCTAACACGGCCTATCGAGGGCAGCGGGATTACTCCGTGATGCCGCGCAGCCCATCCGAGGCCCTGGAGCCGGAACGCGCTCCTGAACCGCCGCAAGGCAGCCGGCAACGGCGCCAGCGCCCCGTCGTCGTCTTTTTAAGCCGGCTCCTGACCTTTTTCCTCGTCCTTCTTCCGGCTGTGGCGGGCTTGTTCTTCCTTATCCGGCAGCAGTTCGATCGGCCTGGGCCGATCAACTACCCGACCGTGTTTGTGGTGGCCAAGGGTGAGGGTGTCAGCACCATCGCCCGCCGCCTCGAGCAGGATGGGATCATCAACAGCGACAGCCTGCTGCCAGGACGCTGGATATTCTTGATCGCATCGCGCCGATTCGGCGTCCACGATAAGATCAAGGCGGGCGAATTTAATATAAAAGGGAACGCAAGCGTCCGCGATATTCTGGATACGCTCGTCGAAGGAAAGTCGATCCTTTACAGCATCTCCATTCCCGAAGGATTGACCAGCTATCAGATCGTGGAGCGCATGAAGGCCAGCGCGGATCTGGTTGGCGATGTTTCCGAGGTTCCCCCTGAAGGCAGCCTTCTTCCCGACACCTACCGCTTTGCGCGCGGCACGTCCCGCGAGGAACTCATCCGCCGCATGCAGGGTGAGCAGAAAAAGTTCATGGAAGGGTTGTGGCCGACCCGGTCGCGGGATCTTTCTCTCACCAAGCCCGAAGATGTCATCAATCTGGCTGCCATCGTAGAAAAGGAGGCAGGCCGCGCAGACGAGCGCCCGCGCGTGGCCGCCGTCTATCTCAACCGGTTGAAAAAGCGCATGCACCTCGATGCCGATCCCACCATCATTTATGGGGCGAGCGACGGAAAAGGGACCCTGGGCCACCCCATCTTGCGCAGCGAGCTTGAAAACAGGGAAAACCCCTACAATACCTACCGCAACTATGGGCTTCCGCCGACGCCGATCGCCAATCCCGGCCGCGCCGCCATCGAAGCCGTGTTGAAGCCGGATAAGACCGCCGCTCTCTACTTTGTCGCGGACGGCACGGGCGGCCACGTTTTCGCGGAAACGCTGAACGAGCATCAGCGCAACGTCGCGCGGTGGCGGCATATCGAGAAGGAGGCGCGAGAGGAAGAGCGCATGCAAGACATTTCCGCTGGAGCGCCGATTGCAATCGACAAGCTTCAGACGGTTGAGATTCCGCTGCCGCAACGCAATCCGCGCCGCTAGCGCAGCCCGCGTCCGTTTGGGATGCGGATAAGCTGATCTGGACTTTGAACATTCAACTTCTGTGCGTTTAGTCGATTCCGGTTAAACGCAGGTTGATCCAAGGTTGCCTTATCTCTCGTAGCGAAAATTGCGCTGGACGTTCAGCGGAAATGCTGAAACAACCGGCATTGCTGTTGGACTTTGCCAGAATTAAAAGTCCTGGCATTCCGTTCATTGCAATTGCCTTTCTCATGGAAAATTCATCGTGGGTAACGCTGATCAATCGCTCAACAGGCGTGGTCTCTGCCTGATTTTGTCATCGCCATCCGGTGCGGGCAAAACGACTTTGGCTCGCCTTCTGTTGTCGAGCGACGAGACGCTTCGCAATTCGATTTCGGTGACAACGCGCGAACCGCGGCCCCGGGAGAAGGACGGCGTCGACTATCATTTCGTGTCACGAAAAGAGTTCGAGGACCTCAAGACGAGCGGCAACCTTCTTGAGTGGGCCGAAGTCTTCGGGAACCTGTACGGAACGCCGGCCGGACCCGTTAAGGTGGCGCTAGCCGAAGGCCGCGACATCCTCTTCGATGTGGATTGGCAGGGCGCGGCTTCTATTTCGGCCCTTTTGCCAAACGATATCGTGCGGGTTTTTATCCTTCCCCCATCCGCCGAGGAGCTTGCAAGGCGCATCCACGCGCGAGCCTCCGATTCCGCACATCAGATCGAGACCCGTCTTAAAGCTGCCGCGGTCGAGATTGACCACTGGACCGACTACGATTACGTGCTCGTGAACAGGGATGTCGACGACTGTTTGGCTGCGCTTAAGGCTATCGTGGCGGCCGAACGCCTTCGGCGCCACCGGCAGGTGGGCTTGCTGGATTTCGTTCCCACGCTCATTTCTGCCGCTCGACTGGGCGCCGTCTCTGCTCCTGAAGACACCGCGCCAGACGCACAAAATCGGAAACGGTAAGGCGTTCCGCGCGCAGGGACGGATCGATATCCGCATTCCCCAAAAGGGCAGCGGTGTCGCCCCCTAGAGCCGAAAGGCTCGACCGCAGCATTTTCCGTCTCTGACCAAAAGCCGCTGCCGTAAGCTCCTCCAAAACTTTCACAGGAACAGCGTCCTGCGGCGCGGCCGTGGGTGTGATCTCGACGAGGGCCGAGGAGACCTTGGGCGGCGGCGTAAAGACCGCCGGGGGCAGCGTAAAGAGCAGGCGGGCGCGGGCGCGATACTGAGTGATGACCGCGAGGCGGCCATAATCAGCCGCGCCGGGCTCCGCAACGAGGCGGTCGGCGACTTCGCGCTGGACCATGACTACAAGCTTGTCGAACCAGGGCGGCCAATCCTCGACTGCCAACCAGCCAACGATGAGCGGCGTTGCGATATAGTATGGGAGATTGGCAACAATCCGGCGCGCTCCCGTCTCGGCGGCGATGGCCGCATAGTCGGCCCGCAACGCGTCCATGAACAATGTCCTGAGCCGGCCCCCGCTTCTTGCCTCGATCTGCGACAGGGCTGGCCGAAATCGCTCGTCGCGCTCGATGGCGACAACGCCGCCTGCGCCTTCAAGAAGGAGCGCACGGGTCAAGCCGCCCGGTCCTGGCCCGATTTCGAGAACCGTGACGTTAGCAAGCGGGCCGGCGCTTCGGGCGATTCGCCGGGTCACATTCAGGTCGAGGATGAAGTTCTGGCCGAGCGACTTCCTGGCGGAAAGCGCGGCTTCCTTGATGACCTCGCGAAGGGGCGGCAGTGACGCTATGGAATCAGCCGAGGTCACGGATGAGACTCTGACAGAGCAGCCGCCGCGCTCCTGCTCATGCGGTCCGCGAGGCGGAGCGCTTCGATAAAGCTTGCAGGATCGGCATGGCCGGTTCCGGCAAGCGAAAAGGCGGTGCCATGATCAGGCGATGTGCGAATGAAGGGCAGGCCGAGCGTGACATTCACGCCATCCGCAAAAGAGAGCGTCTTGAACGGGATGAGCGCCTGATCGTGGTACATAGCGAGAACGGCGTCATAGTGCTCGCGCGCGGCGTCGTGAAACAGCGTATCCGCGGAATGCGGTCCCGTAGCGTGAATACCTTGAGCATTGAGCGCCTCGATCGCGGGCGCGATCACCTCGATTTCTTCGCGGCCAAGCGCTCCGTTTTCTCCGGCGTGCGGATTTAAGCCGCAGACCGCCAGCCGTGGCTGAGGAATTCCGAAAGACTGCGAGAGGGCGTGGCTCGTAATCGAAGCAACCGTCATGAGGCGGTCTTTGGTTATCGCGGGCGCGACGTTTTTCAACGCGATATGGACCGTAACAGGAACGGCTTTGAGGCGCTTCGATGCCATCATCATGACCGGAGTCACAGCGGCGCTGCCTTGCCTTACGGCCAGCTCCGCCAGGAAGTCGGTGTGCCCGGCATGGGCGAAGCCGCTTTCAAGCAGCACAAATTTTGCAATCGGATTGGTGACGATGGCGGAGGCCAGCCCTGCGATGGTGAAGGCGACGGCTTTCTCTATGGAAGCGATGATCGCAGCGGCGTGCGCCGCATTGGGTGAGCCGGCTATCACTGGTCCGGGAGGCGTGGTGAGGGGCAACACAGGCAGAGCATCCGGGAATAACTCGGCCGCTTGCTCCGGGCTCTCTATCTCCCGGATGAGGATCGAGCCGCCTTTGTCCAGCAAGCCGGCACGATCGACGACGACGGCCGGATCGCCGACGACAAAAAAAGCAGGAATACGATCCGTATTTCGACGCAGCCAAGCGACGAGCGTAATGTCGGGGCCGATGCCCGCAGGGTCACCCATTGTGACGGCGAGCGGTTTCCGAAGCGGCTCAGGTCGCCAGGGCAACTCATCCCCGCCGCGCGAAGCTGTTGTCAGTCTATCTTTCCCCGGTAATCGATCGATGCGGATTGCTTCAACTCTTGCAGATAGCGCCGTGAGAAGCGGTCGTATTCCTGTTGACGGACGTCGGGCTTCTGCTCCGCTGCGGCTTTGGCCGACTTTGCAGCAAGCCCTTTCCTGCATATAGCATAGGATTTAATCGCGCTGCCGACAAGAACCGGCGGCGTCATTTGTCCTTCCGAGGCTTTCTGGATCAAGGGTTGGACATCCTTCGGGAAGGACGCAAGCTTTGCTTTTTCGATCGATCGGACCGTCGCATCGGAAACAAGTTTCGCCTCGTTCGGAAGTTGCGCACAGGAGGTGAATTTCTCCTTCAAGTTCTGAGCTTCCATGATGCGTTGGCTAACGGCCTTCTGATCGGAGCTGGAGACGCTGAGCCGCAAGACGCGAACATCGAATTGAATGTCGCTGTCAGCTGGCTTCTCCTCAGTGTTCTGCATTGCAGAGAAAAGAGACGCCAATCTTGCCCCATACCGCTTGCGGATGACATCGCGCCACGCAAGTTGCGCACGAATGATATCCTGGATTGATTTCCGGGTGATGCCGTCGGTCTCGAACTGTTTGTAGAACTCTGTAAGATCGGGTTTTTTACCTTCGGCTGCGCCTCCAGCCGCTCTTTGCGCAAGGACCTGTTCAACCTCGGAATCCGAAACTTTGATGTCCAGCTTTTTGGCCGCTTGCAATTTGAGCTTATCGTCGATGAGGGAATTGATTGCCGCCTTGCGGGATGTACCGCCACCGTCCGAGAGCACCCGATTCTTGGCATCTTCAAGAAGCTGTTTTTTGATCTTCTCGGCGGCTTGTTCTGCCTCGGCCTGAGAATGAGGGCTTGCCGCAATCATCGCCTGCCGGAAGCGTTCTTTTATGGCGTCTCCGGTGAGGATGGCTTTCATGCGATCGCCAAAGCCGTTAGTCCGCGCGTTCCAGCGTATTCGTTGCGCAACGTCGCCAGATGTTATCGGCTCGTCATTGACCAGCGCGACAACATTTTGAGCGTTAACGTGCGGGATGTCTGCCAGAAGCGCAAAAAAAATGCCGCCAGCCGTCAGAAATATCAGTCGATATAGAATCTCGATTCGCATAGCGGGAGCTTGGATATCATTTGCGGCAAGAGTTTGCCGCGTCGGCCAAAATCACCCTTTGACAAGGCCGCATGCACAAGGAGCAAAATCAGCTCCGCACGCCTTAGCGGAAGACGGCCGCTTCGGGTGAGAGATCGCCGATCGAACTTGGGGTCGTCTGCTGGCCGAAGCCCTTGATGCCAACCCGTACAAGGACCGAAGTGCTTGGGACAATGTCGAGATATGAGATGTAGGTTTGCTGGTAGGTAACGGAAAGAATAAAGCATTCGTCGGCGTATTGAATGCCCGCACTGTTCCTTACCCATTGGCTGAGCTCGATATCGTAGCGAAGGTCCCCGAATACGGTCCAATCGTCATTCAGCTTGACGGCGGAGAAACCGGCGATTTCGTCACGGCTGCTGGGGAAGCCCAACTGCGGCTGTGCCGCAACCGAGACGTAGCTGAGAGCGCCCTGGAAAAAGCCCAGCTTCGTCTGGAGGCTGTAGCTCTGACTTGAGAGGGCGTAATCCTGCTCGTTGACACGGAACTGGGCCAACAAGCGGAACCGGTTCATATAATCGACATAGCCGCCGAAAACGTAGTCCGACGCGTCGGTGCCAAGCCCCGTCGTTGGGTCATACGGATTGGAGCCTGCGAGATGAACGCTCTCACCTCCGACAGCTCTTACGCTGACGCCGTTATAGTTCTGGTACGTGTACTGGAGCCCGAAGTTGGTTCGTGTATCGTTCTCGATCCGGTCGTAGCCGGAAAACTTGTTGATGTCGAACAACAGCGTGTCGTCGAAAACGAGGCTCTGCGAGTCCTCGTTGGGAACATGCGAGTTGGAGCCGCCGGCGCGGGCGATAATCTGAGCTACGGGCTCTATGACGTGCGATCCGCTTTCGGTGTGGGCGACAAAAGGATAGCGGTAGTCCAGGCCCACGCCTATCATCTGCCTCGTGAAGGTGTCCGCGGAGCCAGCAACGCCGTCAATGTCCTGGAAGTTCGAGACATTATAAAGGTCGGCCCGCCCGAGGACGAATGGGGTGAAACGCTCGCCAATGTCATCGGTAAGCGTGCGCCGCCATTGTGCCTGCGTCACGATATGGTCCATCGTTCCGCGGGTAACCGGCGAGGCCACAGTCGCGGGGTCGTTCACGCTGAGAGCAAGCGCATTCAAGTCGAAACTGAGTTCGCCGCCGAAAACCGGCTTGTTATGGATGTAATTGTAATCAATGACCGGGTAGGACGTTGCCGTCACCGACTTTTGGTATACATTCGTCTCATAGTCATAGACGTTTGCACCAGTCAAATTGCCATATCGGGCGACGGTCATGTTGAAGTAGTTTCTGTCGCCTATCCCTGTTAAGAAAACGGAAGAAACGCGCTCGGTGGCGTAGACGTCGTCGATCATGTAAAAGCGGCGAAATGTCTGATCGCTTTCGAGAATCGCCTTCCACCCGACGCTCCAACGAGAGTTCAGGGCGAAGTTACCATTTGTTTCAACGCTGCCGCGCCAATTTCTGTCACCGAAGAAGTCTTGGGCCTGGTCATTGAAGGCTCCGGCAGCCTTAACCTCGTAGGCGCCGTTCCACAGACGCTGCCGCCAATCGGCCTGCATGAGGTAACCGGCCTTCGTCGTGAATTCCGGCAGAAGCGTGAGATCATAATTGGGCGATATTGCCCAATAGTAGGGAATCCCAACCAGGTATCCGAGACTGCTGTTGGTACCATAAGACGGCGCCAGGAAGCCGGAACGTTGCTGCACCGAAGGGTCTGGCGTATAGAACCAGGGAACCCAGAAGACAGGTATTCCGAAAACCTCGAACACGGAGTTTTCATAGTAAACATTCTGGTCGGTCTTGTCGTCGATCACGCGCTCCGACTTGACGCGCCAGATCGGAGGCCGGTCGGGGTGCGCCTCGCAAGGCTTGCACGCCGTAACGACGCCGTTCTCGAAGATGGTTTTGTCACCCTTGCGGTAGGCGTTCGAGGCCGCAACCCGCGTGTCATCCTGAGTGAGGGCGCGAAGGGAACGGATGAAACCGTCGCGAAAATCGGCGCTCAAGGTCAGCCGTTCAGCGTTGACGACCGAACCGTCCGAATCCTTCAAGCGGACGTTCCCCATGGCCGTCAGCGTGTTGACGCTCTTGTCGTAGATTATCTCGTCGGCGAGCAAGACATTGTCGTTGTAATAAATCTCGACGTTGCCCTTGGCGATGACGCGATTGTTGCGGTTGTCGTAAACGAGGTCGTCGGCTTGGAGAAGGAGCGGCGACGCTTTGTCGGGCGAAACCTGTTTGGCCACAACCTGATCGGCGGCGTGGGACTGCAGAGCCGTCACAGTGGATTGCTGCGCGCGCACGCTGCCTCCGCAGCATGCCAAACATGCCAGGACTGCCACAAGCACCCTAAGCATTGTTAGCCGCTTCCACACTGTCAACCGTCACCCTCAAAGGCCTCGCCCCCCCCAAACTCATCCATCCTCCTGATGGAGAAGAACAGTCGCCGCCAATAGCAGCGCTGTAAGAGCAGGCGCCCAGGCCGCAACTGCTACAGGCACCACCCCCGACGCACCAACTTTACGCGAAAGTTCTGAAAATATGAAAAAGCCAAACCCCCCGGTTAAACCCGTCAGAACCATAGTTTGAATCCTGCCAAAACGAAAGGCTTTCAGCGAGGAGGTTGCTGCGATCAGCACCATCGCCGCCATAAGAATAGGCCGCGAAAGAAAAAGCTGGTATTGGAGCTCATACTGCTCTGTTGGGATCCCGGCCTTTTTGGCAAAATCAATAAATCCAGGAAGCTCCCAAAATGACAGAGTTCTATAGAACCTAGACTGTTCATAATCTGAATAGGACTGAGATACGTACTTATGAAATACTCCTGGTATCGTCTTAACGGCCTCGCCAGAGCTTTGCACTGTCGCGTTTTCCAGGCGCCAATACCCTTGCCTAAGTTCGGCCTTGTTTGCTTGAATTTGCTCATAAAATCTGTTGTTGAGATCAAATTGCAACAGGGTTACGCCGCCGAGCGTCAAGCCCCTGTCGGCAGATGATTTTGCGTGCAAAATCGTCGGGCCATCCACGCTCTCCTGCCTCAACCACGAGCCGGTCAACCGTGACGCTCCGAAGGATTTTTCGGTGTTGAAAAGCTTGGTTTGGATGCGCTCCGATTCGGCTTTCATCAGCGACGCGAGGGGGTTGAAAACGGTCACCGCAAAGATGCCGAAACCAACCGCAACCCAGAGTGCCGGCTGTATGAATTGCCAAACCGAGAGGCCAGAGGCGCGAATAATGATGAGCTCCGAGGTGCGGCTGAAACTCAAGAATGCGCCGATCGTGCCGATCAGGATGGCGAAGGGCAGGGCAAGTTCCGCAAAAACGGGGACCCGAAGCAAGCTGATCGTGGCCATGGTCAGGGCGCCGATATCATCCCGGGATGCGCTTCTTCTGAGAGTCTCCACAAAATCCGCGAAGAAAATAAGTAGAAACGTGATGAAGAAAACGGACAATATCGTGACGATAGACCTGATGGCCATGTAACGCCCGATCGTTGTGAAAAGTATCATGCGAGCCCCAGTAACGGCAAGAGTGCGTCCGGAAAAGCGCGAAGCGATCTTCCGATAGGACGCACGACAAACAAAAACTCAGAGCGCGCTTTTGAGTCCAGGCTCTAAGGAGAATGAAGCGCCACCCCATCGCGCCGCCGAGATCAAGCTTAGCGGCCAAGGCAGGCGCAAGCGTGGCATTGAGATTGCGGGCGCGGCGATATTGAAGCGAAGCATCAGGAGACCAAGCGCACTCACGCCAACAGGCACGCCGTAGATCAGCCAAAGCGCGCCCAGATTTTTACCGACCATATTGATGCCGGCAATCCCGACCAGACGGATGATGGCGCCGATCGCGAAAGCTGTGAACATAGTCCCGGTGCGCCCTTCGCGCGTCGTCCTTGGGCGGCCGAGATAGACCGTGGCAAGGATTGCAAACGCAATGGCGTAAACGGCGCCCGAAAAACGCTCGTGAAGCTCGGACCTGAAGCGGGGCTTGTTGTTCTGGTAATATTTTGTGCTTTCATCGGGATAGAGAAGGTCGCCGATATCGCGCTCTCGCGGATTTAGATCGCGAGGCCCTTCTTTCGGCGCCATATCTCCGATGTCGAACGCATAGGTGTTGAAGGAAATGATTTGCACATCCTGCTTTCCGCCCTCCTGTCGCAGGATTTGACCATCGTACAATTCCATTGAGGAGCGCCGGCCCTCGGCCAGGACTTTGCCCCGGTCCGCGACGACGGTTGTCGCCATTTTCGGGTCCCGCTCGTCGCGAACGACGACGCCGAGCAACTCTCCCTCTTTTCCCTTGTCGCGCATGTGGAACGTGAGGCCCGGCTCCAGGTCGGTAAATTCCCCGGGCTGCATAACTTGTGACAAGAGGTCCGCCCGCACCTTCGAAACATACTCGTTAAGCATCCGGGCGGAAGCGGGAATGACATAGATATTGGCGGCGAGCACACTGAGCGAGACGATAAAGGCAAGAGCGATGTACGGCACGAACAGGCGCCAGACAGAAGCGCCCGCGGCGGACAGCACGATCAGCTCGCTATCGCCGTTAAGCCGGTTGAGCGAGTGAAGCGTGGCGATGAGAAAGGCGATCGGCGCCACGGTCACGATGAGATTGGGAAGCGCCAAAGCCGTTATCTTAAGAAATAAGATGAAGGTTTGCCCTTCCGAAGTTAAGAGCTTGATCTCCTTCAGAATCGAGGTCAGCCACACAATAAGCGTCAGCGAGATCAAAATCATGAGCACAGCCGACGCCGTCTGGCGAAAGATATAGCGGCTGATCAGCATGCTCTAACGCTCCGCGGCGGTTGGCCGGGCTCCCCAAATTTCAGGATGCAGTACGCATGGCTTCATGGCGCATTTTCGGCCATGGCAGGCTTTGCATTTATGGGGCTTTCCTGTAGGGTTTCGTGTTGACGATAAAACGCTCACACGCCCGGTTTATTCTCTCCATGATAGAGCTTCCCAGCATCTCGTTCGCTTCCCTCGATTCGAAGCCGAACGCTTCGACCATTATTTATTTTGTGGCGGAAGAGGAGGGAATGCCGCCGCATCTCAAGAAGCTGGACGGCGTTACGGCTGGCGCGATTTCCAGAGCGATCGACATTGCCGCTTTCAAGCGCAAGCGTAAAAGCGTCGTCGAGATTCTGGCGCCCCATGGTCTCTCCGCCGGCCGCCTCATGATTGTGGGTATTGGCGAGTTGAAAACGCTGAACGCACGCGAGTGGATGGACATCGGGGGCGTGGTTCGCGGCAAACTGCCAGCGAAGACGAAAGAAGCCGACGTCAGGTTCGACGGGGTTGATTCGCTGAATGGCGAAGCGCCGCTTTCCTTCGCGCTTGGCTTCGGCCTGAAGAATTATGCATTCAAGAAATACAAGTCGAAAAGCGGTTCGCGAAGCGACGCCGAAGATGCCGAAGCCGAAAATGATCGCGCTTCACCCAGGCTTACGATCTTTGCTCATTCAGCGGAGCAACTTGCGCGCGGTTTTCAGAAAGAGCAGGCTCTCCTTGAAGGCGTATATTTCGCGCGGGACCTCGTGAATGAGCCAGCCAACATCCTGACGCCGCCGGAGTTTGCCGAACGGCTTCGGGCGCTTGAAGGCGACGGCCTCAAGGTCGAGGCTCTGGACGAGCGGGCGCTCAAATCTCTCGGCATGAACGCGATGCTGGCCGTTGGACAAGGCAGCGCCCAGCCTACCGCAGCGGTCATTTTGCGGTGGAACGGCGTCCCGCAGAACGGATCCGGAGGAAATCTCGTCTTCGTAGGGAAGGGCGTCTGCTTCGATTCGGGCGGTATTTCCATCAAGCCGAGCCAGGGCATGGAAGACATGAAGGGCGACATGGCGGGCGCAGCGGCGGTTGCCGGCGTCATGACTGCGCTCGCTCGCCGCAAAGCGCCCGTGTGCGCCATCGGCCTTGTCGGTCTCGTGGAGAACATGCCAAGCGGAACGGCAAGCCGTCCCGGCGATATCGTCACATCGGCATCGGGGCAAACCATTGAAATCCTGAATACCGATGCCGAGGGCCGGCTCGTCCTTGCGGACCTTCTATGGTATGCGCAAGCTCACCTTGAGCCGAAGCTCATGATCACGCTGGCCACGCTCACGGGCGCGATCCTGGTTGCACTTGGCAAGGAATATGCGGGCCTGTTTTCGAACGACGACGCCTTGGCCTCGCATATCAGCGAAGCCGGACAGGATATCGGCGAACTTGTCTGGCGGCTGCCGCTGTCAAAGAAATACAACAAGCTGATCAACTCGAAGCTTGCAGACGTCAAAAACATTGGCGGGCGCGACGCGGGCTCGATTACGGCCGCGCAATTCCTCCAGCGCTTTGTAAAAGCGGGCGTGCCGTGGGCTCATCTGGACATCGCCGGAACGGCCATGGGCTCTCCATCCTCCGACATCAATCCGAGTTGGGGCTCGGGCTACGGCGTTCGCTTGCTCGACCATTTTTCGGAAAAGTTCTACGAGACCTCTTCCGAACCCAAATAACAAAAGTTCCATAATACATCTTATGCGAATCGCGCATGCGGCTTTGAAGGCCATGCGTGGCGATCGGCTGCGTGCTCGCTGAGCGTAGCTTTATGAGCCGTTGCTGTCGAATTTTTCGGAACAAATCAAGAACAAATGTAATTCCAGCCTGAAAAGCAACTTGCTACAGGCAATACCTCTCACTTGCTCTCACGCACGAGCGTGGAGCATGACAATATCTTCCCTTTCGCTTGAACTACGGCAAACGTAGCCTCAAACGATGCGAAGTCGTCAAATTGTGTGGCGGTGGCGATCGTCGCCGTTGCGAAAAATCGAATGCGGCATCTTCCAACTTCACGCACACACTTTCGCGATGTGAACGCAATCAACCTCGACCTTTCACGCCGGTCGAGATCGGAGCCGCAATGGGAAAGTGAGAAGAGAACCCGCAAGCCGGAGACCGCATCTCATTTTCCGCTCGCTCCAATAGGGGGCCCCATGGCAAATGGCCACCATCGATAGCGATCTTGAAAGAGAAGGGCCTCGCCATGCGCAATGCTGGTTCGAGGCTGAAGGGTTCTCACCCTTGGGGATGTCAGCGTTCCGGCATCAAGGCGTTGATTTGAAAACAAGGCGCGCCAAGGACTTCCGCATAATTGCAGGATGCGGAGGACGAAACGAAGGATCGACGCGGCAAGGCGCATCACCCGGTCCTTGGGTCATCGAAGAAGTCACACTGAAGCTAATGTGATTTGGCTTTTGCGGTCAATCTGTTGCAAGCTGGCATCAGCCAGTGCGTCGCCGGCGCGGAAGGCTACCTCTTCCGTGCCGGTTCCGTTTTCCAAGGAGCGTTTTCAGTCGTTTAGAGGTCAGTCCCCAGCAAGTGGGATGGTAATCCGAAGGCGACCACCTTTCGTCTCGCCCGAGGTCATGCGCCCTTACGATCAAGCCCCCTGCCCGACCCCTTCATTTTATAGACTTGACACGCACGGTATATTTGCGGTCGGTCAGCAAAGAACGTCCACGCAAACAATGTTGCGCAACCGCTACAGTGTGGCTTTAGAGAGGGGGACCTGTGGGGGACAGGGATACGAAAGTTGGAAAAGGAGAAGTCCTTTCAGCGGCACCGTCAGCTGGCACAGGCATCGAGCGCCTTCTCGACATCATGGTGTCGCTTCGCGACCCGGAGCGCGGCTGCCCGTGGGATCGCACGCAGACCTTCGCGACGATCGCTCCCTACACGATCGAGGAAGCCTATGAGGTGGCCGACGCCATCGAGCGCGGGGCAATGGACGATCTTAAAGACGAACTCGGCGATCTTATGCTGCAGGTCGTTTATCATGCGCGCATCGCCGAGGAGGAAGGTCTGTTTGCCTTTCCCGATGTTGTAAACTCCATCTCTTCGAAGATGGTCCGCCGCCACCCGCATGTTTTCGGCGAAGGCGGCGGTGACGGCGGCCCCCATCAATGGGAAGCGATCAAGAGGAAAGAGCGAGAGGCGAAAGAGGCGCAAAATGGCCCTGCCCCGCAATCTTCGCTCTTCGCTGATGTTCCGGCCGGCCTTCCCGCTCTTGCTAAAAAGTCAGAAGCTCCAACGCCGCGCCGCGCGCATGGGCTTCGATTGGCCCTCCGTCGAGCCTATTCTTGATAAGCTCGAGGAGGAGCTTGTGGAACTGCGGGCGGAGATCGACTGTCCGCCAAGCGCAGAGCAAGAGAAGAGGCAGTTCGAGGAGTTCGGCGACGTGATGTTTGTCGTCGTCAATCTTGGCCTCCGGCTTGGGATCGACGCCGAGGCGGCGCTTCGCGCGGCCAACGCCAAATTCGTTCGCCGCATGGACTCGGTGGCCGCCCAGGCCGATGAGAGCGGTCAGGCGCTGGAAAAAATGACCCTGGACGAAATGAATGTCTTATGGGATCGGGCCAAGGCCGCGGAAAAATGCAAGGAGCAAGGGTAAAGTCCCTCCCCGTCATGGCTGTAATAGCAGGATGCTGAAAAAGCCTGAAATCTTGGCTCCATCCTTCGACAGGCTCAGGATGAGGTCGGGTGTTTCAACGAGTTCATCCTCATGGTGAGCTTGTCGAACCATGGGCAACATCGTTTTTCAGCGGCCTGCTTAGAGCCCGAAGGCATGGCAACGGCTGTCCGGCAATTTTGCATACGGGGTTCGAATGGCGTCATTTCGTTCAATTCTCCGTATTGGCTTTCGCTTCTCGGCGAGCTTCTTGCTCGATTGCAGGATCTTATAGGAATGCGCTTTATCGAGAGGTTAACGCGGACAATTAAGTAAGCCTTTGATTTCAAAAGATAATTTTTGAGAGAAGCGGGCCGCCAGAGCTAAGCCTCAGCCGGAGGAGACTGCCGTAATGGTAAATCTGTGAAGCGGCAACATATTTAACGGACTTTTGCTCGTCCCAGTTAATGGGAAAATTCAGGCATTTAGTTCTATTTAATGGGCATATTGTTAATCATCGAAGATGTTTATTTTCAAAGGCTTGGCAGTATTACTTCGCGCCGGGAACAAGGTACGGAGGGAAGTAATTGCGAGGGGAAATAATTTATTGTTAAGCACAAAGTAACCGGAAATAATTCAGCGGCGCTTCTGTTAACTATCGCGCGATTTACTTTTATGGAGCGGCTTTTGCGGTAACAATGCTTTTACCGTTGCCGCACTCGCTTTGCGTCTTGCGCTCGACACTTGGAGAATCATGCCCGCGTTCGCCGCCTCGGAATGCGCCATGCGCATGCGCCCGGCGATTCGCTTGCAGGCCTGCAACTCACGTGAAAGCAAAACACCTCGCCAGATGCGCTCTGGGCAGCCGCCTCGCGTGACCGCCGGTGCGCTACCTCTGCTTGGCCTTCTCTTCCGCGACCAGTTCCTTCTTCGAGAGCTTACCGATCAGCGTCTTCGGCAACGCCTCGCGGAACTCGATTTCGGCCGGCATCTCGATCTTGGCGATGCGCGCTCTCAGGAATACGGCCATCTCTTCCCGGGTTACATGTTCGCCGGCGCGAAGCTTGACGAACGCTTTCGGCGCCTCGCCCCGGTACTGGTCGGGAATACCGATCACGGTGACTTCATCGACGGCCGGATGCTCGTAAATCGCCTCCTCGATCCGGCGCGGATAGACATTGAAGCCAGAGCAGAGAATGAGGTCCTTGATCCGATCGACGATGAAGGTGAAGCCGTCGTCATCCATGGTGGCGACATCGCCCGTTCTAAGAAACTCGCCGATGAAGCTGTCGGCGGTCTCGCGCGGCCTGTTCCAGTACCCCTTCATGACCTGCGGGCCGCAAATGCAAATCTCGCCACGCTGGCCGAGCGGCACCTCGCGCTCCGGAGCGCCTAGCTCCCGCAGCGACATGATCGTGCCCGGCACCGGCAAGCCGATGGAGCCCTCCTTGACCGCCCCGCCAACGGGATTGATGTGCGTCACCGGCGATGTTTCCGAAAGGCCATATCCCTCGACCAACTTGCAGCCCGACGCGCGCTCGAAGTCGCGCTTCACCTCCAGCGGCAGCGGCGCGCCGCCCGAAATGCAGAACTTCAGCGACGAAAGATCGTGCCTCTCGATGTTCGGGGCCTTCGCCAGCGCGTTAAACAGCGTCGGAACGCCCGCCATGATGGTCGGCCTTGTCGCATCGATGAGCTTCAGCGCCTGCTTCAGGTCGAAACGCGGCAGCATGATCATCTGCGCCGCCTTCCAAATCGCGAAATTCATCAAGCCCGTCATCGCAAATGAATGAAAGAACGGGATGACGCAAAGGAAGCGCTCCTCGCCATCGACAGCGAGGCCCGGAAACCAGCTTTCGACCTGCAGCACATTGATGGAGAGATTGGCGTGCGTGAGCATCGCGCCCTTCGGCGTGCCCGTGGTGCCGCCCGTATATTGCAAGGCCGCGACGCTGTTCACCTCGATGTCGCAGGGCTCGAACCTGCCGTCATTGTTCAAAATATCGCGCGATGCGATGACGCCGGAGCCGGTCTTCCAGGACGCGACGGCCTTCCGTTTGAAGAGACTGAAAAGAAGCCCCTTCGGGCCAGGCAAACTGTCGCGAAAACGTTCGACGACCACCTGCTTCACAATCCTGCCTTCGAGCAGGGCCTTCGCCTTCGGGAAAGTCGCCACAAGATCGAGCGTGATCACAATGTCGGCGCCGGAATCTTTGACCTGGAATGCCAGTTCCGGGACGGCATAGAGCGGATTTAAACCGACGACTGTTCCACCCGCTTTCAGGATCGCATAATAATACACAACAAAAGCCGGGCAATTCGGGAACAGAAGCCCGACGCACGTCCCCTTCCCTACGCCAAGCCCTTGAAGCCCCTTCGTGGCGCGGTTGACGGCGTCTCCGAGGTCCGCATAGCTCAACGTCTTTCCGAAGAATTCTGTCGCGGGGCTCGCCGGAAAGCGGGCCTCCGCCTCATCGAGGAAACGCGGCAACGGCGCCGGTTTGAAACGCTGGAACCAGTCTACTTCCTTCGGGTAGGACCTCAACCATGCGTATGCGCCCGCTTGAACTTTGGGCTCGCTGGTCAAACCGGCTTGTTCGGAGCTTTCCATGCCCTTCCACCCTAGGCTTCTGATTGAGCATATTTGACTAGTAAGGATGGAGCGTAACGCGTGCGCGTCAAGGCCGAAACGCACGATAAAAGCATAGAGCCGCGCCGCTTCTCGTTTTTGATGTGTGAGTTGCACTTTTCAACCACAGCGGTCATGTATTCGCCTTGTCGTCGAACGAAGGTGTTCATCTTTAGGGCGTCTCACTGGACTTGAGGCAGGTTTGCCGCTATCTCGTTCGCCATGCTTGATTGAATGAGTGAGGCGCGCCCTTGACCTTCGCCCGCTCGAAATCGCCCGAGGGAGCCTGCGATGGACGATGTAGCCGAGAAGATTATCGCAATCTTGCGCAAGAACATGCGCAATCCCGAAAAGGAAATCGCGCTCGATACCAAGCTCGCAGACCTTGAAATTGAGTCTCTGGACCTTGCCGTTATCGTTTTCGATATCGAGGATACATTCGGCATTCAAATTCCCTACAACGCGAATGAAGAAGTTGTCGATTTCGCAACTGTTCGTTCCGTTGTCGATAGGGTCAAGGCCGTCCTGGCCGGGCAGCAGACATCGAGCGCCGCCTAACCGGCGCGTGGAACAAGGCATCGATCATGGCACTGAACGGCAAGGGGCGCCGCGTCGCCGTTACGGGCATGGGCGTCGTGACGTGCATCGGCACGGGCGTCGAGAAATTCTGGACCGCCATTAAATCCGGCACGCATGGGATCGGCCCGATCGAGGGCTTCCCCTTAAACGACCTCTATATCAAGATCGGGGGCGAGGTTCGCGATTTCGACCCGGCTGAGCGCTGCAAAAGCAAGGCCGTCATGCTGTCCGATCGCTTTTCGCAATATGCCAGTGCAGCCGCCCACGAAGCCGTGCAGCAATCCGGGTTGGAGACGCCCTTCAAGAATGGAGAACGCGCTGCCGCCATTGTCGGATCGGGCGGGGGCGGCCTCTCGACGCTCGAAAAAGCCTATGAAGATATTTTCGTTCACAAGAAGAAGGCGACGCATCCGCTGACGCTTCTACGCACAATCAGCAGCAGCGCGGTCGCCCACGTCAGCATCGATCACGGCATCAAAGGGCCGGTTTTCGGCACGGTCAGCGCGTGTTCAACGGCTGCTCATGCCATCGGCCTCGCCTTCCAGATGATCAAAGGCGGCGCTGTCGATGTCGCCGTCGCGGGCGCTTCGGAGGCAGCAATCAATTATGGCTCCATGCGCGCATGGCAGGCCATGCGCGTGCTGTCGCCGGATGGCTGTTTTCCGTTTTCGAAGCGGCGCAACGGGACTGTGCTCGGCGAAGGCGCCGGCATCCTCGTTCTGGAAGAGATGGAGCACGCCAAAGCCCGTGGCGCCACCGTTCTGGCCGAGTTCCTGGGATTTGGCATGACGTCGGACGCGAGCGACATGGTGAACCCGGACATCGACGGCCCGGCTCGCGCCATGCAGATCGCACTTGCCGAAGCCAACCTCGCGCCCAGCGACATCGACTATTTGAATGCGCATGGCACCGCCACGTCCGCGAACGATATCAATGAGACACGCGCCATCAGGAAGGTATTCGGAGCGCACGCAAACCGGCTTTCCGTCTCCTCCACGAAATCCATGCACGGGCACTGCCTGGGAGCGGCTGGCGGCGTCGAGGCCGCGGTCTGCGTTCAAGCCATGCGCGAGGGCTTCGTCCCGGCGACAATCGGATTTGACGAGCCTGGAAGCGAGTGCGACCTTGATTATACGCCGAATGAAGGGCGCTACCGGGATATCAGCTACACGATGTCGAATTCCTTCGCGTTCGGTGGGCTGAACGCTGTGCTTGTTTTGGGGCGGCCTCAGAATTGACATCGAACGGCCCGGCTCTGATCTAAATGCTGGGGCGGGTGAAGCCCTCAGCGAGGAGCCGACGGCTTTAAGCTGGCTCCGGCCCCAAAACGGCAACAACAATGAAGACTGCCGCGTTGTCCCTGGTAGCGCAGGTGCGAGCAGGTATGTAAGGTTTTTTCGATGATCACGATGTTTGAAGAGCACTCCCCCCTCGCATGGATTGCTTTCAACATTCTCATACTCGCCATACTGGCAGCCGACCTCGGCGTCTTTCACCGCAAGGCAAGAGAGATCCCGGTCCGCGAGGCTCTTTGGACAACGGCCGGCTACATCACGCTTGCCCTTTCTTTCAACGCCTGGATCTATTTTGAGTTCGGGCATGTCAAAGCCGTCGAGTTCCTGACCGGCTACTTTATCGAATATGCGCTGAGCATGGACAACATCCTCGTGTTTGTTGTCATCCTCAGCTACTTCCAGGTTCCGGCCCAGTTCCAGATGCGCGTCCTCCTTTGGGGCATTCTTGGCGCGCTGGTCCTGCGCGGCATTTTCATTCTCGCCGGGTTTGCCTTGATCGAAGCCTTCGAATGGACAGTGGTCGTTCTTGGCCTCTTCCTGATCTATACAGGCTTCAAAACCATGTTCTCGGGCGATGAGAGCATCGATCTCAAAGATAGCCGTGTGATCAGGATCACGCGCAAGCTCATCCCGATCACGCATGAATATGACGGCGAGAAGTACTTCACGAAGCTTCCTTCAGGAAAGGCTATCGCGACGCCGCTTTTCCTCGTGCTCATCGTCCTGAACGTGACGGACATTATTTTCGCGCTCAACTCGATACCCGCGATCTTCGCTATTACGCGCGATCCATTCATTGTCTACACATCGAACGTTTTCGCGATCCTCGGCCTCAGGGCGCTTTATTTCGCGCTGTCGGGCATGGTCGACAAATTCCGGTACCTGAAATATGGCCTGTCGCTCGTTCTCATCTTCATCGGCGGGAAAATGATCTACAACTATCCGAACTGGCTTGAGGACATACCCACCGTATGGGCGCTCGCCGTAACCGCAATCCTCATTTTCGGCTCCATCTTCGTGTCTCTTGTCCACAACAGAATCGATGAAGGCGCGTCGACGCAATAGTCGGAGCTTAGCAGGATGCTGAAAAAACCGAAATCCGGGCGTCATGCTTCGACAGGCTCAGGATGAGGTCGAGTGCTTTCAATGAATTGATCCTCATGGTGAGCTTGTGTTCATCCTCATGGTGAGCTTGTCGAACCATGGGCAACATCCTTTTCAGCAGCCTGCTAGTCTAACGCGCCCGCTCCAGGATCGAGCAGAAATTGGCGACGGCCGCTCCGCCCATATTGTAGACGCCTGCCAGCGTGGCATCCGGGACCTGCATATCACCCGCTTCGCCCATGAGTTGCATCGCCACCATGATGTGCATCGATACACCCGTCGCGCCGATGGGATGGCCCTTCGATTTGAGGCCGCCGGAGGGGTTCACCGGAAGCTTCCCGGTTTTCTCGGTCCAACCTTCGCGCACCGCGATATGACCTTGTCCGGGAGCCGTCAGCCCCATGGCCTCGTACTGGATGAGTTCCGCGATGGTGAAGCAGTCGTGGCACTCGGCGAGACTTAGGTCGCCAATGGTGACGCCAGCTCTCTCCAGCGCCAGCGTCCAGGCCCGGCGCGCGCCATCGAAGGCCGCAGGATCGCGCCGGGAAAGGGGCAAAACATCGTTCACGTGCGCCGTTGCGCGAAACCGGATCGCGCGCGGCGCGTCGCCCGCCGCGTCGTCCGCGACAAGAACAAGCGCCGCCGCGCCATCGGAGACGAGCGCGCAATCGCTGCGCCGCAAAGGGTGAACCACGTAAGGGTTCTTGTCGGACACCGTATTGCAGAATTCGAAGCTCAGCTCCTTGCGCATTTGGGCAAAAGGATTGGCGACGCCGTTCTTGTGGTTCTTGGCCGCGATGCGCGCAAGCTCCTCGGAGCGGTCGCCGTACCGCTGAAAGTAGTTTTGCGCAATCCGCGCGAAGATGCCCGCAAAGCCGCCGTCAACTTCGGCCTCCTCCTTGCGGTAGGACGCGCCGAGAAGGATGTCGCCAATCTCCGCCGCGGGCTTCGCCGTCATCTTTTCCGCGCCGATGACAAGGGCCACTCTCCCCTGCCCTGCCTCAAGGAAATTGAGGGCGGCATAGATCGCCGCGGAACCCGACGCGCAGGCATCCTCCACCCGCACCGCAGGCTTGTTCGCCAGCGCGGGTTCGATCAGTCCCGGCACGGCGCCCTGGAAATCCTGCTTCTGAAAGCCGTTATTCATGATGCCAACGAAAATGCCGTCGACATCTTCGGCCGCGATGTGCGCGTGATCGAGGGCTGGCCGCAGGACGCGCGCCATAAGCCCCTCGGTGTCGGGGTCTTCCAGCTTGCCGAACGGCGAATGCGCCCAGCCTGTCATGAATGCCGAACGAGCCACGCGATCCTCCCCAACATCAACGCTGCTCATATAAGCGTAGGAGGATGGACCGCCAATTCAGAAGGCGGTGAGCGACGACGCGGGAATAAAGAATGGACTTCAATTCTAAAGAATGTACTTGGCGCTGACCGTGATCGCCGCCTTGCCTTTGATTTCGAACTGTGCCTGGTCGAAATGCGGCTTTCCCATGAGGCGCGGATTGGTCGATATCCCTACCCCTTCCGTCGGGATGCCGAGGAAGTTGGTGTCAAGCTCGTTATTCCCGTTCTCGTCATGGATGGCAGCCACGGCATAGACGCCGTCTTTCAGGCCCTTGAAGGTAACGACCACCTTGCCGTCGGCGACGGTCGCTTTGTTCTGGCGCACCGGATGCCCTTTGGTGCAGTCGGGGAACGCTTCCCTGTCCGAGCCTTCCGCCGAAAACACGCACAGGAGAACCTGACCCTGGTTACTTCTGAGATTGTCGACCGTGACGGTCAGGTCAGCGGCAAGGGATTGCGAATGAGAAAAGCAAAACAGCGTTGCAGCGGCGGCTGCGGTTTTCAAAAGAATTTTCATGAGAATTGACCGTTGTATAGAGGAGCAGCCTCCGCGGTAAGGGTTGCTCACGGCAAGATTGAGGCGAGCCGGGCCTTTCGCTTTCCGCTGGCATGCTCGTACAGCCGGAGGAAACTTTGCACATCATTTGCCGCAAGCACTCAAGCAACTTGCCTGCGATAGCTGTACGAGACTGCTTAAAAACGATGTTGCCCATGGTTCGACAAGCTCACCATGAGGTGTTTGACAAGCTCACCATGAGGATCAAAGCTCAACCATGAGGTTTAAGCCATTGAAAATACGAAGCCTCATCCTGAGCTTGTCAAAGACCTCATCCTGAGCCCGTCTAAGACCTCATCCTGAGCTTGTCGAAGGATGAAGCCACGTTTTCAGGCTTTTCAGCCCCGCTAGACGAGCAGGATGCTGAAACGATGTTGCCCATGGTTCGACAAGCTCACCATGAGGTTTAAACTATTGAAAACACTCAGCCTCATCCTGAGCCCGTCTAAGACCTCATCCTGAGCCTGTCGAAGGATGAAGCCACGTTTTCAGGCTTTTCAGCATCCTGTTAAGCGCCAAGACGCGGGAAATCCTGGAAGCGTTCGCCCCAAGCGGAGCAGGAGTTCCCGCCGGGCGTACGAGATACAGATTGATACAAGGAAGGCGATAGGATTTTGCCGGCGCTCGGTTTAGCCTTTGTTATGGCGAATTCCAGCCGAGATTTTGTGCTTGGTTGGTTGCCGGCATTCGCTCACGTAGAGGTTTAGGCGGCGTGAGACTTGCGGAGATCCTTCGATGTTCAAGTTCGTGAAATATCTTTTTAGTGCCGGCCTTATTGCCGGATCAACAACCGTGGCGGCGGCGGGCGATCTGCCTCCTGAAGTTCTCGATAGCGTTATGGCCTCTTGCAGGCCGGATTATCACCGTGTTTGTTCTTTTGTCGTGCCGGGCGGCGGGCGCGTTGCACGATGCCTTCTGGACCATGAAATGGAGCTTGCTCCACCGTGCCTGAAGTCGATCAAGCTCGCTTATGCGATGGAAGTTTGCATGCCCGATTATCGCCGACTTTGCAATGGCGTGCAGCCGGGCGGTGGACAGATTGTGGAATGCCTCGCCAGCCGTATTGAGTTGCTTGCCCCCGAATGCCAGCGTGTCGTGAGCGCGAACTTGCCTTACGCTAACCCTGGCCACGAGCGTTACAGCTCTTATCGTGGCCCCTACGGGCACCCCGAGTTCATCCCGGAAGCCTATCGCTACGAGCCACGCCCCTCTGAAACAGCGCCATACGCGGGTGAGGGCGTCAACGGCGGGCAGTCTTACGACGACCGTTATGCCGATCGAGGCTACGGCCGCGATTCCCGGCAGCCCTATGGCGAGGGGCGCTACCCGGACCAGGGCTACAGCAATCCGGGATACTCCCAGCCTGGCCCCGGTTACCAGCAGCCGGGAAGCAGCTACCCGCCGGGGGAAGACGGCGCGCCGCTGAAGTAGACATCATATGGCCGGGCTCAAACCCGGCCATTCCGGTTCATGATCGCCGTCCCGGAAGCGCTTGGCGTGTTATGCTTCGGCGCTTGCACTGTCGCGATATTCGCCCGCGACACCGTTCATTCGCTCGACCTTGAACCCGCGTCTCCGAAGCCTCCCCACGGTCTCGTCGGCGTGCGCGCGATCCTTGGTTTCGATCACGATGTCGACAAGCGTGCCCTTGGCCGGTACATCGAGGTAGAAGCGGCGATGATAGACTTCCAGAATGTTCACCCCGCACCGTCCGAGTTCGCTCGCGATCTCGCCGAGCGTTCCGGGCCTGTCGCTGATCGTGATGCGCAGCGATACAATCTTGCTCTCGCGCTCGAGCCCGCGCATGATGATGGAGGCGAGGACGCGGAAGTCGATGTTCGCCCCACTTTGAAACAGGCCGACGCGCCGCCCCGCGAAGCGCTCCTTGTTCGACAAAACCGCGGCGAGTCCGGCAGCGCTGGCCCCCTCCGCAACGGTCTTCTGTACGCTTGCAAGCGTGAAGATCGCCTCTTCGATGGCGGTCTCGCTTACGAGGATCACGTCCGAGACCAGTTCGCGAATGATGGGCAGTGTGTTGGCGCCGCAGGTTTTGACCGCGATGCCTTCCGCCAAGGTCGCCCCTCCACATTCGACGATCTTGCCGCGCAAGGCGGCATAGGCTGAGGGATAGCTTTCGACCTCGACGCCGATGATTTCCATCGCCGGGCGGAGCGCCTTGACCGCCGTGGCCACGCCTGCGATGAATCCGCCCCCGCCGATGGGAACGATGATGCAGTCGAGATCCTTGCAATCGTGGATGAACTCGAGCCCGGCCGTGCCCTGACCGGCAATCACGACCGGATCGTCATAGGGATGGATCAGCGTAAAGCCGTGCTCCGCGATCAGTCCGTCGGCCAGCGTCCGGGATTCGGCCACCGTGTCTCCGAAGAGAATGACCTTCCCGCCGTAGCCTTCCGTGTTCCCGACCTTGTTGAAGGGCGTATGCTCCGGCATGACAATGGTGGCGGGGATGCCGAGCCGAGCCGCGTGATAGGCGACAGCCTGCGCGTGATTGCCCGCCGAGATCGCGATCACGCCTCGTTTTCGCGCGGCATCGCCGAGCGAAAGGAGCTTCAGGAGCGCGCCGCGTTCCTTGAAGCTGCCGGTGGCCTGCATGTTCTCGTATTTGACGAAGATGCGCGCAGCCGAAAGCGCCGAGAGTTTCGGCGCTTCTACGGCTGGCGTCCAGAGGATGGCGTCCTGCAAACGATTTGCGGCCGCCCTGATCTCAGGCAAACCGACCTGGGGCCAATCGATAAGGTCGTCAGCCGGTAGAGCCATCGCCCACGCCACTCCTTCAGCGCTCTAAAGGCAGGAGGGAATGGATGACTACATGCCCTTTGCTTAACCGGCCTTCAAGAGTTGGGCCGCCTCGACCGCGAAATATGCGAGAATGCCCGAAGCGCCCGCACGCCGGAAGGCCATCAGGCTTTCCAGCACGCAGCGATCGCGGCTGAGCCAGCCGTTCTGGAAGGCTCCGGCCAGCATCGCATATTCGCCCGACACCTGATAGACGAAGGTCGGCACCTGGAACGTCTCGGACACGCGGCGGACGATGTCGAGATACGGCATGCCGGGCTTCACCATCACCATGTCCGCGCCCTCGGCAAGATCGAGCGAAACCTCGCGGATGGCTTCATCGGTATTCGCCGGGTCCATCTGATAGCGTGCGCTTGTCGCCTTTCAGCGTGCCGGACGAACCGACCGCATCCCGGAATGGACCATAGAAAGCGGACGCATACTTGGCCGCGTAGGACATGATCAGCGTGTTCTTGAAGCCGCTCCCCTCAAGCGCGTCACGGATGGCGCCGATGCGCCCGTCCATCATGTCGGACGGCGCCAGCACATCGCATCCGGCCTCCGCCTGCGTCAGCGACTGGCGGACCAGCGCTTCCAGGCTTTCGTCGTTGGCGATCTCGCCCTCGATCAGAAGTCCGTCATGTCCGTGCGAGGTGTAGGGATCGAGCGCGACATCGCAGATGACGCCCATCTGAGGCACGCGCGCTTTGATGGCGCGGACCGTGCGGCAGACGAGATTTTCCGGATTGAAGGCCTCGCTCGCCGTGTCGTCCCTGAGGCTTGTCTGCGTATAGGGGAAAAGTGCAATCGCGGGCACGCCAAGCTCGGCTGCCTCTTCAGCGGCGTTGACGGCGAGATCCACCGACAGCCGCTCCACGCCCGGCATGGAAGGAATGGGCTGCCGCACCATTTTTCCGTCCACGACGAAAATTGGCCAGATCAGGTTCGAGGCAGACAGAGTTGTTTCTGCGACAAGAGCGCGCGACCAGGGCGCCTGTCTTGGCCGCCTCAGCCTGATATTGGGATATCCACCTGCGGCTGTTCTTGCGAGTGCTGCCTTATCGACAGTAAATGCCGATGTTTTCTTCACGATTGTCATGGCGCGGCCCTTAAAAGAGAGCGCTTTCTGTACGCCTGAAAGGCGCTTGACACAAGGCTGGAGTTGCCCTAGAACAAACAAAGAACATCGATAGTCGCCCCCCATCAAGCCGTCGATGGCAAAAACAAGCAAGCGAGCCAGAAAACACCGGTAATTCAGCCCCCTACCGGATTATCCGTTCCTTTTGCCCCCGAAAGCGAACGAAACCGCCCCCAAGGCTCGCTTGCTTGCTTTTTTCCTGAATCTCCGCCAAATCACGAGACATGGTAAAAATCGACGTTCTTGGTGCCGGCATTGTCGGCCTCTGGCAGGCCTTCATGCTGCGCAGGCATGGCCACGATGTCACCTTGTGGGATCGTGCCGGGATACCCGGCGGGGTGCGGGCGAGTCAACTCGCGGGCGCGATGCTGGCGCCATATTGCGAAGGCGAACCCGGACATGAGCTGGCGCTGAAGCTCGGCCTGGAGGCTCTGCCGCTGTGGCGGGAGCATTATCCGGAAACGGCGGCGACGGGCACGCTGGTTGTGGCGGCGGCCCGCGACCGCGCCGACTTGGAGCGGTTCGCCTCATCGACGCACGGTCACAGGCGGCTGACCGCTACGCAAGTCAGCGACCTGGAGCCGGCGCTGCAAGGCCGCTTCCGGGACGGACTCTTCTTTCCGGAAGAAGGCCATGTTGAGCCCGGGGCGGCGATGGCTTATCTCGCGCGCGAAATTCGGCGGATGGGCGTCAAGTGCGAGCCGCGCGCCTATAATGAGGAGGGCGGCGACATCGTTGTCGATTGCCGCGGACTTGGCGCGCGCGACGACCTCAAAACCTTACGCGGCGTGCGCGGCGAGCGCATCGTTATCGAAGCCAAAGACGTGTCCCTGACCCGGCCCGTCCGATTGCTGCATCCGCGCATCCCTTTCTACATTGTGCCTTGGCCTGGCAACCAGTTCATGATCGGCGCCACTCTGATCGAAAGCGCCGATGGCGGCCCGGCAACTTTACGCTCGGCGATGGAACTCTTGTCTTGCGCGTATGCGTTGCTTCCTGAGCTTGGCGAGGCGAGGATCGTTGAGCATCGACGCCGGTGTGCGGCCGAGTTTCCCGGATAACGCGCCGAAAATCATTGTGCGGGAGCAGGCGCATCTTCGTGAATGGTATCTACAGGCATGGATTTCTTGTCTCGCCCATACTCGCTCAGATCGTGGCCGACTATATAGAGTTCGGGCGCCAAACGAGAGGGAGTTCTCTTTGAAGATCACGGTGAATGGTGAGGCTCGCATCACCGAAGCGGCAAGCCTTGAAGAGCTGTGCCTGGAGCTTGGCTTTTCGGAAGCGAAGATTGCGACAGCGCGGAATGGGGATTTCGTGCCGGCCAGAACGCGCGCCGAGACTGCGCTTGCGGAAGGCGACACGATCGAAGTTCTTTCCCCGCGCCAGGGAGGTTGAAGCATGAATTCCCGCGCGAATGGTGCGCATAAGACAGACGTCTTGGCCGTGTATGGCGAGCCGGTTCAATCGCGGCTCTTGCTCGGCACGTCCCTCTATCCCTCCCCGGACATCATGCGACGTTCGGTCGAGGCTTCCGGCGCAGGTATCCTGACCGTTTCACTGCGACGTGAGAGTAGCCGCGACGCAGGCGCGGGCTCCCGGTTCTGGGACATGGTGAAAGGTTTTGGAGCGCGCATTCTGCCGAACACGGCCGGGTGTCACACGCCGCGAGAAGCCATCACCACGGCGCAAATGGCGCGCGAGGTTTTCGAAACGAACTGGGTGAAGCTCGAGGTCATCGCGAACGACGACACGCTTCAGCCGGACGTCTTCGGCCTTGTTGAAGCGGCGGAAATCTTGTGCCGCGACGGCTTCCAGGTCTTCCCTTATTGCACCGAGGATTTGAGCGTGGCGGAGCGGTTGCTGCGCGCCGGCTGCCAGGTTCTCATGCCATGGGCAGCTCCTATCGGCACGGGGCGCGGGCTCATGAACCCCTACGCGCTGCGCAGCCTGCGCGCGTATTTCCCGGACACGCCGCTCATTGTCGATGCGGGGATCGGCGCGCCCTCTCATGCGGCCGAGGCCATGGAAATGGGCTTCGATGGCGTTCTGCTCAACACGGCGATCGCCAAGGCGCACGACTCGGTCGCCATGGCCACGGCCTTTGCCAAAGCCATCGAGGCGGGCCGCCTCGCCTATCGCGCCGGGATCATGCCGCCCCGTGACATGGCCAGCCCCTCAACGCCCGTCGCGGGCCTTGCCTTTCTCGATGCAGCCCGTGCTTCCTAGATTCTATCCCATCGTGCCGGATGCGGCCTGGGCCGGGCGCTTGGCGCGCGTCGGCGTAAAGCTCATCCAGCTGCGGATGAAAGACGCGGACCGGAGCGCCATTGCCCCCGCGATCCGCGAAGCGCTTTTGGCCTGCCGCGCCTATGGCTGCGAACTGGTCGTCAATGATTACTGGCAAGACGCCATCAACTGCGGCGCAGGCTTTGTGCATCTCGGCCAGGACGACCTGCAGACAGCGGATACCGCCGCGATCCGCCGCGCGGGATTGAAACTCGGGCTCTCCACCCATAGCCACGAAGAGCTTGACCGCGCTTTGCGCGAAGACCCGGACTACGTCGCGCTCGGCCCTGTCTATGAAACGACGCTCAAGGTCATGCCCTGGGCGCCGCAGGGCCTTGCCCGGATCGGCGAATGGAAGGCGCTTGCGAAGCGGCCGCTGGTGGCGATCGGCGGCATTACCTTCGAGCGCGCGCCTGTGGTGTTTGGCGCGGGCGCGGACAGCATCGCGGTGGTGAGCGATGTCGTCTTCCACCCCGACCCGGAGCAGCGCTCGCGGGATTGGCTGGCCCTTGCTGGACAAGCGGAAGCGTAAACAGACTGTTTCGATTCCGCAAACAAATGCTTAGTCCACGAGCCCTTCACCGCCGTGTTCGGCCCTGGACGTTAACCGGTCCCGGCGTCCCGTTCCACGGGGTTAAGTTCCGGAGCGCGGGCGGCAAGGGTTCGGGGGTTATGTTGGCTGGGATGCGCAAGGTTTTTGCCTCATGCCACCCGACCTGATCGAGAACCAAGAGGGACATGCTCGTCAGGGCCAATGGTTTCCGCAAACTTGTCGAGATAGACTTGCATGGCGTTGGCCGAGACCTCGGGCAAGATCAGCGCGAAGAGTTATCCGTGCCCGGCTCGACGGCGCCGTAGATATAGGCGAAGGTATAGCATTGATCGCATCGCCTGGGAGGCCGCTTACCTCTTGCGAACCAGCGATGACAGACGCGTCCCTTTTGCCCAATGCGGGCTTCATCTTGAAAAAAGAGACGGTCTTCTTGCCGCTTCACCAACCTCGTTCAGGCGTTGGGAGAGCGCTTTTGCCTTCCACCCTCGGCGCGCTCTCAGACGCCACATCCTCGAACCGCCGCGAAAACGCCGCTATCAAGCTATCCCAGCTTTAAGTTGGCGCCTATGGTCAGGTTCGGCCATGACGGGTGGGCGAAAGTTCACCAATGTTTTCAGACTTGTTGCCTGGGGCGGATAAATCCGACCCCGTTTTTTCTAACCGACACCGCCATCGCGGGATGACCACCTCAAGCTATCGCTTGGAGCGACGTCCGTTACCCACTCTAGTCGACCCGCCGCAGAATCAAGCTCGCATTCGTTCCGCCGAAGCCGAATGAATTGCTCAAGACGGTGTCGATCTGCTTCTGTTTCGGAGTGTGAGGCACAAGATCGATCGGGGTGCTGACGGAAGGGTTATCGAGATTGAGCGTCGGTGGCGCGATGTTGTTCTTGATCGCGAGCGCCGAAAAGATCGCTTCGACGGCGCCGGCCGCGCCAAGCAGATGCCCGGTCGCAGATTTTGTCGACGACATCGTCAGCCTGCCCGCCGCATCCCCGAACAACCGCTCAACGGCTCCGAGCTCGATCTCGTCGCCCACGGGTGTCGACGTCCCGTGCGCGTTCACGTAGTCGATGTCAGCCGGCCCGACATTCGCCCGCTTCATCGCCGCTTTCATGCAGCGGAACGCCCCATCGCCATTCTCGGCTGGCGCGGTGATATGATACGCATCACCGGACATTCCGTAGCCGATGATTTCGGCGTACATCTTCGCCCCGCGCGCCTTCGCATGCTCATAACTTTCGAGCACAACGACGCCGGCGCCCTCCCCCATCACGAAGCCGTCGCGATCACGGTCATAAGGCCGCGACGCGCGCGTCGGGTCGTCGTTGAAATGCGTCGATAGCGCTTTGCAAGCGGCGAACCCCGCCAAGGCAAGGCGGCAAAGTGGGCTCTCTGTGCCACCGGCAACCATCACATCGGCATCGTCGAGGGCAATCAGGCGCGCAGCGTCCCCGATGGCGTGTGCGCCCGTCGAGCAGGCCGTCACCACGGCAGTAATTCGGCCCTTTCAACCCGTGCTTTATCGACACGTAGCCGCCTGCGAGATTGATAAGCCGACCCGGAATGAAGAATGGGCTCAGGCGGCGCGGTCCCTTTTCACGGACGGTCATCGCGCCTTTCTCGATCCCCTGAAGGCCTCCGATGCCGGACCCGATCAAAACGCCGGCGCGGGCGCGTTCGTCCTCGTTTCGAGCTTTCCAACCGGAATCGGCTATCGCCTGGTCGGCAGCGCCCATCGCATACACGATGAACTCATCGACCTTGCGCTGTTCCTTCGGCTCCATGAACTCATCGGGATTGAACTCGCCGGGCCCCGATCCTCTGGGTAGGAAGCAGCCAATCTGACAAGGGATATCGGAGACATCGAAGTCGGTAACGTGCTTCGCGCCGCTCTTCCCCGAGAGGATGTTCGACCATACGTGATCAACGCCGACGCCAAGAGGCGTGACCAATCCAACACCAGTAATAACGACCCGCCGCATCATGCGCTCCGCCTAATCCTGTGGGGCCAACGAGCTGAGAGCTGGCTCATGTGCGTGCATTATAACACACGCGCCCTCGCCCAGAGGGCGAGGGTGGGCGCGCCAAATGGCCACCGCGTGCTTTTTGTCAGGCCTTGGTCGAATGCGCCTCAAGGAAGCGGATCGCATCGCCGACGGTTTGGATCGTCTCAGCGGCGTCATCCGGGATTTCCACGCCGAACTCTTCCTCGAAGGCCATCACGAGTTCGACCGTGTCCAAGCTGTCCGCGCCCAGATCATCGATGAAGCTGGCATTTTCAGTCACTTTGTCAGCTTCTACGCCAAGATGTTCGATAACGATTTTCTTCACGCGGTCCGAGATATCGCTCATGTTATCCTCACGGTTTCCCCAAGTGTTCAAGCGCCTAACTTCACTCGATTAAGCACAGGTAAATTCAATGCCGCAACACATCGGACTTGGACTGCACCTGGGCGCGAGGTGGCTGGTAGCACTGAAGCTTAAGGCGTGGAAGCCTTTTTTGAGGCATCTCACCCTCTTTCCACCTTATCAAGAATTACGCCCTGAAGAAATCCCGGTCCGCGTGTCAGCGTGGTCAGACCATCACCATCCCACCATTGATGTGGAGCGTTTCCCCGGTGATGTAGCGGGCTTCATTGCTCGCGAGGAAGACGACCCCCGCTGCGATGTCGCCCGGCTTTCCGAGGATGCCGGCTGGGATGTTGCTGGCGATCGCCTCCGTCTGTTTTTCATTCAATCCGTGGGTCATCGGTGTATCTATGAAACCCGGTGCGATACAGTTGGCCGTTATTCCGCGCGATGCAACCTCCCGCGCGAGCGATTTCGTCATGCCGACGAGCCCTGCCTTGGAGGCGGAGTAATTGCACTGCCCCGGATTGCCGATGACGCCGCTGATCGACGCTATGTTGATAATCCGACCGCTGCGCCGACGCATCATATTTCTGAGAGCGCTCCGGCAGAGAACAAAAACCGAGGTGAGGTTGATGGCGATGACCTCATCCCACTCCTCGTCTTTCATGCGCATGAAGAGATTGTCTTTGGTCACGCCCGCATTGTTGACGAGGATATCAAGTTGGCCCATCGCGGCCTCGGCCTGGCCGACGAGCGCGGAAACCTTGGCGCGGTCGCGCAAATCGCACGGAAGCACATGGACGCGCGAGCCGATCTTGGCCGCGACCTCTT
>CAVRSS010000082.1:0-27500 GCA_963723755.1 uncultured Alphaproteobacteria bacterium | reverse complement strand
GTTAGACGGAAAGACCCCGTGCACCTTTACTATAGCTTCACACTGGTATTCGTGATTACATGTGTAGGATAGGTGGGAGACTACGAAGCGGAGCCGCCAGGTTTCGTGGAGTCACCCTTGAAATACCACCCTTGCGATCATGGATATCTAACCGCGAACCGTTATCCGGTTCCGAGACAGTGTGTGGTGGGTAGTTTGACTGGGGCGGTCGCCTCCCAAAGAGTAACGGAGGCGTGCGACGGTAGGCTCAAGCTGGTCGGAAATCAGCTGTCGAGTGCAAAGGCATAAGCCTGCCTGACTGCGAGACCCACAAGTCGAGCAGAGACGAAAGTCGGCCTTAGTGATCCGGTGGTCCTGAGTGGAAGGGCCATCGCTCAACGGATAAAAGGTACGCCGGGGATAACAGGCTGATGACCCCCAAGAGTCCATATCGACGGGGTTGTTTGGCACCTCGATGTCGGCTCATCGCATCCTGGGGCTGGAGCAGGTCCCAAGGGTTTGGCTGTTCGCCAATTAAAGCGGTACGTGAGCTGGGTTCAGAACGTCGTGAGACAGTTCGGTCCCTATCTGCCGTGGGTGTAGGAGAATTGAGAGGAGCTGTCCTTAGTACGAGAGGACCGGGATGGACACACCTCTGGTGGACCTGTTGTGGCGCCAGCCGCAGTGCAGGGTAGCTAAGTGTTGAAGAGATAACCGCTGAAAGCATCTAAGCGGGAAACTCGCCTCGAAACAAGTTCTCCCTTGAGAACCGTGGAAGACCACCACGTTGATAGGCTGGATGTGGAAGCGCGGTAACGCGTGGAGCTGACCAGTACTAATAGTTCGATCGGCTTCATCGCTCTCATTAGTCAATGCTCACTTCGGTGAGCTGGCGAAAAGACAAGACAGATCATTCTGAGCACAAGCGATACACGTCGCTCGTGATCCAACATCCTTCGTTTGCCTGGTGATTATAGCGGAACGCCCCCACTCGATCCCATCTCGAACTCGACCGTGAAATGTTCCTGCGCCGATGGTACTACACTGTGGGAGAGTAGGTCGTCGCCAGGCATACAAAGGATGTTGAAACCCCCTTGCACTTAAATTAAAAGCCCCGTCCCTCCAGACGGGGCTTTTTTGTGTCCTATTCAATGACAATCGATGGGGCTTGCCGGGTCGCATCTTCGCTGCTGAGGCGATGCCACACCGCGTCAGCAATGGTCTTGTAAACCTTGGCGTTCATCGAAGAGGGATCGGACACGACAATCGGATGACCCGAGTCCGAGGTCTCCCGTATCGCCATATGAAGCGGCAGCGCGCCAAGAAACGGAACGCCAAGGCGCTCAGCCTCGTGACGAGCCCCGCCATGACTGAAAATGTCGGAGCGATGCCCGCATTTCGGGCAAAGATAATAGCTCATATTCTCAATGATGCCGAGCACCGGCACGTTCACGCGCTTAAACATGTTAAGCCCCTTGCGCGCGTCTATGAGCGCCAGGTCTTGCGGCGTGGAGACAATAACCGCGCCAGAAAGTGGTACTTGCTGAGCCATCGTGAGCTGAGCGTCGCCGGTCCCGGGAGGCATATCAACGACAAGGATATCCAACTCGCCCCACGCAACATCCTTCAGCATTTGCGTCAATGCTGAGATCACCATCGGGCCGCGCCAGATCATCGGCGTCTCTTCGTCCACGAGAAAGCCGATGGACATCACCTTCAAGCCATACTTCTCAATAGGAGCGAGGAGATTGTCGCCGATAAGTTCGGGCTTGCTCTTTATATCGAGTAGGCGCGGCATTGAAGGGCCGTAAATGTCCGAATCCAAGACGCCGACGCGGAGCCCGTTTTCCCGGAATGCGAGCGCCAAGTTGACGGCCGTGGTCGATTTCCCCACGCCGCCCTTTCCCGAGGCGACTGCGATGATCTTCTTGATACCGCCAATGCCTCGATCAGATGCCCCTTTCTCCGCCGCATCTTCTTTGGTGTCCGCCGTTAGCGTGACCATGGCGCCCGTCACCCCGGGAAGAGCCTTCACCACAGTTTCTGCGAACTTGCGGACGGGCTCGTAAGCCTTCGCTTCCCTCTGGGGAACCGTAAGCGCAAAGTAAACCTTACCATTATTTATGACGATCTCTGAAAGTATGCCCAAGGCTACGATATCCAAGCCGTTCGGTGCCTTTACATCTTTTAGCACCTTCAAAACATCGTCTTTCGTGAGAGTTTGGGTCATCGAATCCGCCGGTGAGAGGGTTGAAAAGGGGTATCAAGCGATTGATCTCTATCTAATGGGTGGCGCGCAATTGCGAAAGCCACCCGATCGAGATTCGTAGTCCATGAGCCGCCCGTGGTTCAAGGTGGGCGCGATCCACGGCTGCTCTGCGAAAACGTTCCGTCGGGGGTTGGTAGACGCAATGCCGTGGACAAAATGGCGGGCTATTGGATGGCTCTGAATAACGTTGCGGCCCATGACAAGATCTTTTACACCACCGGCCGCGGCCGCGCCACGAGCGAAATGGTCATCAAGACCGTAAAAATGAGCATCCCGACCCATGCCTCTCGCTTCGGTTTCACGGGCTGGAGCATTGAACTCGGCCGCCGCTCCGGCTTTGGCTGGATCGGTCGCGTACGGGGAAGGCGCGTTTCTGCCCTTTCCGGCGAGCAGCGCATCTTATATGAGCACGGCATCGACGGCGAGGGCGTCAGGGACGAAGGCTCATAAGTGGAACAGGTAGCAGGCGTTATCCTTGCGGGTGGTCTTTCCCGCCGAATGGGGGGCGGGGATAAATCTTTGCGCGCCCTTAATGGCAAGCCATTAATCCTCCACGTGATCGAACGGCTTGGTGGCCAAGCGGCGCCAATCGCACTCAACGTCAATGGCGACGCTTCCCGCTTTCCTCCTTTTGGGCTTCCTGTGATCCCCGACGCGACAACCGACTACGCCGGACCGCTTGCTGGCGTTCTGGCTGGACTGCGCTGGGCCGCCGAAGCAGCGCCGGACGCGCGCTTCATCGTGACGGCGGCCTGCGACACGCCTTTCTTCCCCTCGGAACTCGTCGAAAAACTGCTTGCGTCCACAGGGTCGACC
Organism: uncultured Alphaproteobacteria bacterium; assembly: GCA_963723755.1. GTDB lineage: Bacteria > Pseudomonadota > Alphaproteobacteria > Rhizobiales > Rhodomicrobiaceae > Rhodomicrobium. The sequence continues at coordinate 24,436 of CAVRSS010000082.1, read as the reverse complement.
TACCCCTGCATCGCGCTTGCGGCTTCGGGCGAAAATGCTCATCCCGTCTTTGGGCTTTGGCCCGTCGCTCTTGCCGGCGATTTGGCCTTGTCTTTGGAAGCGGGCACACGGAAAGTGATGCATTGGATAGATCGTCATCCGCACTTCATCGCGGAGTTCCCCTTCGTGACTTTCGGCGGGACTCGTGTCGATCCTTTTTTCAACGCCAACACGCCTGAAGATCTGGCCGAGGCGGAACGCTTGCTAACGATGGAAGCGCCATGACAGCACCTCTTTTCGGCGTCGTGGGCTGGAAAAATTCCGGCAAAACCACGCTTATGGTCAAGCTTATCGTGGCTTTCACTGCACGCGGCCTGAATGTCTCTGCCGTAAAGCACGCTCACCATGCGTTCGACATCGACCACGAAGGGCGCGATTCCTTCCGTTATAGGGCGGCAGGCGCGCAAACCGTCGCCATTTCCTCCCGCGTCCGGTTCGCCATCATGACTGAACTTGGCGAGCGGCCGGAACCAACGCTTGAGGAGCTTGCGGCAGCCATCGAAGGAGCGGATTTGATCCTGGTGGAAGGTTTTAAGAGCGATAAGCATCCAAAGCTGGAGGTGCGCCGCTTGGATGCACGCGATCGGACGCCGCTTGCACCCGGCGATCCGTCGATTGTTGCGATTGCCTCCGATTTCGAGATAGAGCGCAATCACCTGCCAATGTTCCGGCTCGATGATGTGGAAGCCATCGCTGACTTCATTCTCAACCACCACCAGCTGCGCCGTCCGAACGGGAGCCACCGGTCGTGAGCGCTGCCGACGATTGTTTCGCGTTTTCTGAGCGCAAGCTCCTTCATGAGGAAGCCATTGCGATTTTGCGAGGCTTCGTCGTTCCGGTATCGGGACAGGAAACGGCAAGCGTCTTCGCCGCTGCTGCTCGCGTTTGTGCAGAAACGGTGAAAGCCCCGCGCGCGATCCCGGCGCACACGAACGCCGCCGTCGATGGCTACGCCTTCACGTTCGAAGATTACAACGTAAGCGAAGGGACGGTTTTTTCGATTACGGGCCGCACGGCAGCAGGCGAGCCATCGCAAAGCGTAACGCCGGAACGAGGGGCGGTCCGCATTTTCACCGGCGCGATGATGCCGAAAGGTTGCGACACCGTCGCCATGCAGGAAGACTGCCGCATCGAAGGCGGCGCTTCCGTCTTCGTTCCGGGCGGCCTGAAGCGGGGCGCGAACCGCCGGCTTGCCGGAGAAGATGTGACGGACGGCGCGACGATTCTTGCGCCCGGCCATCGGCTTCGCCCCCAGGATGTCGCTGCGCTTGCCGCAGGTGGTCGTCGGGATGTGACCTGCTTCAGAAAGCCTCGCATCTGCGTGTTCTCGACAGGAAACGAAGTGCTTGAGCCTGGAGCGCCGTTCGAGGACGGAAGGGTCTACGACGCCAACGGCCCCATGCTTTCGGGTCTGTTTGCGACGCTCGCCGATGTACGCTTCAAGGGTATCCTTCCTGACAATCGCGATGCCGTTCGCGAGGCGCTTCAAGCCGCCGCCCTTGACCACGATTTGATCATCACCTCGGGTGGGGCGAGCCTGGGCGACGAGGATCACGTTATCGCCGCGCTAAGGGCAGCGCATTCGCTAAGCTTGTGGCGGCTCGCGATCAAACCGGGGCATCCGATGGGCGTCGGCAAGATCGGATCTTGCCTTTGTTTTGCTTTGCCCGGAAATCCCGTCGCCGTGATGGTGTGCGCGCTTCTCTATGTCTGGCCCGCGGTGCGCCGGTCAAGCGGCGAACCATGGATTGAGCCGCCCCGCCTCGTTCTGCCCGCAGGTTTCGAGATCCGGTCCCGAAAGCAGGGCCGGCGCGAATTTTTGCGTGGCTGGCTTGAAGACGTTGACGGCAGGATCGTCGCCAAGAAATACGAGCGCGACGGCTCCGCCCTTATTTCTTCGCTACGCGCAGCAAGCGGCCTCATTGAGATCCCCGAGAACCTGCCGTGCCTTTCCAAGGGCGACAGCGTGAACTTTATTCCCTTCTCCGCGTTCGGAATTTTATAAAAGTGAAATCGCTCCCATTTTAATGCACAATGGGGTGCGGGCATAAAAATGCATGCGTCGTAGAGTTGTGAGTCGCTTACTCACCTGAGAAATTCCGGCGCGCCTAGGTAATAAGCAATCGAGTGGAGTTCATATGGCGCTTCCGGTAAGGCGTAGCAGCTCGTATTCACCCCTTATGATTGTCTTGCTGAGCGGCCTCAGTGTGCTGGCCTGGATATCGACGTATTCGGGCATGCTCCAATTGATCGCAGCGAGTTCTGGCGACATCGGGATACCCGCGAAAATCGCAATCGGGCTCGCGGTCTTCATGCTTCAGGGCATGATTGTTTATATCCTTGATGCCTTGTTTTCAGGCCAGCTCAGGCTGGTGCTCTATCCTGTTTACATCATTGGCTACATCATTCTTGTCTTGGTTTCCGTTGCTTTCGCCTTCGGCTTTTATTGGCGTTTTCTCGAAGCGGGTGCGCAGACCTCGCAAGCAACGGGCTCGTCTGTTTCTCAGGTGCAGCAGGAGTTGCAGGCAGGGGAGAGCCGCCTTGAACTTCTCCAGACCACGCTGACGGCGTTGAGCGCGATCTCATCGCAAAAAGCTGAAACAGAGCGCGTCAGCGGACGAACCTGTCCAAATAGCCGCGCGGGGGACGGCCCGCGAAGACGGCTCCGCGATTCCGATGCCCAGCGCTTTCAGTTTGCGAGCAACCTTATCGGCGCCCGGACCAGCGCCGTTAAGACCGATATCGAGGACCTGAACAGCGAGCTTCAACGCGTCCTGAAGAAAAATCCGTCGACCATCGATGCGGAGACCGGAACGAGAACGGCGTTTATCGAAGGTCTCAACGGGAAGGTCGGGCTCGTCACGACCAGGTTCAACGCTCTGCGCGGCGACCCGCAGATTCGGGAAATCCGGGATGAATTCCAGACGAGAGCCAAGCAAACGGTCTTTCCTGACGACCGGGGCGGAACCTTTCGCTGCCCGGACGGACAGCTTCAAACGGCGCTGAACGGGGTTGTGCGATCCATCGACGATCTGCCCGAGTTGCGGAAGCCCGAATTGCGCTCTTCCGAGGGCTCCGAGGCAGTGATCGAGGCGTTCCGGCGGCTGTCCAACACGGCGATCGGCTTTATTCATGGCAAGCCGCCGCCGTCGCCGGAAGAGATCAGGGCGCGGCAACAGAAGCAGCCTTCGGGTTCGGCGGCGCTTTCCCCCGAGGATGCGGGCCTTAGCGACCGCGATTATATTCCGCTTTTGATCGCGATTTTCGTCGACGTTTGCATCTTGCTTGTTTCCGTCAATCGCCCGTTCGGGCCGTTCTTCAATCTCGGGCAGGATTTGTCACGGGCACGGCAGCGGGGGCCGATGCAAGGTGTTTTGGAAACATTCTATCGCGCGTTTCAGGATGAATTTCACCTGCCCGACGGCGGCCTGCCGACTCCGGTCGAGCTGGTGGCTCCGCTCCAGGACGTGGTCTTTGACTATCGAGGCGACTATTACGCGGCAGTCCCCCTCGACTACCGTGAGCAAAACTATGAGCAATGGGCCAAGGCCAGGGCGAATGCTCCCAGCTTCCAATCCACCCGCGCACTTGAGCGCTCGCGCTATCTCGCCGCCATCTTCGCTGTCCTGGAAGGCGAGAATTCTCGTGCGGCTGCTGGGCGTTGAGAGGAGAAGCCGGTTCGATCGCAATCTCGATGGGCTTGATGAAGATACTGTCAGGGCGAAGCTTGACAAGCAGGGCAGCATGTATGCCCAGGCGGACGCCTTCCGCATCTACAGATTTCGACCGGGAAAATGGGCTGACCTTCTGATCCAGACTGTTGGGGCCGCCGCCGCGCGCCAGGATGCGGATGCGCTGTCCCGTAAGGGAGACGAGGTCTTTGCTGGCTGGCTGCGCGGGCGACGGGCTCTGCCAGCTTTGCCCAAGCGCCCGGATCAAGGGAGCGGCCGAATTACTGCCGGTGAGGAAAAAAAGCAGATCGAGGACGCGCGCCCGCGCGTGCCAGACAAACGGTCGGACTAACGTGACCGGTTGCGACGCAAGTCCACCTGCGTTGACGCGAGGATGCCTTGGACATCCACCTAATTTGGCCGATCTGGCCAGAGCCACTCTTGGACGGTGCCCGGCACAGGCTTTATGGTAAACTCTGAGTTCATTGCGCCGGACATTAATACAAAGTTGGTTAACAGGAGCGGGCGGGAATTCTTTCCCATCACCCTTATGCTTGACAAGCATTTTATTCCCGCCGCAATTCCTTCCCTCCGAGCCTAATTCCTGGCCGGAAGTAATTCAGCTATCTCATTGCAAACAAACAGCTTTCAGTCGCTCATGACCTCCCATTAAATAGAACTAAATGCTGGAATTTTCTCGTTTACTGGGACGAGCAAAGATTACGCAACCTGATGTCTGGATTTTCCTCTGTGGACATTAATCGGCATCGGCGTTGTTGAAGTTGACATAGGGTTTCTGTGATGCGGCCCATCCCTCGTCGATTTCGACGAGAATGGCGGAGACGAGACGGACGAGGGAGGCCTCGTTGGGGAAGACCCGTATTTTGCGTGTCCTCCGTTTCAGCTCTTGCTGGATCGAGCGCTCGATCGGGTTGGAAGTGCGCATTGGGCGTTGATGCGGCCGAGGCAGCTTGAACACGGCAAGGCCCTCAGGAACGTTGTTTTCAAGCCAGGCGGCGAGTTTGGGCGCAGAGGTACGATATTTGGCCACGAGGCGCTTAAGTTCCTCTTGCGCGCTTCCCAGGCTCGATGCATCCCAAACGGCGCGAAGCTCTTCGCCGATGGCCTTGCGAATGGTTTGATTGGGCGCGTGGTGGATGGCGTTCTGGGCGAGGTGGAACTGGCAGCGCTGCCAGCGGGCGCCGGGCAACACAGCCTGCCGGGCGGCCTTGAGACCCGGATGATCGTCCGAGGTCACGAATTCGACGCCTTGCAGGCCGCGCGCAACCAGGCTTTCCAGGAAGGCGCGCCAATGCACCTCGGCCTCGGAAAACGCGACGGAGACGCCGAGCACGCGGCGCTTGCCGGAGGGCTCGATGCCGATGGCGGAAAGCACGGCGCAATCATCCGCGACGCCTTGCTCGCGGGTCTTCTCGTAGCGTGCGTCAAGGAAGAGATAGCGGAAGCAGCCGAGGGGGCGGTTTCGCCAGGCTTCGAGCTCGTCATCGAGCAGAGCCGCCGCCCGGCTGACCTGGGTCGAGGACAGGCCCTCGATGCCGAATTCGGCGAGCACCTTTTCGACGGCCCGCGTGGAGACGCCTTTCACATACATCTCGGCTGCGGCGAGCATTACCGCCCGGCAGGAGCGGCGCCCGCGTTCGAGGCTCTGCGGAAAGAAGGGCTTTTGCGTGCCCGCCGTCTTGGGCACTTCCAGGGTTAGCGTTCCGGCCGGTGTATCGATCTTTTTGAGCTTGGCGCCGTTGGCATAACCGCGCCGTCCTGCGCTGCGCTCGTAGTGGCCCGCACCTAAGAACTGCTCGCGCTCCATCCGCATGGCGAGGTTCATGAGCGCAGTCATGACCGGCGCCATGGCTTGTGGACCTTCGGCCATAAGCTGTTCCATGATCGCGGCAATCGCCGTATCCTTATTGGCCATCGGGTGCTCCTTCTTGGCGGTTGGAACACCGATGCGCAATTCGCTTCAGTCCCCCACGCGTGGGGGACTGAGAGCGTCCACAGCCTCTTCGCCCACCGGGCGTCAAAGGCAAATTTCCAGACAGCAAGTTACACGGACACGAGCAAAAGTCCGTTAAATATATTTCCCCTTTTTCCTGTTAACCACGGGGCGCCGGCAGAGCGCCCGGCGCGCGCGCCTGGAAAGCCGTCTGTCCTGAAATTTAATTCGATTTATCAATGCCTTGCTGGATTTAACCGATCAGAAAGGCGCTTCCTTTTAGAATCCGGGCTAAGAAATTCGGGACGCAAACGCAAGCGACGAGCCGATCTGGGACCTTTCTCTCCCCCAAAATCGGTCGGTTTGACCGTAAAAATCGAACTTGGGCGTGGCTTTGTTGCGTCGCTTTACCAATTCGTTCGCGTTCGTCTTTCCAAGGCGGAGCGAACGATCTATATTAGGGGTGCTGGTTCGCCAGCTATGGCGATAAATGGATATCGTAATAAGCCTATCGGACCCGGGGGCGGTACCCGGCGCCTCCACCACAAGCTGCTTCCTTGGCGGAAACGAGCCAGGGCGGCTTCTGATGGGGGCGAAATAGGATCGACGAGGGTGTAAAGGGTAATTTTTCGCTCGGCATGGTTCCGCCGTTTCGGGCCATTCTATAGTTGCAAATGACAACTATGCTCCGGTTGCTCTCGCTGCGTAATGCGGCGCGACACTGGGAATCTCAAGTCCTGACGGCGTAGCTGCTGTTAGGCGCGGTCGGCGGCGCCGGGCAACAGAAGGCCGCCATTTTTGCTGGCCCAGGCGTAGAAGCGGAAATGCCCGAAGATCTTATCCGGTACGAGGCTCTCGTCCTAGACGCGCTACGCGGTGTGGTGCGCTCGGTTCTGCAGCGTGTTCTCAAGCGCGGCGTTCCCGGCGACCACCATTTTTTCATTACCTTCGATACCCAGGCGCCCGGCGTTGGCCTTTCGAAGCGTCTGAAGGAGCAATACCCGCAGGAAATGACGATCGTCCTTCAGCACCAATTTTGGGATCTGGTGGTGACAGACGACCGCTTTGAGGTGCGCCTCTCGTTCAACAACATTCCGGAACGGCTTGTGGTCCCATTTGGCGCGGTCCGTATCTTCCAGGACCCAAGCGTTCACTTTGCGCTGGCTTTGCGCTCCCCTGAGGCAGAGGAGGCAGAGAAGCCTGCTGCCGAAACTCCCCTTTTGTCCGCACCCAAATCGATCGGCCCGCCTGCGGCTCCAAACGAAAATGTTGGTCAGCTCGATCGGGAAATCGCCGCCGCCGCAGTCGAAAACGAGGCGGAGCCCCGTCAGGAGCGTCAAACGGCCGAGGTCGTTAGTCTCGACAAGTTTCGCAAGAAGTAAATCCCGCAGAAGTTGTGGGGCGTATTCCCTCGCGAGTGCATTTTAATTCATTAGTCATAAAATCGTGTCGTCCCAGCAACATACTCGCCAGAAAGCGGCAATACCAGGGCAGTTTGGGGGCTGACGAGACTGCTGCTCTCCGCTATCTTTACCACGAACCGCAAGTTGTGGCTGTAAAGCCTCTTCCGGCGAGGGAAGGTGCTTTCCGGCACGACGATAGGGTGGGAGTTCTTGCCCTGTTATATTTTACTACCGAGACATTGGAGGGGATTAGATGTCACGCCTTATAAAGCAAGTAATGGTTGCCAGCCTCGCTCTGACAATCGCGGCGTCAACTGCAAACGCCAATTTGCTCGATAGCTTTTTTGGCGGCCTTTTTGGCCCACAGGGCAACCGTACAGCAGGACCCCGGGCGCATGTAAAGATCCGTGGCGGCTATACTCCCGGCGACATTATCGTCAGTTTCGGCGACCGGAGGTTGTATTATATCGATTCGAAAGCGTCAGCCATCAGCTATGCCATCGCTATCCCCAAGGAAGAAGCGAGATGGTCGGGCGTGAGCTACGTTAGCCAGAAGCGTGAGAATCCCGTATGGACGCCAACAGCGGACATGCGCCGTGAGAATCCGACGCTTCCTTCCTATGTCGCTGGCGGCGATCCGCGCAATCCCCTTGGCACTCGCGCACTCTATCTTGGCGACTCCATGTATCGCATCCATGGAACGGACGCGCCTTGGCTGATAGGGCAGCAGGTTTCTCATGGATGCATCCGCATGTATAACGAGGATGCAGCAGATCTCTTTCGCCGCGCTAGAGTGGGCGCCAAGGTTGTTGTTACCTGGAACCACGTGAGCACGATGTAGTAGCGCCATGACATATACACAATTTAAGGGCCGGGAAACCGGCCCTTTTTGTTGAGTGCAGAGTAGGGAATTACGATAGCAATAGTGATAGCTAAGATAACGGTTGTGCGCGCAGTAGATACCAGAACCAGCGCTTTCGAAACGAAAATAGCTTGTGCCTATACAGATTTTAAACTTCTTTTGGTGCGGGACGGAAGAAGTCTTTTAACTCGTTTTGGTTGCAAGGTTTGATGTTTTTTATCAAAATGCAACCAAAATACAATTCTGGTATAGTGGAGGGCAGTAGAGCGATTCGCAGTCCGGCTATGTTGCTGCTCATCTTAACTGGACAGGTGCTGCAAAAAAGTGCGATCTCTTACCAGGAATGTCGGCCATTCTCGGAACGGTGTAGGGGAGCTGCTTGTTGGAGACAAGCAACTGGTGAATATGCGTGGAAAAACAACCACGTCTTTTACACGGGGTGACCAAAATGCAAAAACTCGCTCGCGATGCAGGTAGCATGCAGGTGGTGCTGGCTCAACCTCGTGGATTTTGTGCAGGGGTGGTCCGCGCTATTTCTATCGTCGAGCGTGCGCTTGAGAAGTACGACGCTCCCGTTTTTGTCCGCCATGAAATCGTTCACAATAAGCACGTCGTTGAAGACCTGAAGGACAAGGGCGCTCGCTTCGTTGACGAAATTGATGAGATCCCGTCCGGAGCCGTCACTATTTTCAGCGCTCACGGCGTCGCAAAGTCAGTTGAGACTTCGGCGGAAACTCGCGGTCTTCCCATCATCGACGCAACCTGTCCTCTCGTGACGAAAGTGCATCTGCAGGGCAAGCGTTACGTGAGCCTGGGACGTACCATAATCCTCGTCGGCCACGCGGGACACCCGGAGGTGGAAGGCACGATGGGTCAAATTCCGGGCCCGGTCCATCTGGTGCAAACCGAAGACGACGTTTCCGCTTTGCCCATCCCAGTAGATGCCCCGGTCGCTTACGTGACACAGACAACGCTCAGCATGGATGACACACGAGGCGTCATCGACGCGATCAAGCGTCGCTTTTCCAATGTGGTCGGCCCTGAGACAAACGATATCTGCTACGCGACGCAAAATCGCCAAATGGCAGTCCGAGAACTGACGAAAATTTCGGATGTCATCCTTGTCGTCGGCGCCAAAAACAGCTCAAACTCAAACAGGCTGCGGGAAATCGGCCAGGAGGCGGGCATTCCCAGCTATCTCCTAGCCGAAGGAAGCGAGCTCAAGCCGGAGTGGGTGCGAGGCGCTCAAGTCATCGGCTTGACCGCGGGAGCCTCTGCTCCTGAAGCTATGGTTCAGGATGTGATTGCAAGTCTGCGGCGTCTTGGGCCGGTTGACGTTACGAGCCTTCCAGGAGTCGAAGAGAATGTGGAGTTCCGCTTGCCCGTAGAACTTCATGCCTTTTAGATCAACCCGCTTTTAATTGGAAACGATTGGGGACGTAAAAGTTGATCAATTCTTAAGTGCTAGAACAGCCCGCGTGCAGTATAGGCGGGCTATTCTGACGGCTAGGGGGAACGCATCCCGTTCCACTGGCTTCATCTCATGAAATCGCCTAAACGTGCGTTCGCACGGCCTTTTTTGAATTGGAGCAGGACTATGGTCTTACCGTTTTTCCAGGAAAGACGGATTGGCGCCTATCTTCTCAAGCAGAAGATGAAGGGCCGGAAACATTATCCCTTGGTGCTGATGCTCGAGCCGCTGTTCCGGTGCAATTTGGCATGTTCGGGATGCGGCAAGATCGACTATCCCGAACTCCATCCTCAACCGCCGAATGACCGTGAAGGAATGTCTCGATGCCGCAGAGGAATGCGGCGCTCCAATGGTGGCGATCCCCGGCGGCGAGCCGCTGATTCATAAAGAGATCGGCGAGATCGTCGCGGGGCTCGTGGCGCAGAAGCGCTTCGTATCGCTCTGCACGAACGCGCTTCTGCTTGAGAAGAAGCTGCATCTGTTCGAACCCTCGCCCTACCTTTTCTTCTCGGTTCATCTCGATGGACTGAGGGATCATCACGACAAGTCGGTGTGCCAGCCGGGCACTTTCGACAGGGCGTTTACGGCAATCAGGGCAGCGAAGGCGAAAGGCTTCAAGGTCAACGTCAACTCGACGGTCTTCGATGACTATAAGCCAGAGGAACTCGCCTTCTTCCTCGACTTTTGTAAAGATCTCGACGTCGGCGTCTCGATTTCGCCCGGCTATGCCTATGAGCGTGCGCCCGATCAGGAGCACTTCCTCAATCGCCGCAAAACCAAGGAACTGTTCCGCCGGGTTTTCGCTCTCGGAAAGGGAAAGCGCTGGACGTTCAGCCACTCGCCACTTTTTCTGGATTTTCTTGCGGGCAATCAACAGTTCTCATGCACGCCTTGGGGCATGCCGACCCGCAATATCTTTGGCTGGCAGAAGCCCTGCTATTTGATCGGCGAAGGCTTCGTCAAGTCGTTTGCGGAACTGATGGAAACGACGGACTGGGACAGCTACGGCACCGGTCGCTACGAGAAGTGCGCGAACTGCATGGCGCATTGCGGCTACGAGCCGACTGCTGCGCACGCAGCTATTGCCAATCCGCTCAAGATGCTGGCAGTTGCGTTGCGCGGCATCCGCACCGAGGGTCCGATGGCTCCCGAAATTCCGCTTGAGAATCGGCGCCCGGCGGCTTACGTGCATTCACTCCACGTTGAGCGCGAGGTCCAGCGGATCCAGAAGACTGAAGAACGGACCGAGCGCTTGACGGCAGCGGAGTAGAGATCCGTTCGCCCTTCGGGCATCGTCCGAAAGGCGAATGATTTCGCCCAGGTCGCGGGGTCTCCGCATAAGCGACCGGATCACGGCGAACGCGTCGGTCGTGCCATTTTCACGTGCACCGACCGCCGCGCTGATCGGTATCGACCGATGAGCCGGATCAATGATGACTCTGAGGGCTGCAAAAGGCAGTCCATGCTGCTCTGCGACTTCGGCCGCGGCACCGGATTCCATATCAACTGCGGCTGCGCCTGTGCCCTTCCATAGCGCTTCCTTCTCAAGGACGGTCATGACCGTTGCGTCGGCGGCGAAGATTGGGCCGGAAACAGCATGGTTGAGGGCATTTCGCAGCGACTGCGTCCAGCGCGGGTCTGTGGGAAAATTTCCCTTCGCAGTGACAACGGAACTGGCGACGACGACGTCCCCCGGCTTCAGCGATGGTGACAGACCGCCAGCGACGCCGAAACTTATGATCCCTCTAGCGCCTGAGCGGGCAAATTCGTGGAGCTTTTTTAGATAGATTTCGCGTTTCTGCCCGTAAACCGCGCGAACCCCTGGACCCTTCGCGATACGTGCTTCGAAGGCCATGCCAGCGGCCACGATGACCGGAGCGTCGTCGAAAAGCATCTTCATTGGTGTAGCCCCCCCCGTCTTAGAAATGCCCGCAGCAAGAAGGGCTGCGCAACAAAGGCGTATACAAAACCTCGCCTTTGAGAACAAGCAAGCTTAACCGAAGGTTAAGTGTTGCCGCCGAAGCGTGACACGCAAAGCACAGAGGCCTACATGCCGAAAATTACAGGCGATCAATTCCCAGCCCCGAGATTACGATAGCGAGCGAGCGCCCAGAGCGGGAAATATTTTCCATAACCATGATAAATAAGATAAAATACGCGCGGAAAACCGGGCGCATTATGCCGTCCTTCGCGCCAGGTGCCGCTTGCGTCTTGGGTCGCCATCAAGTAAGCGATACCCCTCTTTACGGCGGGATGATCAACCTCTCCTGCGGCCATCAGCCCCAGCAGCGCCCATGATGTTTGCGAGGGCGTACTTGGAGACTTTTCGTAGCCTTTGTAGCCGAGCTTATAGCTCGAGCCGTCCTCGCCCCATCCGCCATCTTCGTTTTGGACGGAAAGCAGCCAAGCAACCGCGTGCCGCATGGCGGGCGAGGAATGGCTTACGCCGGCTGCGTTCAGGGCGCAAAGCGCCGACCAGGTGCCGTAGATGTAGTTCATGCCCCAGCGGCCAAACCAGCTTCCATCCTTTTCCTGGTCACTCAGAATGTACTCGACCCCGCGCTTGAGCATGGGGCTGGTTTCGGGCGTCTCTCCCAGCTGAGCGAGCATTGAAACGCAGCGCGCGCTTACGTCTACTGTCGGCGGATCGAGAAGGGCGCCGTGGTCCGAGAACGGAATGTTGTTCAAATACATATGCGTGTTGTCGGCGTCAAAGGAGGCCCATCCGCCGTTTTCGCTTTGCAGACCGGCAATCCACTCGCGCCCGCGGCTGATCGCGGTCCCGTGGTCCTCACGGTTGCCGGGAAGAGTTCTGCGCGCGGTCCAGCGCCATGACCACCACTGCCGTATCGTCAAGATCGGGATAATGCGGGTTGGCGTATTGGAACGGCCAGCCACCCGGTCTGACATCAGGACGCTGGTCGGCCCAATCGCCCTTAACGTCGAGGACTTGCCTCGGCTTCAGCCATTCGAGCCCCTTGGCCGCGCATTCACGATCAGCCTCCCCGCCAGCTTCAAGCAGGCTATGGGCGGCAAGCCCCGTGTCCCAGACCGGCGAAACGCATGGCTGGCAGTAAATCTCGTTCTCGGTTTCGATGAGGAGCTTCTCAACGGAATAGCGCGCGATGGCGCGGTCCGGATCGCTCTCGGGGAGGCCCAGCGCGTCGTACATCATCACGCTATTTGCCATGGCCGGGAAAATCGCGCCAAGCCCATCTTCCCCGTTCAGCCGTTCGTTGACGAAGGCAACAGCCTTCTCGATGGCGATGCGGCGCGTTCGCGAGGGAAACCGGGGTTCAACCACCCGAAGCACTTTGTCGATGATCGCGAAAGTCCAAAACCAGGTTCGGTCCTGATGCTCTGCTCTCGGCCTCATGCCCACAGTCTTCGGCGGCGTGAGGAACAGCTCGTCCAGAGTTACCCTGCGCTTATTCCGCGCCACAGGTTTCATCGAGGCGAGCACGTACAGCGGAATCATGACGGTGCGCGCCCAGTAGGACACCTTCGTCATGTGGAACGGAAACCACTTCGGCAGCAGCATGATTTCGACGGGCATCACCGGGGCGGCGCGCCATGTAACCACGCCGTAAAGAGCGAGCAGGATACGCGTAAAGACGTTGCTCATCTCTGCGCCGCCTCGCGAAAGCATCGCTTGGCGGGCGCGCACCATGTGCGGAGCGTTGATGTTGTCGCCAATCATTTTCAGCGCGAAGTAGGCCTTCACGCTCGCGCTCATATCAAAAGCGCCCTCATGGAAGAGCGGCCAGCCGCCATGCTTGCCCTGAATGCGGCGAAGGTAGGCGCCGATTTTTGCCTCGCGCTTGAGGTCCGCCTCCTCGCCCAGGTAATGTGTGAGGAGGATATATTCGGCCGGGATCGTCGCATCGGCTTCGAACTCGAAGCACCAATGCCCGTCTTCCTGCTGGTGGCTGCGAAGCGCCAGTGATGCTGCCCGGATGCGATCTTCAAGCTGGCTGCTCACGGGTTCGCCTTCGGCTGATTGACTAGCCTCGAAACCCTCAGCCTCGTAGTTATCGTCCTCGCGTAAAGAGCGTTCGCTCATCTCAGTCATAGTTGCCTATTCCCCTATAGCCAGCTGGGCAGCTCGTTCGCCGGAACGAATTGCCCCTTCGATGGTCGCAGGGAGGCCCGTCTGGATCCAGTCGCCCGCGAGAAACAAGTTGCGCCACTCGGTTTTTGACCCTGGGCGCAAAACATCCTGATCGGGACTTGCCGCGAAGGTTGCCCGCTTCTCCTTAACGATCTGCCAAGGAGGAAGCTCCGCCGGAAGCCCCGTTACAGCCGCAACATCCCGCCATAACTTAGCCGCAAGTTCCTCGCGGGGGCGATCGATCAAACGATCAGCTCCGCTGATGGTGATAGACAAGCGGCCAGGAAATGAAAAGATCCATTCGACTGTGCCGTGAATGAGGCCGAGGATCGGCGGAAATTGCGGCGGAGGCGCAACACTGAAATGCGCATTCAGTATAGCACGGAACTGGGTCGGGGCATTCAAGCCGGAAACAAGCGTTTGCGCAACCCAGGGCGGCACGGCAAGGATGACACTTTCGCCGTCGCGGACTGAAATCTCGCTATCATTAAACTTGAGACAGCGGAGATGGCCGGAAGCAAACTCGATCTCGCGAAGGCGCTTCCCGAATGCAATTGTCCCGCCATGCACGCCGAGATAGGCTAGCGCAGGTTCTATAAAGGCGGCCGAAAGCCCCTCCGCGACCAAAGGCCTGCAAGCTGCTCCGCCTTTTGCGAGCGTGTTTCGCATGACGGCCCCGGCGAGCCTCGCGGAGCCCTCGTGCGGATCGGTGTTGAGAGCTGCCAGTATCAAAGGCTGCCAAAGCCGCTCATAAAGCGGCCCCGCGCCGGCGATGATGTCCGTCACCGTCTTGCGGCGGCCGGCCCACATGAGCGGCGCGGCGGCTAAATAATCGAGCGGCTTGGTCGCGGGCACGCGCCGGGCAGGATCAAACAGCCAGGAGGGCCATCGGCCTTCGTTGATCTTGAGCGTCCAACGCTCCCCGGTCGCGAGATCAGCAAAGTCGAACTCAGCTTTGGCAGGACCGCAGAGTTTGCCCGCCCCGCCGATAAGGGTGAGATACCGGATCGCGGCGTCATTGCCCGACAAAAGCAGATGATTGCCGTTGTCGATGACGGCCCCGAAGCCAACATCAAAATAAGAGCGGCAGCGCCCGCCAGCTTGTCCTGCTGCTTCGTATATGGCGACCCGGCGTCCCTGTTCGGCGAGCCGCACCGCAGCGGACAATCCGGCGAGGCCCGCTCCAATGATATGGGTCATTGACGCGCCCCTCACCCGAGCCCCCTCCCGGCAAGCAAGCGCGCTGGCATCGACCTGCGAAGGGCGCGACGACTAGAGAGCGCGCGCGCCGAGCTTGCAGCATCGTTCCCTCTCCCAGGAGGAGAGAGACAGGGTGAGGAGTGTTCCATCGCTAGATTATGAAGTGGCGCAGGACAATCAGCGCAATTCGGGACTTGCTCAGCCGCACCCGACCGCGCGGGGACGCCCAGCCGCGCGCCACCAAGCCCGCGAGAATGCTCTTGTAAGCCTCGGACATGACGCGAGGCGTCCGCACCATCCGCCGGGGTTGCGCGCTCATGATCTTGTCAGCTTCCGAGAAGCGCCAGCGTGCCAACGCCACAATCCGTTCGCAAACCTCGGGCAGAGCAGGGCTGGCCAGGACCGTTTCGGGATCGGTGCTTTTAATGCCAGCGTCTCTCAGGAACTCTTGCGGCAGATACAGGCGGCTGATTGCCGAGTCCTCGTCCAGGTCACGCAAGATGTTCGTGAGTTGCAAGGCCCGGCCCAAATGCTCGGCGAGCTGCTGGCCTTCCTCCTTCGGCATGCGAAAAACGCGAACCGACAGACGCCCCACGGCGCTCGCCACGCGGTCGCAATAGAGGTCCAAGGTGACGAAATCGGGGGCTTGGATGTTTTCGCGAACGTCCATTTCCATGCCGTCGATAATGGCGCGGAAATCATCGCGATCGAGCCCAAAATCGCGGACGGCTACGGCGAGGCCGGCAAGGCCGGGACGCTTCTCGCCTCTGTAGATGGCGTCGATGTCTCCGCGCCAGCGCTCGAGATTTTGGAGGCGCTTGTCAGCCGGACCCTGGTCGTCGGCGATGTCGTCGACCGCGCGGCAGAACGAGTAGATCTCGAACATGGCCTCGCGCTGGCCAGCGGGCATGATGCGCATGGCCGCATAGAACGAGCTGCCGAGCGCACGCCGTGACGCTTGGCCCTCCTCGGTCTCGACTTCAAGGACTTGGCTGGTCATCAATTCCCCGCAACGCAGCTGGCGCATTGCCCGGCGCAAAGAGACGCCGGCCGAGGGCGATGCTCGCTGCCGTGATCAAGTTGTACGCAAAACCCAATTTGGTCAAATGCACAGGCTGGCTAAAGGGATCCCGCTCCATCAACATTGTCACAAGTTTGCGCGCCAGCCGTTCGATGGCGGCGACTTCCAGGCTCAAGCGCAGATCCCGTACGCCGCGCGAGAGATCGGCGGCGCCGAGTAGGTTTTTTGTTTCCGCGGCGAGTTCATGGATCGTTTTCAGCAAATCCGGCGATGCCTCGGGCGCCGCAAGCGCCTCGGTCGGGATGTTCCGCGCAGCGAGCCTGTCGAGCGGGATGTACACGCGGTCGAGACGGCGGTAGTCCGGGCCACAATCCTGAAGGTGATTGATGATTTGAAGCGCCGCGCACAGCGCGTCGTTCGCTGGCCAGGTTGCGCGGCTCTCGCCATGCACATCAAGGACGAAGCGGCCGACCGGCATCGCGGAGTAGGTGCAATAGTGGATGAGGTCGTCCCAGTCCGCATAACGCTGCTTGCTCGCATCCATGCGGAAAGCCACGAGCAGATCCTGGCCATGCTTAGGAGATAGTCCGCGCTCTGTTATCGCGGCGCGCAGCGGAAGCGCGTCTTCAATCTCGTCGGATTTCCCGAGAAGGGTTTCCTCGAACTGATCCAGCCTCCGGATCTTCTCGCTCTCGGAAAGTTCCGGATGGTCCGCGACATCGTCGGCGGCGCGCGCGAATCGGTAGAAAGCCAGGATCGGCGGGCGGTGCTGTTTCGAGACGAGATGCGACGCGACGGGGAAATTCTCGTCGCGATGCGTTTTCTCACCTGCCTCCCAAACCGGGCCCGTCGTCATGATACCTCCGCGCGGCGCGCCTGCACGCGCCCTTTCCAAAGGCCGCCTCTGCCACGCCAATGCTGCACTGCCGAATCGAGCGTGAATACCATATAAAGCGCCGCGATGACAGGAAGCGCCGCAGCCCATAGCGGCGAGAGCCGATAAAAGCGGACGATCGGCAGAAACGCGAGTGCCATCAGGCCCCAGGTCAAAGCACCGATGGCCTGTGCAACGCCAGTGCCAAATATCGCGAAAAGCGGCGGCAGGAGGTAGGTGAGCAGCATCCCGGCGACGGTGCCGGCAAGCAGCAGGGGCGAATAGTTGAGCTGGTCGTAAGCCGACCGCGAAACCATGCGCCGGATGTCTCCCAGGCCGGGATAGGGCCGTAGGCTATGCACGCTATCGGTAAGGCCGAGCCAGATGGCTCCCTGCTTTTTTATGCTGCGGCCAAGGGCGCAGTCGTCGATGAGGGAAGAGCGGATCGCTTCGATTCCGCCAGCCGCTTCGAGCGCATCACTCCTCACGAGCATGCAGCCTCCGGCAGCCGCGGCCATCGTACTGTCGCGCCGGTTTGTCCAGGCGAAGGGGTAGAGCATCTGGAAGAAGAAGACGAAAGCCGGAATGAGGGCGCGCTCGGCGAGGCTTTCGCAGCGGAGTTTCACCATGAGCGAGGTCAGGGCAAGAGAACCTGTTTCGGCGCGTGCGACGAGGCGGCGGATCACGCCCGGCTCATAGGCAATATCGGCATCGGTCAGGAGCAGATAGCGCGGTGGCTCAGCGAGCGAGGACGCTTGCGTCACCCCCTGTTTCATGGCCCAGAGCTTTCCTGTCCATCCTTGCGGCAGCGGTTCCCCCCGTAAAATCGTCAAGCGATCGCTCGCGCCGGTCTCTTCTGCTGCAGTGCGGGCGGCATCGGCAGTGCCGTCGTCGCTTTGATCGTCCACAAGAATGGCCTTCAAGGGTTTTGTGTAGTCCTGGTTGAGCAGGCTCGAGAGGCTTTTCGCAATGACATCGGCTTCGTTGCGGGCGGGCACGACCGCAACGACTGAAGGCCATTCGGCGGGAGCATGCGGAACGCCCACCTCATCACGGATATCGGTGCGCCAAAAACCGCCCCTTGCGACGAGCAGATAGAGCCAGGCTGCCAGGCCAATACCGCTTAGAGCTAATTCAACTGTCATCCTGGTCCTGTGGCTGCACGCGTGGGTTTTCGCCTCCTAACATGGTTAACATTTACGGGAAAGATCAGTCGACGATCCCGTCCGAAATTGCGAAGCGGTGCTGCGCCCTGCGCATGGACGGGAACCGCTGTTTTTGGGGACCTCAGCCCAAGCCGGTTATCCTGTAAGGAAGGGCTTCAACGCGGTACGATCGTTCCCACCTCGATGCTCGCGCTTCCGGCTTCGCGACGGGCTAACCCGATGAATTGGTGGCTGCTGCGCGTCGGCGTGAAGGAGAGACTGTGTCAATGCGGCCTGCCAGTGCGCGCCACTGCTTTAGAGGCTACCGGCGGTTGCTGTTGCAAGCATACATGGACGGGAGATAATCGAGGTTAAGACACGTGTTGTCCCAGCCGGTGGCGTTGGATCTGAGCCGCCAGCCATTGCAGTCCACAAGAGTGCCGTCTACGGTTCGATGAACCGGGCAGCGATATTGTCCTCCCGCATATCGTTGCGCTGCATATCCATGATGCGCCCTCGTTTTGGCTTGAGCGCCGTCTACCCCGATCTGCGGCGTAGCAAACATCGCGACGATTGCCGCAGAGGCGGCAAGTATTTTACCCATGGTCATGAGAGCTCCTTTTGGGGGAAGCCGGTTTCGGCTGATGCTAAGTAAATTGGGACGCAGGGCTGGTCCGCAAAGACCCGGCAAAAACACACGCCCGTCAATTTGCATCCATCTTGAGGGCGGCGATGAAGGCCTCCTGAGGGATCTCGACGCGACCGAACTGCCGCATCTTTTTCTTGCCTTCCTTTTGCTTGTCCAGGAGCTTGCGTTTGCGGGTGACGTCGCCGCCGTAGCATTTCGCGGTAACGTCTTTTCGTAGCGCCGACAGGGTCTCGCGCGCAATCACCTTGCCGCCGATAGCAGCCTGGATCGGAATCTTGAAAAGGTGCCGGGGGATCAGCTCCTTCAGCTTTTCGCACATCATGCGTCCGCGCATCTCGGCGCGCCCACGGTGGACGATCATGGAAAGGGCGTCCACGGGCTCGTCATTGACGAGGATCGACATTTTCACAAGGTCGCCCGGCTCATAGCCTGTGATGCTATAGTCGAAGCTCGCATAGCCGCGGCTGATGGATTTCAGCCGGTCATAAAAGTCGAACACCACCTCGTTCAGCGGCAGGTCGTAGACGACCATGGCACGGCTGCCCGCATAGGTCAGCTCTTTCTGCCTCCCGCGGCGATCCTCGCAGAGCTTCAAGACTGCGCCGAGATGTTCATCGGGCACGAAGATCGTAGCCTTGATCCAAGGCTCCTCCATTCGGTCGATCTTCACCACATCGGGCATGTCGGCGGGGTTATGCATCTCGATCTTCTGCCCGTCCGTCATATAGAGGTGATAAATCACGCTGGGAGCAGTCGTGATGAGGTCGATGTTGAACTCGCGCTCCAGGCGCTCGCGGACGATTTCGAGGTGGAGCAGGCCGAGAAAGCCGCAGCGGAAGCCGAAACCGAGCGCGGCGCTGGTCTCCATCTCATACTGGAAGCTCGCATCATTGAGGCGAAGCTTCGACATGGCGTCGCGCAGATCCTCGAACTGAGAAGCGTCCACCGGGAACAGCCCGCAGAACACCACGGGTTGCACGGGCTTGAACCCCGGAAGCGCCTGCGCGGCCTGGCGCTTGTCCTCCGTGACCGTATCGCCGACTCGCGTGTCGGCCACTTCCTTGATCGCCGCTGTGAAGAAGCCGACCTCTCCAGGCCCGAGCACATCGAGCATTTCCTGCTTAGGCCGGAAGATGCCAACCCGGTCGATGGGATGCACCGCGCCGGTTGACATCAACTTGATGCGCATGCCCTTTTTTAGAAGGCCGTCCACCACACGCACCAGCACCACGACGCCAAGATAAGGGTCGTACCAGCTATCGATCAGCATGGCTTTGAGCGGCGCCTTCGCATCGCCCTTCGGCGGTGGCAGGCGCGTTACGATCGCTTCCAGCACCTGATCGACGTTGAGGCCCGTTTTGGCGGAAATCTCCACAGCATCATGGGCGTCGAGGCCGATAACGTCCTCGATCTGCTGTTTGACGCGGTCAGGCTCGGCGGCGGGAAGGTCGATCTTGTTGAGGATCGGCACGATCTCGTGATTGTTGTCGAGCGCCTTGTAAACATTGGCAAGCGTCTGCGCCTCGACGCCCTGGCTCGCATCGACAACAAGGATCGATCCCTCGCACGCGGCAAGGCTCCGGCTCACCTCATAGCCAAAATCGACGTGGCCCGGCGTGTCCATCAGGTTGAGCTGATAAAGCTCGCCATCCTTTGCGCGGTAGTCGAGCCGGACCGTCTGAGCCTTGATCGTGATCCCGCGCTCTTTCTCGATCTCCATATTGTCGAGAACCTGAGCCTGGCCCGCCATTTCGCGGTCGGACATGCCGCCGCAAAGCTGAATGAGCCTGTCCGCGAGCGTCGATTTGCCGTGATCGATATGCGCGACGATCGAGAAATTTCGGATATGCGCGAGCGGCGTCACGCCTTTCGAGGCGGGGTCGCGGGGCGCGGCGTCTTGCGTGGTCGGGACAGTGGTCATGGCGCCTTACATAATGGAAAACAGGATCGGCTGGAAGCGCGCTCTCTAAAGGCGCGGCCTCCGCCATGTCCGGTTTATGCTAAGTCCAGTTCCTCCCGCGGAAGAACTGGTTTCAAGCCGCAGCTGTAGCGAGCGCGAGGCGACTCGCAATGGCGTCGAGCGCCGCCTCTGCGGCTGCTCCATCAGGACCGCCGGCCTGAGCCATGTCCGGCCTTCCGCCGCCGCCTTGGCCGCCAAGCGCTGCCGCCCCCGCCTTGACGAGGTCGACTGCACTATACTTTGCCGTTAAATCGTCGGTGACGCCAACAACGATCCCGGCCTTTCCTTCGTCGGTCACGCCGACAATGGCGACAATGCCGGACTTGATCTGCCGCTTACCGTCGTCCACGAGGCTGCGGAGGTCTTTGGGCTCTATCCCGTGCACCGTGCGGGCAAGCATCGAGACGGCTCCCACGGTGCGTACCGGGCTTTCGTTCGTGGCCTGCCCGTTTCCGCCAGTTCCGAGTGCAATTTTCTTTTTCGCATCAGACAGTTCGCGCTCGAGCTTTTTGCGCTCCTCAAGCAGCGAAGCAAGCCGGCTCGGGACCTCCGAGGGATGAACCCGTAAAAGATCAGCGGCTTGCCGAAGCGCAGCATCCTGAACTGCCAGATGATTGCGCGCCGCATTCGCCGTCAGCGCCTCGATGCGCCTGACGCCTGCTGCGACGGCGGCTTCCTGGACAACTTTGACGAGACCTATTTCTCCGGTCGCGCGGACATGCGTGCCGCCGCAAAGTTCCGTGGAGAAGACGCGGCCGCCCTTGTCGTCGTGGCTGGCCTCTCCCATCGAAACAACGCGGACTTCCTCTCCGTACTTCTCCCCGAAGAGCGCCATTGCGCCGGCTGCGATAGCGTCGTCCACCGGCATGAGGCGCGTCACGACGGGACTATCCCGAAGAATGACGGCGTTGGCCAAGTCTTCGACCGCAGCGAGTTCTTCCTTGGAAAGCGGCTTCGGATGAGAGAAGTCGAAGCGCAGCCTATCGGGGTCGACGAGCGAGCCCTTTTGTGTGACGTGGGTGCCGAGCGTTTCCCGTAGCGCCTCGTGCAAGAGATGCGTTGCCGAATGATTGGCCCGAATGGCCGTACGACGCGCGCCATTCACGTGAAGTTCGACCGCATCACCGACTTTCAACGGGCCTTTCTCGACGGTACCGACATGGGCAAAGACTTTTCCAAGCTTCTTCTGCGTTTCCGTGACCTCGAAATGTACGCCCTTCGGAGCCATGATCACGCCGTGATCGCCGACCTGTCCGCCGGATTCGCCATAAAAGGGCGTCTGATTGAGGATGACGATGCCGTCCTCGCCCTTTTTGAGCTGCTTTACGAGCTTGCCGTCCTTGATGAGCGCCAGGACTTCGCCTTCGGCTGTCTCGGTCTCGTAGCCCAGAAACTCAGTGGGGCCGACCTGATCCAAAAGATCGAACCAAACCTTGTCCGTGGCTGCCTCGCCCGAGCCTGCCCACGCTTTGCGTGCCTCCGCCTTCTGCTGAGCCATCGCCGCGTTGAACTGATCGAGATCAACCCCGACATCGCGCGCTTTCAAAGCGTCCTGCGTAAGGTCGAGCGGGAAGCCATAGGTGTCGTAGAGCTTGAAGGCGACATCGCCCGACAAGGTATCGCCCGGCTTCAGCGCGCCGGAAGCCTCGTCGAGAAGGGTCAGGCCCCGCGCCAGCGTTCTGCGGAAGCGAATTTCCTCAATCTTCAAGGTCTCGCCGATGAGAGCCTGGCCGCGGTGAAGCTCCGGGTACGCCTGTCCCATTTCGCGGACGAGAACCGGCAGAAGGCGATAAAGCAGCGGGTCCTCTGCCCCGAGGATATGCGCATGGCGCATGGCGCGGCGCATGATGCGGCGCAGAACGTAGCCGCGCCCCTCATTTGAGGGCAGCACGCCATCCGCGATAAGAAAGCTCGACGCCCTGAGATGATCGGCGATCACGCGGTGGCTCGGGAGCGCAGAGCCCTCGGCGGGAACGCCGGTGGCCTCGACGGATGCCCTGATGATCGCCTGGAAAAGGTCTGTGTCGTAATTGTTATGGACGCCCTGGAGCACAGCCGCGATACGCTCAAGCCCCATGCCGGTATCGATCGACGGCTTCGGCAGGGGTTGACGCTCACTCTTGGAAATCTGCTCGTATTGCATGAACACGAGGTTCCAGATTTCGACGAAGCGGTCGCCGTCCGCATCTTCGCTGCCGGGAGGGCCGCCAGGGATATCAGCCCCATGATCGTAGAAGATTTCGGAGCATGGGCCGCAAGGACCGGTCTCTCCCATCGACCAGAAATTGTCAGAAGTTGGGATCCGTATGATCCTGTCTTCGGGCAACCCCGCGATTTTCCGCCAGAGCACGAAAGCCTCGTCATCCTCGGAGAAGACGGTTACGAGGAGGCGCTTCTTGTCGAGGCCGTACTCCTTGGTGATAAGGTTCCAGGCAAGCTCGATAGCCACATCCTTGAAATAGTCGCCAAAGGAAAAATTGCCGAGCATTTCAAAGAAGGTGTGATGGCGAGCCGTGTACCCGACATTGTCGAGATCGTTATGCTTGCCCCCCGCGCGCACGCATTTCTGGGATGTGACCGCGCGCTTGAATGGCAGTGTCTCCATCCCGGTGAAGACGTTCTTGAACTGCACCATGCCGGCGTTGGTGAACATCAACGTGGGATCGTTGCGCGGCACAAGCGGGCTCGACGGCACATGTTCATGGCCGTTCGTCCGGAAAAAATCGACGAAAGTCCCGCGTATATCGTTGAGGGTGCTCATAACTAATTTCATTTCCAGTGGACTAGCGCGGTGTTCAATGTGGGTGAGGAACGGACCCGCGCCAGAGATAAAGCATATTGGCTACAAGGAGCGATATAGCAAATTCTCGTTACGGAGCAATCAACCCACAGCAATCAAACGGGCGCCTTGCCCCAGGAAAAGCTTCGTTTGGTTTATTTCCTGGACAGCTATCGGCGCCCGCCCTTGCGCGCCGGCACAGCCTCTTCGGGTTCGGCCGTGTCCCCTTCGCCTATATTCTCGTCTGCGTCGGTTCCGTCAAGGATTCGCGATGCGATCAGCCCGGCATTCGCTCTGATTTCGCGCTCGATGGCTTCGGCGACTTGCGGGTTGTTCTTCAGGTAGAGCTTGGCGTTCTCGCGACCCTGTCCGATGCGCTGGCTGTCATGGGAGTACCAAGAGCCTGATTTCTCGACGATGTTGGCTTTTACGCCAAGGTCAACCAATTCGCCCGTCTTCGAGATGCCCTCGCCATACATAATGTCGAATTCGACCTGCTTGAACGGCGGCGCAACCTTGTTCTTAACGACCTTGACGCGAGTCTGGTTGCCGACAACCTCGTCGCGTTCCTTGATCTGTCCAATACGCCGGATGTCGAGCCGCACGGAAGAATAAAACTTGAGCGCGTTTCCGCCCGTCGTCGTCTCCGGATTGCCGAACATCACGCCGATCTTCATGCGGATCTGATTGATGAATATAACGAGGGTGTTCGATTTGGAGATGGAGCCTGTGAGCTTGCGAAGCGCCTGGCTCATGAGGCGGGCTTGCATGCCCGGCAGCACATCGCCCATCTCGCCCTCGATCTCCGCCTTTGGTGTGAGCGCGGCGACTAAGTCGACCACAATCACGTCGATTGCTCCGGAACGAACCAGCGTATCGGTGATTTCAAGCGCCTGCTCGCCTGTATCCGGCTGTGAAATGATAAGCTCTTCGAGGTTGACCCCAAGCTTTCTCGCATAAACGGGATCGAGCGCGTGCTCTGCGTCCACAAAACCGCAAGCGCCGCCCTTCTTCTGCGCCTCGGCGATGGCATGGAGGGCAAGCGTCGTCTTACCGGATCACTCCGGGCCGAAAATTTCGACCACGCGTCCGCGTGGCAGGCCGCCGATGCCGAGAGCGATGTCTAGGCCCAGCGATCCCGTAGAAATGGCTTCCACCTCCACGGGCTTTTCGTTCTTGCCAAGCCGCATGATGGAGCCTTTACCGAAATTCCGCTCGATTTGGCTCAGCGCCGCTTCGAGGGCTTTCTGCTTGTCCATGATAGTAAGATTCCCTTCGATCACGCGGAATGGCGTAT
>CAVRSS010000081.1:0-19085 GCA_963723755.1 uncultured Alphaproteobacteria bacterium | reverse complement strand
TTTCTTTTAGATGTATATTCACTTATATACAGAGCCATGGCCGATCTGGCGGTGCTCCCTCCCACGATCTTAGGCTTCTCCTGATGACCCTCCGTCCCAAAGCGGCGATCCGTGACGACCTCGCTCTGCTTTCGTTGCCCTTTCTTTCAGGATCAAATCGACGCATTTGCTCTTACCGGGTGCCCACCCGGGGAATTTATGCTGGACAGGTGCTTACCATGCACCTTCTGGGTGACCACCGGAGCGGGAAGCCTTCGCCATCGTCGCCGCCTTCGCCGGCGGCCGCTCCCTGTTGCGGCAATTGTGCCGCCGAGGCTACTAATCACGAAGCGCCCTAGCGCCTTGCCTTTGGCTTGGCGAAGATGTGTGGGTCTTGCTGCTCTGCTAGCGCTTGTCATCGAGGCTCTGCTAAGATGTCTTTCTTGCTTGGTAACTCTTACCTTTAGGGAAAGTTAACGGTGAGATGATCTGGTTCGCAAAGGAGACCGCCAACTGCTTTCCGGACGCGTATGGTGCAGCTTCAACATCAGCGGTAATCGCCCTCGATTGCAATCACACCACAAATCTGACCTCAGCAGAGACGGGGGCGACGCCGGCTTGTGCGCCTGCTACTTCCGCAAACTAGGTGGCCAGACAAGGCTAGCATACATCAACCTGTCGCACGGGCCACGAGCGGAATGTTTTAAGGCACCAGGAATGGTTGCGACGTTCGGGACTATCTCGCCGAAGTCGGTTTCAAGGCCTTGCCGGGCTTTGTACGCGATTGAAGGACTACGAGGTCGCACTGCTGCAGGGCAAAGCCATCACGGAAACGGGGCAAAAAACGCTCAATGAAGCCTTTGTACTCGTGAACGGCCTCGCCGGAGCCGCGCTCGAAGCTGGAAAAGTTCTGACGCGTCAGGCGGAATTGATACGCAGTGGCAAAGGGACAAAACGCGACAAGGGAGGGCGGAGCCGACGACGAAGAGCAAATTCGAGAGCTGGCGCAAGCACCGGCCTTTGCGCGGCCTCCATTGCCGGACGAAGGCGCAAGCCCGATCGCTGGCTATGGCGCGGTGCGCGCTGCCGACAGGCGCTCCGCCCGCCGAACCGGCCGCGCGGTCCAGTTCGCAACGGTCGTTTCACCTGAGTTCAAGGAGTGGCTGAAGGTGAAGGCTGCGCGGCGCGGCAAGACGCAGGCCGCGCTGCTCGATGACGTGAAGGACGCTTACATCGAAAAATACGGAGATGAATAGCCATGCTGTCCATGTTTACACGAAAGCCGAAAGCTCCGGTCGAGGCCGAGCCCGTTGCGCCGGTTGAATACATAGAAGCGAACCCGCTGAACCCGTCCGGCGGATGAACCAGCAGAACATCAAGGCTTCGGAAGATTGCTGCGCCGCCTTTGCCGCAATCGCAGAAGCGCAAGGCATCAGCAAGGCCGCGCTGTTCGAGGACATGGTTGCCGGAAAGTTTGAGGAACTGGAAGGGGATCTAAAATCGAGGTGTAGCCATGTCCGATGATCGGAATTACGCGCCGGATTTTGTGTCAGCCGAAACGTTGGCTTATCGACTTGATTGCTCGCGATCGACCATTGACGCCTATGTGCGATTGGGCCTGCTGCCGAAGCCGTTCATGCTCGGCAATCTGGTGCGGTGGGATTTCGCGGCGGTGCGTGACCATATCAAAGGCTTGAGCGTTGGGGATGCGCGTGGGAGGGGGGAGGGGGGGGCGGGGGATTTTTTTTTGGGGGGGAAACGGGGGGTTTCGGGGGAGAAAGGAGGCACGCCGAATAATGAATGGTGGGTCGCTTATCGGAATGCTGGGCGAACCGGGCAAGACCGAGAAGCCAGGAACGTTTGCGGCTCTGATTGAAGATTATCGCGCAAGCCCAGATGGCGCGAATTGGCTGTGGCTTCGCAACGTGACTATGGCCGATACCTTGACGAAATCGACCGTCTCTGGGGCAAGCTCATGGTTGCGGGTGTCCAGCCTAAGCATGTGCTCGCGCTGCGGGATAAGAAGTCTGAAACGCCTGCGGGAGCGAATTACCTGATCCGCACTCTGTCGGCGGCTATCTCGTGGGGCATTCCTCGCGGGTACCGTGATGACAATCCTTGCAAGCATGTTCGCATGTTGAAGACGGGCGAAGGCTACTCGCCGTGGACGTGGGAGCAGATTGCGCACTTCCGCGAAAATGTTTCCAAGCCTGAGCTGTGGCACGCTGCGGCGCTTGCGCTTTATTCCGGCCAGCGGCAAGCCGATTGTCTGGCAATGGTCTGGACGGACATAGCGGGCGGTTCCGTCTCGGTCGTGCAGCAGAAGACGGGCAAGAAAGTGCGCGTTCCCGATGCATCGCGATTTGCAGAGTGTGCTTGCCGATATACCGAAACGGGCTGTGACAATTTTGAGCAACACGCGCGGCCTATCCTGGACAACGGACGGCTTCAAATCGTCGTGGGGAAAAGAGCTTGACCGGCCCGTTATGGAGCCGTTGCGCGGGCTGGTGTTTCACGGGCTTCGAAAATCTGCGGTTGTGTTCCTATTGGAAGCCGGTTGCACAGATGCGGAAGTGTCCGCCATTACCGGGCAGTCTCGCCAGATGGTCGAGCATTACGCAAAACAGGTCAATCAAGACAAGCTCGCGGCGGCTGCGGTTTTGAAGTGGGAGGCGTCATCGTGAACGCCTTGCGAACAGAGCATGTAAAACATTTAGCCGCAGCATGTAAAACAGTCTGACATGTTCCGGTGTGTTCTCAGCCTAACCCTTTGAAAGGGTTGGTGCCGCTTGCGTAACTCGAACACGCGACCCCATCATTACGAATGATGTGCTCTACCGGCTGAGCTAAAGCGGCATTGCGGAGACTGGCCCCACCCGAACATGAATAGCAACGGTCCCATCGCAGTGCAAGTCAAGTCCGCTCAACGGCCTGCAGAAAGGTGGATAATTTGAGCGTTGCTTGCGCCACGCCTGTCCCCTCTCTTTCATGCGGTGGCGTTTGCACTCTTTGTGGAACCGTTTGCGGATGGTTCTGTACTTCCCGTCGTTATCTCTTGTTGCGATGACGGCGATATCGCCTTCTTTGTCAAGCCGTCGGGCAAGGGCTCCGCGTCAATCGAAGAGAGATCAAGCGCCGACATCTCCGCGATGAAATCTTCCGCGCCGGGAGACGGAGACGTCGAGACCGGAGGCGTTTTCCATTCCAGGACGCCGAGAGCGCCGGTTGCTGGCGAGATCGGCTGCCATTCCGCGGAGACGGAGCCGTCCGGAGCCATCCAGATCGGATCGGGAGCGCCTCGAGCAGCCCTGGCAAGCCATTCGCGCGCCCGGCCGGCATCGCGGTTTTGTCCAGCCTCAATGCGCGCCATGAGGCGGCATACGCGAGCCGGCGGCGTATTGGCAAGGTACGGCTCGAGCGCAAGGCGCGCGGCTTTCCAGTCTTTCGTTTCGATTGCCGCTACCGCAATGGCGACGGCGCCTTCCAGGCTGACCGGTCCCGCCGCCACCAGCGACTTTACCCTGGACAGCCGGTCGCGTGGGGAATCGCCTCTGCGGGCATGAGCGAAGATCAATGCGATTTCGGGATGCTGCGTGTTGCGCCAAGCCTGGGTCAAAATCTTGGTCGCTTTAGATGTTTGACCTTGCGCCGTGAGGATCCGTCCCGCGACGGCGGCGGCGGGAGCAAGGGACGGAGAAAGGTCGAAAGCCTCACTCGCATAGGCCAGCGCCTTGGCCTGCTGAGAGTTTCGAGTTCGATAGCAAGCTGCGTCAGCAGGAGCGCGCGGCGCCTATCGGCTTCGGCTTTTCCGAGATGACGGTTCTGCTTGGCAATATGAAGCGTCTTGAGCGCCGATCGCCAATCGCTCTCACGGCATTGCATTTCAAAAAGGGCGCTGGATGACCAGGTTAACGCCGGGTTGGCCGTTAGAGCGCGCTCTGCGAACTGTCTGGCTGCTTCAGTCTGCCCTGCCTTTTTCGCCTCGATGTAGAGCCCCCTGAGACCGAGTTCGGCCATCTCGGGCTTCTCGAGCATGCGCTCGAAAGCTTGACGAGACGCAATCGGGTCTTCGTTGAGCTGAGCCGACTGCGCTTCGAGAAGAAGGGTCAGAGGTTCCTCGGGCGTAGCCTTCTTTGCGATCGCGCTCGCCTTCAACGCTCCGAGCTTGTCGCCGGCGCCAGCCGCGAAGATGCCTCGGCGCACGGCTTCCTGGCCGGTGCGCTTGCGGCGCTGGTCCATCCTGCGGGTAAGGCGCTTCGGCGCAGAGAAAGTGAGAATACCGAGCCAGCCGAGAAGCGCTAAAGCGGAGAACGTGATAAGGAGAACAATGGTCCCGATGAATACGCTTGTGCGAATATCGTAGCCAAGCCATTCGACGGTCAGGCTTCCGGGCCTGTCCGCGATCCAGGAAAGGCCGGCGGCGGCAAGGACAATCAACACAAGGTAGGCAATAAGGCGGATCATGGCTTAACTTCCACAGCGTTTCGCGATTTCGCGCTTGGTTGCCGGTTCTGGTCTTAGATCAACCCGCCTCAAGGCGGAAAAGTCGATCGAGTCTAGAGTGCTAGAGCAGCTTATCCGCGTCGGAATGGACGCGGGCCGCTCTAGTGAGTGGCGGATGTTTTTGTCAGGCTGGCAAGTAAGTCCTCATCGGTCCTCCGTATCGCCTCATCCGCTGCCGCGCGGGCTTGAGCATGCTTCAGCCAAGCCTGCAATTCTTCCTTCGCTGGGCCGTCGAGTGCAGCGCTTTCTGTCAGCGCACCTTTCAGATCGCCAGCCTTGAGGGCCTTTTCCATGCGTCCCAGAAGAGCCTCCACGGTATCGCCTGCACCGCCGATGGGTTTGACCTGGATCGCTCCTCTGGCGCGGGAGAGAACCTCGTCCATGAAGGAATGGGCGTTGCCACTATAGTGCTTCACGATGACGTCACGCACCGTGTCCGTGAATTCATGCTGCAGCTGGGAGAGCGAAGGCACGCCCGTTTCCTTGTAAGATGCGAGTTCGGAAACCGGCAGCTTTTCGGAGGTGAGTTTCTCGATCGCATTCAACTCTGTGGCGAACGGTTTCCCTTCGTTAACAGCCCGTTCCAGGTTATTCAGCGCGATTGTCACGGTCGCCGTCCGGGCGTCGGATGATCGTTCGCTTTGAGTGCGCTCGATGCCTGCGAGGCGTTCGGTAACCTCGGAAGTTTTCTCGCCTTGAGTGCGCTCGAGACCCGCCAGGCGTTCCGCAACCTCGGATGCTTTCTCGCTTTGAGTGCGTTCAATGCCTGCCAAGCGTTCCGTAATCGGCGCTATTTGCGAAGCGATTTCTGCTTGGACTGCCTCCTTATCCTTCTCGGGTTCAGGAGCTGGCTTTTGCTCAAGAGCCTCAACCTTCTGCGACAAAGACTGCACCAACTCGTCCTCAGCCTTTGTGGCCTTCGAGAGATCGTCCAGGCGTGAGCGCACATCGTTCAGTTCTTCAGGGCTTGCCGCCTTTACTGGTTCGGCGAGTTTCACACGAACCGTGTCGCTCAGTTGAGCCGCCTTATCTTGCTGCTCCCTGATCTTATCTTGCAGATCCTTTATCTGAAGCCTCGCCTGCTCGTCCGGCTTCGGGCCGCCGCCCGCCAAGAGCAGAGCCAGGATGCCTCCACCAAGAAGGCCGCCGATGAGACCGGCTGCGAGCGGGCGCAGAAGCGCGCTCATGCCTGCCAATTGCGCCTCAGGCTGCTGCTGTTCGATCACAGTTGATCGCGGGCGAGGCGACGGGTCGCTTGCTTTGCCGGAGGCAGCGGGTGAAATACTCGGCTCGACCGGAGTGTCGTCAGGCTCTGCAGTCATCTTGATCCTCGGTCTTGGTCGTTTCTCATCGGCCATTGTTATAAGCGACCTTTGTTGCAGCCTCGTTGCAGTATCTTACCCATGGGCGCGACGATATCAATCCGCCAGCAGAAGTTCCAGCAGCGCCTTCCGATTTGGTTTCGCCGGAACACGCATATGATCCGGCTCAAGGGAAGCAAGCTTGGCCGCTACGTTTTTTGATAGACAGAAATATAACGGGCTTTTAGCGCAATCGGCAATGCCGTGCCTGTGACATAATGAAACGTAGATTTCTGCGGTACGGGGGGACATCAAAATCACCCCATCGACGTCGCCAGCCTTCAACATTGCGTCTATTGCGGGGGAGAATTCGGGGCAAGCGTCCATACTGTAAACGGTCACGCTTTCAACGGAAAAGCCTTCGAGGGCGAGCACGCCCACGATGTCGAAGGCCATATGCTCTCCCATAATATGGACGAGCGGCGCTTCTCGTCTGCCAGACGCTATGATCTTCCCGGCCAATTCTTCGCCAGTTTGGGCAGTCTCAAGCACAGTCTCGAAACCGGCCGCGAGCGCCCTATTCGCCGTTTGTTCGCCAACGCAGTAGAGCGGCTTGCGGAGGAGGTCGTTGATGACGCCCCGCTCCTGCAGAGCGCGCAGGCTGGCGACGCTGGTGATGATGAGGACCTCGGCGGCGCCCAAGGGTTCCGGATCGAAGTCGAGAACGCGAAACTCAATGAGCGGCTGCAGGACAGGTTCGTGCCCAAGCTCGCGAAGCTCAACCGCGAACGCGCTCGCCTCCGGCTCAGGTCTCGTTACAAGGAGGCGCATACTTCCTCCAGCCAAGCATAAATCCAGGTTAAAGGGCGTGTCCGCCTAACCGACGTCGCGGAAGACGTCCTTGCCGCCGCGTTCGTACAACTCGTGCGCGGCGTCCTTGCCGAGCGCGGCCGCGTCCTTCACGTCGCCTTTCCGGTCGGTCTCGTAGATGCGCGCGCCATCAGGCGTGAGAATGATGCCTTTGAAGGAGATCGCGTCGCCATCGACACGGGCGAGCGCCGCAATCGGCGTGCGGCAGGAGCCATCGAGCTGGCTGAGGAAGGCACGCTCGGCTTCAATGGCGATGAACAAATCGCGATCGTTGATGGCGGAAAAATCTCTTTTGTTTCGTGATCGGCCGAGCGCATCTCGATCCCGATGGCGCCCTGCGCGGGCGCTGGCAGCATGTCCTCGACGGGAATCACTTGCGTAATGCGGTCTGCGAGCCCAAGACGCCTCAGCCCCGCCGATGCGAGCAGCGTTGCGTGAGCCTCTCCTTCTTCGAGTTTGCGGAGCCGTGTCTGGACGTTGCCGCGAAACAGGATCATCTTCAGATCAGGCCGCCTGTTGCGGATAAAGGCTTCGCGCCGGATGGATGCCGTGCCGACGATGGAGCCAGACGGCAGATCCGCCAAGGATTTCGCCACCGGAGAGATAAAGGCGTCGCGAACGTCTTCGCGGGGCAGCACGCAGCCGACCTCAAGCCCGTTCGGCAATTCGGCCTGCATGTCCTTCATGGAATGGACGGCGATGTCGATGGTGTTGTCGAGAAGCTGCTCTTCCAGTTCCTTGGTGAAAAGCCCCTTGCCGCCAACGGCCGCCAAGGCCCGGTCCAGGATCTTGTCGCCGGTCGTCTTGATGATGACGATCTCGAAGGAGACCTTGTCGCCATAGATGGCGGTCAGCCGGTCGCGCACCTCGTGTGCTTGCGCGAGCGCGAGCGCGCTGCCCCTGGTGCCAATACGAATTTGCCTTGCTTCTGTGAGATTTTTCATGGTTGTGTGCACTTGGGTTGTACGGGCGCGCCGTCAGTGGCCGGCTGAAAAGAGGGTGCGTGTCGCGATGGGGACACTAAGCATATCCCGGCCGCGACGTACAGCACGAAAGCGATTTAGGGGTCTACATAAAGGATCATGCAGCAACGCGCGATCGATAAAGAGCATTCGGGGGCGGCAGCGACGAAAAATCGCGAATTAACCATCCTTGGTATTGAAACGAGCTGCGACGAAACTGCCGCCGCGATTGTAAGGCGCGACGCGCAAGGCAACGGCGTCATCCTCTCAAATATTGTCCGATCGCAATTCACCGATCATGCGCCCTATGGCGGCGTCGTGCCAGAAATCGCGGCGCGCGCTCACGTGCTGGTCCTCGACGGGCTGATCGACGCGGCGCTTGCGGAAGCCAGCCTTGGGTTTCTCGATCTGGATGGTATCGCGGCTACCGCAGGGCCGGGCCTCATCGGCGGCCTGCTGGCAGGGTTCGTGACGGCGAAGGCGATTGCGCTCGTGCATAAGCTGCCGATTGCTGCCGTCAATCACCTTGAGGGCCATGCCCTGACGGTCGGCCTGACGGACGGCCTGCACCCGCCTTATCTCCTTCTTCTTGTTTCGGGCGGTCACACCGAGTTCCTGACAGTGAGGGCGCATTTCGACTATCGGAAGCTCGGCGGCACGATCGATGACGCGCTCGGCGAAGCCTTCGACAAAGTCGCCAAGATGCTGCGGCTCGGGTTCCCCGGCGGCCCCGCTGTCGAGCGCACGGCGGCAAGCGGCGATCCAAAACGGTTTGCCTTGCCAAGACCGCTCCTCGGCCGTGAGCGCCCTGATTTCTCTTTTTCCGGGTTGAAGACGGCCGTCCGCCATGTGGCGCTGACCCATGCGCCGCTCGGCGCGCAGGATGTTGCCGACCTCTGCGCCTCCTTCCAGGCTGCCGCGGCCGATACCCTTCGAGACAGGCTCCGCGCCGCCTTCAGGCTCTACGATGCGGAAGGCTTGCCGAAAAGGCTCGTGGCGGCCGGTGGTGTCGCCGCCAACCGGACTTTGCGGGCCACTCTGCAGCAGGAATGCGAGGCTTTCGGCTACACGTTCCATGCGCCGCCGCTTAGCCTTTGCACCGATAACGCCGCGATGATCGCCTGGGCCGGAGCTTGCCGCCTTGCCGCCGGCTATGCCGATAGCCTTGATGCGCCTGCCCGCGCGCGCTGGCCGATATCCGAAATGTCAGCGGTGGCGTTGGGGTACGAGAAGGACGCTTATTGTGGGCGCGCGAAGACCTCTCCTTCCGGGAAAAGTTCGAAGCCTATTTAGATGGCTATACAATGTCGTTCGATATGTATCCAGTATGCCAACGTCAGCTCTTTATGAGAAATGACGCACATGCTTTGATGCGCGATTTCATGGTGGTTGGCGAGGATATGAATAGGGCCGCGCAAAAACTTCTGAACGCGCCTAACGAGGAATTCTCTGGTACGGGCATGGGGCCACATGAAATCAGAAGAAGACGAATTGAAGCTGCCAAGCGTACCCTTGCCGCGATCGAACGGACCAGAAATCAGATCAGACGAGACGTCGGAAGCTCTCCTCAAGAAGCTGACCGACGACCTGATGAAACATCTAAGTGATTTAGAGAAACAAAGTCCGCCGACCCCGGCAGAAATCGAAATCGTTAGAAAAGTCATTGCTTATCGCGGAAGTTGGCCACCCGCAGAAGTTATAAAGGAGCAGGAAGCCGCTCTTCCTGGATCTGGTGAGCGGCTGCTTCGATGGACCGAGAAACAGACCGACCATAGGCATTTCCTTGAGAAAATGCAGGTGGAAGGAAATGAAAGGCGCATGGACAGAGGCCAATATTTTAGTTTGGCAATTGGATTGGCATGTCTGTTTTGTGGAACCTATCTCATCGCGACATTGAATAGCGTTTACGGCACGATAAGCGGAATCGCTATAGTCGCTATTGGTGTTGTCACCCCTACAGCGATCCACATTGCTAGGGGTATCGGCCATTGGATAGGCAACACAGGAGGAAGCTCCCGCAAGCCTCGCTCAGGAAACCGTCAAAAAGCACGCGATCAGGAAGACGCCTTCTGATACCAGCTTGTGTGAAGTTGAGACGATGTAGGCCAGTTGCTAGCTGATGAGCTAGACTTACTTGCGTCCCTGAGTCTCTGCCGCTACCACAAGCCGTGGTCAGGCGTTAGACCTGCCGCAAAGTCGAGCAATAGGCTTGCGCAGGCATGGGAAGGCGGCTCCAAATCATGAACGGAAACTTGCAAGCTAGCGAGGCGGGCACGCTTCGACGCGTGGGCATCCTGGGCGGCGGCGCGTGGGGAACCGGCCTGGCGCAATCCGCGCACCGCGCTGGACGGGACGTCACGCTGTGGGCCCTCGAATCCGAAACGGTTTCCGAAATCAATTCCCATCACACCAACAGGGTTTACCTTCCCGGCGCCGCCCTCGATCCCGCCATCAGGGCAACCGCGAAGGTGCAAGACCTTGCTGATGCGGATCTGATCCTGCTCGTCGTCCCGGCCCAGTTCCTACGCGCGGTCGCGACGGAAATCGCACCGCATTTCAAAGCCGGAACGCCCGTCGTGATCTGTGCGAAAGGCTTCGAGGAGGACTCGGGCACGTTCATGAGCGGGGTCGTGAAAGAGGTGCTGCCGGAAGCCGAAGTCGCGGTGCTGTCGGGGCCGAGTTTCGCGGTCGAGGTTTCGCGAAATTTGCCGACGGCGCTCACGCTGGCGTGCGAAAGCCAGGAGCTTGGCGCGAGGCTGATGGCTGCTCTCGCGCACCGAAATTTCCGCCTCTACTGGTCCAGCGACGTTAGCGGCACCCAAATCGGCGGCGCGGTGAAGAACGTTCTTGCGATTGCGGCGGGCATCGTGGAAGGCCGTCAGTTCGGCCGGAACGCGCATGCGGCGCTCACGACGCGCGGGTTCGCGGAATTGGTCCGGCTCGGCACGAAGCTCGGCGGGCGCTTTGAGACGCTGACGGGGCTTTCCGGCCTGGGCGACTTGATCCTGACATGCTCCAGCATCCAGTCGCGCAACATGTCGCTCGGCATCGCGTTAGGGCAGGGGCAAGCGCTGGCGGATATTCTCGGCGCGAGGAAATCGGTTACCGAGGGCGTCTATTCGGCAAGCGCGGTCGTCGGGCTCGCCCACAAGCACGGCGTCGAGATGCCGATCTGCGAAGCCGTCCATAATGTGGTGAAAGGCCAGATGAGCGTTGATGAAGCGATCGAAGCGCTTCTGTCCCGCCCGCTCCGCGCCGAGACGGATGTTCACGTGGCGCGTTGATGGAGAGGGCTGTGGCCATGAGATACGGCGCTCGGCCGCATGCCTGATGGTAAACCGTTCGTTCGTCGCGCCGAGCGTTAATAGAAATGTGGTTAACAGGAGGCGTGCCGAATTATTTCCGCTCACCGCTATCATGAACGAGCACTTAATTCCTGCCACAATTCCTTCCCTCCGAGGCTTCGTCCCGAACGGAAATAATTCCGCTATCTCCCTCTAAGAAAACAGCTTTCAGTCCCTCATGGCCTCCCATTAAATAAAACTAAATGCCGGAATTTTCTCATTAACTGGGACGGCTAAAGTCCGTTAAATATGTTTTTGGACCACCGGGTTAACGCCCGTGCGCAGCCGAAATAGCTGCGGCGCAGGGGGCGGCGATGGCGTCCAGTTCGTAATTTGCCTCGCATTATCAACGGTTTGAGCGGACTGGGCCACGCGTTAACCTGCCGTAAAAGCGAATTCGCCGAAGATTAAAGAAGAGCCAATCGCAGTTTCAAAAAGCGCGTGATCTGCGCATCTCATGGCAAGATGCCTATTTCGAAAGCCGATATCGCCTCTTACTTCATTGTACGGACGTTGGCCAAGGAGAGGAAATGTCATGCAGCTGACGGAACAACACGAGCAGCTGCGGGACACGGTCGTCCGCTTCGTCGATCATGAAATCAATCCCTTCGTGGACGAATGGGAGAAGGCGGAAGAGTTCCCCTCGCATGAGGTGTTCAAAAAGCTCGGCGCGCTCGGCGTTCTCGGCGTCAAATACGATGAGGCGTATGGCGGCCTCGGCCTCGACTTCTCCTATTCCGCCGTTGTCGCCGAAGCGCTCGGCGTTTGCACCTGCGGCGGCGTGCCAATGGCCATCGGAGTGCAGTCCGACATGGCGACGCCCGCTCTGCACCGGTTCGGCAGCGAGGACCTGAAACGCAATTGGCTCGTGCCGACCATCGCGGGCGACATGGTGGCCTGTCTCGGCGTATCGGAGCCGGGCGGCGGTTCCGATGTGGCGGCCATCAAGACGAGCGCGCGCAAGGACGGCGGCGACTACGTAATCTCCGGCTCGAAAATGTGGATCACGAACGGGATGAAGGCCGACTGGTGCTGCCTGCTCGCCAACACCTCGGAAGGAAAGGTCCACCAGAACAAGTCGCTGATCCTGGTCCCGATGGATGCGAAGGGGATCACACGTCAGAAAATCCGGAAGGTGGGCATGTTCTCGTCCGACACCGCGCAGCTTTTCTTCGATGATGTGCGCGTGCCGCAGTCGAACGTGATCGGGCCGGAGGGCATGGGTTTCACCCTGCAAATGCTGCAATTCCAGGAAGAGCGGCTCTGGGGCGCGGCGAACTCGCTGACCATGCTCGACAAGCTGATCGACGCCACCATCGACTATACGCGGCAGCGCAAGGTGTTCGGCAAGTCGGTGCTCGACAATCAGGTTGTGCATTTCCGCCTTGCGGAATTGCGCACGGAGGTTGAGGCGCTGCGTTCGCTCACCTGGCGCGCCGTAGAGGACTATGTGGCGGGCAAGGACGTGACAAAGCTTGCCTCGATGGCCAAGCTCAAATGCGGCCGCCTGATCCGCGAGATCGCCAATTCCTGCCTGCAATATTGGGGCGGCATGGGCTATACATGGGACAATCCGTTGAGCCGCGCGCTTCGCGACGGGCGCCTCGTTTCCATCGGTGGCGGCGCCGACGAAGTCATGCTCGCCATCATTTGCAAGCTGGAAGGCACTCTGCCCCGCGAAAAGAAGGAAGAACCCCGTGACCCAGCACAATCCGAGCGCGCTTTTGCTTGAGCGCAATGGCGGCGTCTTGCATGTCCGGTTGCACCGGCCGCAGGTTCGCAACGCCATGTCGCAGACGATGCTGGTCGAGCTCCTGGATACGCTCGCACAAGCGGAAAAGGGCGACGTCCGTGTCATCGTCTTGCGCGGAACCGGCGGCCATTTCTCGGCGGGCGCGGATATCAAGGATATGTCGGTCGCGCGCGCAGCCCCGATTGCCCACCACAGCGACCCCATGGCCGAAACCAACGCCAAATTCGGACATGTGTGCGCGGCCTATGCGCATTCTCCGCTCGCCATCGTCGCGGTGCTGGAGGGCACTGTGATGGGCGGCGCGTTCGGGCTTTCTTGCGCCGCCGACGTGGCCATCGCCTCGCACACGGTAGACTTCCGCCTGCCGGAAACGTCGCTCGGCGTCATCCCCGCGCAAATCGCGCCGTTCCTGGTGGAGCGCCTCGGCTATGCGGAGGCGAAACGGCTGGCTGTGACCGGCGCTCGCTTCGGCGCTGGCGAGGCCTACCGCATCGGACTTGTTCATAAGGTCTGCGAAAACTCGGTAGACCTTGAAGCGGCCATCGCGACGACGGTCCAGCAGATTCTTGCCTGCGCTCCCGGCGCGATTGCCGAAACGAAAAAACTTCTGCGGCGCGCGCGCTTCGAAGATCCGGCTGCCCTCGTCGAGCACGCCGCCACGGTTTTCGCCAAGGCGGCGCGCGGCCCGGAAGGCGAAGAGGGCATGCGCGCCTTCATCGAGAAACGCAAACCTTCGTGGGCCTAGGCAAATAGTCCTTGCTTCGTAGGTAACGTCGGTGAGGGACTAAGTACACATTGAGGACACGAATGGAATGTCCACTATGATTATGCAGTGACGCTTGCATAAAGATCACCGAGCAAGTTCCTTAGATCGCTCACTACTTCTGCGTCATCTTGGATAAGCTTCAGAACGGCACCTTGATAGGTGGCTTGATCCCTAATCTTAAGTCCATCCACGACGCGATTAAATGCCGCACTTTCACGTAGTGGATACCGGGTAAGAAGGCCGTCCCAATCCGCAACAGCAATAAGCGCATCAAATTTCTTTTCTTCCGCAGCCCGCAACGCCGCCAAATCCACTTCTATTTTCAGCGCAGTTTCCGTCTTTATGAGCTTAGGATTGGGAAGCCCTTCGAGAACCTTATTTCGGCTTGAACGCAGCACACTACTTGCGACAAGATGATCACGCTGAACTTTCGCTGCGGCTATGGCATTAGTGATTGCTGTTTCCACGAGGTTGGTCGCATCGTCACCTGTAACGCGAGCCTGCCTGTCCGCGATACGCGCAATGACCTTGGCATGATAATAAAGAGATTCAACTGAGTAGTGTGAGAGCACCCAAATCCCAGCGCCCTTAAGACGGATTACGTCTTCGGAGCTGCGCTGATCGCTATCTATGATTCCCCAAGCTGAAACCCAATGAATGTTGTCGACTCCGCGCAGTCCACGCACTGCCTGTTCGACGTCGCGACACCCTTCTTTTGGGACTACTGAAACCTGTGGAAACAAGAGGCTATAGAGCGGAACGTCGAGACTACGTGCCGTTCCCTCCACAAAAAGCATCTTCCTTCGCGATCCGAGAATGTCGGCTTTCAGGGCGTCGTCTATAGTTGCTCCTGGTGCCAGAGATCGGCGATCCATGCCCGAACGTTTTGTCCCTCATACTCGCAAGTTCGCACGAGGAGCGCGTACGCCTCCGGCGTATCCAGTGGCAGCGTAAGTTCGTGGGTTGAGACGACGAAGGCGCAATCGCTGCGGCGGTCAAAAAGAAGTTTCAGCAAAGGGGAAACGATTGATCGATGAAGATGTCGCTCCGGTTCGTCGATCAAAATCAATGTGTCGGGCTTAGCCGTTAGAACCTCAGCTGCGATCAGAAAGGCATTTCTCTCGCCGTCAGAAAGTTCAGCCACACTATAGCCGTTACCGCCATTCTTACGCGCGATGATTTTCTGCCCTTCTTCGACGCTAATCTCGATCGGTAGATTTGAGAGCCTCATAAGGTCGTTAATGACCTGGATTGGCGACGGATGTCGGGCCGCCTTTTGCGCCGCCTCAATGTGATTACCTCTTACAAGAGCAGCGATCTTGCGCTCCTGCATAGTATCAGCGTCAATTAGATCGTAAATTGCCATGTTGGCGCGTCCAGCAGGGTTCCATTCACGATATCTCGCATGCGGCTGCGCGTCCTGCGAGCGAAAGTTACTTTCGAGATCCTGGCGATTGCGGGGAGTCATGTCCAAAGTGTTCGACTCAAACCACGTCTGGCGATGCGCTGAAATGCGCTTAGCGTTACCCGCGTGCTGGCTGAACAGCCGTGAGACGAGACTAGACTTACCAGTGCCATTTGCACCCAATAAGTAAAGCACGTCGCCGATAACGAGGCTGATAACAATCGGATCGCCTGATACGCTCGGAATGTTGAATTCAAACTGATTTGTCATGTGGCAGATGATAATTTGTGTCGCTCAGTCGATACTATTTAATATTGAGCACTGAAGGTCAGTTGGACGTCTATTCCTGTGCATTATCCAGTAGGCGGGGTACGAACTCGCTTTTCAGTATACAGGTTTCGATTGAAGTTTGCGACGCTAGACGAAGGTCTGGCATCTGCGTCGTGAAAACCAGCAGTGCCAGATGAGCGCACCCTCCGAAATCGACCCGAGGTCCGCACCCGGTCGCAAATGTGCATCCAACAGGTGCCATTGCCGGGATGATCCCGAGCGTGGAAGTCTAAGTGTTGGCGAAGCTGGGGAATTCTGCTTGAGTATACCCCATGACCACATCAGATTCGATCTCGTCCCGGCTGCGCGCCATCCCCGCGGGCGTCTGGACACTCGGCTTCGTGTCGATGCTGATGGACATCTCGTCCGAGATGATCCACGCGCTTCTGCCCATCTACATGATTACCGTGCTCGGCACCTCGACGTTCGCGGTTGGCCTCATCGAAGGGATCGCGGAGGCCACAGCCTCCATTACCAAGATTTTTTCCGGCGCGCTGTCGGATTGGCTCGGCCGCCGGAAGGAACTGGCCGCGCTGGGATATGGCTTGGCAGCGTTCACAAAGCCCGTGTTTCCGCTCGCGCCGAGCCTTTCCTGGCTGATCGGCGCCCGCTTTGTCGACCGGATCGGCAAAGGCATCCGAGGCGCCCCGCGCGACGCGCTCGTCGCCGATCTCTCGCCGCCTGAAATCAGAGGCGCGAGCTTTGGCCTGCGTCAATCGCTCGATACGATCGGCGCTTTCGCCGGGCCGCTGCTTGCGATTCTCCTCATGCTGGCCACCGCCAATAATTTCACCACGGTGTTTTGGATCGCGGTCATTCCGGGTTTTCTCTCTTTCTTTCTGATCGCGTTCGCCGTGAAAGAGCCGGAAAGGGCAGGAGGGCCAAAGAAGGTCAAGTCTCCTCTCAGCGCGGCGCAAATTGCCAGGCTCGGCCGCGGCTATTGGCGGATCGTCGCCATCGCGGCGGTGTTCACGCTCGCCCGCTTCAGCGAGGCATTCCTGATCCTGCGCGCGCAATCGGTTGGGTTGCCCATCGCGCTTGTCCCCGCCGTCATGGTGCTGATGAACGTGGTTTATGCGATCTCGGCTTACCCGGCAGGCGTGCTTTCCGACCGGGTGGACCGATACACGGTGCTGATCGTCGGGCTAGCGCTTCTCATTCTCGCGGATGCCGTGCTGGCTCTGGCGGCGGGCGTTG
This sequence comes from uncultured Alphaproteobacteria bacterium, assembly GCA_963723755.1. Lineage (GTDB taxonomy): Bacteria > Pseudomonadota > Alphaproteobacteria > Rhizobiales > Rhodomicrobiaceae > Rhodomicrobium. Next base: position 2,675 of record CAVRSS010000081.1, on the reverse strand, counting down.
GCGGAGTGGCCGTCGGCGTCATCCTGTGGGGGCTGCATATGGGGCTGACCCAGGGCCTGCTCGCCGCGCTTGTCGCCGACACCGCACCCGAGGATCTGCGCGGCACGGCTTACGGCATGTTCAATCTCGTCACCGGCTTGGCGCTTCTGGCGGCAAGCGTGATCGCCGGTGAGCTATGGGATGTTACCGGCCCCCGGGGCACCTTCCTGGCAGGAGCCGGGTTCGCAGCCCTGTCGGTCATCGCGCTTCTATGGGTGCGCCGCGCGGGCATAACCCACCGGGCGCCGTGAGCGCCTTCCCGCACGAACCGCTTGCCCATGGCTGTCCGCAGTCGCAGGCAAAGTTACTTACATGGTTACTTATACACCAATTTGCCAAACAAACCCAATTTTAACCGGCTGTACACACTCATCAGATCACGCCCTTGGTTCAGAGGCGGGCAGTCGCCGCCTCGAGCCACTTCATGTCTTCGGCATTGAGGTGGGGCGAGAGTTCGTGCCGGACGCGGGCGTGATAGGCATTGAGCCAGTCGCGTTCGGCCGCGCTTAAGAGCTCGGCCACGATAAGCCGGCGATCGAAGGGCGCGAGCGTCAGGGATTCGAAGCCGAGCATGTTCGTTTCGCCGCCTTCGATCGGCGCGGCCCCGGTGACGGCGAGCAGGTTTTCGAGCCTGATGCCGTAGTGGCCTTCCCGGTAGTAGCCGGGCTCGTTCGATAGGATCATGCCTGGCTCAAGCTCCGCCGTTCCATTCCGCGAGATCGATGGCGGTCCTTCATGCACCGAAAGGAAGCTGCCCACTCCGTGCCCGGTGCCGTGGCCATAGTCCAGTCCCGCGTCCCAGAGCGCGCGACGCGCGAACGCATCGATGTCGACGCCTCGCGTCCCGGAAGGAAACCGCGCCGTCGCGATGGCGATGTGGCCCTTGAGCACGAGCGTGTAATGCCGGCGCATGTCTTGCGTTGGCGTCCCGATTGCGACGGTCCGCGTTACGTCCGTGGTGCCGTCGCGATATTGGCCGCCCGAGTTGATCAAGTACAGCGTTCCCGGCTCCAGCGTCTTGTTTGTCTCTGGCGTCGCGCGGTAGTGCACGATGGCGCCGTTCGAGCCCGCGCCCGAAATCGTGTCGAAGCTCAAATCTTCGAGCAGGCCCGTATCGCGCCGGAAGGCTTCGAAGCGATCCGACGCCGCGATTTCGGTGAGGGTGCCCGATGAGGCTTCCGCATCGAGCCACGCCAGGAACCGGCAAACCGCCGCGCCGTCCCGAACATGCGCGTTGCGGGCACCATGCAACTCAACGGCATTTTTCCGGGCTTTGAACAAGACGCAGGGATCGGCGGTCTCGATCAGTACCGCGCCGCTGTTCTTCAGCGCGTCGGCAACATGAAGCGTCGTTTGCGCCGGATCGACAATGACCTTCGCCCCTTTCTGGATTAAGCCCGGAAGCGCGTCCGCAAGTGTGGCGAGGTGTTGGATGCCAGCCAGTGACTCGATGAAACTTTGGTTTTCCGTCGTGATGTGACCGGGCGATGCGAAGATGACGGGCTTTCCGGTTAGAGGAACGTAGGCCCGAACCAGAGCCACGGGCGTATGAGCCACATCCCGTCCCCGGATGTTGAACAGCCACGCTACGGCGTCGGGCGCGCTCACGAAAAGGCCGGAGGCTTTCTTCTCCTCAATCGCCCTTTGCACGCGAGCGATCTTCGACGGCGCGCTTTCTCCGGCGCAGTCCTCGCCGTGCATCACAATCGGAAAATGCTGTGCGGCGGGTCGCCCCTCCCAAAGCCCATCGATCGGGTTGGGGACGATGGGCCTAAGCTCGAAGCCTGCTTTTTTTGCCTCTTCTTGCAGCGGCTTGAAGCCCGCCATCGTGTGAAGTGTCGGGTCGTAGCCTATCGCAGCGCCTTTCGGGGCATGGGCCGCGAGGTAGGAACTGACCTTTGTCTTCGGAAAAAGCTCCACGGCGTAGTGAGACGTATCAACCTCCGCTTTAGCCTGGAGTGTGTAGCGGCTGTCGACGATGAGTGCGGCCTTGTCTTCCAGGATAATCGCCGTGCCTGCCGAGCCCGTGAACCCGGTCAGCCATGCGAGTCGATCCCAGTGAAAGGGCACGGACTCGTTCTGGAACGCGTCTGCCTTCGGAACGATGAAACCGCTCAATCCAAGAGACCGGATCGAAGTTCGCAAGGCGGCGAGGCGGCTTAAGGCGACGTGAGCGCGTTCCTGCATGATTTCAATTCCCGACATGAGCTGATGGCTTATCGAAGCAGGGTTCGTCTCGCCGCGGCAAGATCAGCTTTTGCGCCGCTCATTGTGTGATCAAGCGCTTCCCGCCGCGCTATTTACGATGCTCTCAAGACCTTGGCGCAATGTCTCCGCCACCTTCTCTGCCTGGGCGGGAAGAGCATGCCTCCGAGCGAGCCAGACAGGATCGTTGTAAGAGATCCAGGTCTGGCCCTTGCCATCCTCCCAAACCAAAGCTCTTAAGGGCAGGTCGATCCCCATGGCTTGGTTGGCCTGCATCAGCGGCGTCCCGCCCTTTGCATTTCCGAAAATGAGGAGTGTTGCCGGCCCCAGCGCGAGCCCGGCTTCATCAGCGCCTTTCGCGTGGTCGATGACCGCAAAAAGGGTCAGGCCCCGCGCCTCGACCTCTTCCTTCAACCGGGCAAGTGTCTCTT
>CAVRSS010000080.1:0-40371 GCA_963723755.1 uncultured Alphaproteobacteria bacterium | reverse complement strand
TCGACCTTGACCAGCGGTTTGCTCTCGATCACCTCGAAGGAGAGCGCTTTCCTGTCATCCCTCTCCTCGACCACCACGCGGACGATTCCGCCGCCTTCCAGTTTGCCGAACAGCAGTTCCTCGGCGAGCGGCTTCTTCATGTGCTCCTGGATGACGCGGGCGAGGGGCCTTGCGCCATAGAGCTCGTCGTAGCCGTGGTCGGCGATCCAATCCATCGCCTCTTGCGACAGCTCGATCATGACGTTGCGGTCGGCGAGCTGCGCTTCGAGCTGGAAGATGAACTTCTCCACAACACGGCTGATCATCTCGCGCGACAGCCTCGAGAACGCAATGACGGCGTCGAGCCGGTTGCGGAACTCGGGCGAGAACATGCGCTTGATCGCCTCCTCGTCCTCGCCGACGCGCTGCGTGCTGCCGAAGCCGATCCCCGCCTTCGCCATCTCGGCCGCGCCCGCATTCGTGGTCATGATCAGGATCACGTTGCGGAAGTCGACCTGCTTGCCGTTATGGTCGGTGAGCTTGCCGTGGTCCATGACCTGCAAGAGCACGTTGAACAGGTCCGGATGCGCCTTCTCGATTTCGTCGAGCAGAAGGACGCAATGCGGGTTCTGGTCCACGCCGTCTGTCAAAAGCCCGCCCTGGTCGAAGCCGACATAGCCCGGAGGCGCGCCGATCAGGCGGGAAATGGTGTGCCGCTCCATATACTCCGACATGTCGAAGCGCAGGATCTGGACGCCGAGCAGGCTCGCAAGTTGCCGTGCCACCTCGGTCTTGCCGACGCCGGTCGGGCCGGAGAAGAGGTAGCAGCCGATGGGCTTCTCGGCATCACGCAAGCCAGCGCGGGCCAGCTTGATCGCCGCCGAAAGGGCATGGATGGCCGGTTCCTGGCCGAACACCACGCGCTTCAGGTCGGTTTCGAGATTGCGAAAGAGCTCCGTGTCGGACTTGGACACTGTCTTGGGCGGGATGCGAGCCATCGTCGCAACCGTGGCCTCGACCTCTTTCACGCCGATGGTGCGCTTGCGCTTCGACGGCGCCAGCAGCATCTGCGACGCGCCCGTCTCGTCGATCACGTCGATCGCCTTGTCGGGCAGCTTCCGGTCGTGGATGTATTTCGCCGAAAGCTCGACCGCGGCCTTGATCGCCTGGTTCGTGTATTTGATGTTGTGGAAGTCCTCGAAGTACGGTTTTAGGCCCTTCATGATCTCGACGGCATCCTCGACCGTCGGCTCCGCCACGTCGATCTTCTGGAAGCGCCGGACAAGCGCCCGGTCCTTCTCGAAGTGCTGGCGGTATTCCTTGTAGGTCGTGGAGCCGATGCAACGAAGCACGCCCGACTGCAGGGCCGGCTTGAGCAAGTTCGACGCATCCATGGCGCCGCCCGAGGTCGCGCCCGCGCCGATCACGGTGTGGATCTCGTCGATGAACAGGATCGCGCCGGGATAAGCCTCGATCTCCTTCATCACGGCCTTCAGGCGCTCTTCGAAGTCGCCGCGGTACCGCGTTCCGGCCAGCAGCGTCCCCATGTCGAGCGAGAACACCGTCGCGTTCGCCAGCACCTGCGGCACCTCGCCGCGCACGATCTTGCGCGCCAGCCCTTCCGCGATGGCGGTCTTGCCGACGCCGGGATCGCCGACGTAAAGCGGGTTGTTCTTCGACCGCCGGCACAGCACCTGGATCGTCCGCTCGATCTCCTTGTCGCGGCCGATCAGCGGATCGATGCGGCCATCCTTCGCTTTCTGGTTGAGATTTACGCAATAAGCCTCGAGCGCGTCTGTGCTGCGCTTCTTGTCGTCCGCACCTTCCACCGTTGCCGCGTCCTCATCAACGCCGCGCACGCCACGGGGCTCGGACATCCCCGCGCGTTTGGAGATGCCGTGCGAGATGAAGTTGACCGCGTCGAAGCGGGTCATGTCCTGCTCCTGCAGGAAATAGGCCGCGTTGCTCTCGCGTTCCGCGAAGACGGCGACGAGCACGTTTGCGCCGGTAACCTCTTCCCGGCCGGACGACTGGACATGAACAACGGCGCGATGGATGACGCGCTGGAAGCTGGCTGTGGGCTGGGCTTCGCTGTCCTGATCGAGGATCAGGTTGGTCAGCTCCTTGTCGAGAAAATCGGTCAGCTTGGCTCGCAGGCGCTCGATATCGACATTACAGGCCCTCATCACGGATGAGGCGTCGCGATCATCGATAAGTGAGAGAAGTAGATGTTCGAGGGTTGCGTACTCGTGATGGCGCTCGTTGGCGAATTCGATTGCGCGGTGGAGCAACTCTTCCAGGCTGTTCGAAAATGATGGCACTGCCGGACCTACTCCTTTTCCATCGTACACTGCAAGGGATGCTGATGCTGACGCGAAAAGTTCATCACTTGGGTAACTTTCGTCTCAGCAACTTCGTAGGTATAAACGCCGCACACTCCGACGCCCTTTTGATGCACATGAAGCATTATGCGTGTCGCCTCCTCCCTCTGTTTGTTGAAGAACCGCTCAAGCACATAAACGACGAACTCCATTGGAGTGTAATCGTCGTTCAAAAGGAGAACTTTGTACAGGCTGGGACGCTTCGTCTTTGGACGCGTTTTTGTGACGACGCCCGTTTTCAGGTCATCACCATTCTTGAAGCCGTTATTGCCTGCCATCGCCGCAACCATCGAGAGCCAATCAAAAGCCTTTAAAAGCCTTAACATATCGGGCGTTTCTCATTCACCGCGAGCGCACCCCATCAAGGAAGTCATCACCTTACATACTCCCGTTTATCGGTTTCCTCTGTCAAGGCCCGCAAGCGTAAATGCTTGGGCGAATATATGGTTCGCTTCGCGCCTTGGAACAGGTCTGCCAGCCTCGCGGTGACCAAACTTTAGAAAGTCTCGGTTACTTTTTGATAGGGACCAGCCGGTCGCTTTTGCCTGATAGGGATGGGTAAGAAAGTATTAAGGCACTCTCTGGTATACGAGTGTCGCCGAACAACCTTGCGTAGAGGATATTCCGGCGGTACGCGCTCGCCTGCCTTGCTCACGACAAAGTTTTTGGGTTTTCACGCTGGGTTAGCGTTTGGAAAAGTCGATGTCAGTACCAAAGCGGGAGCAGGGCTCGGCTCCAAGAGTTCGGTCAAGACCACGAGCCTTCATAATGTGCGTGTTAACCGCGTTCCTGACGTTGGCTTCGAATGCGGAAGCCCGCCGCCATCATGTGCGGCAATACTCGTCAGCCCCTCCGGCCGCGATGGCGGTCGACCTCTACACGGGGCGCGTTCTCTACTCCAAGAATGCCGATATCCAGCGGTACCCGGCCTCGATCACGAAAGTGATGACGCTCTACCTGCTGTTCGATGCCCTGCGCGACGGGAAGCTGACGATGAGAACGCAGCTCCGCGTCTCGGAGCACGCGGCGGACCAATCTCCGACGAAGCTGGACCTTTCGGCGGGCGACACGATTTCCGTTGCCGATGCCATTGGCGCCATCGTCACGAAGTCGGCGAACGACATGGCCGTAACCGTAGCCGAGGCTCTTGCCGGTTCCGAAGACGAATTCGCGCGGCGCATGACGCAGAAGGCCCGCACGATAGGGATGCTGAACACCACGTTTCGCAACGCGTCGGGCCTTCCCAATTCCGAGCAGAGAACCACGGCTCAGGATTTGATCATCCTCGGAAAAAACGTCCTCGCCGATCACCCCGAGCGCAGCAAGGTCTTTTCCACAAGGTACTTTCAGTACAAGGGCGAAATTTTTCGGAATCATAACACCATGCTTTTCTCCTACGAGGGCATGGAGGGCATGAAAACCGGCTTCACCTCTGCTGCCGGGTTCAATCTGCTGGCTTCGGCCCACCGCGGCGACAAGCGGATCCTTGCGGTTGTGCTGGGCGGTGAATCCTCCGGATCGCGAAACGCCGCAATGCGGAATATCCTCGATACGTCGTGGAGCAAGGCGATGACGCACACGGCGGCCCGCAAATCAGGGATCGAAGTCGCCAGCCTGAGACCGCCCGTTGAGGTGACGATCGAACATCCAAGACGCGTCGAGCGTGCGCAAGAGGAAAGACCGGGGAAGAAGGCCATTAACTCCGGCAGGTCCGCCTCCACCCCCACCGCCACGCTCGCGCCAGCAGCGCCGCATCCCGTTTTCCAAATGAAGCAGAAACCGGACCGAGCATCGGTCGGGATACTCATCGCGGCCATAGAAAATGGACTGGTTACGAAGCGCCCCCTGGGTCGCCCTAAAGCCGATCTGGCGGCCCCCGACATGACAACCGACGAGCCAGAGGACAAGGCGGAGGCCGAGACCACCCAGAGCGCTGCCTATGCGCGTCCTGCTCCGCAAGAAATCGCCCGGAACGAAACACTGGTGGCGCAAGTGCAGCCGGCCCAAATTCAGAACGTGTCGATCCATTACAAGACCGCGCGCCAAGTGGACGTGGAGCCGCTTGACGCCGTCTCGCTGGATGTCGCGCCGGTTGAGCCGAAGATTGTCAAACTGCAGACCACGGGCGCACTGAAAGTCCACACCGCGAGCGCAGTGGAACGGGAAGACGTCAAGCCTCAAAAGCTTGCAAACGCAACTCTCCCCGCTTCGCGAGACATTGTTGACCACCCAGGGCCATATTACGTTCAGGTGGGGTCCTTCGCGGATGAGGCTCAGGCTGCACAGCGGCTTGAAAGCGTCAATCAAACGCTCGGCAGCGCTCTCGTGAAAACGCATCCCGAATTTGTCGTGCCGGTTGTGTTGCCCAGCGGAGTCACGATGTATCGCGCCAGACTGGGCCGGTTTGCGGACAGAGTCGCAGGCGAAGTCTGCGTGCAAAAAGCTGAGAAACAGCGGCGTTGAGTGCTGGGATATGCGCGCGCGGTGAAAGCCGCGCGCTTTACCCGAATGTTTCCGCTAGCGGCCACTTTTCCGGCCGCACTCTCGAACGAACCGGAACCGTGATCAGCAATCCGGCTTGGCGTACGCCGGAACCCAGCGCGAGCCTTCAGGCCGGATGGCGAGGTGTTCGCGAGAAAAGGCGATATAAGGCCGCTGGAAATGGGAGTAGTTCTTGTACGGCCGGAGCAAAACGCGCCTTTCCACATAAGTGACCGCAGACGGGCTGTGCTCGGCCCAGCGGTGACCACGTCTAACCAGGACGCGCTTCTCGACCGTGATATAGCTTGGCGGCACGTGAACACGGCACACGCCGGCCTGCCCGTGAATGCACTGCTCGCGCCACACGGACCCCCCCCGTTGACGGACGCGCACTTGAACGGTGCGATAAACGGACGGCTCTTCGTGCCAGACCACTTCGCCTGGCTGAACCACGGCTTGATGCGTCCAGCCATAAACGCTGGGGCTGCGTCCGACCTCATAGACCCCGGGTTCCACGACATCGCGCCGGATGTAACTCCGATGCACGGGACGAAGCGGCGCTTGCACATAGCATTCCGCCTGCGCAAGCTCGGCCGCGCCTCCCAAGGTCAATGCCCCTATGATCGCAACGCTGAACGCTTGCGCCGTCTTCTTCATGTCCGCTCCATCGCATCTTCGTGCGAGAAAATTAGCCGCATGCCGCTAAGAAACTTATAACCCGTGTTCGGTTTTGCGGCTATGCGTGGCGAAGAAAACTAAGAAGCTATTGCGCGCGGGCAACAGCCACTTCGGATTCTTTCATGCCGTTTTCTCGGTCTTGGTTCTGGCCATGCTGTAATACTCGGCGTTGGGCCGCATATCGACAGCGCTTGCGAGCCTGTTCGACATATTGAAGAAGCCGGCAACCGCGGCAATGTCCCAGATATCGCGATCTGAGAAGCCGACCTTCCGCAAGAGGTCCCGGTCGGCGTCCTCGATCTTGTCCGGAGCCTCCGTTAGCTTGACGGCGAAGTCGAGCATGGCCTTTTGCTTCGGGGTGATCGCCGCCACGCGGTAGTTATGTTCAACCGTGTCTCCGAGCATGGGGTCGTTGGACCTATACCGCACCGCGGCCCCATGGGCAGTGAGGCAATAATGGCAGTGATTGACGGCGCTGACCGCGACCGCAATCATCTCCCGCTCGAGCCTCGAAAGTCCGCTCTCGCCAAGCATGAGATCGTCCGAAAGATCGATGAAGGCTCTCAACTTCTTATTGTCGAACGCATAGGCTTTGAGGACATTTGGTATGAAGCCAAGCTTCTCCTCGCAGTTGCGAAAATAATCGCGAAGCTCCAGATCCTGCTCAGCCTCGGGAAGCTTCAACGCCGTAACGGGTGCACTCTCACTCATCGTTCAGGCCTCTCGTCAGAGTCGTAGGGTTAGGCCGCAGTTGCTCTTGATATCGTATAGAAGCTTAGTAAGGCTTCGCTATTCGCTTTAAAGGTGTGCCCGCAGGGATTGGAGCAAACAGCATGGCCTTATCGGCTGAAACCTCCAGCGTCAGTAAATTATCGGCGATCATCCAATCACTTTCCCGGCAAACGGGGGACGGCCTTGCCGCGCGCTTCGCCAAACACCTTTTCAACGAAGTCGACACCGCCGAGTTCGAAACGTACGGCACGAGCGATCTCGTCGCTCTCGCCGCCGGCTCTTTCGACAGCTTTCGTGAGCGTCAGCCGGGAATGCCGAAGATCGTTCTTCGGCAACGCTTCGCCGGAGAGACCGAACTGCTGGCGGTCGACATCGTCAACGACGACATGCCTTTCCTCCTCAACTCGGTGCTCAGCGCGTTGCGGGAGCTTGGCCTTGTGCCTGAGCTTGTCGCTCACCCGATTTTTGAAGTTCGGCGCAACCCCGAGGGCATACTCACCGCTCTTCAGCCCGCAGTCGCCTTGCCGAATGGCGTGCCGCGTGAAAGCTTCATCCACCTTCAAATCAGAAAGCTCGGTCCACAGCCACTCGCCCCGGTCATAGAGCAGGCCCTCGCCAGCGTACTCAAGGATGTGAGAACTGTCGTCTCTGACTTTCCGGCAATGACTGCGCGGCTTAAACTTGCACTTGAACAGTTGGAACGTAAGCCGCCGCCGGCCACGGCCGAGACCAATTTCAAGTCTGTCGCCTTTCTTCGCTGGCTCTCGGCAAACAGCTTTATTTTTCTTGGAATTCGTGAGTTCGGCTATTCGGGAGACCAGGAGCACGGCGAGCTTGTTCCGAGGCCGGAATTGGGCCTTGGGCTTCTGCGCGACGAAGCCGTCCTGGTTCTGCGCCAAGGCGGGGATGCGCATCGCCTCACACCACAAGGACGCGCCTTCTTCCTGAACTCTCCCCCGGTCATCATCGTCAAGGCCAACAGCAAGTCCACCGTCCTCCACCGCCTCCATATGGATACGATCGGCATCAAGCTTTACGGCGCGGGCGGGAGTATCACGGGGGGCCTTCTCATTGCAGGGCTTTTCACAACAACCGCTCACAATGTTCCGACACGGGATGTGCCGCTTCTGCGTCAGAAGGTGGCAAAAGTGCTGCGCAGCTCTGGATTCCCGTACGAAAGTCACTCCAGCCGAGCCCTGCTGAATGTCCTGGAGACGTTCCCGCGCGACGAGCTTTTTCAGGTATCGCCCGATCAGCTCGCACGCATTTCCGAGGAAGTCCTCAAGATCGATCTCACGCCTCGGCCCCGCGCATTCGTGCGGCGCGACGAGTTCAGGCGCTTCGTCTCCGTTTTCGTCTACGTCCCGCGCGAGCGCCACAATACAAAGGTGCGTCTCGAAATCGAGAAGATGCTGGAAAAGGCGTTCGATGGGCATCTCGAATCCGCGACGCCCTTTTTCCCAGAGAGCCCTACGGTGCGCGTTCACTATGTTGTCTGGCGCGGCGAAGGCGAACTGCGAAACCCGACGGAGGCCTATCTCGAAACGCAAATCGAGAAGATCATAACGACGTGGAGCGATGAGTTTCGCGACTGCATTCTCCGGCGCTATGGCGGCGCGGGCTACGAGCTTGTGAGCAAGTATCTTGATGCTTTCCCGGCGGGCTATCAGGAGACGAACCGTCCCGAGCGCGCCTTGCGGGATATGGTGGGCTTCGAGAAACTCGGCCCTGATTGCCGGACAGAAATAGAAATCCACCGCGATGGTGTCACGGACTGCCACAGCGTGCGGGCAACCCTGCAGCAACTAGACGAGCCTTTGACGCTTTCGAAGCGCGTTCCTATCCTGGAAAATTTCGGCTTCGACGTGATCTCCGAGCGGACGTTCCTGCTCACGCCGAAATTGGAATGCGAAGCGCGCCGCGTTTACCTGCACGATAGCGATCTGCGCATTGCCGATTGCGACGGCGCCGACCTTCTCGCGCGCCGTGGCGATGTTGAAGACGGTTTTCTCGCGGTCTGGAGCGAGGCTGCTCCGAACGACCGCTACAATGGCTTGATCCTGGCCGCGGGCCTTAATTGGCGTCAGGCTGCGGTTCTCAGGGCTTTCGCTGCCTACTACCGCCAGACGGGTACGCCTTACGGGACCATTTACGTCTCCGAGGTCCTAAACAAATATGCGGGCGTTACCGCCGATCTGTTTGCGCTCTTCGATGCCATGTTCAATCCAGCGAATGGCCTTAGCGAAGAGGAGCGGGAAGCGGAAAGGGCTTTGATCTCGGCGCGCATCACAGCGGAACTCGACAACATTCCGCTGCTCGATGACGACCGGATCTTGCGGGACCTCCTCAAGCTTATTAACGCAACACTTCGCACCAATTTCTACCAAGGCACTGAGGATAAGCGCGCTCCGGAAATTACCGCTTTCAAGTTAAGAAGCCGCGAGATCGATTGGCTGCCCGCGCCCAAGCCATACGCCGAGATTTTCGTCCATTCGCCACGCTTCGAGGGCATCCACTTGCGTGCGGCGCTGATCGCGCGCGGCGGCTTGCGCTGGTCGGATCGTCAGCAGGATTTCCGCACCGAAATCCTGAGCCTTGCGAAGGCCCAGCAGGTGAAGAACGTTGTGATTGTCCCGCAAGGCGCGAAAGGCGGCTTCGTGCCGAAGAAGCTGCCCACCGCGAACCGTGAAGCGATCCAGGCCGAAGGCATCGCCTGCTACAAGTCTTTCGTCTCAAGCCTGCTTTCGATCACCGACAATCTCGTCAGGGGCGAAATTGTGCCGCCCGCCGATACGATCCGCCGAGACGGCGACGACCCCTATCTCGTGGTGGCCGCGGACAAGGGCACCGCCACGTTCTCGGACATCGCAAATGAGATTTCCCTGAGCCGGGGCTTCTGGCTCGGCGACGCCTTCGCGAGCGGCGGTTCGGCGGGCTACGATCACAAGAAGATGGGCATCACGGCGCGCGGAGCGTGGGAGGCCGTAAAGCGCCACTTCCGCGAAATGAACGTCGACATCCAAACGACACCCTTCACGGTAGCGGGGATCGGCGATATGTCGGGCGACGTTTTCGGCAATGGAATGCTTCTGTCGAAGGCGATCAAGCTCGTCGCCGCGTTCGATCATCGCGATATTTTCATCGATCCAAATCCCGATCCTGCGACGAGCTGGGAGGAGCGCAAGCGTCTGTTCGAGCTGCCGCGATCGAGCTGGCGAGACTACGATAAGTCCAAGCTCTCCGCAGGCGGCGGCATTTATAGTCGCGGCGAGAAATCCATAAAGCTCTCTGCCGAGGCGCAGAGCCTCTTTCGCGTAAAGGCGGTGGTCACGCCGAACGAACTCCTGAACGCGATCCTGCGTGCGCCGGTTGATCTCCTTTGGTTTGGCGGTATCGGGACCTATGTCCGCGGCAGCGGAGAGACGGACCTGCAAGTCAGCGACAAGGCCAACGATGCAATCAGGGTTGCGGCGAAAGACGTGCAAGCGAAAGTCATCGGGGAAGGGGCCAATCTCGGCGTCACGCAGCGCGGCCGCATCGAGTTCGCGCTTCTACGGCGGCAGGATCAATACCGACGCGATCGACAACTCTGCGGGCGTGAACACCTCCGACGTCGAGGTCAATATCAAGATCGCGCTCGGTGCGGCGGTTGCCCAGGGCAAGCTCGACACGCGGTCACGCAACGAACTCCTCGCCGCGATGACGGACGAAGTCGCGAGCGCGGTGCTGCGTAATAATTATCTGCAGCCGCGCGCAATCAGCCTCGCCGAAATGGATGGACTTTCCGACCTCGGTTTCCAGCAGCGCCTGATGCAAAGGCTGGAACGGCAAGGCCGTCTCGACCGCGCCGTGGAGACATTGCCCTCGGATGCAGCGCTGCTGGAGCGGCAGGTCGCGCGCCAGCCCTTGACCCGGCCCGAGCTTGCCGTGCTGCTCGCCTACGCGAAAATCGATCTCGAAGACGAACTCATTCAAGCCCCTGTTCCGGGCGACCCGTATCTTGGACAGGCTCTCTTCGCCTATTTCCCGCCGATGATGCGGGAGCGCTTCGCCGCCGAAATCGAGGAGCACCGGCTGCGCCGCGAAATTATCGTCACCAGCCTTGCCAACGACATCGTCAACAGGGGCGGTCCCACCTTCATCGTTCGCATGATCGAGGAAACGGGGCGCGACCCTGCCGACATTGCCTATGCCTTCGCGGCGGTCATGGCCGTCTATCAGGTGCAAGCGATGTATGCCGGCATAGACGCCCTTGATTGCAAAATAGACGGACAGAGCCAGCTTTGTCTCTATCGCAGGGTGCAGGACTTGCTGAGGAGACAGACCGCCTGGTTCCTTCGCCACACTCAATTTAAGGACGGCCTCGAACCTGAGATCGAGCGTTATCGCGACGGGGTCGACTTTCTGATCGGAACGATGGCCGATGTCCTGACGGCAGAGGCAAAGGTGCGGCTGCAAGAGGAGGAGGCACGGCTTCAGGCCGACGGGCTGCCTCTCGATCTCGTAAGGCGCCTCGCCGCCCTTGAACCATTATCCCAAGCGCTCGACATCGTCCGCGTTTCAACGGAGGCTGAGGCTCCGATCGCCACCGCCGCCAGAACCGTTTTCCTGATCCGCGACGAATTTCGACTGGATGAACTCGCATCGGCGAGCGAGGCGCTTGCCGCGGGCGACTACTTCAACCGGCTCGCCGTCAACGCGAGCCTCGCCGCAGTCGCCTCCGCGCAGCGAGCGCTGGCGAAGAGCGTCATCACGCGTTCGCCTCTGGATGCCGACTTCGCTGCCTGGAAAAAGAGTAATGCCGCGGAAGTTTCGCGTGTTGCGAGAAGTTTATCCGAGATGCTCACCGGACGAGCACTCACGCTCGCCAAGTTGACGGTGGGTGTGTCGCTCCTCGGAGACCTCGCTGCGATTTGATCGACCTTTTTCCAGCCGCAAAAGTGTAACGATATCTGTCACGCTGCCATTCCAGATCGGAGATGCAGCTTTCCCGCACTCGCCTGTGAGCCGGGCGCACGCTAATGTGTTGGCGTGAATCGAAGGGCATTGGCTTAAATATTGCGTTCAATGGCAACGAAGATAATAACGGCGCATTTGCGCTTCGCGTGTTAGCGGGACCTCAAGTGAACCTTCTGAATGCATCGGCAAGATTGGTCGGATCCCGCTGGCCGCTGGGTGGATCGGCGCTGACAGCGGACAGCCATGTCAGGGCGCGTGTCGAGGCTTTGAAGCCGTTGCCGAAGCCGCATTACGATCATCGCATCGACTTTTTTCGCGGCCTGTCGCTGATCTTCATTTTCATCAATCACATCCCGGATAATGCATTCAGCTATTTGACCTCGCGCTCTTTTGCGCTTTTCGACTCCGCTGAAGTTTTCATGTTCCTGGCCGGATATTCGGCTGCGCTCGCCTATTACAGTCTCATTCCGCATGGGCTTCAGGCTATCTCGCTGAAGGCGCTTCGCCGGACGCGTGCGATATGGACGTATCACCTCCTTCTTGTCGCCGGCCTTATGGCGGCGGCATTCCTGATCGGGGAAGCGGGCATCAAGACCGATTACGAGATTTACATTGACAAGATCGAGAGCGATCCGATGCGGGTGCTGCTTGGAACGCCGCTGCTCGCCTTCCAGGCCCCGCTTCTCGACATTCTTCCGATGTACGTGATGGTGATGCTCCTCGCGCCATTCCTGATCTGGCTCAGGGTGCAAGGCGAGCTTGCGCTCTTGGTTGCATCCGGGCTCATGTGGATGTTCATGGCGCGCTTTTTTCCGTCCATCCCGACGATGACCTACGACGTGGCCTGGAACTTCAATCCTTTCTGCTGGCAGTTCCTGTTTGCCATCGGGCTCGCGTTCGGATGGCGGACGCGGACGAACATGCCGCCGGTTGCATCAGGCGAATCCAGGCGCGTTCTCGACATTTGCTGCGTGATTTTCGTGGCGTTTAGCGCGTGTGTGCTGATGGCGATCGCCTTTGAGACATTCGACGACACCGCGGCCAACCGGCTTAGGGCCATGTATTTCAGTCTCAATAAGAAGACCCTCGATTTGTGGCGCGTCGTCGGCCTCCTTGCTTCAGCCTATCTTGTGGCCCGTCTCGTCCCCAGAAATGCAGCATGGCTCCAGTTCCGTTTGGTCAGGTGGGTCTGCGCGGCGGGTGCGGCTTCGCTTCCCATCTTCGCGCTGACAGTCGTTTTGTCTTTCGCCGGCAAGTTCTTTGTTATGGCTTTCGATCACAGCATCTTGGGAGATGCCATCGCGACAGTCGTAGGGATCGTGATAATTCTGGCGGTCGCGCTCGGTTTGAAGGCGGGTTTCTTCCAAGCCGTCTCCGACTGGCTTTTGGGCGATTTCGGCAGACATCAGACGATTTCCTCGCGCCGGTAGCACCCGCCCATCCGCCATTATTGTCTGGGTCGCTCGGTGAGCATACATCCGCTGATGAAGCTGGAGGCCCGGGAGAGGTTGAGCGATCCGATTTACGACATCGCGGTAATTGGCGGCGGCATCAACGGCGCAGGTATCGCACGAGACGCCGCTGGGCGGGGCTTGTCGGTCCTGCTTGCCGAGCAGCATGATCTCGCGTCTCACACGTCATCGGCCAGCACCAAGCTCATTCACGGCGGCTTGCGCTACCTGGAAAATTACGACTTCCGCCTCGTTCGGGAGTTGCTTGCCGAACGCGAGCGCCTTCTCGAAAGTGCGCCGCATATCATCAGGCCACTGAGATTTGTGCTGCCGCATAACCCGGATGTCAGGCCCGCCTGGCTGATCCGGCTCGGTTTGACTGTATACGATTGGCTCGCGCCTCGCGGGCGTTTGCCAGCGTCCAAGGTCATTACCTTGAAAGGCGATGCTATCGGGGGTGCCCTGAAAAGCGGCTACGCGAAAGCCTTCGTCTACTCGGATTGCTGGGTGGATGATAGCAGGCTCGTTGTGCTCACGGCCCTCGATGCCGCCGAGCGGGGAGCCACCATCATGACGCGAACGGAGGTGGTGGCGGCAGCGCGAAAGGATGGCGATTGGGAGCTGACGCTTCGCTTGGAAGGCTCTGCAGCGGCGACGCGAATTCGGGCCAAAGCGGTCGTCAATGCGGCCGGGCCTTGGGTCGCCGACGTGCTGCACAATGTGCTCGGCTCGAAGACGCGGAGGAAGGTGCGTCTTGTGAAGGGCAGCCACATCGTGGTCCCGGCGCTCTACGCGGGAGACCATGCCTTTATCTTCCAGAATGAGGATAATCGCATCGTGTTCGCGATCCCGTTCGAAGGCCGCTTCACGCTGATCGGCACGACCGACGGCGCCTCTGAAGGCGATGCAAGCGAAGTCAGGGCGAGCGGCGCCGAGATCGATTACCTTTGCGAATGCGTCAGCCGCTATTTCCGCAAACCCGTTTGCGCGGCCGATGTGGTTTGGAGTTATGCCGGCGTCCGCCCTCTTTTCGACGATGGCGCGAGCGATCCCTCGGCCGTCACCCGAGACTATGTTCTCGATCTCGACGCACCGCCCGGGCAGCCTCCCGCGCTCTCCATCTTCGGAGGCAAGATCACAACCTTCCGCCGCCTTGCCGAACATGCGCTTGCGGGGCTGCGGCCATTGTTCCGCAAATGGGACCAGCCTGGACGGCGAAGGCGAAACTGCCCGGCGGCGATTTCGAGCCTGGAGACTTCGCTGCATTTGCGCGGAGCGTGCGGCGGCGCTGGCCATTCCTTGAGGATCAGGCGGCACTTCGCCTTGCTCGCGCCCATGGGACGCGGGTCGAGCGCATTCTCGGGGCCGCGCGGTCTATCGCCGACCTCGGCCGCGATTTCGGCTGTGGCCTGACCAAGGCCGAACTCGACTACCTCACACATGACGAATGGGCACGAACTGCCGATGATGTGCTGTGGCGGCGCACGAAACTCGGCCTGCATGTGTCTAAAGCCCAGGCCGAAGCGATCGCGATGTATTATATTTCGTCGTCCCAGAACGGCGCGCACGCCGTATCCGGGATCGTTAGATAATGCGCCTGATTTTTTTGCAATCCCGTGGCGTTCGCGGGATGACGCGTCAGGCGGGCGCGCTGCCTGATATTGGGAGGACGACATGGGCGGTTACGTTGGCGCGATCGATCAAGGGACCACCTCCACACGCTTTCTCATTTTCGACCGGAAGGGCACGATCGTCGGTTCCGCCCAGAAAGAGCACGAGCAGATTTACCCTAAGCCCGGCTGGGTGGAGCACAACGCCGTCGAGATTGGCGCAACACGGTCTCGACCATGGCGGACGCCCTTGCCTCCTCAGGGCTGTCCGCCTCCGATCTTGTCAGCGTCGGCGTCACCAATCAACGCGAGACGACGCTCCTTTGGGACAGCAGCACCGGAGAGCCGCTTTGCAACGCAATCGTGTGGCAGGACACGCGCACGGACCGGTTCGTGACCGAGCTTGGCGAAGGACGGCGGCCAGGACCGGCTTCGCGGCAAGACAGGCCTTCCGCTCGCCACCTATTTCTCCGGCCTCAAGTTGCGTTGGATGCTGGAAAACATTCCCGGCGCGCGCGCCAAGGCGTGGTCGGGCGACGCGCTTTTCGGGACCGTCGACTCCTGGCTCGTCTGGAACATGACGGGCGGCCCTCGTGGCGGCCTGCACATCACCGATGTGACGAATGCCAGCCGCACGCAGATGATGAACCTCGAAACGCTCGATTGGGACTGGGAGCTGCTTTCGCTGTTCGATGTGCCGAGGATCTGCCTGCCGACAATTCGGCCCTCCTCGCAGATTTATGGGGAAGCAACGAAAGCGCTTCCCGGCGTTCCGATCGGCGGCATCCTCGGTGATCAGCACGCAGCCCTGTTCGGCCAAGCCTGTCTCAAACCGGGCGAGGCGAAGAACACGTACGGAACCGGCTGCTTCATGCTCATGAACACCGGCGAGCGGAGGGTGGAGTCCACCTGCGGGCTCTTGACCACGCTCGGCTACCAGCTCGAAGGGCAGAAGCCGGTGTACGCGCTCGAAGGCTCGGTCGCGATCACCGGCGCGCTCGTGCAGTGGCTCCGCGACAATCTCGGCTTCATCCAGCATTCTGCCGAGATCGAAACGCTGGCCCGCAGCGTGGACGACAATGGCGGGGCGTACTTCGTGCCGGCCTTCTCGGGGCTTTATGCGCCTCATTGGAAGGAGCACGCGCGCGGCGTGATTTGCGGCCTGACGCGCTTTGTGAACAAGGGCCATATCGCGCGGGCCGCGCTGGAAGCGACGGCGTTCCAGACACGCGAAGTGCTCGAAGCCATGGTTAAGGACTCCGGCGTTGCGATCACGGAGCTTCGCGTCGATGGCGGCATGGTCGTGAACGATACGCTGATGCAGTTCCAGGCCGACATTCTCGATGTGCCGGTGGTGCGGCCACAGGTGATCGAGACAACTGCCCTTGGCGCGGCCTACGCGGCAGGGCTCGCCGCCGGTTACTGGCAATCGCTGGATGATATCGTCGAGAACTGGACCGCGAGCAAGCGCTGGCATCCGGCGATGGACCGCGAGAAAAGCGACAGCCTCTATCGCTTTTGGCAGAAGGCGGTGACGCGCTCGCTCGACTGGGCGGAATAAGCGTCACTGCCAGCCTTCAAAGCGTTCGCTGGGTCTTGGGCTGTGTCGGGTCGCATTCTCGCGATCAAGTGCGCGCCAAGTCGGCTTCGAGATCCTAATGCCGTCTTTCCAGAAAAGGCAAAAACAATCCCGCTCAAGCCCCATCTGTCATATAAGCTTCGCTGTAAATGTGTTCCGGCGCGGAATAAAAACTCCGATTTTCGCTGGCGCCGTCTTGCCTTCACTTTTCACTGCGTCACGCGGCGCTCGGCTTTTCAGGGCAAAGTAATGGGCGACAGCGCCTCGATGGATCGCCGCCGCCCCTTTTGTTAAGACTGGGTAGGCTGTGAGGAATTTCTGCTACGGGGCACCCGATAGTTTTAGCGCCTATTTACAACCGCAGACTGATTCCTTCCCCCAAACGGTTGTTGTCCATTGTCCATTCCATTCCCCTCCAATTGCCGCACAAGCGGAAGGACACTTTGTCTTGGAGTCACCATTGTTCCAGATGGGGCCTGCCTTTGCATCGATCGCCAAAGCTGGCAGAACACCAGTCACACTACAAACGGACATTGCGCCAAGGAACAACGCCAAGGACGACTTGCGAAGATTGAGAGTCATGATCGTCTCCTAGAGGTTTGAGAAGCCGAACCATTTCGGCCTTCTGTCAAAACTCGTACGCCGCGCCGTCTTTTGCTGTTCCCAGGGAAACAGGCTCGAATTTTTCTTGGTCGCCTTCCAGCAGATCGGAGGCGGAGCGAAAATGAGTTCTATCATCCGCACCGCCGGTGACGGACGCGTCTATGGCGACTGGACACTTTCACACCCACAGCAGGAGACGTGTCGGTCGAAGGGGAAAACGGCCGCTCTTGTGCTGAAGCGGCCGCACACTTGGGCGGAATAGCACTTTCCCGCCGCCGCGGCCTCGTGTATCGCTGCCCCCTTCGGATCTCATTTTTGGAGGATGACATGACACGTCGCGCGATTGTCGATGCGCCTGGACTCGGGAAAGCGCTGGACCCTATTCACGGGCAGTCTGGGCCGGGGATACACTTTTTCTTGCGGGCCAACTCGGCATCGACCCGGCGACCAACAAGCTCGTCGAGGGCGGCGCGGGTCCCGAGACCGAGCAGCTCTTCAAGGGCATCTCCGCCGTTCTGGGCGTCGCAGGCCTGAGCGTCGCGAACATCGTCAAGGCGACTGTTTATCTCACGGATATCAACGACTTCGCCGCCATGAACAAAGTCTATGAGACCTTCTTCGAGGCGCCTTACCCCGCGCGCACGACCATTGGGATTTCGGCGTTGCCGGGCGGCGCGCATGTGGAAATCGAGGTGATTGCAACAGCCTCTTAGCTCTTTCCGCGACTTGATTACCCGGATGTTCCCGCCTTCAGAAGAAGCCTTGGAAACATTGGCGAATTTCGCTCGCCTGTCATGGCCGGGCTTGACCTGGGCTTGACCCGGCCATCCAGTTATGACTTGAAATACCTCATGTTTTTCCCGGTGGCCGGGTCAAGCCCAGCCATGACGACGGGATTGGTGGAGACATCCAGGTAATCAAGTTCCGCGAAGGTGAACGCGTTCGCAATTATCCGCTCTCACCCACAAATCCCGGAACCCTTTAATCGCGCCGATGTTGATCTTTGCAGCATCGGCGTGACGGGCAGGGGCGGAGAGCAAGTATGACGTATGTTGACATCGAAAGCGCCTCGTCTCTACCGCTAGAACGCGCGCGGCCGGCAGTTCGCAAGACTGTCCGGCAGGAGAGACTGGAACGCCTCGCCGAGATACTTGAGAACCATGACAGCACGATCCCGCTTCTGACACGGATCGAATATGCACCGTGGCACGAGCGTCCTTATCTTCGCGAAGACCGCTCGCCCCTTTCCCTGGCCTTTCAGGACGAGGGATTTAGGCGTCAAGGACTGTCCGGCGACCGCTTGGGCGATATCATGGACTTCTTTGAGCTCAATGAGCGCGAAGCTCATCACCTTTTGTGCTATTGCCATTACGCCTCATCGGTTACCTCGATGATGGTGGCGGATCGCGCAAGAGAACTCGCCAGCAAGCGGACCCTTCGCCAGATGTTTGAGGGGCTTCGGCTCCGGTTGTTCGGCGCAGCGTAAGACGAGCGTCGGGGCCGACGGAGTGCCATGCCGTGCGGGCCGGCATCGAACGGAATTATCTCCGTCCCCCATCGCCAATCAGTGCAAACGCCGCCCAGGTCGCAGGATGCGGGCTGATCGTTTGGTCGCTTACAAGGGCGGCCATGGAAGTTCGCATCGCTTCGGCCTGACTGAGCCGGGGTTAATCTCCATCGCGCTGAATGCTCCCGTCGTGAGTTTGACTGCGGCCTCGCTTTCGATTTCCCAATGCGTCACAAGGAGGGCGCGGGATCCGGCGTAGAAGAAGGCTTTCGCGAGTTCCTGATAACGCTTCCGCGCCCTGTGACCCTCCTAAGTCGGTGTTGCACGCAGAGAGCACCACCCAATTTGCATCGAGCTTGGTCTGCGATACTTCGGAAGCGGTCAAAAGGCCGTCGTCCGCCGCCGTAGCGGTCTCCGGTGGCGTTAGCAGGAGCGCGGGCTCCGAGACGCCGGGGAGGTCGCCAGAAACCAGGCCATGCGTCGCGAAATGGATGGCGCGGTAGTTCGCCAGCTGGCCGGTTTTGTTCAGGCTTTTGAAGGTCGATTCTGTCGCTCGTTCTCCGAGAAAGACATCCTCCGGCGACGCCTTCAAGGATTTGGCGACAGCACAGAGTTCATCGGCTGTTTCCGGTAACGCCACTTGCCCTTTCAGGGTGCGCACATCGGCGAGGCCCCCGCGAAAAGCTTCGGAAGGGCGAAGTTTCATTGGGGCGCGAACCGATCTCGAAACGGTGCTTGCGGTCCACAAACGCTCGCCCGCGCAGGTTTGCTTCGAACGGGCCAGCTTCGCGGCCCCTGGGTCGCCGTTGAGCAGCGGATTGCCGAATTCCAGGAACGGCTTGCTCGCTTGCGACGGCTTCGATACGCGCCTCAGTGCTCGAAGGCTCGAGACCGAGGGCAAAATTGAAATCGGCGCCGTCGTTCCAAGCCACTTCACGTCGCGAAAATTCATATCGGGCGCCGGCTGTTCGGTGACGAGCGTTGTGAACGGCAGCTGCATCAGGCTCGGCGAGGGAACGATCAGGAGATGCTTGCCCGCGACCGCCTTTTCGGCAGACCCGAGGAACAGCTTGTAAAGGCGATGCGCGCGGTCGAGATCGAAGGGCAAGGAGCCGTCCGAACTCGGCTTCCGCCCTAAACTCCGGCATCTCTCCAGAGCAGCTTTTTGAACGCGCTTCCGCTGGACTTCGGCCTGCGTCGTCTCGGGCCAGTCTGCCGAATGGACCAGTTGGATTGGTCGAGCCCACAGCGAAGATTGGCAACCTCGCCCGCCAAGGCTTCTGAGCTTAGATTGATGAGCGCGAGGCTCTTGTCGGTCTTCGACACGACCCAGACCCAGGTTGGGGAGCCGGTCTCAATGAAAAGCACCAGCGCTTCATCCTCCCGAAGCAGCGCCTGGACCTCCGTGACATCGAGCGGCGCGGGATTGGTGAGGTCGGCATAATCGGGGAAGCGGCTCGCGATGCTTGCGTCGAGGGACGATATTTCCCCGCCGATGCGATTGAGACGGCCAAGGCTGCTTTGCGCCGTCTGAACGGACCCTTCATTCGTGAGGGCGGCCTGTGTAAGGCGCTGCTGGATCGCCTGCCATTCGCCCACAAGGTCTTGCCGTCTTCGCAACAAGCCGGACAACTCGTCGTCGGTCGAGGATGCGCGCGCGGACATCTGGAGCAGGGACGCTGCCGCCTGCGAAGGCCGCCACTGAGCAACCCGGAAGATCTCGCGCGTAATCGCAACGCCCTGGCTCTGATCCTGCATCAGGAGATGCATCGACGCGTTAATAAAATCTCCCGCCACGGACCTCTGGACACCGGGGTCAAGCTCCGTCCCGGCAAGCTCCCCTTGACGCGATCGAATGCTCCGCTCGCTTTGCTTTTGCAGGATCTCCAGCGCTTCGCGATAGTATGCGGTCGCCTTTGGCCAGTTTTCTTTTTTATGGTACAAATCACCCAGGTTTCTAAGAACTGGCACACGGCGGGGATGATCGCGGTTGAAAACTTGCGTTAATATCGCGTTCGCCGACTGCATCATTTGTTCGGCGCGTGTCAAATCTCCGGTTTTCTTGGCCAGCATCCCAAGGTTGTTATAGGTAGCAGCAACATATAAGTGCTTTTCTCCGAAACTAGCCTGGTAGATACTCAATGCTTGTTTTAGAAGTTTTTCTGCTTCCGGATACCGATGCATGTCTTCGAAAAGCGTCGCCAAATTGTTTATTGTGGACGCAATTTGAACGCGCTCGTTCGGCACCTTCTTCAGAAACTCTACCGCATTTTTATAAGCGGATATGGCATCCGCGGTCCGGCCGGTGAGTTGGTAAACTATCGCCAGGTTGCGATATGTGACTGCGAGTTCGACAGGCGGCGTGCCCGCTTTCGCAAATGATATCGCGCGCTCATAATAGGGGATGGCATCAGCATATCGGCCAAGCTGATAATGAAGTTCGCCGAGATTGTTGAGAAGGACTGCGCCTGCGGGCGTGTCGAGCGTCCTCTTTGCCTGCATGAGAGCGACGGCTTCTTTGAGGGTCGCAATAGCCTCGGCGTAGCGGCCTTCGGTTCGAAGGTCTCCCGCCGCTTTGACCTCAGCATCTTGCGGCCGCGCCGGATCGGCGAAGCCGAGAGCGCATAAGGTCAAAACGCTGAAAAATAGGGGGGCGAATTTCTTGTTCATGAGCCACGTGTATTTAACTAAAACGCAGATCATTTAGCGAAGCATCTTACCATCATTATGACGCGCTTAAGGTTTAAATGCGCGCGATAGGCGTTGCTTTTTGAACAGCGCCGCCGGGCGTCGAATGGAGCACGAAGTCGTAACTTGCCGCTTTAATTCTTACATTCTAACGTGTTGATGTAAGACGAGTGGCCAGACGGCAGGCGATTTTGTCCGGCGGGGAAGGCTTTGCGAAGCGGCGACGGCGCGTTCAGGCGACCTCTAAAGGGGCAGTAGAGGCATACATGATCTCAAGCTTAGCGTTTCGGGTTACACTCGCGGCCTGTTTAACCGGCTTTTCAGGATTTGCGGTGGCCCAGGGCGCGAATAAACCGAAGCCGCCAGCGACTATGAAGCTGGACGCCGTCCCGGAGAAGGATGTTGCACCGGACCCGTTAGCGCCTTCCGAGCAGGAGGCCCCTCCGCCAGCTGCGCCGGGCGCGCCGGATGACAAGCCTGCGGATGTTGCCAAGGTTCCCGAGCCAGACCCCATCGCCACTCAGATTCTCGCCCGTCTCCCGAATGCCGGCAAAGGCGAAGGCCGCGACGATGCGGCGGGATTGGCCGCGTATTATAATGCGCAGAAGGGCCAACCCATCTGGACTTCGAGGGAGGGCTTCACCCCGAATGCTTTGAGGGTCATAAAGGAAATCCGCAGCGCGGACGACTGGGGATTGGACGCTTCGGCTTTCCAGCTTCCGGCATCGCCGAGCACGAGCGCAAAGCCAGAGACGCTGGCCGATGCCGAAATCAAGCTGAGCCTTGCTGTGCTGAAATATGCTCGCTATGCGCGCGGCGGCCGGCTCGACCCTCCTTCGCTCAGCGAGATCATCGACAGGCGCCCCCATATCTACGATCCGAAATCGGTGCTGCGAGCGGTTGCCGCCGCTAAATCGAGCGATGCCTATCTGCGCGGCCTTCATCCAAAGTCGGAGCAGTTCAAGCGCCTTCGGCAAGCGCTTCTCGCGATGAGCAGGGGCGGTGGCAGAAGCGGCAGTTCCGCGTCGCGGATTCCCGCTGGCCCGAACTTCAGGCCGGGCGACAACGATCCACAGATCGCCCTCATCCGGAAGCGGCTCGGGGCCGGCCTCGACGGCAGGCGGGACACCGTCTACGACACCGCACTGCTCCAGGCCGTGAATCGATATCAGAAAGAACACGGGCTTCGCGTCACCGGCCTTATCGACCAAAGCTTGCGGGCTTCACTCAATGGGCCAGGGGACGGGGACTCGGGCGGCCGGCAAGCGGCGGGCGGCGGTCGGCTGGATGAAAGAAGGCTGCGTATCCTCGTTAACATGGAGCGCTGGCGCTGGATGCCGGATGATCTCGGCAGCTTTTACGTCTGGGACAGCATCCCCGAGCAGGTCACCCGGGTCTTTGATCGCGGCAAGTTGGTGCTCATGGAGCGGATCGTGGTCGGGCGTCCGACCACGCCGACCCCGACTTTCACCGCGAGCATGCAGTTCGTGACCTTCAACCCCGAATGGGCGGTGCCCGAAGGCATCAAGGTCAATGAAATCGCGCCCAAGCTGCAGCGAGGCGGCGGCGGGGACTTCTACAACAGCTATGGCGGCGGGGGAAGCAGTCAGGTGCTTCAGCGCCTGGGCGGGCTCAGGGTCCAATACGGGGGTCGTGAGATCGATCCGGATTCCGTTGATTGGTCGAACGTCGATATCCGGCGCTTCCAATTCATTCAGGGACCGGGGGAGCGCAATGTGCTCGGCGTCGTGAAGTTTCGCTTCCCCAACAAGCACGACGTCTACATGCACGATACGCCCGACCGTCACCTGTTCAACCAGATGCCCCGTACCTTCAGCCACGGCTGTATGCGCACAGAGAATCCCCTCCATCTGGCGGAAGTTATCCTCGGCCATGACAGGGGCGTCTCGCCTGGGCAGATCCGCGAAATGGTTCAGGCCGGCGTCACCAATGAGATCAAGCTCAACAGCGCTGTTCCGGTTCATGTGGCCTACTTCACGGCTGAGGTCGATGAGCAGGGGCAGGTACATTTCTTTCCCGACGTGTATGGGCTTGATAGCCGCGTCGCAAGCGCGCTCAAAGGGCAGGCTATTCACTTCGCCTCCGATCCTGTGATCACGGCCGAGAACCAGGATCGCCGGCAGGCGCAACGCAACGACCCCTATCAGCGCGAGGGCCCCTATCAGCAGAATAGCCCCTATCAGCGGAACGCCCCCAACCCTTACCAGGGCTGGGGCTCTCCCTCTCAGCGCGGGGGGGATCCGCGGTATCAGCCCCGTCGGCAACCGTGGAATCCATTCCAGGACTGGAACTGATGAAGCGGAAGCTCTGCATTAAATAATGTGGCAACGCGAGCGGCAGGGTTCGGCCCATCTTGACGCTGGTGCTTTCGCTTCCCTACTCTCCGCAGATTGGAATCAGCGGCCCGGCGCCGCGCAACAAAAAGAGGGCTTAATGGCGACGTCAGCCGTGTCCGACACAACCTTTGAAACCGAAGTCAAAAAGGCTGAGCTTCCTGTGCTCGTCGATTTTTGGGCCGAGTGGTGCGGGCCTTGCCGCATGGTAGGCCCCATCCTGGAGGAATTGTCCGAGGAGTTCGCGGGTCAGATCAAGATCGTGAAGCTCGATGTCGAGAGCAATCCTGCGGTCGCGCAAACCTATAATATTCGCGGCATTCCGGCGCTCCTGCTGTTCAAGAACGGGGAGGTGGCCGGACAAAAGATCGGAGCGCTGCCGAAGCACCAACTCAGGGCCTGGATAACCGAGGCGGTCGCAACCTCTTAGGGCCTATCCGCTTTGATGGAATGAAAAGCGGGCTCTAAGTCTTTGTATACCGTGCGTCTTATCGGAAAACCGCTTCGCACTTTTCCGGGCGCACTCCTGACCAAAGCGCTTACAGATAGGTTCGTATTCAATATGCCGCGCCATTCGTGGGGCGGCATGTTGTTTTGCGGGCTAATCGGTCACTGCAGTTTTCCAGTTTAAGCTGCATACTCTCAAGCTTTCACATATTTAATTGAAGACACGGCTTCACAACGAAGCTCCGCAACCCAGATCTCCGTCAAGTCAACACGCGGCGTGACCTGGAAATCGTAGGTTTTTGCCGCCATCATTGTCATGCGGAGGTCACGATGACGGATAGTCCAACAACGAGCACACCCGATCCAGAAAAGAAGATTTCTAACAATCCTGTAATGCTTGCGAAGCTTCGCAAACGGGGCACGATTTACGTTTCGGGACTGGCGCTAGCACTCACGGCAGCGCTTGGGGCTGCGTCTTACCAACTCCGGCCCGAGCGCGCTTTTGCAGAGAGCCCCAGCGTAACGCAGCAAAAGCTTCCGAGCTTCGCTCCGCTGGTGAATCAGGTGAAGCCCTCAGTGGTGTCCATCCGCGTCAAGTCCGATGTCGGGTCAAAGGTGGCGTTGAATGGAGACGACGAGCAGCAGTTCGGTGGAAACGGGAACCCCTTCGAGGGAACGCCTTTCGAACGCTTCTTCAAGGGTCAGAAATCGCCGTTCAAGCATTTTAACATGCCACATGGCGGCCATCACACGGTCATGGCTCAAGGGTCGGGCTTCTTCATCTCGCCTGACGGATACCTCGTCACGAACAATCATGTGGCGAGCGACGCGACCAGCCTTGAGGTCGTGATGGACGACGGCAAGATTTACACCGCGAAGGTCGTCGGCACAGACCCGCGCACGGACCTTGCCCTTCTTAAAGTCGATGGCCGGACCGATTTCCCCTATGTGAAATTTTCACGTTCCAAGGCTCAAATTGGTGACTGGGTCGTGGCCATGGGCAACCCCTTTGGTCTCGGCGGCACGGTGACGGCAGGCATCGTCTCTGCCCATGGGCGCGATATCGGCGAGGGACCCTATGATGACTTCATACAGATCGATGCGCCGATCAACAAAGGAAACTCGGGCGGCCCGACCTTCAACCAGGACGGCGAGGTGATCGGCGTCAACACGGCGATCTATTCTCCGTCCGGAGGCTCGGTTGGCATTGCATTCGACATTCCGTCCAGCACGGTTGAGCGCGTTGTCACCGCGCTGAAAGACAATGGCCACGTCACGCGCGGCTGGCTTGGCGTTCAGATCCAGGGGTTGACGCCGGAATTGGCCGATAGCCTTGGCTTGAAAAAAGTAACCGGAGCGCTTGTGGCCGCGCCGCAGGGTGGCAGCCCCGCCGAGAAAGCAGGGATCAAGGCAGGCGATCTCATCACTGAGCTGAATGGCAATGAGGTGAAGGATGCTCGCGATCTCGCGAAGAAGGTTGCGGAACTGGCGCCCGGTTCGGAAGCAACGTTCACGCTGAACAGAAATGGCGACGTCAAGACCATGACCGTCAAGATCGGTGTGCTGCCCGAGAACCCCGTGCAGCATGCGAGCTTGAATTCCGAAGTCATCGAAAACCGGGATGACGAATCTGGCATCCGAGTTCGCGCCGGCAAGCGAAGTGAGCCCGGATGAAAGCAAGGGTCTGGCCGTTGTTGGTGTTGAACCTGACGGCAAGGCAGCCGAGGCTGGCCTCGCCGAGGGCGATATCATCCTCAAGGTTGGCGATGAGACCGTGAACGGTGTCCAGGACTTGCGCCGCGCCCTCACCGACGCCGAGAAGGCAGGCCATAAGAACGCGCTCGCGCTCGTGAAGCGGAACGGAGGTCAGCGGTTTATCGCGCTCCCCGCCAGCTTGGGCTAGAATGCGTCGGGAAAAGTGCGAGCGGTTTTCCGATAAGATGCACGAATAACAAAAAGCTCTGGCAGGGATGCTGAACTAGCCTGAAAACGTGGCTTCATCCTTCGACAAGCTCAGGATGAGGCCTTCGATAGGCTCAGGATGAGGCCTTAGCCCTTCGACAGGCTGAGGAGAGGTCGAGTGTTTTCAGTGAGTTGACCCTCATGGTGAGCTTGTCGAACCATGGGCCGCATCGTCTTAGAGCAGCTCCCTGGGCAGTTCGGACG
This sequence comes from uncultured Alphaproteobacteria bacterium, assembly GCA_963723755.1. GTDB lineage: Bacteria > Pseudomonadota > Alphaproteobacteria > Rhizobiales > Rhodomicrobiaceae > Rhodomicrobium. The sequence goes on along the minus strand of CAVRSS010000080.1, from coordinate 14,756 downwards.
CAGGGATCGATTAGCTGGAACTGATGTCATGGCCGGCTTGACCCGGCCATGACAACGAGGGGATCCCGCATGCGGTCCAATGGGCCGTATGCGGGATTTTCTTTGCGTGATAAGATTGGTTATAGAAGCCGGGGTCTTGCGCTGTTTCTCCGGCAGCAAATATTCATTCGTGTTTTCACTGATCCGCAACGAACGGGATCAAAAGGCAGGACGCGCCATGAATTTCTTCCGCACCATGCTGTTGCTTGCCGCGCTCACCGCGCTGTTCATGGCCATCGGCTACGCCTTGGGCGGCGGCACCGGCATGACGATCGCGTTCGTCATCGCAGCGACAACCAATCTGTTCGCCTATTGGAACTCCGACAAGATGGTGCTGGCCCAGCAGGACGCGCAGGAGGTGGATGAGAAGAGCGCGCCCGAGCTTTATTCGATTGTCCGCCAGCTCGCGGCGAATGCGAACCTGCCCATGCCGCGCGTCTATGTCATCCACTCCGAGCAGCCGAATGCCTTCGCCACGGGCCGCAATCCGAACAATGCCGCCGTGGCAGCCTCCGCGGGCCTCCTGCGCATGCTGAGCAAGGAAGAGGTTGCGGGTGTGCTGGCCCATGAGCTGGCCCATGTGAAGAACCGCGACACGCTCACCATGACGGTGGCGGCGACCATCGCGGGCGCGATTTCCATGCTAGGGAATTTCGGCATGCTTTTCGGCGGACGGCGCGACAATGAGGGCGGCGGCGGCGGGATGGTCAGCACTCTGCTCGCCGTTTTCGTGGCGCCACTTGCGGCCATGGTCATCCAGATGGCGCTCAGCCGCACGCGCGAATACGGCGCCGACCATGATGGCGCGGAAATTGTTCAGCGTCCGCTTTGGCTCGCTTCCGCGCTCCGGAAGATCGATAACGCTGCGCGGCAAATCCCGAATGAGCAGGCCGAGGCGCATCCCGCCAGCGCGCCCCTTTACATCATCAATCCGCTTCACGGCGGCGGCATGGACAGCCTCTTTTCGACGCACCCGAACACTGAGAACCGGATCGCGGCGCTCGTCGCGCAGGCTCAACAGATGGGCCAGACCCAGGAGCCGAGCGCGGCGCGGATGACTATGCGACCCCAGGAAGCCGCGACCAGGCCTTGGGGCGGCGGCCAGTCCGGCGGGGGTTGGCGCTGATGCGCTTATCCTGATCGTCATCCCGGAAGCTGGTTGCGGCTGTTCCCGCTAGCAGTAGAAGCCTTGAACACATCGGCGAATTTTCGCTAGCCTGTCACCCGGTCCAGCCTGCGCCTGCCATGACTTTCGCTTTTTCATGCCGCCATTAATGCCTTGCGCCTTCTAGGCTAAACTGTGCCGGACAGCCGTGGGTCCAACCCGGTTCCAGCTGTGCGGCTCATTTCAGAGAAGCCACGGCGCGATAGCTTCGGCCTTCAGCATGTCTTCGTAAGAGGGCCTTGGCCTGATCACAGCGTATTTCGCGCCCGAGACGAGAACCTCGGGCACGAGGCGGCGCGTGTTATAGGTCGACGCCTGAACCGCGCCGTAGGCTCCGGCCGTTAGGATTGCGAGAAGATCGCCCGCGCTGGTCTCAGGCATGGCGCGGTCTTTCGCGATGAAATCGCCGGTTTCGCAAACAGGGCCGACCACATCGGAGCGAGCCATGTTCCCGTTGCGAAGGGCTTCGCGAACGGGCCAGATATCATGATACGCATCGTACAGCGTGGGACGGATCAGGTCGTTCATGCCAGCGTCGACGATGATGAAATGCTTCGCGCCGCCGCGCTTTGTGTAGATCACCTCCGTCACGAGAATCCCGGCGTTACCCGCGATGACGCGGCCTGGCTCAAACAGGAGCTTGGCCCCGAGACGGTTCGAAAGAGCGGTCACGATCTCGGCATAGTCATTCGGCAGCGGCGGCTCCTGCAGGTCCCAGCGATAGGGAATACCAAGACCGCCGCCAAGGTTTACGAAGGATATGGTGTGCCCGTCTGACCGTAAGTCCTCCACCAGGCTCGCGAGCAAGGCGAAGGCGTTCTTGAATGGCTCCATATGCGTGATCTGGCTGCCGATGTGCATATGGACGCCTTGCGCGTCGATTCCCGGCAGCGAGCGCGCAAGGGCGTAAAGGGCGCGCGCGTCCTTCCAGTTCACGCCGAATTTGTGCTCGGACTTGCCTGTGGAGATTTTGGCGTGCGTCTTCGCGTCGACATCGGGATTGATGCGAAAGGCAATGCGGGCCGAGACGCAGCGCGCGCTTGCAACCTCGCTCAAGGCCCGAAGCTCGGCCTCGAACTCGACGTTGAAGCCGAAAATTCCGGTGTCGAGCGCGAAAGCCATTTCGGCCCGCGTCTTGCCGACACCCGAGAAGACGATCTTCTGCGGCGGCACGCCAGCCGCCAGCGCGCGATGGATCTCGCCCTCCGAGACTACGTCAGCGCCGGAGCCAAGCCTCGCCAGCGTGCGAATGACCGAGATGTTGGAATTCGCCTTGATCGAGTAACAGACAAGCATGTCGCGCCCGGCGAAGGCGTCCGAAAACACGTTGTAATGCCGCTCGATGGTCGCCGTCGAATAGCAATAAAACGGGGTGCCGACCTCGCGCGCGATCGCGTCAAGAGCAACATCTTCGGCATGCAGGGTGCCGCTCCGATAGGAAAAATAATGCATCGAGCAGAGGCCCGGTCAGTTTAGCGTAAAAGTGGATCCAGGATGAAGGGGCGATTGGGGGCCGCATTCTTTCCCGATGCATCCTTTGGAACATCTGAGGGCGGCAGCGGACGTTGCAAGTCGCTTTTCTTCCCGCATGCGGCAAGCGCGAGCGCAATACCCGCAGCCAAAACCAAATTGCGCATTGTGCGAGTTCATCTTATTCCCGTATTGGCGCAACCGCCGGCGCACTAGATCAACCCGCCTTTAGTCGTTCGAATAAAGGTGGAAAAGTTGATCGATTTAAAGTCTGTGAGCAGCTTATCCACGTCCAAATGGACGCGCGGACTGCTCTAGCCCAAACTGTCTTTACCCTGAAGCATTTTCCAACTCCAGAGACTTCAACCAGAGTTCTGCGGCAGCCCGCACATTTTGTGGCGCTGTGCCTCCGAAGCTTCGCCTGCTCTCGACGGACTTGTCGATCTTCAGCACTTCGAAAACCGATGCGTCGATGCGCGGTTCGATCTTCGTCATGGTTTCCAGAGGAACGTGGGCGAGATCAAGGCCGGCGTTCTCGGCGGCTTTCACAATGCGTCCCGTGACGTGGTGGGCTTCGCGGAAAGGAAGGCCGGCGCAACGGACGAGCCAGTCCGCAAGATCGGTTGCGGTCGAGAAACCTTGCGCAGCGGCCGCTCGCATATGCTCCAGGTTCGGCTCCATGTCGTCCACCATGCCCGCCATGGCCGCTAGCCCGAGCGAAAGCGCGTCGATAGCGAGGAACGCGGCTTCCTTGTCCTCCTGCATATCCTTCGAATAGGCGAGCGGAAGCCCCTTCATGACCATCAGAAGTGAAATGAAGGCGCCCGAAATCCGGCCGGCCTTGGCTCGGATAAGCTCGGCGGCGTCCGGATTACGCTTCTGGGGCATGATGGAGGACCCGGTCGTGAAGCGGTCGCTTAACGAGATGAAACCGAAGCCCGCGCTGAACCAGATGACGATCTCTTCGGCAAGACGCGACAGATGGGAGGCTGGAGATCGCCGCCGCGGCCAGCGTTTCGAGCACGAAGTCACGCGCCGATACGGCATCGAGCGAGTTCGCCATCGGACGAGCGAAGCCAAGCTCCGCCGCCGTCATCGCCCGGTCGATGGGAAATGAGGTCCCCGCGAGCGCCGCGGCACCCAGCGGCGACTCATTGACGCGCTTCCTGGCGTCGGCGAAGCGCCCGCGGTCCCGCGCCAGCATTTCGACATAGGCGAGGCAATGATGCCCGAAACTGACGGGCTGCGCGGTCTGCATGTGGGTGAAGCCAGGCATGATCGTGTCCGCATGCGCGGCGGCCTTGCGGGCAAGCGCCCTCTGCAGGCTCAGGATCTGACCGTCGAGATGATCGATGGCACCTCGGACATAAAGGCGGAAATCGGTGGCGACCTGATCGTTGCGCGAACGTGCTGTATGAAGCTTCCCGGCGACAGTGCCAATCAGCTCCTTCAGGCGCGCTTCAACCGCCATGTGGATATCTTCGTACTCCCGCCGGAACTCGAAGCGGCCAAGCTCGATCTCCTCGCGGACGGCATCGAGACCCGTAATGATCTCTTCTGCTTCCTTAGGGGAAATAATGCCGCATGCGCCCAGCATTTTGGCGTGCGCTTGGCTCGCGCCGATGTCTTCGGCGTAAAAGCGCTTGTCGAACGAAATGGAGGCGTTGATCTCCTCCATGATCTCGGCGGGCTTCGCTTCGAAGCGGCCGCCCCACATTTTATTGGCCATTCTTGTCATCGCCTGATGGGCTTAAAGCGAAGCATTAGCGCGCGATTTCGCAGCGCACAAGAGCGGCTTCATTAGCCTGATGTATGAGACCGTTACGCTTGAGCCTGCTTGCGGTGGCGGCTTACGCCCCCCAAGTAAGCACTTTGCAGGCTTAGGATGCCTCGGCGCGCTTTGCTGTGCGCTAAGGGAACGTCTGAAACTGCAGAGCATTCAGTAAGAAAGGGTTATTGTAGCCAGGCTCGTCTGGTCATCGGTCAAGGAGAAGCTTATGGACACCTTCGTCGAAAACAGCGGGGTCGCTGAGCAGGAGAAACAAATCCAAGCCGTCCCCACTGAGAACGAAAAGCAAATTCAGGTCCCCATTGAGAACGCCGATACCGCAGGCGCGCCTCTCGACGACGAGAACACGGAGGAGTGGGATAGCCAAGGCGAGCAGCCGGCGCAAGACATAAAAATCGTTCGAGCAGAGAAACCGGATCCGCTCGGCAGAAAAACCACACATTTGCCAATGAACGAAATCAAAGCTGGGTACGGTTATGCGTTCGGGAAGAGCGGTAAGAAGCGTTGACCAGCGGCGGTGACCTGAACACGAAAGAGGCGGAGTCGCCTCTTTTTTTGCGACGTGCGCGGAAATATGTGGCTATCGCGGTTCTTGCCATTTCGGCGGGAATAGCTGCGGCGGCGCTATTTCCGGTCATGGACGGCAAACTGAGATCTTTTCGAGCGGCCTATCATCAAGACCCTGTCGGCAAGTTCACGCGCCATGCCGAACCTCAGAGTGTTCCCGATGTCGTATTTAACGATGCGGAAGGCCGGCAGGTTCGGCTATCGGATTGGCGTGGACAGCTGGTGCTCCTGAATGTCTGGGCCACATGGTGCGGCCCCTGCAAAACCGAGATGCCTTCGCTGGACAGGCTGCAAGCGAAGCTCGGCGGAAAAGATTTCTCTGTCTTGGCTCTCAGCACTGACCGGGAAGGCCCAAAGGCGCCGGCCCAATTCTTCGCGAGGGAAGGCATTACCCATCTGAAGGTCTTTAATGACAATACCGGCGAGGCCGCCATTCGCATGAAGGAGCCGGGGCTGCCAATGAGCATCGTCCTGAACGAATACGGTCAGGAAATTGCCCGTCTTTTTGGCCCGATGGAATGGGATAGCCCCGAAGTGATTGCGCAGCTCGAAGCTTGGAAGTCCCGGAACGCCAATGGCAGAGAAACAGCTCGGCCATTGCTTTAGACGACAGGCTTACGCGCCCTTGATTTCGATTTTCTTTTGGGCGCCAACCATCTCAGGCCGCTTCGGAAGCGTAATCGTCAGAACGCCCTTGTCGAACCGGGCTTCCGCCTTGTCGTCATCGATCGTCTCGGGCAGGCGGATCGAGCGCTGGAACGAACCGTAGCTGCGTTCCATGACGTGGTAGTTTTCCCGCTGATCGGTATGCTCGCTCTTCTTTTCGCCGCGAAGGCTCAGCACGCCATTATGGATGGTGAGGTTGATGTCGTTTTCGTCCATACCCGGCAGGTCTGCCTTTATGACGATTTCCTTCTCATTTTCCTTCACGTCCAAGGTTGGGGTCATTTTCGCCTCGGGGAAACCTTGGCCGAAACCTGTCAGCGACGGCACGCCACCGAGAAAGCTGTCGAAAAGCCGATCCATTTCTGTCCGGAACGACTGGAAAGGATTTCTGGTAGCGGGTCGGCACTCGACCGCTCTGCCCTTTGCTCGTTACATCGTCAGCCATCTTACTCTCCCTTGATGTGCTAACATTAAGCTCTGAGCGCTCCCATTTCGGGGAGCCTTCCAATATTATCTAAATCCGAAACTCGGACATTCAACGCCAGGACCAAGAAACAGCATGGATTTAGCGACGAACGAGGCCCGGTTTGAAGCCAGCGATGCCGAGCTTGGCGAAGACCGTTTTCTCGATTTGCCCGACGGGCGGAGACTGGGCTACACGGAGTTCGGCGATCCGTTGGGACTCCCACTTTTTGCGTTCCATGGGACGCCCGGCTCGCGGTTCATGTTCCGTCTCGTTCACGAGCCGGCGAGGCGCCTAGGTATTCGTATTATCGCCCCGGACCGGCCGGGATTTGGGCTGTCCGACCATCAGGAAAACAGAACGCTCGCCGATTGGACAGCCGATGTGCGCGCTCTTGCCGGTAAGCTCGGGCTCGATCGCTTCGCGGTGGCGGGCATCTCCGGCGGCGGCCCTTACGTGGCCGCGTGCGCTGCCTTGTTACCGGAAAGCGTCACGGCCGCCGCGCTGATCAGCCCCGTCGGCCCGCTGCATCCACCGGAAGGGCCGGATAACCTCCCCCCCGGGCAGATCGTCACCTTTCGGCTCTTGCCCCATGTCACACCAGCGATGGCAGGAGCCTTCTCGGTTGGCCGCCTCATGTTTCTGAATGCGTCCGATTCCATGTACCGCATGATTATGCGGCGGGCCGGTCCTGCTGACGAGCACATCCTGATACGGCCGGAGGTTCGGAAAAACCTGCTGGCTGGTGTTGTCGAGGGATTCCGTCCCGGCGTTCAGGGCGTGGTTCAGGAGATGAAAATCTTCGCGAAGCCTTGGAACATCCCGTTCGATGCGATCAAAGCCCCGGTGCTGCTCTGGCAGGGCACCGCCGACAACAACGTCCCGGTGTCAGCGTCGCTCCGCCTTGCGGAAATAATCCCAGGTTGCGAGTTGTTTCGGATCGAGGGCGCAGGTCATTATTGGATTTTTGATCACGTGGAGGAGGTCCTGCTCGCGATCAAGCAGAAGATTGAAGGCTTGCAGGCGATCTAGCAGGCAGCTGAAAACGATGTTGCCCATGGTTCGACAAGCTCACCATGAGGAACACTCGCTAAGCATGAGGAAACACTCGCTAAGCATAAGGCTCAACTCATTGAATGCACTCTACCTCATCCTGAGCCTGTCGAAGGATGATGCCAAGATTTATGCTTTTTCAGCAGCCTGCCAGAGCAGCCCGCGTCCAATTGGACGTGGCTGCTCTGGCACCTTAGAATTGATCAACTTTCCGCCCTTTATCGATTAAGATTAAAGGCGGGTTGATCTAGTTTTCGCGAAAAGCCCCGTCCATGTTTCCCATCAAGGACTCGATCAGGATCCCTTTTCCGCCGGTCGTCACCTACGGCCTGATCCTGATCAACGCCTTGGTGTTTCTTTACCAGGCTTCGCTCAGCCCGCAGGAGGCCATCAACTTCTCCTTCGAGCACGCGCTTGTCCCGCGCCGCTATTTCGACCCGAACTGGGCGCTCGCATACGGGTTGAACCCCACCGACTACCTCCCATTCATCGAAGGCACCTTCATGCATGGAGGCTGGTGGCATCTCATCGTCAATATGTGGACGCTGTTCATATTCGGCGCGTCCCTTGAGGGGCGGATCGGGCGTCTGCAGTTTTTAACTTTCTATTTGGTTTGCGGATTGAGCGCGAGCTTCGCGCATGCAGCTTTCAACCCGGATTCTGGCGTGCCGGCGCTTGGAGCGTCCGGCGCCATCGCGGGCGTGCTCGGCGCCTACGCCACGACCTTTCCTCGCGCGAAGCTCACCATCCTGATCCTCATCGTCGTAATCCCGCTTTTCTTCAAGGTGCCCGCGCTTTTCTACGCGCTCATCTGGTTTGGGTTTCAATTCGCGCAGGGCTTCATTGACCTTGCCGACCCCTCGAAAGGCGGTGGAATAGCGTGGTGGGCCCATATCGGCGGCTTTGTGGCCGGCCTTGTCCTCATACCGCTATGGCGTTTTGCACCGGACCGAACCTACGATGTATCCCAGCCGCGGCTTCATCCCGCGGTGTCTCAGGTCACGCCAGGAGAGCCATCCGGCTGGACGCGCGGGCCGTGGGGATAACGGTTCGGTCGCTCCGCCTGTGAATTGGCGATATCGCAAGGCCTTTACACCAAGCGGCACAGGAGCCCGATTCATCTGCTCCGGGTCGAAGTCGTGTGAAAACGTCCTCGGTTATGGCCGGAACCGGTCGAAAGCGAAATCTGCGCGTCCTTTCGCGGCGGGCAGTGGCGCTTAGGCACCGGCGCAATACGATAGAGCGTAGCGCGCGACCGTGCCGCAACTGGGATGAAGTCAGCAGGCAGATCTTTCTGGCGCGATCCAATAATCGCGAGATAGTCGAAGTCGCAAGCAAGGGTCCGGTAGGGGCGCAGTCGACGGCGGTCGTCAGCGTCAAGGCCGTCGTACTCGCCGTCCAACATCGATTTCACGTCCTCCACCGTGATCGCGCCGCCATCATCGGCGTTTACAGCGCCAATGGCGGCGAAAGGCTGTTTGAGACGCACCGTCGATTGACCGGGGGTTGCAAAGAAAGCCGGGACGAAGGCCTTTCTGTCAAGGATGGCTAAGTCAGCCACATGCCACCGGACATCTCTGTCCGAGTCGGCGAGCGCAGTCGCAAGCCTCGCTCCGTAAGGCAGGTGCGTGGCGTTCATCTGACGCAACTCAGCGATAGCAGCGACAGGACCGCGCCAACTGACGATTGTCAAAGCGCTCCCAGCGGCAAGCAACGCGAAGTAGAAGCCGCAAATCAGCGAGGGGCGCGACCAGGGAATGAGCCGCGCCCACTCCACGGCCAACACAGAGAGCCCGACGACGATAAAGATCGCCCCCATGCGCAACTCGATATTAGAGCCGCCAAAGGCTTCCGAGGGCGTCAGAAACGTGGCCAGCGCCGTGATGAGCAGCAGGCCGATGCCAAGAGGCGCGACCCGCAGCCGTCCGGTTCGCCAGGCCACCAACCAGGCAAGCATGATCAGGACTGGCAGGACATTGCATGCAGAGGCGCCAAGCGCCGTCGAAACTGTGAACGGAGCCTCGACATTGGCTAAAAAGTCAAAGAGGAGCTCGCCGCCGACACCGTGCTCCACCCAAAGCGCCCAGACGAGCACACTTGGCAGGAAGACAATGAGGCCCTCGCTAGCGGCTTGAAGCATTCGGCGGAGACTAAATCCCCCGGCAAACAGCTTGCCAAGTTCAATCCCTCCGAGAAGGAGGGCAAAGACCGCCAGCGCCATCATATGGCAGAAGAGTATGACAAGGGCGAACCCCGCCATGGCGGCCAGAAATAGAAACGAGCGCCGGTCCCGCATGACCCAGAAACCGGCCCCGACAAGCGCAAGCCCTGCGCCGAAATGGAAATTGAAAAAGCCCCAACTGAAGGGCGCGTTGAACGCGAACGGCGCGGCAAGCAGGGCCTGCGCGTCGTACCGGTCCCAAAAGCCGCGAAACAGAAGACCGGCGCCGGCGATCCAAAGGGCCAGGCCAAGCGTGGCGAAAAGCTTCAGGCCCGCGACGGGACCGGTCAGAGGTGCAACCGCTGGCACGAATACATCCATGCCAAGATTGGTCACGGGCCTTAGGTGAACCGTCCAGTAACGCGCCAGAACCGGGTCGAGGGGAAGGTTGGAGAGCAGTGTGACGCGCACCAGGTGGGCCGGATAATCGAGGATTGGAAGCTCCGTGAAGATCCAGATTGGCGCTGCTATAATCGCAAGAGCCAGAAGGGCGAGCGCCCAGAATGTTCGGGGGGAAAGCGGCACGTTTTTTACTCTCGACAGCAGCGCGAATGAACGTAAAAACGCCTTGAAAAATTCGATGCGAGTTTGAGACCCTGGTCACGGAAGGCTCGCTCCGTCCGTGAAACGCGGGCCGCAAGCTTGTTAGCTCGTGCAGAGGCCATACAAAAGGGCTTAGTAAAAATTTACCCAGGTAATAAAAGAGCGAGCGCCGCCCACTCAAGAGACCGGGGTGCCATGGGCCTGAAGCCGCTCAGCGATTAGCCAGCATAAGATCGCCCAGGCGGCGCCCGCGCACCATCCAGCAAGCACGTCCGTCGGCCAGTGAACGCCGATATAGACGCGGCTTATCCCGACCAGCACCGTGATCGTTATGGAGATAGCGAGGATATAGACCTTGACTTCGGCCTGGCGCTGCATGCGCGCGAGCAAGGCTCCAACGTCAGGAACGTCACGGCGGAAAGGAAGGCGTGGCCGCTCGGGAAGCTGTAGGTCTGGGTCTGGGCCACGGCGGCGACAAAGTCTGGCCTGGGCCGCTGGATCAGGTCCTTGATGGCGAAATTGACGGCGCTTCCGCCGCAGATCGAGCCCAGAACGAACAGCGCCGCTCGCCACCGCCGTTTCAGCGCAAGATAGCCCAGGGCCGCACCGGTGATGAGTGTCAGCACGGCCGGACTGCCGAGGCTTGTCACGTCGCGGGCGGCGACCTGCAGCCAGAGCGGGCCGAGCGGTTTTGCCGGATCATCGGGGTGCCGGAGCGCGAGGAGGATCGCGCGGTCGAAGCCCTGCAGATCGCCGTCGAGCAGGTCCTCCGTGATTTTCGCGAATATTACGCTAAGCCCAGCCGCGAGAAAAAGCATGATGAGGGGCGCGATTTCCGTTCGTTTCATCGGCGGGAGATGGCGGAAGAAGGCTGGCGCGGACAATCGTCCCTCCTGGAAAATCTGCGGGCGGTGTTTCAACGCGAAAAACATACTTTGGTTCGCCCTAGTAGTACGCCCCGCGGGAAGCTCTCACGGATAAGGCGTACTAGGCTTTTTGACGTTTGAATGACCCCGGTCACTCGGCTTTGGAAAATAAAGTCTAGTTCTGTTGATTCGGCCGCAAAGCGCTTGCTTTTGGCGATCACGTTAAATTAACCGGACATTGCGGTGGCTAAGCAGGTAGGCTGGGAACTACAGTCTCGAACAGGAATTAACTTGGCGGAATGTCGGTAGTCTGATTGAGGCAATTCCAACCCAAGGGTGCTCACGGATCCAGGTTGATCGGGCCACGTTGGTCCATTGCAGTTGCGTCTCAATCGCACGCCGCAATTCATAGCTGGAGTAAACCGTGCCTACGCATCCTCTAACGCATCATGAGATCATAACCCTAGTCGCGCCTTTCACGCGCCAAGGCTATCATCCGGACTTGCAGGCGACCGACCGTCTTGAACGAAGACTTGTATTCAAACCGGTGGACCGCGAGTTCAAGACTTCAAACGCGGGTGACCTAAGCGAGAGCCTGCAGCTTGAAAACCGCGATGGCAAAACCTTCCGTCTGACTCGTTTCCTCACGTGTGTCACGCCTTCGGATGAAAAACTCGAGGCGAAGCTCGACATCGAGGGGACGGACCCGGCCGACCTTCTGGCGTGCGTGGAGTCTATCGAGCCGGATCGGCAATTCCGGTTTGGGCCAGGTTACAAGATTGCAAAAAGCTATCGCCTTGTAAGGGGCAATGGCACCACGCGCGAGGGCGCGCCGGCCACGCAAACCGTGCTGTCGAAGATGTCGGCGCATATCGCCGATCTTGTTGTGACGGCCACGGCGCCAACGGTCAAGGCCGATCCCGAGGCTGTCATCGAGATACAGCCGACTGCGGGTGACTACAAGGTCGTGCCCGACGATCTGCTTGCGGTCCTTGGCTGGGACTGGGGGCTTATCCAGCGCAGGAAGGATATTTGGAAGAGCAGCCTGCGCCTCAGAGGGCGTGAGCCGGAGCGGAGCAAGCAGGCCGAAGGCAAATTGGATCGGATGGTGGAGCATCTTGTCCAGACCTTCACCGAGGCTCCCGCGAAATTCCACGAGCGGCTCACAGGGGCACGCTGGGGTGTCGTCTTTCGGCGGTCCATACCATTGTTGATCAGCATCGCGCTGATCGGCGCTGCAGCGGCGTCGGGTAAACTGCCTCTTGCTCCGGATTCGCCAATTCGGATGATGATGATGAACCTTCCCGGATTCTTGATGGTGTTCGTCTTTTGCATGCGCAAGATGCCCGTGATTGAGGTCCCGCCTTTGCCCCGGCGCTTGAATGAGCCAGCCTGGCGGGAGAACATGCCCTTGGCTGCTGCGGCCCCTTAGTAGTTGGAAGACTGCATTGAGTGCAGCCCACAGATATGAACCTTGTAAGTATGGTGATGAATGTCCGGCAATCCGATGAATATACCTCCTGTATCGATCGCTACGGCGAAAGCTGCCTTGATCGAGCAGTTCTCTAATCCGGTTCTTCGTCGGCGGGCTTCGATGCTCTGGGGGACAAGAGGGGTTGGCAAGTCTTCCATCGTCCGGCAGGTTGCCATGCACCACGGCGTCCCTCTGATCGACTTGCGTCTTACCACAATCGAGCCGGTCGATATCCGCGGCGCTATCTATGCCAACGACAAGTTGGCAAAAACGGTCTGGTTTCCGCCGGAATTCTTGCCCTCGGCCGACGATTCCGAGGGCATTCTCTTTCTCGATGAGTTGACAGCGGCTGACCAAAGGCTTCAGGTTTCGGCTTACTCTCTCATTCTCGACCGCCGTGTCGGGCATTATCAGCTGCCCGACGGATGGCAGGTGGTCGCCGCCGGCAACGCCAGCTTCCATGGCGCGGTTTGCCACGACATGGGGACCGCGCTCGCCGACCGGATGTTTCATTTCCACGTCCAGACCGTGATCGAAGCCTTCTTGGAGTATGCGATCTCGCAGGACATCGCACCGGAAGTCATGGCTTACCTGAAAGTCCGTCCCGATAAATTGGACGACACCCAGGTGCAGCTCGCAAACGACTACCTTATAGGTGCGAGCCCGCGCGGCTGGGAGGATATTTCCAATGTCCTTAAGTCGGACATGTCGGAGCACGCCAAGCGCGTTTTCGTCCAGGGGCGCGTCGGTGCGGCGAATGCCGCCGAGTTCTTCGGCGTGCTGCGGGAATTACAATCCAGCGTTGATGTCGTGCGGCTGATGGCAGCGCGCGCCGGCAAGGATACGGTTGCGTTGCTGCCGAGAACGCTCGATGGGCTGTACGGCATGACCTATGGCCTGCTTGCCGCGTGCGTCGACGATGCGACCGTTGCCCGCGCGCTGGAGATCGTCGAGCAATTGCCGGATATCCGGAGCGAGGCTCGCCTGCCGCTCCGGGAAGTGCAGACGCTCGCCATGGAACTCTTGATGCAAAAGGCCCTGACCCATGGGCTTGAGGGCGCGATCCTCGAAAGCCCGTCCTATCGCCGCTACGCCGACCAACGGCACAAGGAAGAGCAGTATGCTTGATGGGCGCATGCCGAATGATCATCGCGGTACGCGCGCGATCCAGCGGATGGTGGAGTTCGCCCCCTCCACCGGAGGTCTCGCCCTTTGGGTGAAGCATCACGATCATCCGCCGACCTCGGAAGCGCCTGCCGTGACGACAGACGGCACCACCCTTTTTTATGGACCAAGCTTCGAGGCGTTGGCTCTTGCCGAGCAGATCGGCCTCGTCGCTCACGAGGTGCTGCATATTGCTTTGCGCCATCCTCAGCGTTTCCTCGAACTGAAACAGCTGCTCGGCGACGTCGACCTCAAGCTCTACAACATTTGCGCGGACGCGATCGTCAATAGCTCTCTGTCCCATTTGAAGTGGCTTCGGCTGCCTCGCAATGCCGTGCTCCTTGATGAGCTTTTGTTGTCGGCGTTGGCATTAAGACCGATGCGCAGACGGCGCTGCTCGAATGGGACGTCGAGCGGCTCTACCGCGCGATGGACGACCGCGACGACAACACGCAGAAAAGCGGCAAGAAGGACAAGAAGCGCCAGCAAAGCGGCGGCTCAGAACAAAGCGATAGCGGCAGCGACAAGAACGAGCAAGTCTCGGCCTCGAAGCAAACAGAAGACAGGAAGGACGGTCAAAAGGCAGCGCGCGCAAAGCAGATGGGCGCGAACATCCTCATGAATATGGTCCCAACACCCCGATCCGAACGCCCCTCCCGAAGCAGAAGCCCAGCATGCGCTGCTGTGGAGCGAACGCGTGCAGCGCAGCCACGCAACCGGCAGCCTGCGCTCGATGCTGCGGACGTTGCTTGGCGACTTGCCGAAGGTCAAAACTCCCTGGGAGCAGGTTCTCCGCACGCAATTGGCGCGCAGCCTTTCGAAGAAGGTCGACATATCCTGGTCACGGCCGTCCCGGTCTTACATCGCCAACCAGGGGCGTTGCGGCGAGAGCCGGATGCCGTTCGAACCTGGGTTCAGCATGGCCAAGCCAACACCCCGGCTCGTCGTGATCGTCGATGTTTCCGGATCGGTCGATGACACTCTTCTGGAACGGTTCGCGCTTCAGATCGAGGCGATCACGCGTCGTCAGGAGGCCGGGCTTACGCTCATCATCGGCGACGACCGCGTCCGCAAGGTCACGCGGTACGAGCCGGGGGTGTCCGACCTTCGCACCATCGAATTCGAAGGCCGCGGAGGCACGGACTTCACGCCGCTGCTCATGGAAGCCGAGAAGCATCCGGCCCGATATCGCGGTCGTGCTGACCGACCTCGACGGGGCCGGCCCAATTCCGTCCGCGCTGGCCTGTCATCTGGGCGGTGCCCGAAGCGTACCAGG
>CAVRSS010000079.1:0-46387 GCA_963723755.1 uncultured Alphaproteobacteria bacterium | reverse complement strand
ATCCGCCACCGAAGCGGGGGCGGATTTGATGAAGATCGCGCGGGAGTGTGCCCGGCTTCAGGAGGGCGAACCGAAATGGACGGACGACGACCTCTACGATGAAAGCGGCTTGCCCGCGTGATTGCGATCGATAGCTCGGCGCTGGTGGCGATTTTGAGGAACGAGCCCGACGCTCTTCTTTTCGCTGAAGCAATCGGCGCTACTGACTTCGCAGTTGTGCTGCAGTCAATTGCTTCGAAACATCGATGGTTCTGGCCGGTTCTGCTCATGGCGTGACGGTGTGGCCCCCCCTCGATGCACTTCTGATCCGCGCAAAGATCGCGGTTGTTCCATTCGACGCGGAGCAGGCCGGGTTCGCCCGCGCCGCGTTCCTCAAATATGGGAAGGGGCGGCATCCGGCAGCGCTCAATTTCGGCGATTGCGCGGCTTACGCGCTCGCAAAGTCGCGCGACATTCCCCTTCTCTACAAGGGCGCGGACTTCACCAAGACCGATATTGTGAGCGCTTTGTAAAGCGTTGTGGGCTCACGATATGATTGGCTGGCCAAGCAGGGATGGGGCTGACAGGGCAAGGGGCGGCGTAGATGGTTTCTGAGTTTCTCGGCATAACGGCGGCGCTTACGGTGATCATCGCGGCGCGCTACTTGCTCCTATCGGGCCTGTTCTATTGGCTGTTGTGGCAGCACGGCGGCGAGAAACTTCATGCGAAGCGTTTGAACCGGGACCGCCCGATGCGCTCTATCGTCATGCAGGAGATACGGCTCTCGCTTCTCTCCTCGGTTGTCTACGCGGTGCCAGCCGCAATCGTTCTCGTTGCTCTCTTGCATGGCGGCACGGCAGTCTACTACGACTGGCGCGCCTATGGCGGCGTCCCGTATCTTTTCCTGAGCTTGTTCATCTACCTCGTTGTGCAGGATGCCTACTATTACTGGGCGCATCGGCTCATGCATAACCCGCGCCTTTTCCGCTGGATGCATGCCGGGCATCATCGTTCGCGCCAGCCGACGCCGTTTGCATCATTCGCATTCGACCCGGCCGAAGCGGCGCTGACGGGCTGGCTGCTGCCGGCCATGGTTTTCGTCATCCCGATTCACATCGTGATGCTGATCGCACTTTTGCTGTTCATGAGCGTTGTCGCAGTCTTCAACCATTCCGGCTGGGAGATCTTGCCGCGCTGGCTGGTTCGCGGCCCCATCGGCGGACAGCTCATTTCAGCGACCCACCACAGTTACCATCACATCCGCTTCGACAAGAATTACGGGCTCTATTTCCGCTTCTGGGACAGGATCATGGGCACCGATACGATGCCGCAGGAGACGCCGCCAGGCTCGCGACTCAGTATGCGCCCCGGGCAGGCCTAAATCGACCCGCCTTCAATCGGAACCGATTAGAGGCGGAAAATTGATCGATTCTAAAGTGCTAGAGCAGCATATCCGCGTCCAGGCCGACGCGGGCTACTCTAGAATAAGTAGCCCTGACGGTAGCCCCAGGCGTTGACGTAGGAATCTTCCCTCGGATAGACAGGTGCAAATTCGCTGCCGCTGCCGGCTCCCTGGCTTTCAAGATAGTGGAGGGTTTGCTTGCGAAGGGTATACTCGCAGGAAAGCTGACAGGGGACCCAAATTTCGCCTGGCAGCAGAACCTCGTCGCCAACTGGCCCGCGCCTGACGGGAGCTACGACTTTCCGGTTGCCATACCAGAACTCGGCATACACAGTGCGATAAGGCTCGCAGCAGCCCTGGCTGGGCGCGCCCCGCTCCGGCCTTTTGCTCAATTCAGCGGTTTGGGCAACGGCGGCGATACCGAACACCCCAGCCGCAACGACGATTGCGCGAAGAATTATGCCATGTCCCTCTCCCGTGGACCCTAAGAGGATTTATCGTGTTCGCCAACATCGTGTCCGCGGCTGCGGTGGAAAGATTAGGTGGTGCAGCAAAAATGTTCGCTCCGGCCCCGCTCTCCACTGGAGCAGCCCGCGTCCGTTTGGACGCGGATAAGCTGCGCTAACACTTAGGATCGATCAACTTTTCCGCCTTTAATCGATTACGATTAAAGGCGGGTTGATCTAAGGTGACGGCAGACCGAGCATATCAGACAGGCCAATTCCGATGCCGTTTCTCCAGGGAGCTACCATTTTCGACTATTGCGAGCGAGGCCTGAGCGCTGCGTTTTGGGCCGAGCCCTTGAATGCGGTCACGAATGGCGGTTTTATTCTCGCCGCGCTTGCAGGCGCTGTCATGATCGCGAAACGCGCCTCCAACGAGCGCTCGCTCTGGCAATTCTTCTTCGTGCTGAACTTCATCGCTATCGGGGTTGGCAGCTTCCTGTTTCATACCGTGCCGAACGTCAACACGGCGTTGGCCGATACAGGCCCCATCGGCATCTTCATGCTGACCTACCTGATTTTCGCTCTCCGGCGGTTGGCCGGTGCGACGTGGTTCGTAACGGCGCTCGCGATCGCGGCCTTCATTGGCGTCATCGCGATGGCCTTCAAGGTGCAATGCTGGGACGGCCGCGTGGGGCTTTCGCTCGACGTTCCGCCCGGCGCCCACGCCAAGTGTCTGAACGGTAGTCTCGGCTATGGTCCCGCCCTAATCGCAATGTGGCTTATCGCGGCGTGGCTCGGCATCAAACGGCATCCGGCAGCGCTTCTAATCTTCGCAGCGGCGCTAACGTTCCTAACTGTCCCTTACGTTCCGCTCGCTCGATCAGCAATTCTGCGCCGATTGGGTCGTTCTCGGGCATCGGATGGGAACGCACTTCCTCTGGCACCTTTTGAATTCGCTGACGCTGTTCCTGCTCCTTCTCGCGCGCCATCCGATACGCTCGCCGCGGCGAACAGGAAATTCTTCCACCGCGTCCGAGGCCTGGATCATCGACCTATGCCGTTTCATAGGTGCAGGCTGCGGCCAGGCCCGGAGCGGTCCGTGATTACAGATTAAACATCGCGATCAAAGCCGCGAACAGAACACCGAGACAGAGCGCAAGTACGATTACACCAGTCATTTCTTTTTCCTCCTCGTTCGCCCGGAGCTGACACGTTCATGCCGTCAGGGGATCATTGAACACTTCCACCGCATGAGAATTCTCTTGCCCAACCCTGTACCCGAGCGCATTTGCAGCGCGCGCTTAGCCGGGACCGCGCCTCGAACTCGCTGCATTATCATCCTCTTCTTGCTCGTTGACGCAAGGCAAAAGCACGCTAATGTGCCTGGGCAAAATGTCATGCCGGCGGACGTGGCGAAACGGTAGACGCAAGGGACTTAAAATCCCTCGGCTGAAAGGCTGTGCGGGTTCAAGTCCCGCCGTCCGCACCATTTACTACTTTGAAGGCGTCCGAGTAAGTCCGAAAAAGCCAGCAAAATCAGGGAAAAGCGCTTAATCTCGTTCGCAGGAAGCCGAAGCGTAACGCTAGCAGCCGGGATACAATCGGGATAGAATCCAGGATATCGAAATTCGGAGATATCCCAATGTTGACCGATACGGCGATTCGAAACGCGAAGCCTAAAGACAAGGCCTATAAAATCCATGACGAGCGCGGCCTTTTCTTATTCGTCGCTCCGACAGGATCGAAGTTATGGCGATGCCGATATTTCTTCGAAGGCATGGAAAGAATAGCCTCTTTCGGCGCATATCCCGATATATCCCTCAAATTCGCACGAGAACGCCGGGATACGATCAGACGCGAAACCGCCGAGGGTCGTGATCCGAACGCCAAGGCCATCACATTCAAGGATGCCGCGGCTGCTTATATCTCATTCATGGCCACCAAGCGATCTGCGGACTTTGAGCGCTACAGCCTTCGCCGCATGAAGGAAATGTTCGAAGTGCTTGGCGACAAGCCACTCGATAAGATCGAAGCGCCCGACATTCTTCGCGTGCTGCGCCAGATTGAAAACCGCAACGCTTTCTCCATGGCGTCGAAGGCGAAAATTCTGGCATCGCAAATCTTTCGCCATGGCATCGGACTTTTTGTCACTCGTGACCTCCCATTAAATAGAATTCCTGATTACGCATAAACGTCAGCCAGTTTCAGCAGCCTATTCGGCATAGGGGCTGTCCTCAGCGAGACGTAGGCGAGCCTGCCGATCATGGTTTCGAGCCTGTATCTTCGGTTGAAGCGGTATTCGAATTCGGCGAGGTATCGCGGGAAACTCGCTCGTTGCATACAAAACCAGGTGGCGGGAGAGCCAAATGGGTTGTCGAGTGTCTCAAAGTGCCAGCTCCACCACCTCGCTTGCTGGAGTCCGCCCGACTTAGCCTTATGGGAGATCTTGGCAGATGGGCCAGCGGCGCATTATGTTGCGAAAGAACGAGACGGAGGGGGCCCGTGGTTACTCTTATCGACAAGCGCGAGGGCGCACCGCGTCATCCCGAAAAGGCGAACCGGCCCGACACGCCGGTCCAGCGCAAGCCCGCCTGGATTCGCGTGAAGGCCCCCGGCTCGCGAGGCTATGCGAACACGGCGGAGATTGTCCGCACGAACCGGCTGCACACGGTGTGCGAAGAAGCGGGTTGCCCGAATATCGGCGAGTGCTGGGAGAAGAAGCACGCGACCATGATGATCATGGGCGACACCTGCACGCGCGCCTGCGCGTTTTGCAATGTGAAGACGGGGCTGCCGGGGCCTCTTGACGCGAGCGAGCCCGAGAACGTCGCGCGAGCGGTCGCGGCGCTTGGCCTTGAGCATGTTGTGATCACATCCGTTGACCGCGACGACCTCGCCGACGGCGGGGCTGGGCATATCGCGGCCACGATCAAGGCCACACGCGCCGCCGCGCCGCAAACCACAATCGAGGTGCTAACGCCG
This sequence comes from uncultured Alphaproteobacteria bacterium, assembly GCA_963723755.1. Lineage (GTDB taxonomy): Bacteria > Pseudomonadota > Alphaproteobacteria > Rhizobiales > Rhodomicrobiaceae > Rhodomicrobium. The sequence goes on along the minus strand of CAVRSS010000079.1, from coordinate 41,578 downwards.
GACTTCCTGAAAAAGGGCGACGGCGCGCTCGAAACGGTGATCGCGGCCAAGCCCGATGTGTTCAACCACAACCTCGAAACCGTGCCCTCGCTCTACCTCACCATAAGGCCCGGCGCGCGCTATTTCCATTCGCTCCGCCTGCTCCAGCGCGCGAAGGAACTGGACCGGACCATGTTCACGAAGTCGGGCATCATGGCCGGGCTGGGCGAGAAGCGGAACGAGGTTCTCCAACTCATGGACGACCTTCGCTCGGCGGACGTGGATTTCCTCACCATCGGGCAATATCTTCAGCCGACGCGAAAGCATGCCGCGGTTGATCGCTTCGTCGAGCCTGCCGACTTCGAGAGCTACAAAAGCATCGCCTATTCCAAGGGCTTTCTGATGGTGGCCTCGAGCCCGCTCACGCGATCCTCCTATCATGCGGGCGAAGACTTTGCGAAACTGAGGGCGGCGCGCCTCGCACTGGCGAAGGCGGATTGAATGCAGGCGGACGAAATCACATGGGCCTGCGCCTCGTGCGGGAAGAGTCATCGCGGTTGAACCCGTGCTTCATCGGCACTAGCAGGATGCTGAAAAAGCCTGAAAACGTGGCTTCATCCTTCGACAGGCTCAGGATGAGGCTTCGACAGGCTCAAGGGTGAGGCTTCGACAGGCTCAAGGGTGAGGCCTCGAAAGGCGCAGGATGAGGCCTTCGACGGGCTCCGGATGAGGCTTCGATAGGCTCAAGGATGAGGCCTTCGACGGGCTCAGGATCAGGCTTCGACTGGTTCAGGATTGAGGTTTCGAAAGGCGCAGGATGAGGCCTTCGACAGGCTCAGGATGAGGCCGCGTGTTTTCAAAGAGTTGGTCCTCATGGTGAGTTTTTCGAGACACCTCATGGTGAGCGAGTGGTCCTCATGGTGAGCTTGTCGAACCATGGGCAACATCGTTTTCATCGGCCTGCTGGAGCTGCCCGCTTCGGACGCGATAAGCTTTTCCGGCACTTTGAGAATTGATCAATTTTCCGCCTTTGAGCGATCCCGTTCAAGGCGGGTTGATCTAAGCCAAGCGTCCGCATGCGGCGAAATATCCTCTCGCCTTGGTTGCTGACGCGCACCATTCGCATGTCATACTGCAGTTCGCCAACGCCTAGAGCAGCCGGCGTCCATGTGGACGCCGATAAGCTGCTCTAGCAGAATCGATCAACTTTTCCGCCTTCAATCGATTCCGATTAAAGGCGGGTTGATCTCGTCACTGTTTGAGGCCCGATGCCCTCTTTCGAAACGACCCGCCGCATAGCTCACTCTGCGGCCGATATGTTTGCGCTTGTCGCCGATGTGGAGCAGTACCCGAAATTCGTGCCGCTCTGCGCGGGGCTGCGCGTGATGAAGCGCGAGGCGCAGGCTGACAGCGAGGTCATCATCGCCTACATGACCGTGGCTTATAAGCTCTTCAGCGAAAGCTTCACGAGCCGGGTGCGTCTCAAGCCGGCTGATGGGCTCATCCTCGTCGAATATCTTGATGGCCCATTTCGGCGCTTGGATAATCGCTGGTCGTTCACGCCGCTCAGCGAGACCGAGAGCAGGGTCAAGTTCTATCTCGAATACGAATTCCGGGCGAAGCCGCTCCAGCTGCTGATGGGCTCGGTCTTCGACCGCGCCTTCCGGAAGTTCGCGGACGCCTTCGAAACCCGGGCGGATGAGGTTTACGGGAGAAGGCGGCGAGCCCGCCCGCATCCCCCGCTACCGGCGGATGGCGCTAGCTGAGATCGGCGGCTTCGAGCAGAAGGCGCAGCGCCGTCTCGACGGATTGCCCGCGCACCTCGGCGCGGCCGATGGCGCCGAAGCGCTCCTCCTTATGGATGGCGGCGAACTCGACCCTGTCCCCGTCGCGCCCGCTCAGTTTCGCGGCCGCAAAATGGACCAGACCCACGGGCTTTTCGGCAGTGCCGCCGCCCGGCCCGGCGACACCAGTGATCGCAACTGAAATCTGTGCGCGCGAAAATTTCAGCGCGCCTGCCGCCATGGCAACGGCCACCTCCGCCGAAACAGCGCCGTGGGCCTCGATAAGCGCCCGCTCGACCCCGAGCATCTCCGCCTTGGCCTCGTTCGAATAGGTCACGAAACCGCGCTCGAACACGTCCGAAGAGCCCGCGATGGCTGTCAGCGCGCCCGCTACGAGCCCGCCCGTACACGACTCGGCAGTAGCGATCATAAGCCCGAGCCCGCGCGCTTTTTGCAGGACGTGTTCGGCCAAATCCTCAAGATGATCGGACATTGGTTTAAACTTTTCTGCGGTCCAACGCGGTTCTCACACTGTCGGTAGAACGGCTCTTTCGCGCCTCTTGTGTCATGGCCGCACTTGATGCGGCCATCCATGAAACGGAACCAGGCTTTCAGTTGAAGTCTGGATGGCCGGGTCAGGCCCGGCCATGACGAATTGATTTAGTCTCGGTTGAAAACCACGGTAGCGGTCGCGAGCGCGGCAATGCCCTCCTTGCGGCCGGTGAAGCCAAGCCCCTCGCTTGTCGTCGCCTTCACGCTCACGCGTTCCCGTTCGATGCCGAGCAGTTCAGCCATTCTCGCGCACATCGTCTCGCGATGCGGCCCAATCTTAGGGCGCTCGCAAATCAGCGTGACATCGACATTGGTGATACGACCGCCCCGCTCGCGAACGAGCTTCGCGGCATGAAGCAGAAAGACAGTCGAATCCGCGCCTCGCCATTGCGGATCGGACGGCGGAAAATGGTCGCCGATATCGCCCGCGCCGATCGTGCCATAAAGCGCGTCCGTGAGTGCGTGCAGGCCCGCGTCGGCGTCAGAATGCCCTTTGAGTTTCTGATCATGGGGAACGTCGACGCCGCAAAGCGTGACGTGATCGCCATCCTCGAAGGCATGGACATCGAAGCCGGTCCCCGCCCTCACATCGGCGAATGCGGCGCCGGTTCCGCCAGTTGCAATCAGGTCCGCCATCGCCAGGTCCTCCGCCGTCGTGATCTTCATATTCTCGGACGTGTTTTCGACCAGCGCCACGTTGAGCCCGTGCCACTCGGCGATGGATGCATCATCCGTGAAATCCGTGCGGTCCGCTGCAGCCCGATGGGCGTCACGGATTTTCGCGTAGTGAAATGTCTGCGGGGTCTGTGCACGCCATAACCCATCTCGCGACACTGTTCCCGCGCTGCGCCCATCCACTCCTCGTTTCAGCGTATCCGTTACCGGCGCAGCCGCGATAGCGCCATCGAAGGTTTCGAGGGCGTCGAGCGTATCGGTGATGCATTCGGCAGAAATAAACGGCCGGGCCGCGTCATGGATCAGCACGGCATCTGGAGAGAAGGAAGCAAGCGCATCAAGGCCTGCCGCGACGGAAAGCTGGCGCGTCGCTCCCCCCGGTACCGGCTTCAAAAGCTTTTCCGACTGAAGCCCTCGGATCGCCTCCTCGTAGAGGTCCTCGTCGCCCGCCCGGATGACCGCCACAACATGATGAACCTGCGGATGATTGATGAAGGCTTCGAGCGTGCGCCGCAGGATGGGCTTTCCGCCAGCGTCGCAATATTGCTTCGGCCGGCCCTGCTTGAGCCCGGCGCGGACGCCGCTTCCAGCCGCCACGATGATCGTGGCGTGAACGCGCTGTTTTTGGTCTTGGATTTGCATGTTTGCGGACAACTGCGGAAAAAGGTGATGGCACGACCTTATAAGCTGCCTTTGAAACAGCCAAGCGCTTTTGCGTGACCGCCATTTTGCCTACTGACACGAGGGCCGAATTTGCTACAATGCCTAGAAACTAGTCGCTCTCGCATTAATGCCTAGCATTTGGGCAGGTTTTGATGCGGCGTGGGCTTCGCGATCTCCGCAACCGTCATCGGACAAAGCCGATTTGCTTGACCCTATGAGCCCTCGGGGGAAGACCAAGAGAAAGGCCGCCGAAGTCGCGACAGCACTTGATTTCAAGGCGCTCGTCCAAGGCCTTCCGCACATCCTTCTCGTCGTCGATGGCGAGAATCGCATCATTTTTGCGAACTTTGCCGCTGAGGTGTTTTTCGGCATAAGCGAAACATTGCTTAAAAAGCATGCACTGCACTCGGTGCTGTCATTCGCCAACCCGCTGGCGGCTCTTGCGAACCAGGTGAGGGTTACGCGCGGCGCAGTCAACGAATACGAAGTCGATCTCGGCGCCCCTAACCAGTCCTCATCGCGCCGTTGATATCTTCGCTTCGCTGCTCGCGGAAGATCAGGACCACGTGCTTGCTCATGGTGCAGCAGCGCAGCATGGCGGCCATGATCGAGCGGCAGCTCACGCATCGGGGCGCTGCCCGTTCCGTCTCCGCCATGGCGGCCGTACTGGCTCATGAAATCAAAAATCCTCTTTCGGGGATAAGGGGCGCGGCGCAATTGCTGGAGGCAGGCGCGGCCGAGGAAGACCGGCCCCTCGCCCACCTCATCACCGAAGAAACCGATCGCATCCGCACTCTCGTCGACCGCATGGAGGTCTTCGGAGATGAGCGCCCTGTTCATAAAGAGTCCGTCAATATTCACACGATACTGGACCACGTCCGGCAAATTGCGCGCGCCGGATTTGCCCGTCATCTGACGATCACGCAAAGCTACGATCCAAGCCTGCCGACTGTGCCGGGAAACAGGGACAAGCTCATCCAGGCCTTCCTCAATCTCGTCAAAAACAGCGCCGATGCCATCGGCGACAAGCCGGACGGGCAAATCACGCTGTCGACGGCGTTCCGCCCGGGCCTGAGCCTCAGGCTGCCCAATTCGGATTCGAGCGTGCGGCTGCCTCTGGAAATTTGCGTCTCGGACAATGGAGGGGGCGTGCCGGAGGACGTCAAGCAGCATCTCTTCGAGCCGTTCGTGACAACGAAGGCTAAAGGCGCCGGGCTTGGCCTTGCTCTTGTCGCAAAGATCGTCGGCGATCATGGCGGGGTCATCGAGTGCGAATCGCGTTCTCGTCAGACGACGTTCCGCATGCTTCTGCCAATGTACAAACATCCGCGCGTAAAAATGGAGCGAATTGACATGGGCCGCGGAAATGTTCTCATAGCCGACGATGACGCGGCAATTCGCACGGTCGTGAACCAGGCTCTGGCGCGCGCCGGCTACAGTGCGCGGGCAACGAGCAACGCGGCGACGCTGTGGAACTGGATCAGCCAGGGCGAGGGCGACGTGGTGATCACCGACGTGATCATGCCCGACGAGAACGCCTTCGATCTGATCCCGCGCATCAAGAAGATCAGGCCGGAACTGCCCATCATCGTCATGAGCGCCCAGAACACGTTCATGACGGCGATCACCGCCGCCGAGCGGGGCGCGTACGAATATCTGCCGAAGCCGTTCGATCTCAAGGAACTGGTCGCCGTGGTTGGCCGCGCCTTGCGCGAGCCGAAGGTCGCAAAATCCTCGATTCCGGCCGAGGCAGAGAGCGAGAATCTGCCGCTCATCGGCCGCTCGCCATCCATGCAGGACGTGTACCGGGTGATGGCGCGGCTGATGCACACCGACCTGACCGTCCTCATCACCGGCGAATCCGGGACGGGCAAGGAACTCGTCGCCGCGCGCGCTTCACGACTACGGCCAGCGGCGGAAGGGGCCGTTCATCGCCATCAACATGGCGGCGATCCCGCGCGAGTTGATCGAATCCGAGCTTTTCGGTCACGAGAAAGGGGCCTTCACCGGCGCGGCGCAGCGATCGGTCGGCCGTTTCGAGCAGGCGGACGGGGGCACGCTGTTCCTCGACGAGATCGGCGACATGCCGATGGAGGCGCAGACGCGGCTTCTCCGCGTGCTGCAAGAAGGCGAGTACATGACCGTCGGCGGCCGCGTGCCGATCAAGACCGACGTCCGCATCATCGCCGCCACCAACAAGAGCCTCGAAAATCAAATCTCGCTCGGGCTTTTCCGCGAGGATCTCTATTACAGGCTCAATGTCGTGCCCTTGCGCATGCCGCCCTTGCGCGAGCGGCTGGAGGACGTGCCGGATCTTGTCCGGCATTTTCTCAAGCTCGCCGAGAAGAGCGGCCTGCCTTCGAAAACGCTGACGCAGGACGGCTTCGACCGGCTGAAGCGTCACACCTGGCCCGGCAATGTCCGCGAACTGGAGAACCTTGTCCGCCGCCTCAGCGCGCTCTATTCCCAGGAGCTGATTTCAGCCGACATCGTCGACAATGAGCTGTCCACAAGTTCCAGTGGCGCCGCAGCAGAATTGCCGCCTGCTGGAAAAGCCAAGCTCAACGAGTGGATGGAAGCCTATCTGTTGGATTATTTCGGCGCTTATGGCGACCAGCTTCCGCCGCCCGGCCTTTACGATCGGGTGCTCCGGGATGTGGAAACGCCGCTGATCACGGCGGCGCTCGCGGCGACGCGTGGAAACCAGATCAAGGCCGCTGAGCTTCTCGGGCTCAACCGGAACACGCTTCGCAAGAAGGTGCGCGAGCAGAAAATAAGGGTGATCCGCAGCCCGACCTAGCGCGCGCAATTGAAGACATTGGGGAATGCGCTCGACCGGGCGCAAGAGTGTTGCTTTGTCCGCTCAATCGACCGGTTACAGCCCGCCTGGGGCCGACTACATCTTTGTGCGAAACTCCGATTCACGTTATCCGAATTCTGCACCCTTGAATTCTCGGCCGGCGGTTGTGCCTCCCCTTCGTCCCCGAGCCGCCGCGGGGGCCGCGCGTCGGCCTGCTCCTTGTTCGCAACTGGTCGGACACACCAAGCCACAATAGAACGTGGTGGATTTGCCACAATTTCCCCAAACTCGCCAGCCACCGATGCAGCTTGGCAACAGGGGTGGGCAATAAGCTCGTGACGGCAGGCTTCAAGGCGCAATTCCCAGCGGGGCTCGCGAAGGTGCAACAGCACGTGAGCGCCTTCTGGATGAGCCTCGGTTTGGTCATCGCCGCGCTCTTGTCGAGTGTCGCGACCTTTCTGATCCTGAACGGTCTCGTGACCTCGATCATCATCCCGACAAACGACGTCGTGCTTTGGACGCTCGGCATCAATGCCGCCTTCGTCGTCGCGATCATCGGCATCATCGGCTTTCAGGTCGCCAAACTTCTCAAAGCAAGGAAGCGGCAAGCGGGCGCCGGGCTGCACTTTCGCATCGCCGGGGTCTTCAGCCTTGTCGCTCTTTTTCCCGCCGTGCTTCTTGCGATTTTCGCGACCGTCTCCATCGATCGCACCTTTGACACCTTCTTCTCCACGCGGGTGAAGAGCATCGTCAGCAATTCGGTCGAGGTTGCGCAATCCTACATGCAGGAGAGCGGGCAGACGATCCGCTCCGACATTGTCGGGCGTCAGCCGCGAGGTGGAAGAGAAGGCCGCGCTGTACCAGGAGGACAAGCCGGCGTTCGACCGCTTCTTCTCGGCCGCCGTCGCGCTGCGCGCCGTGCCCGCCGCCTTCATCATCGAACTCGAAGGGCAATCTTCTCGCGGCTGCCTCGGAAGGCCCTCCCTATCGTGCTCCGCCTCTCGCGGACATAGCGCGCTCCTCCGAGGGCCGGATCGTGCCTGTGAGCTGGGACCTTTCGAATGGCGTCGCGGCTCTGAAAAAGCTCGTTGGCATCGACGACGCCTACCTCTACGCCTTGCGCCCTGTAAATCCCAATGTTTTCCGGCTGTTGCAGCGAACGCAGTTCAATATCATGCAATTCGCGCAGCTCGAACATGCGCGCGGACAGTATCAGCTTGTCTTCGCGATCATGTATGTGCTGCTGGCCCTGACGCTCCTGACATCCGCGATCTGGACCGGGCTCGTTTTCGCAAACCGGCTCGTCATGCCGATCCGGAAGCTCATCGGCGCCGCCCAGGAGGTCAGCCAAGGCAATTTGAACGTTCAATTTGCCGACGGTTTTGCGCGCGACGACATCGGGCGCCTCGGCGCGACCTTCAAGCAAATGACCGTCGACCTCAAGACGCAGCGCGATGACATCATGACCAAAAACTCCGAACTCGATGAGCGGCGGCGCTTCATCGAGGCGGTGCTTTCGGGTGTGTCGGCGGGCGTGATCGGCGTTGATCCCGCAGGCTGCGTGACGCTTGCCAACCGTTCAGCGCTGGAACTCCTCAGCCTGAAAGAGGAGAGGCTTATCGGAAAGGCGCTCAAGTCCGCGGTCCCTGAATTTGGCGAAGTCATCGACAAGGCGCGAAGGCAGTCGCGGATCAAGCCGGTGCAGAGCCAGATCACGATCGTGCGCGAAACCGGCGAGCGCAACTATGCCGTCCGGGTGACTCGCGAAAAAGACGACAAAGCCGATTTCGGCGTGGTTCTGACCTTCGACGACGTCACCGAACTCACCGTGGCCCAGCGGACGTCGGCGTGGGCGGACGTGGCGCGGCGCATCGCGCACGAAATCAAGAACCCGCTGACCCCGATCCAGCTTTCGGCCGAGCGGCTCCGGCGCAAATACGCAAGCTCGATCACGACGGACCGCGAGATCTTCGACAAATGCACCGACACGATCATCCGCCATGTCGGAGATATCGGGCGCATGGTCGACGAATTCTCGTCATTCGCGCGCATGCCTTCGGCCGTTTTCGAGGAGCAGGACATCCGCGAGATCGTGCGCGAAGCCGTCATTCTGTTCCAGATGAGCCGGCCCGAGATCGAGTTCAAAATCGATACGCTGAAAGAGCCGCTGATCGCTTTGTGCGACCGGCGGCTTCTCACACAGGCAGTGACGAACCTCGTGAAAAACGCTAGCGAAGCCGTTGACGCCTATCAGAACGCGAATGGCGGCGGCGAAGTAAAGGGGCGCGTCGTCATCCGGCTCCGCGCGGTCGAGAACCGGTTCGTGATCGACGTGATCGACAATGGCTGCGGATTGCCGAAAGAGAACCGCCACCGGCTGATCGAGCCCTACGTCACGACCCGGCAAAAGGGCACGGGGCTTGGTTTGGCCATCGTTCAGAGGATAACAGAGCAGCACGGTGGTCTGCTGCAACTTGCCGACGCTCCCGCAAGCGAAGGCTATTCACATGGCGCCTGGATCAGCATGTCCGTCCCGGTGTCGCTCAGTGCCGACAAGGCAGACAAAGACGAAGCAAAGCCGAATGGCCAGACGCGAAGCACTGCGCCTGACCAGACGGCAACGCGTGGGAAGGAGGGACTAAGCCATGGCGTCTGACATTCTGATCGTCGACGACGAAGCCGACATTCGCGAACTCGTATCGGGGATCCTGGAAGATGAAGGACACAAGACGAGGCTCGCCAAGGACAGCGACGAGGCGATCCGCGCCGTCGAGGAAAGGCGGCCGTCTCTCGTCATTCTCGATATCTGGCTGCAAGGCTCGAAGCTGGATGGGCTGGAAGTTCTGGCTCGGATCAAGAAGCAGCATCCCGACCTTCCAGTGGTCATCATCAGCGGTCATGGCAACATCGAGACGGCAGTTACCGCGATCAAACGCGGAGCTTACGATTACATCGAAAAGCCCTTCAAGGCCGACAGGCTCCTGGTCGTCACCATGCGCGCGATCGAGGCTTTCAGGCTGAGGCGCGAAAATAAAGAGCTGAAGGAACGAAGCTCCTACAGCTCCGATCTGATCGGCAAATCGCCCGTCATGAACCATTTGCGCCAAAGCATCCAGAAAGTGGCGCCCACAAACAGCCGCGTGATGATCACGGGGGCGCAAGGGTCCGGCAAGGAGCTTGCCGCCCGCTTCCTTCACGCGACCTCGCAGCGCGAGAACGGACCCTTCGTCGCGGTCAATGCGGCGTCCATGGCTGCGGACCGGGTCGAAATCGAGTTCTTCGGGGTTGAGGAGACGGGCCAGACCACGCGCAAAGTCGGCGCGCTCGAGGAGGCCCACAACGGCACCCTCTACATCGATGAGGTCGCGGACATGCCCGCGGACACCCAGGGCAAGCTGCTGCGCGTGCTCGTCGAACAGAAGTTTCAGCGCATCGGCGGCGGCCCGAAAGTGTCGGTCGACGTACGCATCGTCTCATCGTCGAGCCGCGATCTTGAACGCGAAATGAGCCAGGGCCGCTTCCGTCAGGATCTGTTTCATCGGCTGAACGTGGTCCCGCTGAGGGTGCCTTCACTGGTCGAGCGCCGCGAGGACATCCCCGAGCTCGTTGAACATTTTGTGAGACAGATCGCGCTCTCCTCCGGGCTTCCGCCCCGGGTGATCGGCGATGACGCCATGGCCGTACTCCAGTCGCATGAGTGGCAGGGCAATGTGCGTCAGCTGCGCAATATCGTCGAGCGCGTGATGATCATGTCCAACAGCGATCCGGAGGCTGTAATCACGGCCGATATGCTGCCCGACGATATCGGAGCGAACGTCCCTTTATCGTCGAACGGCTCGGGGGGTGAGCACCTTATGTCGCTGCCACTGCGCGATGCGCGCGAAATTTTTGAGCGCGAGTATCTCATGGCGCAGATCAACCGTTTTGGCGGAAACATTTCGCGCACTGCCGAATTTGTGGGCATGGAACGCTCGGCGCTCCACCGCAAGCTGAGGGCGCTCGGCGTGAACTCAAATGAGCGGGCCGGGGACACCAGACATTAGCAGGCTGCTGAAAAACGATGTTGCCTATGGTTCGACAAGCTCACCATGAGTTTTTAAACGACAAGCTCACCATGAGGTTTAAACGACAAGCTCACTATGAGTTTTTTAAACGACAAGCTCACTATGAGTTTTTTAACCGACAAGCTCACCATGAGTTCTAAACGGCAAGCTCACCATGAGGTTTAAACGACAAGCATGAGGTTTGAACGACAAGCATGAGGTTTGAACGACAAGCTCGCATGAGGTTTAAAACGACAAACTCGACATGACGATTAAACGACAAGCTCACATGAGGTTCGAGCGACAGGCTCACCATGAGGTTTAAACCATTGAAGACACTCGGCCTTATCGAGCCGTCGAAGTCCTCATCCTGAGCCGTCGAAGCCTCATCCTGAGCCTGTCGAAGGATGAAGCCACGTTTTCAGGCTTTTTCAGTATCCTGTTAGAGCAGCCCGCGTCCGTTCTGAACGCGGGTAACGTCTAGCACTATAGGATCGATGACTTTCGCCTTCGATTTCGATCAAGGCGGGGTGATCGAGCGCCCTTGCGCTTCATAGGCCGGATGCATTTTGGCAATATGGTTGCACGTTGAAGGCTTACGGAAAAGGGCGGACCATGACACGGATTGTGTATGTAAACGGCAGATATGCACCTTACGCCGATGCTGCCATTCATGTCGAAGACCGCGGATTTCAATTCGCCGACGGCGTTTATGAAGTGTGCGAAGTTCGCGATGGTTCTCTCGTGGACGAGCGGCGGCACATGCGCCGGCTGGGCCGGTCGCTTCGCGAACTCGGGATGACGGAGCCGGTGAGCTTGAGGTCGCTTGGTGTGGTCTTGCGTGAAACCATTCGGCGTAACCGCGTCCAGAACGGACTTGTCTATCTCCAGGTGACGCGCGGCGTGGCGAGGCGTGACTTCGCCTTTCCTGGGCCAGCCGTCGCTCCAAGCATTGTCTGCTTTGCGCGCTCCTTGTCGCGCAGCAAGGCAGAGAAAAAGGCGGCAGCCGGGATCTCCGTCATCACCATTCCCGACATCCGTTGGAAGCGCGTCGACATCAAGACGACCGGGCTTCTCGCGCAAGCCCTTGCTCGCCAGCAGGCTAAGGAGGCGGGCGCCGACGAGGCCTGGATGGTCGACGGCCAAGGCTTCGTCACCGAAGGCGCATCCTGCAACGCCTGGATCGTGACCGGCGCTGGCAATCTGGTGACGCGCCCGGCAGAGTTTGGTATCCTCCGAGGAATAACGCGCGAGGTTGCGATCGAAGCAGCCCGTGGGAAGGACCTTCATCTCGAGGAAAGGCCCTTCACGGTCGAGGAGGCGAAATCGGCGAGGGAGGCTTTTCAAACGTCTGCTTCCGGGCTTGTGATGCCGGTCGTCAAGATCGACGGCCATGTCATCGGCGGCGGCAGACCTGGCGAAATTGCCCTGGAATTACGGAAGATTTATCACAATGTGGCGGAGATCTCTCCGCTTCACGAACTTTTAGCATGACCGAAAGGGACTGATGAACTATCAGCGGCAGGCACCGCTTAGGCGTAACCAGTAGGGTTGTGCCGAGAACCGAGACAGAAGCACGTGGGATAATCGGGTAGTGGGCAAGCGGCCAAGAGTGCCGCGCTGAAAAAACGGATAGGTCATGCCAGAAAAGCAACAAAATTTACAAGACTCCTTTCTCAATCACGTTCGGAAAAACAAGACTCCTCTTACGATCTTTCTCGTTAACGGCGTTAAGTTGCAGGGGATCGTGACCTGGTTCGACAATTTTTGCGTCCTTCTCAGGCGTGACGGGCATTCGCAGCTTGTGTACAAGCATGCCATCTCGACAATTATGCCGGGTGGACCTATTTCGTTTCTGGATGGAGATCAAAACGGAGACCGTTAGGACAGTTGAAGAAACTCGCACCACGCGAAATTTCTGAGCATCGCGCCGGAGAACAAGAGAACATAGCGCCAGCAGACGGGCTAACCCGCGCTGTTGTCATCGTTCCAATCCGGAAGCTTTCAGGGATCGCAAGCTTCTGACTGCGCTCGTCTGACCAGTTCGGAGCGTCTCATCGAAGCGACTGGCCTCTCAAAAGCGATCGGTCTCGACGTCTGTTTCAGCGGCACCGTTCCGCTCACCAGCCCCCGGCCCGCAACGCTTCTCGGTTCTGGGAAAGTTGAGGAACTCGCCGCGATCATCAAGGCTGAGACTGTTACGGTTGTGATTGTCGACCACATGCTGAGCCCGATTCAGCAGCGCAATCTCGAGAAGGCCTGGAACGCGAAAGTTCTCGATCGGACGGGGCTCATTCTGGAAATCTTCGCCGACAGGGCGCGCAGCAAGGAGGGCAGGCTGCAAGTTGAACTGGCGCGGCTCACCTATCAAAAAAGCCGCCTCGTCAGATCCTGGACGCACCTTGAGCGCCAGCGCGGCGGTTTCGGCTTTCTGGGCGGCCCAGGCGAGACGCAGATCGAAGCCGACCGGCGCGCCATCGGCGAGCGCATCGATACGATCAAGAGCGAGCTTGCCGTCGTCGAGCGGACGAGGCGGCTGCACCGCAAACGCCGGAAGGCGACCGAGCAGCAGGTGGTTTCGCTTGTTGGCTACACCAACGCCGGGAAATCGACGCTCTTCAACGCGTTCTCGGGCGCTGGCGTGCTCGCAAAGGACATGCTGTTTGCGACGCTGGATCCGACGCTGCGCCGGATTGAATTTCCCGAAGGCGGCGCGTTCCTGTTGTCCGACACCGTCGGATTTATTTCCGAACTTCCGACCCAGCTTATTGCAGCCTTCCGAGCCACGCTGGAAGAGATCATCGAGGCCGATCTGATCTTGCATGTTCGAAACATCGCCGCCGAATTGTCCGATGCCGAGCGCAACGAGGTGGAGAAGGTGTTGACCGAGATCGGGATCGGACCCGAGGAGCAGCGCAGACGGGTCATCGAGGTGTGGAACAAGGCTGATCTGTTGCCGGAAGAGGAGAGGGACAGTCTTTCGAGGAGGGCAGCGCAGGCCGAGCCTTCCGCCGTGTTGACGTCGGCTGCAACCGGCGAGGGCGTGGCAGAGCTGGCGGCCCTGATCCGGGTGCGGCTTCGGAAGGACATGCGAACCCGCAATGTGATCGTCGACGACGCCAACGGCGCGCTCATTCACTGGCTGTATGAGAATACCGAAGTTCTCCGCCGGAGCGACCTGGACGGTGGAAGCTTGCAGTTCGAGGTGCGCGTCGCCCTCGATAGAGAGCGCGATCTCGACCGGCATCTGCAGCGCGGAGCCGCTTGAAAATCAAACTTGAAGCGAGCCTCTACTGATGGCGCTTCTTGCCGCCACCCTTGGCAGACTGAATTTCCGCTGAGAATGCCGCGGCGACCGGAACTCTGGACGCGCGCTGATAGCTGTCGAAGCCGGCCATAAGCTCGGCAAAAAGAGCGCGAGCGGAGCGCTCGTTACCCGCCTCCGTAAGGGTCACATGATCGGGCGCGGCAAGCGGCGGCTTTACGCTTGTCCAGGCATGGATGGAGCAAGGGCCTCCCATATATTTTGCCAAGTCCCAGAAAAATGCGCCGCTTTCGGCTGCCTGCCGTTTCAACGCCAGGCGCACGGCTTCGAGACGCGGCGGAGCATGCCAGCGAGCCAGTCTTTCATCTTTGTGATCCAGCAACTGGCCATAGGCGGCCGTCTCCTGCGCGTTGAGCGAGCGGCAAGCCTGCGCTCCGGCAGACCCGGCAAAAGCCGGAATGCGCGCCGCGTCCGGGGGGCCGACGATCAGGATGGAAGCGTGGGGCGCAAAGCCTTTGATTTGGTCGATGGCAAGCTTCAGGCGGTCTTCGTATTGCTTCATATCCAGCGCGTCGTCGAAGCCCTCCCGTGTCCCGTACTCGAATATGATGAGGTCCGGGCTGAGCCTTCGGAAGTCGCTCGCCGCGAAGTCGGCGTTCCATTTCCCGATTGTTGAGACCGTTCCTCCCGGCAATCCGACGTTCGCGTAGATGAGACCGGAGGCGTTCGTTCCGCTGGCCACGGACAGGACCGTGATGGCGCCGTCGCCCTTGGGCCGGATCATGAGTTCCCTGGCTTTGGCGCTAATGCGGATAGAAGTTTGGGCCGTCGCCGGCGACCGGGTCGGGACAAGTTTTGCATCGCCGTCCACGCTCACGGCGGCGGTGCCCTGCTGCGGACCGGTCATCAGGGTGACGTCGATCCAATCGAAGGGTCCCTCCACGGATGTGAAGCGAATCCAGGCGTCGCTTGCGGACGACGTCACCCTGGCGCCCGTGATACCGAAAGGCCCGGTGCCTTCCCCTGACGCGCTCGCGAGCGACCATTGCCCGCCGCGGTCGACCTTCATCCCGCGGATCGGATAAAGTCCGGGCTGCATGAAGCCGCGGCCGGCGTTGCCAAAGCGGCCGGTGAGATGCTCACGAAGGGACGCGGCGAACCTGTCGTCGACGATCTGATCGCCGCCGAGATGGACGACGCTCACCGGCGCAGACCGTTTCCCGGCGTTCAACAACGTAAGCGCGCCATAGAAGTTCTGCAGAGCCTGCGCTGCGGGAAGAGCTGCGGGCGCGTTGGGCTGCGATGGCTTCCGTGTTTCGACCGTGGAGGAGAAAGGCGAAGTCCCGCTATCGGGCGTGGTTTGGCCTTCTACGGTGGTCGCGCCGAAGGACGGCAATTTAAGCGACAGGAAACTGGTTTTGAAGGAGCGGTTCAGCGAGGGGCTGTCTTCCGAGCTCTCGGAGAACGAGCTGCGGCTGGCATCATCGTCGCCCCACAAACTTCCAGGAAGGCACCCGCCGAGGATGGGCAATAGGCCTATAGCAAAACATCGCAGGAGCGCCTGCCGCCACCAAACTTTCCCACCTCGTAATTGCCTGCCCTGCATATGCACTCCAGGAAGCACCGCACACATTCAATGCCACGTCTACTGCGATTGAGCCGCCGCTTCGCTTTGCCAGCGGAAGTCGTCCGCGCGGCCTTCTTTAGGCTGTAACGCGTCGCCCCGGCTCAGCACCTTGAAGTAAACGCGGTCGGCAAGGGGAGTTTGTCTTTGAATCTCGCGCATGGAGAAGTCGCCCGTGGGCGTTATCACTGCGATCGCCGTCAGGCCGTCTCCCAGATCGCTGAGAATGAACTCGCCCCCCTGATAGCCGGCTCCCCCGAAGGCGGCTTGATCGCGCTTCTGAGCATCCTGCGCCGCTACCGGAGGCGTTACGGTTTCAGCCTTGAATTCGGAGACATTGGCGCCCGAGGCGGGCTTTCCGGCTCCTCCGGCGGTCTGGTTGGAACCGGCGTCTGACGACGGCGAGCTTTTCGGGCCTGCCGTTCCCTTTGCGGCCGACGCGTTATGCGGCCCGTTCGGGACCACGCGCGCTTGCTCCTCCTCGTCGCCGGCAAGCGGAATATTCCTTTGAGCCTTGGCGTGCGCAAGGTCGCGGCGCAAGGCGGTCTCCACGTAATTGGCCAGCTTCCGGTTGCCTGGAGCTGTCAAGCCGACGCCATCGCCTTCACGGAGCCGCTTCGTCTGGCCCGTCAGGTCAGAACCGTAAGCGCTGTATGCGCCAAGCTGATCGGTGAAACCGGCCCATGTTTCGATGAATTTCACGCCGTTGACGTAGGCAGCCTGGCGGACGGAGTCATTGATCTGAGCCACAGTTTCGCTAAAAGCCGCGTTGCCCATGACGGGCAGCCCTACCCAGTAGACCGCGATATTGGCGCCCTTCAGTTTCTTGATGAGCTTTTCGGCTTCCTTGGCGTAGGCTTCCTTCCATTCTGCGGTGCCCGGCTGTGCGCGGCCCGCACCGGCCCTTATCGAGGCGCGATCGTTGACGCCAAGCATGATGACGGCGACATGAACAGGAGGCCCGGCGATCATGCGGTCGACGTCGCCATAAAGATCGATCTGCTCCGCCCGGACAAGGCCGTAGTTCGAACGCGACATATCGGAAATTTCGATGGAACTCTCCTGCTTGAAGGCTTCCTTCAGGCCCTCGGTCAGGCCTTGGCCGAGCCAGTCTCCCAGGACGCGAACCTGATAGCGGTCCGTTTGCGGAAACGGTGTGATGTAGCTGGAGGAAAGAAGGTTTGTTCCCTGAGCGCGAACAGCCGGAGCGCCGAAGATTGCCAGAAGCACGGCGAGAACACACAACGCCGTCGGTGCACCTGAAGCAGGGCGCACCCGGCGCTTACCCTCTTCCTCGCAGAACCAGCTCAAGTTCAGTGTACCCTCCCAATTTCCTTCAAATTCATTGTGAGAGAATGTGTCAGCAACAAGCCGACACAGACGGTCCGCCGGGTTCCGTGACGGGACTGCAACGGTTCCAGGAAATAACATAAACTGCGACAATTTTATATTTGTTAAAAACGGGAAGATCACGGTTGCCTGCATCGACGCCTCTCAAACAAAAATGCGGGGCGGTCGACGGCACGCCGATAAGCTTTCGTGTGGCCAAAATCATTCTGTCCCCGAGGAGCCGCAATTTTGGCTGAAATGTCCGCCCTTGTTCTCTATATCAGTTGCAATCTTCCGACCTGATAATCACGCAGGAACTCCTATGAGCAAGCCTATTCGCAAAGCCATTTTCCCGGTCGCGGGCCTCGGCACCAGGTTTTTGCCGGCCACGAAGGCCATGCCGAAAGAAATGTTGACCGTCGTCGACCGCCCCATCATTCAGCACGTGGTCGACGAGGCCAGGAACGGCGGCATCGAGCATTTCATTTTTGTGACGGGCCGCAACAAGGGCGTTATCGAGGATCATTTCGACCGGCAGTTCGAGCTTGAGGAAATGCTGAGGCGGCGCAACAAGCAAGAGGAACTCTTAAACCTCGAACGCCATTTGCCCGCTCCAGGCGCAACGAGCTTCACGCGCCAGCAAGAGCCTCTTGGCCTTGGCCATGCCGTCTGGTGCGCCCACGACATCGTTGGCGAAGACCCGTTCGCGCTTCTCCTGCCCGACGTGATCGTGTTGCCCGACGGAGAGAGCTGCCTTGGCCAGATGATCAAGGTCTATAACCGGCTGTGCGAAAAATATCCCCAGGCGAAGATCAACATTATCGCCGTGGAGGAGGTCGCGCCGGAAGAAACGAGTTCCTACGGCGTGGTCGCACTCGAGGGCGAGGAGGAAGACCGGCTTTGGCGCATCGGATCGATGGTCGAGAAGCCTGCGCGTGGAAGCGCTCCTTCAAACCTTATCATCATGGGCCGCTATATCCTGCAGCCGGAGATCTTCCCAACTCTGAAGCAGCAGGAGCGGGGCGCGGGCAACGAGATCCAGATCACCGACGCCATGAAAACGCAGATGCAGGATCAGATGTTCTTTGCCTACAAGTTTCGTGGCAAGAGTTACGACTGCGGGTCCAAGCTTGGCTTCCTGACAGCCAATGTGGCGTTCGCGCTGGCGAGGCCCGATCTGGCTTCGAAATTCGGCGAGGAACTCAAGAAGCTTGCGGCTGAGCTGCAGGCCAAGCAGATCGCCGGAACAACCGCCAGGGCGGCAGAGTAGACTTATCCACCGCCGTAGACCTGCCTTTTTCCAACCGCACTCTTCCGCGTTGCTGCGAAGTGATTCGCCCCTTAAGCAAGGGCAACGGGGAAGAGCAGGGGGACGAACATGGCGCAACGGTTGGCGCGGGTCGAGCGGCGTGCAGAGGCAGCGCGGGAGTTGGAGGCGGCCAGGGTGGCCAGGCGCTCTCTCGAGTGCGGCATCGACGGCTTGAGAGCCCTGCAGGGCGCTCTTTTCGCTGGCTTGGCGGAAGAATTCGAGCGTGCGGTCGAGCTCATGCAGGCCTGTCAGGGGCGCGTGATCGTGACCGGCATGGGCAAAAGCGGCCATGTCGGACAGAAGATCGCCGCGACGCTGGCTTCGACCGGGACGCCCGCGCAGTTCGTGCATCCCGCGGAGGCGAGCCACGGCGACCTCGGCATGATCACGGCCAAGGACGTCGTGCTGGCGTTGTCCTGGTCGGGCGAGACGAGCGAATTGGCCAACATCCTGACCTATTCGCGGCGGTTCCGGGTGCCGCTCATTGCCATGACCTCCCGGCGGGAAAGCACGCTCGGCAAGGCAGCCGATGTCGTCCTCGCCCTGCCACAGGTCAAGGAGGCGTGTCCGCACGGGCTTGCGCCCACAACCTCCACGCTGACGCAACTCGCGCTCGGCGATTGCCTCGCGATTGCGCTCCTCGAAGGGCGCGCGTTCACGGCGCTCGACTTCAAGGTCTTCCATCCGGGCGGGCAGCTTGGGGCCAACCTGAAGCACATCGGCGATATCATGCATCGCGGCGACAGACTTCCCGTCGTTCCTGCCACCGAGCGCATGAGCAGCGCACTTGTTGTCATGACCGAGAAGAGCTTTGGCTGCCTCGGCGTGCTGGGCGAGGGCGGGAAGCTCGTGGGTATCGTGACGGACGGTGACCTGCGCCGCAACATGTCGCCCGGTCTCCTCGATCTGACGGTTGCCGAAGTCATGACAAAAAACCCCAAGACTGTCAGGCCGGATATGCTGGCGAGCGCCGTGCTCCAGATCATCAACGCGTCAGCGATCACGGCGCTTTTTGTTGTGGAGAAGGGCGTGCCGGTCGGCATCGTCCACATCCACGATCTCCTGCGGACAGGCGTCGCTTAGAGCCTCCGCATTTCATTTGCGAGCGCGCCGGTCGCCGGTCGCGCTTGCGGGCCAGAGAATACGCACGAATCAAAAGCGGGTAAAAGGGGCAAAAGTCCGGGCAGCCAACAAACTCGCTCTTGTCATGGCCCGACTTGATCGGGCCATCCAGGAGCAAGAAACACATTTCTTTCAATAGGCCTAGATGGCCGGGTCAAGCCCGGCCATGACATGATGTGTTTTCGCAAAAGAAATTGCCCGCACTTTTGCCCCTCTTACAAAAGCGGGCTGTAAGTTCTTGTTTTGTCGTGCGTCTTATCGGAAAGCCGCTTCGCACTTTTCCGGACGCACAGTTTTTGTTCGTCGTGCGTCTTTATCGGAAAACCGCTTCGCACTTTTCCGGACGCACGAGCAGCGGCGCCCAGAAATTTGGCCTCATAAAAGCCCCATGGCCTCTGTGAAGTGCTTAGATGTTTACTTATATGCTCTTTTGCCAAACAAACCCAATTTTAACCGATAGTACATCTTTATAGGATGACGCTCAGGCTTGGAGATTCACTCTGCCGGTTGGGATCAGAAGGTGCCTGGCTGCGGTGGCGCTTTTCGTCTGAATTGATGCGCTCTTGCAACGCCTCTTGCTGCGCGGCCGCCTTATGCTAAGGCTGAAGTAGATTTCAGTCTTTCAGGAAGACGGCCATGCCATTCCTTCGCGCTATCGCCATTTTTGTTTTGCTCTTTCTGCTCTGGTCGCCCCTGCCTGAAGCGCAAGCGGGCCTTCTGCTGCAGCCCGCTCAATCGACCGCGGTTCTCGCCGTCCGGCACCTCCATTTTGGCGGCCAATGCCCGCGGCTTTGCACCGAGTGGTTCGATGGTTGCAACAACTGCACCTGTAACCGAAGCGGCAGGTTCGATGTCTGCACGGTTCATTATTGTTTGTGGCGCGGACGGCCACGCTGCCTGCGATGGGGCTTCTGACCCTAGAACGCCGATTTGACGACCCCGCCATCGGCTCTGAGCACGGCGCCATTTATGGCGCTGGAGACCGGGCTCGCCACGAACACGATGCATTGCGCGATTTCCATCGGATCTTCGAAGCGCTGCAAGAGCGAGGTCGGGCGGACAGTCTTGAAGAAGTCCTCTTCGATGGCTCCCTGGTCTTTTCCCTGCGAGGCGGCAACGCCCTTTACAAAATCGATGACGCCCTCGGAGGACGTCGGGCCGGGAGCGATGGTGTTCACCGTGACCTGCGTGCCCTTCGTGAGTTCGGCGAGGCCGCGCGAAATCGCGAGCTGCGCCGTTTTCGTCATGCCGTAATGGATCATCTCCTTCGGGATGTTGATGGCGGATTCCGAAGACACGAAAATGATCCGCCCCCAGTTCAGGAGCAGCATGGGAGGCAGGAGCGCGCGGGAGAGCCGGACGCCGGACATCACATTCACTTCGAACAAACGCAGCCAGTCGTCATCCGTGATGTCCTGGAAGGATTTGCTCTCGTAAATGCCGGCGTTGTTGACGAGGATCTGAACGGTGCCGATGGTCTTGATATCATCGATGATCTTCTCCACCGCAGCCTTGTCGCGAAGATCGCCAAACACGGTATGCGCGGAGGGGAGGTCCTCCTTCGCGCGCTCGACGGACGCCGGGGTGCGGCCGTGAATGATAACCTCGGCGCCCTCGCGCAGGAGAAGGGCGGCGGTGGCTTTTCCGATGCCTTTTGTGGACCCGGTAACGAATGCGAGCTTGCCTTCGAGGTTGTAGTCCATGACGGTCTTTCCTAACTGGGAGCAGAAGCGAAAGGGCTCTTTACGTTGAGATAATCGGGCCGTTTCGTTCTGTGTTCCAGGCCGCCAGGGCAGCCGCGCCCATTTGGACGCGATAAGTTGCCCTAGCACTTTAAAATCCATCAACGTTTCCGCCTTGATCGACTTCGATTGGGCGGGTTGATCTACAGGAGAACCGCATGTTTATCGCCATGAACAGGTTTCGTGTCAGGAGAGGCTGCGAGGCGGATTTCGAGGCGGTCTGGCTGAACCGCGACGTTTTCATCAACCGCGAGCCGGGTTTCGTGGCGTTTCATATGCTGAAGGGGCCGCAGACCGACGATTGCAGCCTGTACATTTCACACACGATCTGGGCGACGCGGGAGGCTTTTGAGAACTGGACGCGGTCCGAGAGTTTCCGCGCGGCGCACAAGGGCGCGGGCGGGAACAAGCCGCTCTACCTCGATGGTCCCCACTTCGAGGGCTTCGACGCCATTCAGGAGGTGCATCCCGCCGTTTAGGCACCGTTGTCCCGCGCACTGTGCGGCATGAAAATGATGCTGCGCAGATACGGGATCTTGCCAGGCCCAGTTGTCCCGTAACGATACCGTGTCTGCACCGCGCAACGCATGAAATGGCGTCGGAATTGCTAAGCTGGGCGGAGCGGCCGCTCGCCCTTGCCAAGCGCGTCGAAGATGAAGCGGCTCGCTTCAATCACGGCTCGACGGTCGACGCCGGTTTCGAAGCCGAGGCCGTGGAGCAGATAAATCACATCCTCCGTGGCGACATTGCCGGTGGCGCCCCTGGCGTAGGGACATCCGCCAAGGCCGCCAGCCGAGCTGTCGACGACGCGAACGCCCTCTTCGAGACAGGCATGGATGTTCGCGACCGCCTGCCCATAGGTGTTGTGGAAGTGGACCGCGAGTTGCGAAAGCGGCGCCCGCTCCGAGACCGCCCTCAGCATGGTGCGCGCGGCGTTCGGGGTGCCGGCGCCGATCGTGTCGCCGAGCGAGATTTCGTAGCAGCCGAGCCCTAACAACCGTGCCGAGACATCGGCCACTCTTTCTACAGGAACGCGACCTTCATAGGGGCAGCCCAAGACGCAGGAGACATAGCCCCGAACGCGAACGCCGGCTGAAAGCGCCCTTTCGACGACGGGAGCGAACCGCCCAAAGGATTCGGCAATCGAGCAGTTGATGTTCTTCCGGGAGAAGGTTTCGGACGCCGCCGCGAAAATCGCGATCTCTCGCGCACCTGCCTCAAGGGCGGCGTCCAGTCCCTTGGCATTCGGAACGAGCACCGGAAAGGAAACGCCGCTGTGGCGGGCTAAGGCTTTCAGGACGCTCGCCGTGTCCGCCATTTGCGGCACCCATCTCGGCGAGACGAAGCTTCCGGCCTCGATGGACGTGAGCCCTGCCGCGATCAGCTTCTCAATGAAGGCGATGCGCGTCTCGACGGAGACCGCGACGGCTTCGTTCTGCAATCCGTCGCGCGGCCCGACTTCGACAATGCGCACGCGCTCAGCCACGGCTCAACCCTCGGCTTCGAACTCGGCAAGCGCCGCGCCTTCGGCGACGAGATCACCCGCGGCGCAGAGATAGCGCGCCACGCGTCCGCGGGCGGGCGCGCGCAGCGTGTGCTCCATCTTCATCGCTTCGAGGATCAGCATAGGCGCACCCTCTTCCAGCGTTTCGCCGGGCTTGGCCAGGAGCGCGATGACGGTGCCGGGCATAGGCGCGACGGCCCCGATTTCGAGATTGGGGTCGATCGTCCCGGCGGCGAAAGGATCTGCGAGTGTGAGTTTGATGGGTTCTGGTCCGTCGAACACGGTGACGGAGCTGCCCTGCATCAGTGCCGTCAATGTGCGTCGCCCGCTACCTAGCGTGATCGAAAAGCGGGATATTTCGCCGGGAACAGGCTCGAAGGTGAACGGCGTGACCGTGCCCTGATGCTCAAGCACGATGCCATCGCGGCTGTGAACGATTGTCACCTGATGGGCCACGCCAGCCTTATCGCGCAATTCGATCAGCCGCTTTCGAGCCCCGAACATCATCCACGGGACGCCTTGCGCCCAGGGCGAGTAGGGATCGGCGGCGTCATGGCGCAACTCTTCCTTCTCACGGTGAAGGATGGCCGCGACGGTGGCGGCCGTGTGAAACGGCGATGGGTCTGCGAGGTTGCCCCGGCCCGCACGCTCCCGCTCGATGAAGCCCGTATCGACCTCATTCGCGATGACTGCTTCCTCGGCAAGGAGGCGGACAAGGAAGGGAATGTTCGTGGTGACGCCCGCGATCTCGAAACTGGAAAGGGCAGCCCTCAATTTCGTCAACGCGCAGTCGCGGGTTTCCGCATGTGCGATCACCTTCGCAAGCATCGGATCGTAATGCCGAGAAACGACGTCGCCCGCGCCGAAGCCTGCATCGATGCGCAGGCCCGCGTTCTCTGCGGGAGCGCGCCAATGCGAAATCTCGCCAACCGAGGGAAGGAAACCGGCGCTGGCATCCTCCGCATAGACGCGCGCTTCGATGGCGTGCCCTGGCCGGGCGATTTCGTCTTGCCGAAGCGGCAGCTTCTCGCCCATCGCGATCCGAAGCTGCCACTCGACCAGATCCAGTCCCGTAATCATTTCCGTGACGGGATGCTCGACCTGAAGGCGCGTGTTCATTTCGATGAAAAAGGCATCGCGCGCATCGGCCACGAATTCCACCGTGCCCGCGCCCACATAGCCAATAGCTGCAGCCGCCCTCCGCGCCGCCTCGTAGAGTGCTTCGCGCCGCTCATCATCGAGCGCAGCCGATGGCGCTTCCTCGATCACCTTCTGGTGGCGGCGCTGCAGCGTGCACTCCCTCTCGAACAGCGACACGACACGGCCATGGGCATCGCCGAACACTTGCACCTCGATGTGGCGTGGGCGCTCGACGAATTTCTCCATCAGCAGGCTGTCGTCGCCGAAAGCAGCAGAAGCCTCGCGCTTTGCCCCTGCGATCGCCGCTTCAAGTTCGTCGGGGCTGCGCACCACGCGCATGCCTTTGCCGCCGCCGCCCGCCACCGCTTTCAGAAGAACCGGATAGCCAAGCTTCTTGGCCTCGCGGGCAAATGTGGCGAGGTCCTGAACCTTGCCGTGATAGCCCGGCACGACGGACACGCCCGCCTTCTCCATCAGCGCTTTCGCGGCGGATTTCGATCCCATGGCGCGAATGGCCGACGCGGGCGGGCCGACAAAGATCAAGCCAGCTTCGGCGCAGGCTTCCGCAAACTCCGCCTTCTCGGAGAGGAAACCGTAGCCCGGATGAACGGCTTGCGCGCCGCTCGCCTTGGCCGCATCAAGGATGCGCTCGATGGCGAGGTAGCTCTCGGGGGCAGGCGCTGGCCCGATCAGCCGCGCTTCATCCGCCGCTTTCACGTGGCGCGCATCCGCATCCGCTTCGGAATAGACGGCGATTGTGCGCAACCCCATGCGCTTTGCCGTTCGGATGATGCGGCAGGCGATCTCGCCGCGATTGGCGATCAAGAGCGAGGTGAAGGGGTGCGAGATCATGGCCGCGTTACATCCTGAACACGCCGAAGCGGGGCGGCCCGGCTGGCGCATTCATACCGGCGGATAGGGCGAGCGCCAGCACCATGCGCGTATCGGCGGGGTCGATGATGCCGTCGTCCCAAAGCCGCGCCGTGGCATAATACGCGTTGGCCTGCTCGTCGAACTGCGCGCGGACCGGCGCCTTGAAGGCTTCCTCCTCCTCTTTTGTCCAGGTGCCGCTTTTGGCCTCGATGGCTTCGCGCCGCACGATCGCGAGCACAGTTGCGGCCTGCTCGCCGCCCATGACGGAAATTTTCGCGTTCGGCCACATCCACAAGAAACGAGGCGAGTAGCCGCGCCCGCACATGCCGTAATTGCCCGCGCCATAGGAGCCGCCGATCACGACCGTATATTTCGGCACATTCGCGGTGGCGACGGCGGTCACGAGCTTCGCGCCGTCCTTGGCGATGCCGCCTGCCTCGTATTTTCTGCCGACCATGAAGCCGGTGATGTTCTGCAGGAATACGAGCGGGATGCCACGCTGGCACATATTTTCGATGAAGTGCGCGCCCTTGAGAGCGCTTTCCGAGAACAGGATGCCATTATTGGCGAGGATGCCCACGGGGTAGCCGCAAATATGTGCCGTGCCGCAGACGAGCGTGTGGCCGTAAAGCTTTTTGAATTCGTCGAAGTTCCGAGCCATCCACAAGGCGCGCAATGACCTCGCGCACGTCATAGGGCTTCTTCACGTCGGCCTGAACGATGCCATAGAGATCCTCGGCCGGATACAGCGGCTCGCGCGGCGCGATCACATCGAGAGAGGCGGGCTTGATCCGGTTCAGATCCGCAACGATGCCGCGCGCGATGCCGATGGCGTGCGCATCGCTTTGCGCATAGTGGTCGGTGACGCCGGACTGGCGGCTATGAACGTCGGCTCCGCCGAGGTCTTCGGCGGTAACAACCTCGCCCGTTGCGGCGCGGACGAGAGGCGGCCCACCGAGGAAGATGGTGCCGTTGCCCTTCACGATGATGCTCTCGTCGCACATGGCCGGCACGTAGGCGCCGCCCGCCGTACACGGTCCCATCACGATGGCGATCTGCGGGATGCCTGCCGCCGACATCTGAGCCTGATTGTAGAAGATGCGCCCGAAATGGCGCTCGTCCGGGAAAATCTCGTCCTGCTGGGGCAGGAACGCGCCGCCCGAGTCGACGAGATAGAGGCAGGGCAGGCGGTTCTCGCGGGCGATGTCCTGCGCGCGCAAATGCTTTTTGACGGTGAGCGGGTAGTAGGTGCCGCCCTTGATGGTCGCGTCGTTCGCCGCGATCATGCACTCGCGGCCCGAGACGCGGCCTATGCCTGCAACGAGGCCCGCCGAATGCGCATCGCCGCCGTATAGTCCGTTCGCGGCGAGCGGCGCGATTTCGAGGAAGGGCGAACCCGGATCGAGCAGCAGACTGATGCGGTCGCGAACGAGCAGCTTGCCGCGCGCGACATGGCGCGCCCTCGAATCAGCGTTGCCGCCAAGGGAAGCTGCGGCCAATTTCTCGCGCAAGACCGCAAGCTGCTCCCGCATTGTGCGCGCATTTGCTTGAAACTCTTCGGATCTTTTATCGATTGAGCTTTCCAGGCGCGCCATCTCGGATGCTTGGCTTTGTTCTCCGCGCCTCATACAAAAGCGCTTAAGTCTCTCACCGCAAGGTCTGCACTTCAATGTGAAGGTCGAGATCCTTCCAGACACGGTCCGCAGTCATGACCGGGAGCCGGGACCGATCCGCGAGCGCAAGGCAGGCCCGGTCACCGAGCGAAAGTCCGAAAGCTTTCGTGCTTGCGCGCAAAGCGCCAGCCCGCTCGGCGAGATCTTCGTCGAAGGGCACGATCTGCAAGCCGTAGCGCGAAAGCGCTGGCCGGATGAGGGCAAGGCTCGCCCCGCGCTCCACAAGCTTTGCAACGATTTCCGAGAGATTGACCGCGCACATTATGGCGTCGCCGAGGAAGGCGGCGGCGCGGTCGGCGCCGGGTTCGTTGTTGAGATGCGCGAGAATGACGGAGCTGTCGAAGACGATGCTAGCCACGGCTCTCGGCCTCGGCCTCGCGGCGGCGGTCGGCGATCAACTCGTCGGCAAGGCTCGCGCCCTTTGGCAATAAGCTTTGGAGCATAGTCTGGGCTTGGCGAGCGCCGACGCGCGGGCTTAAGAGATGAAGCTCGCCATTCTCGACCCAGGCCAGGATCGTATCCCCTTCATTCACCTCCATCGCGTCGCGTAAAGCGGCGGGGATGACGACGCGGCCGCCGGGGCCGAGCGTGAGTCTCAATCGATTGGCGACGCCGAAACCGGGCCTTGCCGCATCATCTGCCACGAAGGCTGCCTGCGGCGCTTCCCCGAAGCCTGGCGCTTCAGCCGCCTCAGATGTCTTATTTTTCCGTGCCATGATCGGCTCTCCTGTCTCCGCTCAATCTGGCGCCACGCACTGCAGTTGTCAATTCACAAGATATTGGCAGAAACGGCTTCTATGCCGTTTTTTCGAAGAGTTCCCTTCCGATCAACATCCGCCGAATTTCGCTTGTTCCCGCGCCGATCTCGTAAAGCTTGGCGTCGCGCAAAAGCCGTCCGGTGGCATAATCGTTGATGTAGCCATTGCCGCCGAGAAGCTGGATGGCGTCGAGCGCGAGGCGCGTGGCCGCTTCGGCGGCGAACAAGATCGCGCCCGCCGCGTCCTCCCGCGCGGTCTCGCCCCGGTCGCAGGCCCGCGCCACCGTATAGACGTAGGCGCGGGCCGCGTTCAGGGTCACATACATATCGGCGAGTTTGCCTTGCACGAGTTGGAACGTGCCGATGGGCCGGCCGAACTGCTTGCGCTCGTGGATATAGGGTAGCACGGTGTCGAGCGCGGCTTGCATGATGCCAAGCGGACCAGCCGCCAGAATCGTACGCTCATAGTCAAGGCCGGACATGAGGACATTCACCCCTCGGCCCACCTCACCGACGACATTGTCCTGCGGCACCTCGCAATCCTCGAAAACGAGTTCTGCCGTATCCGAGCCCCGCATGCCAAGCTTGTCGAGCTTCGGCGAGACCGAGAAGCCCTTCATGCCTTTCTCGATGAGGAAGGCGGAGATGCCGCGCGAACCCGCCTTCGGGTCCGTCTTCGCATAGACGAGAAGCACGTCGGCGTGAGGCGCATTGGTGATCCACATCTTCGTGCCATTCAGGATGTAACGGTCGCCCCGCCTGTCGGCGCGCGTCGCCATCGACACGACGTCCGAGCCAGCGCCCGCCTCCGACATGGCGAGCGCGCCCACATGCTCGCCGGTAATGAGCTTCGGCAGGTAGCGACGCTTCTGCTCATCGCTGCCGTTGCGCCGGATCTGATTTACGCAGAGGTTCGAATGCGCGCCATAGGAGAGGCCGACGCTCGCGCTAGCCCGGCTCACTTCCTCCACGGCGATGCAATGTTCCAGATATCCGAGCCCGGCGCCGCCCCAGTCTTCCTCGACAGTGATGCCGTGCAAGCCGAGCGCGCCCATCGGCTCCCAAAGGTCGCGCGGGAAGGTGTTGGTGCGGTCGATTTCGGCGGCGCGCGGCGCGATCTCGTTCTCGGAGAAGGCCCGGACCGTTTCGCGCAGCATATCGGCGTCTTCGCCCAGGCCGAAGTCGAGGCCGCGATAAGAGTTTTCAAGCATTATCCCTCCCTTAGTCGATGCGCCTCTTCAGGTGCTCCGGCAGATATTTTCTTGATTACCCGGATGTTCCCGCCCGCAGAAGAGGCATTGAAAACACTGAAGAGTTTTTGCTGACCCGTCATGACCGGGCCTGACCCGGCCATCCAATTACAATTTGAAATACCTTGTGTTTCTGGATGGCCGGGTCAAGCCCGGCCATGAAGACGGAATTGGCGGAGACATCCGGGTCAAGAATATTTTTGTCAAAGCGGCCAGGGAACCTCCTACTCGGCGGCTTTGAGAATCTGGCGCGGCGCGAACAAAAGAGCTTCAAGCTCGGCGTACCGCGCCTCCGCTTTTTTCATATTAGCCGCCTTCACATGTCCGAAACCGCGGATCATGTCCGGCACGCCCGCATACGCCGCTGCGAGGGAAAGATCCGCAGCTGTCAGCACTCCCACCAGCTTTTCCATCCGCGCTTGGTAATCTGCGATCAGGGCGCGCTCGGCCCTTCTTTCTGCCGTGCACCCGAAGGCGTCGAGCGACGTGCCGCGCAGCCGCTTGCCCTTCGACAGGATTGTCATCGCCTTCAGGAACCAGGGGCCGAAGGTGCGCTTTTCCGGCAGGCCGGTATCGGGGTTGCGATGGCCGAAGATGGGCGGCGCGAGGTGGATGGCGAGCTTGACGTCCCCTTCGAACTTCTCTTTGAGCCGTTTTGCGAACGTGCCATCCGTGTAGAGACGCGCGACTTCGTACTCGTCCTTGATCGCCATCAGCTTGTACAGATTGCGCGCCACGGCCTGCGTGAGCATCTCGCTTTTCGGCGCGACCGCCCGCTCCGCTGCGCGAACCTTCTCGACAAAGGTGCGATAGCGATCCGCATAGGCGGCGTTCTGATAGGCGGTGAGATCGCGCACGCGGATCTCGATCAACTCATCCAGCGTTTGCGACAGCTTCGGCGGTGGAGCAACCTCCGCCATGATGCGCGCAGGCTCGACAGCCGCCTCGCGGCCGACGTCGAAAGCGCGCTTGTTCAACTCGACACTCGCGCCGTTCAGCTCGATGGCGCGCATGATCGCGCCCCGATCCAACGGGATGAGCCCTTTCTGCCAGGCGAAGCCCGTCAGAACCATGTTCGCGAAGATGGCGTCGCCGAGAAGCGCTGTTGCAATGGCCTGGGCGGAGCATTCATCGACCGATCGCGCATTCTCCTTCAGGCGGCCACGCATGGTGGCGGTATCGTAATTGACCGCATTATTGGCGACGAATTCGGCTGTGGGCATGATCTGGGCGTCGGCGACGACCGCGGTTCTGTTCGCGCTCATCATGGGCAACCCATTCTTCCCGTGAGCCACTACCATGTCGGCCGCGAGCACCAGATCGGCCTGGCCCGCGCCGATGCGGGGGGCGAACAACTCCATTCTTTGGTCGCCGATACGCAAGTGCGAATAGACGCCGCCGCCCTTTTGCGCGAGTCCGATCTGATCGAGAACGCGGACCTGCCGATTGTGGAGATGCGCCGCCATTCCGAGGATCGCTGCAAGCGACGTGATGCCAAGGCCGCCGATGCCGGTCATCAGGATGTTGTATCCATCCGCTCCGACTGGCGGCAGGCTAGGCTCGGGCAGGTCGGCAATATCATACGCCTTCGGTTTTTCCCGTCTCAGCGTTCCGCCATAGACGGAAACGAAGCTGGGGCAAAAACCTTCGACGCATGAGAAGTCCTGGCTGCAGGTCGACTGGTTGATCTTGCGCTTGCGGCCGAACTCGGTTTCCACCGGTTCAACCGAAAGGCAATTGGAGGCGCGGGAGCAATCGCCGCAACCTTCACACACACCTTCATTGATAATGAGGCGCCTATCCGATTGTTCCATGAGGCCGCGCTTGCGACGGCGGCGCTTCTCGGTGGCGCAGACCTGATCGTAGATGATGACGCTGACGCCGCGTTCCTCGCGCAGATCTTTTTGCACGGCATCGAGCCGCGAGCGATGGTCGAAGGTTACACCGGGCGGCACCGTGGGATGTCCGCGAAAGCGGTCCGGGTTGTCGCTCACAATGGCGATGCGGTTCACGCCCTCCGCGCGCATCTGCGCCGCGATCGCGGGCACGGACAGCTGGCCATCGACGGGCTGCCCGCCGGTCATCGCGACGGCATCGTTGTAGAGGATCTTGTAGGTGATGTTACGTCCCGCCGCGACGGCCTGGCGAATTGCGAGGCTTCCCGAGTGGAAATAGGTGCCGTCACCGATGTTCGCGAAGATGTGCTTCTCGCTTGTGAAAGGCGCCTGCCCGACCCATAACACGCCTTCGCCGCCCATCTGGGTGAAAGCGTCGGTGTTGCGTTTCATGGATATTGCAAGGTAATGGCAGCCGATGCCCGCGACGGCGCGGCTCCCATTGGGCACGCGGGTCGAGGTGCTGTGCGGGCAGCCCGAGCAGAAGTAGGGCTGTCGCGTATGGAGCGGCGGGGCGGTGACGGCCTGCGCGGCGTTGTTCAACCGCACTTCGGCGGTCCGCATCTCGTCCGTCTTCCAGTCTTCGGGGATGATCTGCAGAATGGCGCGCGCAACCTGAGCGGTGTCGATGTCCATCACGTCGCTGATGAGCGGTGCGCCAGACGCGTCGCGTTTGCCGAGAATGCGCGGGCGGCGGCCGTCGGCAAGGCCGTAGGCGGCGGCGCGGAGCTGGTGCTCGATCACATCACGCCGCTCCTCGACCACGAGCACGGTTTCAAGCCCATCCGCGAAAGCGCGCGCGCCTTCCTCTTCCAGGGGCCATACGAGGCTAATCTTGTAGACGCGGATTCCCAGCGCGGCGGCATACCCATCATGAATGCCGAGGTCGCGAAGCGCCTGCCGGACATGAAGGTAACCTTTGCCGGAGGCGGCGATCCCGATGCGCGGCCTCGGGCTGTCAACGACGATGCGGTCGAAACGGTTTGCGCGCGCGTATGCCATCGCGGCCGGCAGGCGGAAATGGCGGTGCATCTCTTCCTGCTGCGGCGGCGTCAGATGCAGGCGCCCGTTGCGGCCCCCGGGCGGATCGATGACCCCGTCCGGGATGATCGAGCTATTGTAGCTGTTGACGTCGATCCTGACGGTCGTGCTTGCGTCCATCGTATCCGAGATGGCCTTGATCCCGACCCACAGCCCGGCGAAGCGCGAAAGGTCGAAGCCCTTCATCCCGAACTCGATCACCTCCGCGATATCGGCGGGGCTCAGAACCGGGATTTCCGCGTCCATGAAGGCGAAGTCGCTCTGGTTCGGCAGAGTAGAGGATTTGCAGGCATGATCGTCGCCCGCAAAGGCGAGAACGCCACCGTGGCGCGCCGTGCCGAACATCGTCGCGTGCTTGAAAGCGTCGCCCGATCGGTCCACGCCCGGCCCTTTGCCGTACCAGATCCCGAAGACGCCGTCATAGCGCGCGCCTGAAAACAGCCCGGCCTGCTGGCTGCCCCATACGGCCGTCGCCGCCAATTCCTCGTTGACGCCCGGTTGAAATATAATGTCATGATCGGCGAGACGCTTGCGCTCGTGCCAAAGTTGTTTGTCGTAGGTTCCAAGTGGCGAACCACGATAGCCGGAAATAAATCCTGCCGTGTTCAAGCCATTCTTGGCGTCAACCTCGCGTCGCAGGAGCGGAAGCCTGACAAGAGCCTGCACGCCGGTAATAAAAACCTGGCCGCCTTCGACGAGATACTTGTCATCGAGGCTGACGGAGGGTGCATAAACGAGCGTGTCCATGGACGGCTCCCCTGGCATTTTTATGATTATGACATGGGTAAAATGAAAAGACTTTGCAAAGACGGGTGAGCGGGAATAGCCTAATCGTGATCCGCATTCATGCCATACAGTATTGCCGCATAAAAATGCCGTCAAACCTCGACCCCATCGACCGCACCATCCTTTCGCTTTTGCAATCAGACGCTTCGCTTTCGACGGCGGACATTGCCGCACGCGCCGGCGCTTCGCAGTCCTCGGTCTGGCGGCGCATCGAGCGGCTGGAGAACTCCGGCATCATCAAGAAGCGCGTGGCGCTCCTGGACCGCCATAAGCTCGGTCTCGACATGATGGTCTTCGCGCATGTGAAGCTGCAGTCGCACGGGCAGCGCACGCTTCCAATGTTCGAGGAGGCGGTGCGCCGTTTCCCCGAGGTCGTCGAGTGTCATACGCTGCTCGGGGAAACAGATTACCTGCTGCGGGTCATAACGCGGGATGCGGCATCCTTTGAGGCGTTCTTCCGCAAACACCTCACACAGGTGGCATCCGTGCAGTTCACCAATTCTTCGATGACGATCTCGGAAGTGAAAAGCACGACCGAACTGCCGCTCTCGCTCCTTTGGTGAAAAGCGTTACTTCGGAAGGAGCGAGACGTTGTAGACATAGCCCGATTGGCGCGTCCCTTCCTTGGTTTTGTACTTCACGCGAAACGTAACCTTGCCTTCGGTCGCTTGCTTCACATCACCGACAGTGGCGACCACAAATCCGCCCTTCACCTTGTTCTGGCAGTTTGACGGCGTGACCATGTCCTCGCGGACGGAGAGTTTCAGCTCCGGCGGCGCTTGCAAAACTTCGATCTCGGGCGTCGCGAGGAGGATGGAGCGGCAGTGGAGAGCGCCGTAAACCGGCCTCACGTCGACGGTTTCACCACTTTTCGCAGCAATGGTTTTGTCCTCTGCGGACGCAAGGCCCGTTGACAGAAGCAATGCGAAACCGACAGCGGGCACAACGCTTTTTATAGTCATTTAATTTCCTCTCCCAACCAGAATTACGACTCTGACTGAAACTTAGCCCTTAGATGCAAAAGTACAACGGTCATGCTTCGACGTTTTGCCGTTACAATTGCGCGATTGCCTGCGTAGCTCTGTCTCATTCTAATAAAAATAGAGATTCGCTATTCGCACGGAGTGGGCGCCATGGTCCGTGTCAGTTTTTTAGTTCTTGTGTCAACACTGTTCTTGTCCGCATGTGCCACCGACCAGCAGCAAGGGAGCGAGTCCCTTGCCCAGGACCTTTGGAACTGTATCCCTAATCCCACAGTGGCTGACGTTTGGTCTTGCGCTGCAAAAAAGCAGGGCTCTGCAACGGCCCCGGCTTTCGAGACGAAAACGGTAGGGCAGCGCGCCTCCTGAGCCCAATGTCAGAGGCTGTTATGAATGTGGGTCGCGGCCTTCGCTGCCTGCCCCATCGCGACAACAATCTGGTTCAAGCCTTGCGTAACGTCACCTGCCGCGTACAGGCCGGGAACCGTCGTTTGCGAATGATCGTCCACCGTCAGCGCGCCCTTGTCATCGGAGTGAGCGCCAAGCGCCGTTGCCAAGCCGGACCTGTACCGGACGCCGAGCGCAGAATACATCACGTCGAACCGGTACTCTCTCCCGGTTTTCGAGGCCCTGGCAGTCACCGCATCGCTTTCTAGAGCGAGCGCCCGGATGGGTTCGCAGATCACGGTAATCCCGTGCTCCTTCGCGGTGTCCGATTCTTGGTCGCTCAGAACGAGCGGCTCATGGAAAGACAAGAGCGTGACGTCGGGCGAATAGGTGCGTGCCAGGAAAACGGCCTCGCGCAACCCCCTGTCGCCGACCCCGATCACGCCAATTTTCCTGCCCCTGGCTTCGTATCCATCGCAAATAGGACAATAACGGATCAGCCCGCTCTGGACGGCCTCTTCCACATTAGGGATGGGCGGTTGGATATCCTCCACGCCTGTGGCGAGGATGACGAAGCGCGCCGTCAGACGCGAGCGCTCCGTGCCCTCCATCTGAAATTCGACAGTGAAGTTTGCCCCGGCCTTGATGAGCTTTTTGGCTTCTCCATCGATGATCGTGCCGCCGTAACTTTGGACATGGTCACGTTGCCTTCGAATAATATCGGGACCGCCAATACCTTGAGTGAAGAGTGGAAGGTTGTGGCTTTCGGGAATCCACGCGGCGCGGCTACTACCCCCGTCCAACACAACGAAACGCCGGTTGTAGCGGGCAAGGTATAGGGCCGCGGTCAAACCTCCTGGGCCGCCTCCGATAATGGCGCAATCCAGCGGCTCCGGGTTCATCGCGTTCGCCCCCTTCAAGCCGGAAGGCCGCGCGCCGGGTGATCGCGGTCCTCCGGGCTGCTTCAAACTTTACTGACCGCTGTTCTGCTGACCCTGGCTCTGCTGGCTCTGGGGCTGAGTGGAAACTCCTCGCCCTGAGCCTTTGCGGGAAGCGGTTCGCCTCCCCCTTTCGGACAGCAAGGCAGCGCAAACTTCAGTACCGCGGGCATCAGCCGGTTGACGATTTCCTCGGCCGCCGCGATATGCATCGCGGTCGGGAACGTGTCGTTGGAGGACTGCGACATATTGACGTTGTCATTGGGATGGATCGGCTTCTTACTGCCCAGCTTGCCGCCGGCCAATTCGATCGCGCGGTTCGAGATGACCTCGTTGGCGTTCATGTTGGTCTGGGTGCCGCTGCCGGTCTGCCAGACGCGCAGCGGAAACTCCGCGTCGAGCTTGCCTAGCGACCTCCTCGGCCGCCTGCACGATCAGGCCGCGCCTTGTCGGCGGCGAGCTTGCCCAAATCCTGGTTGACCTGGGCGGCGGCCTTCTTGAGCAGGCCGAAGGCGCGGATCTCGAACGCGGCATGCGGTCGGGCCCGATATTGAAGTGATGCAATGAGCGCTCGGTCTGCGCGCCCCAGTAGTGCTCACCAGAAACCTCGATTGGGCCCATGCTGTCGGTTTAGTGCGGAATGTTTGTTTGTCTGCCATGGCGGGAACCTTCCTCGGAGAAACTTTGCTGAATTTTGCCTGATGGATTTTGATCCGACGGACTGACCTGATGTTCGGCTTTGGCAGCAGCGGCCTCGAATGCTGGCGAAAGTCTGTAGCCTCACAAGCGGATTTGCAACAACGGTTGCGGGGGAGCCCTTCCGGACGTCTGTCAACCCTTTACTTCCAATATGGTCGCTCAGACTGCGCTCTCAGACTCGCGTCGCTCAGGACGGCGAGCCTTGGTAATGCAACTTATTAATCGAACATTGCATCGGTGTGATGAGTGTGAAGGTCGGTACCAGGAGCGCCGAACGACCGGACGAGCGGTGGGATCAGCCCATCGCGCTCGCAGGTTCGGCGCTGCTGCGCAGAGCGCTGACGAAATCGATCACCTCGGAAGCCACGCGCTCTTTTTCGCTGTCGACTGTGATCACGTGGAAGCTCTCTTCGAGGATCACGGCGCGCTTTTGCGCGCTGCCGAGATGGCTCATCACAAAATCGACGTTGCGGCGCATCGGACAGGTATGGTCGCGGCGGCTATGGATGACGAGCACGGGCTGGACGACGCGGCCAAGGCGCGGGCGCACCGCCGCCGACAGCTTCAGCAGTTCGAGCACGGCGCTGAGCGGCATCAGACGCGCCGACGGATGCACGCCGCGGGCGGCGGCGTCGTGGATGTCCGAGCCTTTGCCGCGCAAGTAGATGCGGTCGACGAGCGGGCCGAGCGCGCCTAGCGCCTTGAGCGGCCCGCGCACCCATAGCGGCAGGAAAACGCCGGCGACAGCATCACCACTCCGCGCCACCGCCTCGCCCTGATCGGCAGCCAGGCGCGCCGCCAGCACGCGCCCATTGAGAGCCCGATCACGGCCACCGGGTCGCCATAGCGATGCAGCCGCTCGAAGCCCTCGACCACGCTTTCGTACCATTGCGCGTGGGTTGTGGCGCCCAGTTCCTCGGATGCCGCCCGCGTGACCTGCTAGCCTCACGCCGCATACGCGCACGCCAGAGGCGGCCAGCCGCTCGCCCAGGTAGCGCATCTCGAACGGCGTGCCGCTCAGCCCGTGGATGAGCAGCGCGCTCACCCCGCGCCGGAAAAGAAGAACTCGTTGGTGTCTATGGCTGGCTTAGCTGGGTGGGGATCGTCGTCTGACGAACTCATTCGTTACTCCGCTTTTAAGGCCGCCCCTTTTTGCATCGCATGTTGGGTATCGAGCCTCGCGCCGGCCAAGACTACATCGATTCGACCCTTGCTCCCCGAGCAACTCCGGACGCACAAAGATCTGGCGCGCGCACGCAAATCCTGAACAAAGTTCTCCCAGGCCTGGGCCTGGCGCTGTTGAGTACCCGATCTTTGAACGCAGCCTTCGCTGCCTTCCATTGATCGTCAGTGGGCGGCGTGCGGCCGGTGACCTCGAAGACATAGGCGTTGCCGTCGAGGCTGAGCGGGCGGCTGATGACCGCCGGCGTCGGGGTAGCAAGGATGCCGCCTGCACCGCCTCGTGGAATTCGCCGATGCCGGGGATCGAGCTGTCGGCGCGCGAGAATCGCCCGTGGTATGTACCGCGAGCTTGGCCGCGGTGGCCGCCGCGGCGAACCCGGCGGAATCTTTCACCTGCTTGAGGAAGCCGCGGCCTGCACCAGCGCCTTGGCCTCGGCCATCTGGCGTACCAATGCGGCGCGAACTTTAGCTCGATATCGGTCAGCTTGGGCAGATAACTCGGCTTGCGCTCGACCAGCTTCACGATGTACTGCGCGTCGTGGCCGTTGATGACACGCACGTCGTTGGGGTTGAGTTTGAAAGCCTCCTGCACCAGGGTTGGGTCGGTAACCTCGGGCGTGCGCTCGCTGGCGGCCAGCAGCGGGTCTTCACGAGGTCGAGGCCGCGCTTATCCGCCAGTCGCTGGAGTTGTTTGCCGTCTAACGCCTCGCCGAGATCCTGGTCGATCGCCTGATGGGCCTGCTCGATGCCGGCACGATGGCGCAGCGCCTCGATGATCCGCGGGCGCGCCTCCTGCAACGTATCGACATGGGCGAGCTTATGATCCTCGACCTGGATGACGTGGTAGCCGAACTGGGTCTGGACCACCGTCATCTCGCCGGCCTTCATCCGGAAGGCCGCATCGGCAAACGGCTTCACCATCTCGGCCTGCCCGAAATAGCCAAGCTCACCTCCACTGTTTTTCGTCCCGGGGTCATCGGAGAACTGCTTGGCGAGTTTGGCGAAGTCACCCCCGGCCTTGATCTGTTTCAAGAGATCTTCGGCCTTGGCCTTGGCGGCGGCCTTTTGCGCGGGCGTGGCGTCAGGCGCCACCGCGATCAGAATGTGACGGGCGCGAACTTGTTCAGGATGGGTTAGGGCGGAGTCGCGCTGGCGATTGTAGTAATTCTGGATCTCCTTGTCGGAGGGATTGACCTTGACCGCGAGCCTGTCGGGGTCGTAGCGGATGAAGTCGAGCGAATGCGTTCGGGCTCGCGGAATTGTTCGCGATGGCTCTGGAAGAAGTCCGCGATTTGCTTATCAGTGGGGCTGATAGTCGATTCAAAGCTTTTGTAGGATATTTCGACGTAAGTCATCGCGAGCTTCAGGTTGAGCAAGTCGTAGATCTGGCGTAGTTCCGCATCGCTGATCTCGACCGTCTGGGTGACCATCCGCTGCATCAGTTGCTGGAGCATCTCGAGCCGCACTTCGGACTCGAAGTCTGCCGGCCGCATATTCTGGCTGCGCAGGGCCGTCTGATAGATAGCCACGTCGAAATGGCCGTCGACCTGAAAGGCGGTCTGCGCCTCGATCATCTGCTCCAAGGCGGCATCGCTTATCCTAAGTCCCAAACGATTGGCTTCATCGAGCACAAGTTGCTGATCGACGAGCTGCTCGAGGGCCTGCTCGCGGACGTTGTAACGCGCCATCGCCGCGGCGGCCTCGGGTCCATAGATCTGTTCCAGTCGCCGGCGTAACTGTTGGGTCTGCTGGTCGACGTCCTTGGCCAGGATTTGATGGCCGTTGACTGTGGCCATCGGCTTTATTCGGGTAAACATGCCGGTGCTGACACCCCAAAAAGCGAACACCCCGATGAGCACGATGACGACCGCACGGGTCAGCCACGAGTACGCGTGCTTGCGCATCAGTTCGAGCATGGTGCGTTCATCATATTTTGCGGCTTTTGATCGCGCAAATCGCGCTAGCGCCTTGCCTCGGACGATAGGCGTCTGTTAGCTTCTTCATGGGTTTCGGGCACGTCTAAAAATTCTTTATACCGCGCGAAGCCCCGGACCTTGTTTAGCCTGTCTTGGGGGGCGAGGCGGAAGAGCGGGCAGGGGGGCGATCCGGTGGTACTCAATTCAATATTCGGCTGGTTTTCCAACGACCTCGCGATCGATCTCGGCACGGCGAATACCCTCATCTACGTCAAGGGTGAAGGGATCGTGTGCAACGAGCCTTCGGTGGTCGCGGTGCAGAAGGACTCGCGCGGCGCGCGGCGGGTGCTGGCGATCGGCGCCGAGGCCAAGAAGATGCTCGGGCGGACGCCCGGGCTCGATCGTGGCGATCCGGCCGCTCAAAGACGGCGTGATCGCCGACTTCGAGATCACCGAGGCATGCTGCGCCACTTCATCCAGAAGACCCACAACCGCAAGTTCCTGGCGCGCCCGCGGATCGTCATCTGCGTGCCCGTTCGGCATCACCGCGGTCGAGAAACGGGCGGTGCGCGAGTCGGCCGAAGCGGCCGGCGCGCACGAGGTCTATCTGATCGAAGAGCCGATGGCCGCGGCAATCGGCGCGGGACTGCCGATCACCGAGCCCTCGGGCAACATGATCGTCGATATCGGCGGCGGCACCACCGAAGTCGCGGTGATCTCGTTGGCGGGCGTGGTCTTTTCGCAGCTCGGTGCGGGTGGCCGGCGACAAGATGGACGAGGCGATCATCCAGCACATCAAGCGCAAGTACAATCTGCTGATCGGCGAACGCACCGCCGAGCTGATCAAGATAACCATCGGATCGGCCTATCCCGGCAACGAGATCCAGACCATGGAGATCAAGGGCCGCGACCTGGTGGCCGGCGTGCCCAAGATCATCGAGATAACCGACGAGGAGATTCGCGAGGCGCTGATGGAGCCGGTCCATCAGGTGGTCGAGTCGGTCCGTATCGCGCTGGAGCGCACGCCGCCGAGCTCGCCTCCGATATCGTGGACAAGGGAATCGTGCTGGCAGGCGGAGGCGCGCTGCTGCGCAACCTCGACGTCCTGCTGCGTGAGGAGACCGGGCTGCCTGTGACGCTGGCCGACGATCCGCTGACCGCGGTCGTGATGGGCGCGGGCAAGGCGCTTGGACGAGCTATCATTGCTGCGCGACGTGACCGTCGACTAAATCACCGACTAAACTGCCTGCATGACGCCCTGAGGCATCGCCGAAGCACAAAGCGGTGAAAAACTACTTTCTGTGGCGTAATCGCGTTCCGATCACGGGCGCGGTGCTGCTGCTCATTTCCGCCCATTTTCTGTGGAGTGGAGTGCTGCCCCGACCAGCGGGTGGCCAAGCCGCGCGGCCTGGTGATGGAGGGGTTGCGCCCCGTTGCAGATCGCCGCCGCGCCGCCTGACTGAGGCGGCTCCGGCATCATCCATGACTACTTCGACCTGGTCGGCGCGCAGCGGGAGAACACGCGGCTGCGGGCCGAGCTCGCGCGCGAGGAAACCCAACGCGCGCGGCTGGCCGAATTGGAGGCCGAGAACCTCCATCTGAGCGACATGCTCGAGCTCAAGCAAGCGCTGGCGCTGAAATCGGCGGCGGCTAACGTGATCGGCGCCGACGCCTCGGGCCTCGCGCGCACACTGGTGCTGGAGGGCGGCTCCGATCGAGGGTTTCGAGGCCGGGATGGCAGTGCTGGCGACCGAGGGCGTGGTCGGCAAGCTCATCGCGGTGGGTCCGAGTTCTTCGCGCGTGCTGCTGATCAACGACCATAACTCGGCGCTCGACGCCTTCGACCAGCGCTCGCGCGTGCGCGGTATCGTGGCCGGCGTGGTCGACGACGGGCTGGTGTTGAAATACGTCGACCGTTCGGAGGACGTGAAGAGCGGGGATACAGTAGTCACGTCGGGCCTGGACGGGATTTTCCCGCGCGGCCTGCTGGTGGGCGAAGTCACGGCGGTGGTGCGCGAGGGTCCCGGGTTGTTCCTGACCGTCAATCTCGCGCCGGCGGCCGACTTTCGCCGCCTCGAACAGGTGCTGGTCGTGACCCAGCGGATTCCCCAGCCGCCGCCGGCGGAGCCGAAGGGCTAGAGGTTCGTGCGCTTGGTCGCGTTGTTCGCCGTTTTAACCCTGATTGCCCTGGCGATTCAGACCACGGCCTCGCGCTGGCTGCCACTGGGCGCGCTGGTTCCCGATCTGGTGCTGGTGCTGGCGGTCGATCTTGGATTGCGGCATCGGCGCGCGCTTGCGCCTATAATGGCGTTCGCGATGGGCTACGCGATGGACTCTTTTTCCGGCTCGCAGCTCGGGGTCAACACCTTTGCCGTGACCCTGACCTATCTGGTCGCATACGAAGTCGGAGTCCATATCTCCGTCAGCGGGCTGGAGGCCGGCGCCGTGCTGGTTTTCGTTGCGGATTGATCCAGAGCCTGGGTGGATTTCTCTGAGCACGCAGTTTCGCGCCCCCGACCGCTCGGCGCGTTGTTGCCGGCCGCGCTGTTGCAGGCGACGGTGACCGCGAGTGATCGCGCCGCCGAATTTCGATTGACCCCGGGCCTCAGGCCAATTCGGGCCGACCAGCAACGCCGTACGCGCGGCTGGGTCTCGCGAGCCTGAACGTCGCGCGCTCGTATTACAACAGCAGCAAACAGTCGCGCGCGATTCCCCGTATCGAGCCTCGCCTCGCCATCCTTTCCGCACTGATCGCCATGGTATTGTCCGTGGTCACGGTGCGCCTCTACTACCTGCAGATCATCCGGCACAAGGAATTTGTCGAACTCGCCGACCGCAACCGCATCCGCATTCATCGCCAGCCGGCGCTGCGCGGCCTGGTCTTCGACGTTCATCATCGCCCGCTGGTCGACACCCGGCCGTCATTCGATGCGGTGATGGTGCCCGAGGACGTGCGCAACATTAAACAGACGGTCGACGCCTGGAGGGACCTTCTCGGCCAGGACAACGTCGCCGCCAAGCTCAGCGAGGCCGAGGATGAGGGACGGCCGCCGTTTGACCCGGTCACGGTCGAGGAGCATCTGGGCTGGCAACGGTGGTTTCGCTGGAGACCCATCAGCTCCAGCTACCGGGCGTCAGTCTCGAGGTGATGCCGCAGCGCCATTACATCTACGGGCCGCTGGCGGCATCTGCTCGGCTACGTGGGCGAGGTCGCGGAGGGCGATCTGCGCCACGCCAACGACTATCGGATGGGCGACGAGATCGGAAAATTGGGCCTGGAGCGCGTGTTCGAGAGCCAGTTGCGCGGCCAGGCCGGAGGCCGGAGATCGAGGTCGATTCGGTCGGCCGCAGGCTCAAGCTGCTCCGCGAGATCCCCGAAATTCCGGGCCAGAGCGTGGTGCTCAGCCTCGACCTCGACCTCCAGCAGGCGGCCGAGAAGGCGATGGGTAACTGGTCCGGCGCGCTGGTCGCGATCGATCCCAATACCGGCTACATCCTCGCGATGGTCTCGCATCCGACCTTCGACCCTAACATCTTCGCCAACGGCATCACCTCGGTGCAGTGGCACGGGCTGACCACCGACCCGGCGCATCCGCTGGCCAACCGCGCCATCGCAGGCACCTATCCGCCGGGCTCGACCTTCAAGCTGATCGACGCGATCGCCGGGCTG
>CAVRSS010000078.1:0-53622 GCA_963723755.1 uncultured Alphaproteobacteria bacterium | reverse complement strand
CTTGTGACCATGGATATGCTTTTCCATCCCGCGAAAAATCGAACCCCCCTCATCCTTCCTTCTCCCGGGAGCTCGCCTTGGCGAGCTTGGGACTTGGAGTGACCGCATCCGGTCGCGGATGCGGTTGGAGAAGGGACGCCGTTGCAACCCGCACGGCCTGCTCCCTCTCCCCTTGCGGGAGAGGGTTGGGGTGAGGGGGAATGTCCTTCATCGGCCTATCAGTTTCCATTCTGAGTAACCCCATGCCCGTAAGACAGATTTCCGACGGAATCCGACGGCAACGTACTCGGCCAAAGCGCAGCAGACCTCATCGCTTTCTACAACGCAACCCCCGTCACCCAGCGCTATGGCTCGGCGCAAGCGACCGTACCGACAACTGCACCGACAAACGTGACGCCCTATGGCTATAGCCAGGCCCAGGCAGCCGCCATCGTCACGCTTCTGAATGAGATTTGGGCGACACTCGTCGGTATCGGCCTTATGAAAGGCCAGTAATGAGCGGCGATACCCGCTTGTGGATGTACCGGAAGGGCGAGGCTCGCCTTTTCGGTCACCCCGATGATGCCCCGGAAGAAGACGACTGGCGGCGCTTTCCCCAACCAGGGGAAGCCGACGGAGACCAAATTCCGGAGCTTTCAAGTCCAGAGAAGCTGGACTGCATGTCGCGCCGGCGATTGACGCAGGTGGCGTCCGGCTGCGGTGTCCCTTTCGAGACCAGTTGGACGAAGGCCCAGCTCAAACAAGCGATCATTGAGGTCATGAATGACAACGGCGCGTGAAATCATTCGGGCGCATATCAGCGGCTTGGCCTTCTGCCGCTCGGGGCCGATCTCGATCCCGACCGCACTGTGGCGGGGCTTGCCGCCTATAACGACATGCTGAACGCCTGGGGCGCGGACGGGATCTTTCCCGGCGGTCCGAATCCACCCGTCTTTACCTATACGGCGGGGGGCTATCCCCCTTATGGCCCGAGCGATAGCTTGAGCCCTTCAGCTTTGGCCGCTCTGAGCTATAGCCTCGACGACGCATTTCCTTTGCCTCCTCAGTTCGTCGAAGGAGCGAAGGCGATCCTTGCCGTGGAACTGGCGTCCGCGAGCGGGATAGAGCCGCTGGCCTCGACGCAAAAGCGCGCCCAAAAACCTACGCGGCGTTGCTGGCCTATTACGTCATAGCCCGCGGCTGGCCAGGACATCGGCTTGACCTGGATGCCGAGCCTTCGCCAATACGGGTTTCGTTGAGCAAACAGAGGTTGCCCCCTCACCCTGTCCCTCTCCCCTCGGGAGAGGGAACGCCGTTGCCACGGCTGCGGCCTGACTCCCTCTCCCGAGGGGAGAGGGCTGGGGTGAGGGGTGAACCACGAGAGGTTCCGTGATGGTCGCAGTTGAATTCGGGCATACTTCAAACCCCGACAAGAGCGGGTTCGGATCGAACCAGCGTCTTTTGAACGGCTATGCGGAGGCGCTGGGCCAATCAGCAAAGTCGCCGCTTCCGATCTATGGCGTACCGGGAACCTCCCGCTTCGATATCGGGATGACCGGTCTCAACGGCCCATGCCGCGGCATGCTCTATGTCTATGGCAAAGGGCTTTATGTGATCGCTGGAACGGCAGCCGCATTGCTCGACGATCAGGGCAACGCCACGGCGGTTTCGGGAACAGTTGCTGGCGCCTCCATGGTCATCATGGCTGCCAATCAGCAGACCAACCCGCAAATCGGCATCGTCGCGGACAACGTCTACTATGTCCTCGACACGGGGACGAATACCATCTCTCAGCCCAATATCGCGAGCCTGCCCGCCCCTAGCAGCGTAACCTTCCTCGATGGGTATCTTGTGTTCTCGATCCCTGACGGGCGAATTTTCCATACGGCATTGAACAACGCGCTGACAGTCAATGCGCTGTCCTATGCCACGGCTTCAAGCCGGTCCGATGGACTGCGCAGGATCGTGACGCATCGCGGCGCACTCATCGCGCTTGGCGAGTTGAGCCTTGAGATCTGGGAAGACGCCGGCACCACACCTTTTGCCTTCGCAAGGATCCGCGCCGATATCGATATCGGCTGCATCGCAGAGCAAACGGTGGCGACGGTAGCCGACGCCCTGATGTGGGTCGATCATAACGGCGTGGTGCGCCAGCTTTTGGCCTCCGAGCCGGTCCGCATTTCAACGCATGCGCTCGAGCGGGCTATCTCGGACCTTACGTGGGACGAGCGCCGCGCACTTCGCGCCGTCTCCACCCATTTCAACGGCCACGATTTTTACGCGCTGACCAGCCCCTATTGGACGTGGGAGTTTGACCTCGCCACCGGGCTCTGGCACGAGCGCACAAGCGGCGGCCTCGCCAACTGGTTCGCGCAAGGCTTCGAATCGTTCAACGGCAAAGTCGTGATCGGATCGGGCCAGGATGCCAGCCTTCACGTTCTCGACGACAGCTCGGAGACCGAAAGCGGAAATCCTTATCTGTTTCTGGCTCAGTCGTCGCCGCTCCATGCTTTTCCCAGGGGCTTGATCATCGATCAGTTGGATGTGGACATCATTCCCGGCGTAGGGATCGCAGGATCAAACGGAGAAGCCGCAAATCCTCTGCTCATGCTCGACTGGTCCGACGACGGAGGAAATACCTGGTCCGGCGGCAGAACTGCTTCGCTAGGGCGAGTTGGTGAATGGTTCGCAGTCGCAAGCTTCTATCAACTGGGCGCGACCCGCAGGGCCGGGCGAACCTTTCGGCTATCCTCGTCATCTCCTGTCATGCGAGGCATTCTTAACGCCGAGGCGCGCGTTAGGCCGATACTGACATGAGCGGGCAAGCCAATCTCTTCAGCCGGTTCGGGTTTCAAGTCGGCTCGGACGGCAAGATCG
The DNA here is from genome assembly GCA_963723755.1 of uncultured Alphaproteobacteria bacterium. GTDB lineage: Bacteria > Pseudomonadota > Alphaproteobacteria > Rhizobiales > Rhodomicrobiaceae > Rhodomicrobium. The sequence goes on along the minus strand of CAVRSS010000078.1, from coordinate 50,766 downwards.
ACAATAACACGCGCGCCTTCTTCTCGAAGTTCAAAGGCCGCGTTGGCCCCGCGATCCCCGATCTGGCAACGGATGCGTCGTGGGCTGAGATCGCAGTCACCATCAACGCGCTCGTCAAGGAGTACGTCGCGCAGGGCTGGATTCAAAAGGGCTTTGATGCAGACGAAACGGCCCTCGCCAATGCAATCCAGGCGGTGACCATGATCCCGGCGGCGACCGAGTGGGGATACGCACCCTACGAGGTGTTCCGCGACCAGATCACAACGGGCGCGGAGTTTGTCGCGACGGAAAATGCGTACAGCGTTTACGACAGCTCGCAATGGCTCATTCAGTACAGCGAGGCCGCGAGCGCAGGCCGGATCGGCGGCGCGGCCTGCGATTGGGCAACGTCTCTCAACAGCCTTCAAAATCAGCTCGCGAACCTCAAGCTGGTCAACCTCTACGTCGCCTGGTACGGCGACGACCTTCGCGCGGGGTCTTGCACGCTGTCGCCTGGAGTAACGCAGACTGACTCTGGCCATATGCCTCATGACTGGATGTGCAACGGTCTCGGCAGGGACCAGGCCCATCTGATTTCGACCGTCGATGGCAGCGCGGCCTTCGGTGGCACTCCGGACGATCAGTCCATTATCGCAGCGATCAAGGACCTGAAGGCGAGAGGCCTGCAGGTTTGCCTTACACCCTTCATCCTGATGGATATTCCTGGCGGGAACACCTTGCCCGATCCATATTGGGGCGGAGCAAGCCAACCGGTCTACCCCTGGCGCGGGCGCATCACGAAGGCGAACGGCACGGCGGACAAGTCTGCGCAAGTCGCGGCGGAGGTCGCCGCTTTCGTCAGCCACTACCGGCCCTTCGTGCTTCATTACGCCAACTTGTGTGCATCAGCCGGTGGCGTGGACGCATTTCTGCTCGGCACCGAGCTTCGCGGCCTGACCTGGCTGCGCGACGCGGAGGGGAGCTACCCCTTCGTTTCCGCGCTTGTCCAGTTGGCCGCCGACGTGAAAGCGATCCTGCCCAACGCGCAGTTGACTTACGCAGCCGACTGGTCGGAATGGTTTGGGCACCAGCCGCCGGATGGTTCCGGCGATGCGTTCTTCCACCTCGACCCGCTCTGGTCGGACGCCAATATCGCCGCGATCGCCTTCGACAATTACTGGCCGCTGTCCGACTGGCGCGACACGGCTCCGAACATCGATGAGGTGGTGAAATCCGATGGATCGCTGACCGCGATCACGGATTACGAATACCTGATGGCAAATGTCCGCGGCGGCGAGGGCTATAACTGGTACTACGCGAGCGAGGCAGATCGCAACGCGCAGGTCCGCTCCCCGATCACCGATGGCGGCTATGGCAAGCCCTGGATCTACCGCTACAAGGACATCTGGGGCTGGTGGTCGAACCAGCATTTCAATCGGCTTAGTGGCGTCGAGAGTTCATCGCCGACAGCCTGGGTTCCGCAGTCAAAGCCCATCTGGTTCACTGAACTCGGATGTCCTTCGATAAACAAGGGCTCGAACCAGCCTAACGTCTTCTACGACCCCAAATCCTCGGAAAGCGCTCTCCCCCACCTTTTCGAACGGCGCTCCCGACTATCTCATTCAGCGGCGCTATCTCGATGCGATGCTCCGCTTTTTCGATCCGAGCGACCCGGAATTCAGCGAGGACCGCAATCCGCAAAGCTCGCTGTATCCTGGGCGGATGGTCGATCCCTCCCGCGTCATGATCTACACCTGGGATGCAAGGCCCTATCCCCACTTTCCGCTGGATACGTCCGTTTGGAGCGACGGTCCCAACTGGCTTTACGGCCATTGGATCGGCGGAAAACTCTCCACCTACGCTCTCCCTCAGGAGCTCGATAGCATGGCGAAAGCAACCACTTACGCACCCTTGAGCCCGTACATCATCGACCCCGCCACGGGCAAGCTCGACAACCAGTATCGCGACTTCTTCCAGGGCATCGAATTCATTCAAGGCGACCCGATTGCCAGCGTTTCGCTCGCACCAACAGCGACGGAAGCGGCGAACGCAATCAATTCGCTGCTGGCTGCGCTCCGCTCGCAAAAGCGGCTCGCGCCATGAGCGGGCCGATTGTACGGCGCGCCAGCCTTGACGACGTGGCGCGATTTGTTGAGCTGGGCCTCCGCTTTTACGACGAGGAGGGAGGACGCGAAGCCTGCCCCCATACGCTGGCTCGCTTTGCACTCTCCCATGTCAGCGATGAAAACCGCGTCTATCTCGTTGCGGGCGACCCTGTCGCGGCGTGCCTCTGCGGAATGATCGCACCGCATTACCTCACCGGCGAGCCAACCGCCTTCAAAACTGCTTGGTACGCAATTCCTTCGGCGAGGGGATATGGCGCCCATCTCCTGCGAGCGTTCGAGGTATGGGCGAAGGAAAAAGGCGCGCGCCGCATCATCGTGGCCGGACGGCTGGACCGCACATTGTCCCTTCTTGAACGGCTTCACTACCAGCCCCTCGAAACCGTCTATTCAAAGGAACTCCCATGGCAGAAGCAGCCCTTCCCGTCCTCCTAGGCGGCGCAGCATCCGCGCTCGGCAATTACTTCGGCGCACAGACAGCCGCCAATGCAGCTCAACAGTCGGCGGCCCTGCAGCAGCAGCGGTTCAATCAGGCTGTGGGCTACCAGCAGCCTTTCATGCAAAGCGGCCAGAACGCCCTGAACCTGTATAATAATGCGACAGGCGTGAACGGATCGGCGGCGCAGCAAGGTTATTACAATAACTTCCAGAATGACCCAGGTTTTCAAACCAGCGTGAATTATGGCTTGCAGCAAATTCAGGCACAAAACGCTGCGCAAGGGATGGGTTTATCGGGTAACACCCTCGCGGCACTCCAGAACTACTCTCAGAACGCACTCTCTCAACAATATCAGGCGAGGCTTCAAGATCTTTTCCAGGGCGCGCAGCTCGGCGCAAACTCGGCCAATGCGTTGACCTCGGCCAGCACGTCGAGCGCTTCCAATCAAGCCAATTACAATTCGGCGGCCGGCCAATATCAGGGGACGAGCCTATCCAACACTGGAAACGCGCTATCCGGCGCGGCGAACACTTACGCCAACTACTATTACGGCACTCAGCAAAAGGCTTCCTGACATGACGCTTCACTTGGATATTTCGGATGTCTCCCCTCGTCAGCGGTCGCAGTCGCAGAACGCGCTTCTTTCCGCTGCACCAGCAGCGCGCGCTCCTGGCACTCTTCCGCCAGCTGTCCATGACCAGCTTCTGAGAAGCGCCATTGGCCATGCTGCGGTTTTATCGGATACCCCGGAAAAATGGGCGGCAACGATCGATCTGCTTAAGCAGCATGGGATCGATCCCGTTGGCTTCGAGGATTTCGAGAAGGGCCGTTCCGCGGCGATTGCCGCATCGGGCGTTACGCCGTTCTCTCAGGGAGATCTGGACGAAGCAGAAAGCTTCTCGCTAACGGGCCGCTGAAAAAGCCTGAAAACGTGGCTTCATCCTTCGACAGGCTCAGGATGAGGTCTTCGACAGGCTCAGGATGAGGTCTTCGACAGGCTCAGGATGAGGTCTTCGACGGGCTCAGGGTGAGGTCTTCGATGGGCTCAGGGTGAGGTCTTCGATGGGCTCAGGATGAGGTCTTCGATGGGCTCAGGATGAGGTCTTCGATGGGCTCAGGATGAGGTCTTCGACAGGCTCAGGATGAGGTCTTTCGATGGGCTCAGGATGAGGTCTTCGATGGGCTCAGGATGAGGTCTTCGATGGGCTCAGGATGAGGTCGAGTGTTTTCAGCGAGTGAGGGCGAGTGTTTCTGCGAGTAAGGGCGAGTGTTTTCAGCGAGTTGATCCTCATGAGGTCGAGTGTTTTTCCTCATGGTGAGCCTGTCGAACCATGGGCAACATCGTTTTTCAGCAGCGTGCTAAAAATTAGAAATCCACGCCAGATACACGACGAAGCCGGCAATTCCCAATCCAGCGTGCGCGGCAAGCATGATCTCGCCATTTTGCCTCCGCGTGGATTGGGCGATAAGCGGAGCGGTAAGCCCGGAAAAGATTGCAAGGGCGAATAGCCCTGTGGCTGCTTTGACGAGCGTTTCAGACGCCATCACCCCGCTCGGAGCGCCATGAAGCAGGAGCGCAAGCTGCTCCACCGCGCCGATGCCCATGAGGATGTGGGCGCCAAGCAGGATGCGCCTCGGACGCACGCCCCGCAGATAGAAAATGCCAAGGTAAATGCCGAGCAAAACAGCTCCTGTCACGAGGAGCAACGACGGGAGCGCCACCATTCATCTGCCTGTCAATGTGCGTTAACCCGCGCGGGCGTCGCGCGGGGCGACGATAGCTTGGGCGTGTCTTCTTGATTGAACGTGGCAGGAGCAGCCTCGTCAATCGGAATATCCGCCTGAAGGGCTTGAGAGGCATCTGCCTTGCGCACTTTGTGTTTCGTTCTTTTGGCTTGTCAGGGCGTGACAGAAGCGGGCTAATCCGTCAGGGTGTCTTCCGCGGCGACCTGGATCGCCGGTGATTTCCGATGCTGACGCGAGTGCAGGATGACAATCGAAAGCCAGGCCCAGGATCTTCTCTTTGACGTAAGTGGCGGCGTCGCCCGGATCACCATCAACCGGCCCGAAGCGCGCAACGCCTGCACCTTCGAAATGTACGAGAAGCTCGCGCAGGCTTGCGAGGCTGTTAATGCGGACGAATCCGTCAGGGTCTTGATCGTAACCGGCGCCGGGGCGAAAGCGTTCTCGGCGGGCACCGACATTTCGCTTTTCAAGGATTTCAAGACGCCCGACGACGCGCTCGGCTATGAGACCTTCATGGACCGCGTTCTTGGTGGCCTTGATCGCTGCCGGGTTCCGACCATTGCCGCCATCGCAGGCGCATGCACGGGTGGCGGCGGCGCTATCGCGTCCTGCTGCGATTTGCGCATCGGCACCGAGGATACGAAATTCGGCTTTCCGATCGCGCGCACGCTTGGCAACTGCCTGTCGGTCAAGAATCTTGCGCGGCTGGCAGCCCTGGTCGGCCCCTCGCGCGTCAAGGACATGATCTTCACCGCGCGGCTGATCGAGGCCAGGGAAGCGCTGCAAATTGGACTTCTCACGGAGGTCGTTAAGGATCGCGCTGCTCTCGACGCCCGGGTCGTGGAGTTGGCCGGCCAAATCGCCAGCTTCGCTCCGCTGACGCTCCGGGCCACAAAGGAAGCATTTCACCGGATGCACGCGCGCGAGGCCCTGGATCAGGATCAGGACCTCATCCTCATGTGCTACATGAGCGACGATTTCCGCGAGGGCATGGCGGCCTTTCTCGAAAAGCGCTCCCCTCAATGGAAGGGGCGATAGGCTGCAGCCCTAATTGCTGGCGCGGAGGAGCTTTTCTACTATAAGGGAGGCGGATCAACGAAGGACAGTGTGATGGCTGAAGCTCAAAAGCCGGCGCGCGACGCGACGTGGGATATCGCAAGGGGCATCGGCATGATGCTCGTGATCTATGGCCATCTGCTTGAGCCGATTTATCCAGCCAATAAGGCGCTCGGGCAGCCGCTTATGGAGTTGGCGGCCGTCCAGTGGCAGACCATCTACACCTTCCACATGATGCTGTTCTTCCTCGTTTCGGGGGCGGTGAACCTCAAGCTGCCGAAGAAGGCGTGGCCCGATGCGCTCCGCGGCGTCGCTCCGGCTGCTTGCGCTGGCCTGGGTGGTGCAGATCATCGGCGCGGTCTTTGCCATGTCGTTCGGCTACGCGCCGCCCGAAGCCACGCACTCGGTCTGGGACGCCTTGGTCTATATCGTTGACCCCATCCTTGAAGGTTATTGCTGGTCCGTCGGCGTGCTGTGGTTTCTCACCGCGCTCTGTTTCGTGCAATTTCTTGCCTACATCCTGCTCCAACGCATCCCCGCGCTCGCCGTGGGTCTCGGCGCGATGGCGGCAACCGCGGTGGTGATCTATTTCGATGCCCCGAACTACTTCCTTTTCAGGACATGGATGCCGGGGCTTTCATTTTTCGCGCTGGGCTATCTATTCTCGCAATGGAAAGTTCGATGGCCCGTCTGGCTTTGCATTCCGCTTTTTGCCGCCGTCATCGTGCTGGCGCCGTTGAACAGCGGCTGTTCGTTCTCTTTCAGCGGGCCTTGCCAGCTTTACGGCACCGCTCCGTTTGGCATTAGGATGTTCGGGGGAAGCTACGGTTTCCTGCCGCTCTTTTTCCTCACCGCGCTGATTGGATCCGTCGCCATCAGTGAGCCTCAGCACAGGGCTGGCCCGGTTCCGCGCCTCGGAACTCTTCGCCTACACGGGAAGAAACAGCCTGAACCTTTTCATTATCAACGGTTTCGTGGCGACCTTTCTGCCGCCCTACATCCAGCATGATACGCTGGCCCGATTTTACGCCCCTGGTTTCTATCGCACTGGCGATAGCGGTCATTGCGGCGCATCTGGCGGCGCTTCAAGTTCTGAATCCGGTACTCGCCTGGATCGATAAGGCAGCCGTTTCCATTGCCAATGCGCTTTCAAGGCTGATTGCGAAAGTAACGCAAGCGGCTGAGCCGAAAGCCGCTTGATTAGATGGGTTGTACTTGGCAGATCATTGATCCGCAAAACGTCGCAACCCCTCACCCCGGCCCTCTCCCGCAAGGGGAGAGGGAGCAACACCGTCCCTTCTCCCCTCGCGGGAGAAGGACAGGATGAGGGGGAATGCGGGGTGGCCCTTAAGTCATGCTTTAGCGATAGTGGGTACTAGCGGCAGGGCTGGCTGGGCTTGTCCTCCAGTAACGAAATCACGCAATTTCGTTCCGCCTGATTGTGCTCCGAATAGATTTGCGCATCGAGAAACGCCTGGAGCGGTGGAGACAACCACCAGCTCAATGAAACGCTTTTGTACTGCACTTCCTCCAGCACTTTTCGCCGGATATGCAAAGCACGAGTTTTCTCTTTCGCTGCATCATCGGTACCGGTGTATTGCTGGACGGCTTTCAAGAAGAAGCTTTCCTTCGGCTGCGGGCAGATATTGATTTGAGCCACGGAGCGAACGCTGCCATTGAGTTGCTTGGCCCGGTCGGGAAGTTCGAGAATTGTCTCGAAGCCTCGAGCGACACGGGTGGAGTTGACGGTCAGAACATCGGCGAGTGTTCCGAGAGGACGGAAATCAGCTTGATCCGGAACCTTCGGTCTATCGCCAGAGTTGCCGTCGATACCGCAGGTTTTGCTGTCCTTGAACCAGTCCGGCTCGCTTGAAACCTGAAGGATGAATGGCTTCAGCCGCGCATCAACTGACTTGAGGCCCTGTGCAATTTCGAGCGCTGTCACGACGCCGGAATTGTCGAAGTAACCACCATCAACCACGCTGTCGGCAATTTGTGCCCGCCTATCGCGCACGTTTCCATGCGGCGACACGAAGGGCGATCTTGAACTCGCGCCCGCAGCCGTGCTGAAACGAATGTCAATGGATGTCGGCTTCTTGTTATCGCACTGGGCGTGCGCGACGGGACTGAAGCGGGCGGGGAGGAGCCGTGCAATCCGGTCCAAAGTGCTGAGTTCAGGAAAAGCGTTGGTCTTAGGATCTTGATATGGCGAGCACAGAAGCTCATGAAGGTCGTAGGCGTCAACGAACAAAGCGTTTCCCGTGCTCGTTGGCTCTGTCATTTTGACAGGTGTAACGATAATCCGGCGGCCAGTCTCATTCGAAGTGGCATTCAGAAAGACAAGTGGTGTCCACCCTCCAGGCGCGGGCGCGATCGTCTGCAACGGCGCAGACAGAGGAGAAGTCTCCCTTGTGGTCCCGTAAATGTCATTGAACGCATCTTCCCATGAGGTTTCCAAGATACCAGCGCGGTCCTGGACAAAAGGAAAGCGCGATAGCATCAACACATCCCGAGCAAGGTAGGCAATCGCCACGGGCGATATGAAGTCGTTCGAGAGCGCCGCTTGCAGCGCGTCCTTGTGGCTGACATAATCGGTCAAGAACTCTCTTGTGATCGTCTGGCCGGCCGGCACATTCTCGTTCGCCTTCTCGGGATTGGCGCTCGCCACGTTCGGAAACCAAAGCCGCTGTCTGAACAAGGCCTTTTTCAAATCTTCGGTGGTTGTATTGGGCCTGGCCTTCAAAGCGCCAACGAAGAACGCCGCACCAACGGAGCTCCCGGAAACGCTTGAAATCGCGAAAAGCTGTTCGTGGAACGGACGCGCGGAAGGGTGCTTTGCCTTATCGAGGCTGTCGTCCTCAAGAGAACCGAGCACACTCGCCAAAAGGAAAGCGGCGCGGCTTCCGCCGCCCTCTCCTGCCACAATGATCGGGCGCGGGCAATTTGCGAGAGCATTGGCGTCCGGCGCAAGCCATTCGCAACCCTTCGCGTCCCAGCCGCTGGAGGTTTTCCAGTCCTTCACGGCATGAGAAAAACCTATGGGTCGCAACGCTGGCTGCTGATCACTGGAGATCGTGACGACGCGAATGTCGTGGCCATCGCCGACAAATAACGTCAGGCCAATCACAACGGCGGCGATCCCTGCAATAAATGGAAACTGGTAGCGGTTTGAAAGCAGGGCGAGAATCGTGACGAAGGGAATCCAGGCGCCGAAGACGATGAAAAGAAACGACGCCCGCTTCATCGAAAATGTATCCGATAGAAGATCGAGTACGTAGGAATTGAAGAAAGCGTCCGGCAGCGAAATCAATCGCTGGACAATCTCGGAATAGGACAGGAAATGGATCGCCACAAGGATGAGAAGAAACCATGTGAGGCGAACCATATAGCGCCACATGAAGCCCTTGACACGCTGAGCAGCGACCCAGGTTTCCGTGCTCAGAAACTCGGGCTTCAGAGCCGTTAAATGAAGATCGCACTCATCGAGGTTCCGGTCTGATTTCCTCGACAGCTCCTCGATTTGGATCAGGGATTTCTTGAAGCCTTTGGGATCGGTATCCTCAAGACGCTTCATTGAGCGGCCATAGCCTCGAAGGAACATGCTCCGGAAGACAACGAGCAACAAGAACGCCCGCTGTCGCTATGAGCAGCGTAATCAGATGTGTCTCGACCAGGCTCCTGATGGGCGCTTCGTACTTGTTTCCGCCATTCTGTAAGGGCACCGGAAGGTTGTCCGCGGCGGCGATAACGCCGACAAGAATGGCTGCGAAGGCGAGGACAACAAAGAAACTGGGAAACCGGAAAATATAGAATTTGAACCGCTCTTCCGTGTCTATACCGATCACGTCGAAATTCTGAAGCAAGAGCAAACGCGCCGAGAAGACAAGCGGCAACGCCCAAATGAAAATGCCGATCGCGTAGAAGCCGGCCCAATAGATCGCCTCCTGAATCCAATAGGGGCGGGCATCGAACAGCAGGTCCTGCACCTGCGGAAGCTCGTAGAATGCGTAAAACGCAATCAAACGCTGAGAACGCTGAAAAAGGAGACGCCGAGCGCCCGGATGAAGAGCCGGAACTCGCGAAACCCGCGCCGCATTGTGGGCTGCAGGATTATACGCCGCCCGGGTGTCTGAAATGGGCGCCGAAGTTTCTGACATTGAGGCCGCACTCCCTTAAATCGGCTGAGAAATGTGGGAGGCTTGGGCCAAGGTCGTGTCCCCATCAAGGCAACAGGGGACTTTTTGCAGCAAATTCGGCGGATCCGGGCCTCAATCGCCGCAGCGAAGAGGTGCGTTCAAGGTTGCGGTCGAATCGGAAGCGCGGCGAGCCCGAACAGCGCCGCGTCCTGCTTTTCGACGAGGGCAACGGGAATGCGCTTCATCCATTCGACCATAGCGGCCTTGTATTCGAAGGCCTCGCGGAAATCGGGCGTGGTCTGCAACGTGAGCAAACCCCTTCGCGACGCTACCGAAAAGAAACACGCCATCCCAGGACGCAACCGCCAGGGCGAGATTGCCGAGGACATCGCCGGCAATTTGTGTAAAAAGACTAAGCGTGGACGCGCATTTCGGGTCCGATGCATGCGCGGCTGCAAATATCTGCCGCTTCGAGTGCGGCCTCGTCGTTTCCAAGGGCGCTATGGAGATTTACAAGCCCGCGGCCAGACAGAACATCCTCCACCGATTTGAAACGGGGCCGTAAGCTTGCTTCGTGAGCTTCCGGCAGAGGCAGCGACATATGCCCCGCTTCGCTTGGAGATGGAGAACCAACCACCAGGAGTCCTGACAAGGGTCGCGGCCCCAAATCCTGTCCCGATGTTCGCGGCCAAAATCCTATGCGCGGTCTCGAGCTTAGGGGCAACGTCACCAATCACGAGGACCTCACTACTCGCCAGCCCAGGAAGGCAATAGGCAGCAGCCTCAACATCGTTCACAAGCGTGCAAGGTGCACCGATCTCGTTGGCGACTTCCGTCTCGTGAATGGACCAGGAAATGTTCGTAAGATGAGCACTCCCAAAGGCGACCGGCCCGGCTGCACCTATTGCTGCGCCTGAGCAGCCGGATAAGCCCCCGTCCGTGTCATCCGCGTAAGCGCGAAGCGCATCCAGGAAACTTTCGAACCGGGAAACGGGGTAGGAACAGCTATCAACGACATTGTCGTCTTCGATGACGCGCGCGAACCGGACGTTCGTACCGCCGACATCAGAAATAAGGCGCCACCTCACGATACGGCCTCAGGCACGCGGGAACTAAGTACGTCCAGGAAATTCTTGCGCCACGAAAGCAACATCGTGCGTCTTGATACGGCGCAGAAGTGCTGCATGCCGCTCTTTGCGCTCCTCGATCGGCATGCGAAGCGCAGTCTGCATGGCATTCGCCATATCGTCGATATTGTAAGGGTTCACAATGAGCGCCTCTCCGAGCTCTTCCGCCGCTCCCGCGAACTTGGAGAGGATCAGGACGCCGGGATCCTCTTCATTCTGAGCCGCTACATACTCCTTCGCCACCAAATTCATTCCGTCGCGGAGCGGTGTGACGAGCGCGACTTCGCTGCCTCTGAAAAGCGCGGCGAGCGTGTCCCGCGGCATGGAGCGGTGGACATACCGGACGGGCGTCCAGTCGAAGTCGCCGAACTCGCCGTTGATGGAACCGGACAGCCCCTCAAGCTCGGTGCGGATGTTTGCATAAGCCTCCACCTCGATCCGGGTTGGGGGAGCGATCTGCATCAGGGTAACCGTTTTCCCGTGCTCGGGATGCAACTCCAGCAGCTTCCGAAACGCTTTGAATCGCTCGGGCAAGCCTTTCGTGTAGTCAAGGCGGTCCACGCCGATGATGTGGGAGCGCACGATAGTCCGGCGATTGAGCCTCTCAATTTGCGATGCGGCTTCGGGCGTGCGCGCCGCCGCCGCGAAATCGTCCACGTCGATGCCGATCGGGAAAGATCGAGCGATGATCGTGCGGCCATAGGCCGTCATCCGCCCATCGTCAAAAACTTTGCCGCCGACGTGCTCGGCAACGAAACGCCGGAAATTTCCGAGGTCAATCGTTGTCTGAAATCCGATGACGTCGAACTGGAAAAGCGCCTCGACAAGCCAGTTATGGGCAGGAACTGCCTGAAGCAGTTCGGGAGGCGGGAACGGTATGTGCAGGAAAAAACCGAGACGCTGTAAAGCACCGAGCGCGCGAAGCTCCGCCCCAAACGATATCAAATGATAATCGTGGGCCCACACAAGATCATCAGGCCGCAGAAGGGGCATAAGTGCGGTCGCAAAGCCCTTGTTGACGCGCCTATAGCCTTCGAGGTAACCGGGCTCAAACTGAACGAGGTCTAGCCGGTAATGACAGACAGGCCATAGAACCTTGTTTGCGAACCCGAGATAATATTCCTCGTAATCCCTGTCCGTCATGGGGATGGTGGCAACCGTTACATCATTCTGGACGGTCCTTTTGACCTCGATCGGCGTTCCTTCCTCGACAATGTTGCCGTCCCACCCAAACCAAATGCCGCCAATCGACCGAAGTGCATCTCCGAGGGCGACCGCCAGTCCCCCCGATTGAACCGGATTATCGAGGTCCGCGACGCGGTTCGATACGATGACGAGACGGCTCAAACGAATGCCTCCCATGGTTTTGACAGCCGGTTTGCCCCGTTTATTATACCGACCATCGAGTAAGTTTGGGGAAAGTTTCCCCAAGCCGCGCCAGTGACGGGGTCTGTGTCTTCAGACATAAGCCCCAAATGATTACGAGCGTTCAAAAGAGACTGAAATATTTCTCTGGCCTGCTCCTTTTTGCCAGCGCGAGCCAAAGCGTCCAAGCGCCAGAAAGCGCAAACATTGAAGGCGGTCTCCGGGACACCAAAGTCGTCGGCGGCCTCGTAACGCATCATGAAAGGCCCTCGGCCCAGGACCTTTTCCATTTGCGTGACTGTAGAAAGGAACCGCGGATCCTGGCCGTCAACGAAGCCGAGTTCGCCCATCAACAACACGCTGGCGTCAAGGTGCTCGCCGCCAAAGCTTTCAACGAAAGCTTTGCGTTTATCTGACCAGGAGGATTTCAAGATCTTGTCCCGTATCAGTTCAGCCTTTTGGCGCCAGTATGTCACCCGATCGTGCTCTCCGACATACGACGCGATTTTGGCTAGGCGGTCGCACGCAGCCCAGCACATCACGCTCGATGATGTATGAACCCTTGCCCTCGATCTAAGCTCCCAGATTCCTGCATCGGGTTCATCATGAAGTTTGAACGCCTGCTCGCCGACGGCCTCCAGTTTGCGAAAGTCGTCGATTCCCGCTCGAACCGAAAGTCTTTTGTCAATGAAAGCTTGGGCTGAACCAAGAATAAGATTGCCGTATGTATCGTGCTGGAAGTGTTCATAGGCTTGGTTGCCGATCCGAACTGGACGATTGCTAACCGGGCCGTGGCTTTGAAATCCAGGCAAATACTCCGCGGTGCGTTCCACAAGCGCTTCTTCAAGCGCAATTCCGTAGACCGGCTGGATGTGGCCGTCCGTGGTGGCGACGATGTTCATAATCCAGCGATAATAATTCTCGAGGGTGCGGCCCGCTGCGAGGCTCGTCAAAGCGCGGATGACGAAATAAGCGTCGCGGACCCAGCAAAACCGGTAATCCCAGTTTCTGCCTGTACCAGGCGCCTCTGGAATGCTTGTTGTCATCGCAGCGACGATAGCGCCCGTCGGCTCGTAAGAACAGAGCTTGAGCGTGATTGCCGCCCTGATCACGGCATCTTGCCACTCCGGTTGCAGCGCAAGCCGATGGCTCCAATTAATCCAATAAAGGTGAGTCTGTTCTTGGAATTCGCGTGCGATGCCTAGAGGGCTGTTGGTTAGCGTTTCGTCCGGCCCGATGACAATGTTAATTGGCTCGCTCAGGTTGAAGACGGTTTCCTTGAGAATGTAGTCGATCGGGGCGTCGGTTGTCAGACGCAGGGTCATATCCGGCCCGCAGTAACGGATATGGTTTGAACCGGAGGTCACCGAAGGGGCCACCTCGCCATATTTGAAACGAGGCCTCATCTTGATCCGGATGCGTGGCCTCCCCTCCGTGACCCTGACGCGCCGGATAAGGGTCTGTGGCCGGAAGGGCCGGTTCCGGGTGTAAAAGCGAGGGATGAAGTCTGTGACCTCGATGGACCCGCTTTCCCCGTGAAGAATGGTTTTCAGGATAGCCGTATTGGGAAGGTATGTCTGCTCCGAGCCTTTGAGGCCCTCAAGCTGGATTGCAAACGCGCCATCGCCGGGATCGCGGCTCGCACTTCCAAGGAGCTGGTGAAAGACGGGATCGCCATCGAATTCTTGGAAGACAACACCAAACGATGCGCGCCTCTTTGTCGACGAGAGCGCTGATGCTGCAATTACCAATAAGCCCAAGATCGAGATTATTTGCCATGCCTACCTTAGTTCCTTCGAGCATTGAGCCGTCGCCAAAAGCCAAGTGAGAAACTCATCGACGCTGGTTGCGCGAGAGCGCGCCGCTGTCTCACCGGGGCCAACCTTGACCGTTATTCCGTCGAGAGTATTGACCGTTTTGAAAGCATCTTCATCAGTTACGTCATCGCCGGCAAAAAATGGAAGGCGGTCCCTAAAAGGTTTTTCCTGAAGAAAATCGGTGATCGCCGTGCCTTTTGTGGCCGCGTGCAGTCGCATCTCAACCACCATTTTCCCGCGCGTCAAGACCACGTCCGCGAAGCGGCAGGAAAGGTCTTCGGCCAGAGACAGGCAGAAAGCTTCCAGTTCCGGACGCAGACGGTAATGCAAGGCGAGCGCACCCCGTTTTTTCTCAAGAAGGAGACCTGGATTGTGATCGACGAAGGATGTGAGAACTTTTGCGACCGCACGCGCCGCACTTTCTTCTGCGGCTGTCGCCGAGACCGTGGTCTCCCCATTCCGGCGCTCGTAACCATGGACGCCGGCTACGGGCAGCTTCAGCGGAGCAAGGAACTTGTCGATGGAGTCAATTTCCCTTCCTGTCACGATGGCAACCGCACCTGAGGCGCTTTCAAAAAGTATCTCCAACGCTTCGCGCGCGCGCCCTTCGACAATGACCGCGCCGGGGGTTTCGGCGATCTCGGTTAGAGTGCCATCAAAATCAAAAAAGAAGCTGTAGGCGCTTGCATCGCGCAAAATAGGCAAAACAGCCATGGTCAATTTTCAGAGGGTGTAGAGCTAGAACTATCAACTAGGAGGGTGCAAGCGAGGCTGTCAATAGAATGGGTTGGCATTTTTTCACGGGCTCCAGTGCTCACATTCGGTTGGGTTAAACTTTTTCCTATTCGCCTAAAGATTGCGCACCTACGGGTGCTTTTTTGATCAGCTCGTGCTAGTTTGAGTTTGCCTTATTTCCGGCGTGGATTTGAATATCCTACGCTACGCAGGGTGGGGCTTTTATGAACCCACCGCGGGGATACGCCAGAGCGCAAAGTGGATCTCTTTATGGCTAGAATAGGGTGGGCATTTATTGCGCTTGTTGCGTGGCAAATATCTATTGCTTACGCCGGAGAAATCCGAACAGAGTCGTTTCCTTCCAAGGAGCTCGGGCGCGATATGCCTTATGAGGTGTATCTGCCCGACGGATATGAAGGGGGACGGCAGCACTATCCCGTGCTCTATCTTCTGCACGGTGCGGGCGGCGACGAGCGCTCATGGTCTGAGCGCGGACATATACGGGAGAAAGCGGATCGGCTCATAGCAAGCGGCGCCATTCCTCCTGCAATTATCGTCATGCCGGGCTGCGCCGGATGCTGGTGGGTTGACGGCGCAAGAGATAGGGCGGAGACAGCGTTCTGGTCCGACCTCGTCCCCGCTGTCGACTTGAGATATCGCACCATCGAGACCAGAGGCGGGCGCCTCGTCGCTGGACTTTCAGCGGGCGGGTATGGAGCGGTTCGCTTTGCGCTTCGCTATCCAAACCGAATTGCGGCGGCGGCAGCCTTGAGCCCCGCAGTTTACACGGAATCGGTGCCTAGGATTTCCGCGGCACGCATCCAGCCGCCGTTTCTCGCGCAGGATGGCCAGTTCGATCAGGTAGCTTGGAACGCCCATAATTATCCTGCTCTCCTCGATCGCTACTTCACGCAATCGTTCCGAGTACCGCTTTACCTTGTCTCTGGAGATAACGACAAATTCGGCGTTGCTTTCGAGACAGCTCTTCTTTTCAAACGCATGTTTGAGCGTCAGCCCGACCAAACCGAGCTACGCGTTGTCGATGGCGATCACAGTTGGAAAGTCTGGGAGGTCAACGATCGACGACGCCATGCGGTATGTCTTTCAATTCGCCGACAAGCCGAAACCGGCGCCCCGCACGGCGACCGCCACAAAAGGGCTGACCTCTAATCAGCCGGTAGTGGCGCATCCTTAGGGAGAAATGGACTTTCGGACCCTTCCTTATTCGATCGGATAACCAGCCAGCTTTTGCAGACTGCCACGAAGCCGAGCTTTGCGTAGCATCGGTTAGAGGCCGGATTGCGAAGGTCTGTATAGAGGCAGGCAGCTTGGCGGCCTTCGTCGAAAATCTCGCGTGAAACGATCGCCGTAATCGCAGCACCGAAGCCTCGATTACGGTGCTCTGCTGGTGTGTAAACAGAATTGACGAAAGCGACGCTCCTGGTTCGACGGGTAATCGCCGCCATCGAAACAGGCTTATCCTCGTAAATCCAAAGCCAATGACGGCGGGAGCGCAAGTCATTCATCAACGCATCGTCGGAGGGGACTGGATCGGAAGGAACCGCCTCCCTGATGAAGGCGTGGATCCAGGCTCGGAACAGCCGGAAGTCTTTTGCCAAAAGCTGGCGCGGGAAGCCAGGTACACTGGGGACTTGACAGGGCATCCGCAGCGCCTGGATGTCTTGGGGAATCTTTTCGATGAACTCGACTCCGAGTTGGCGCGCACTCTCGGCAAACCAAAGCGCGGTATCGCCCGTGCCGACGACGCCCGGATAATCCGTTTTGCCCATCGCCTCCGCGAAGGCATGGCACTCCACCTTCGACAGATTGCCCAGAACGATCGGATAGCCCGGCGTTTGCGCCGCGCAGGCTCCGGGGCTGCCAAGCGTCCAAGTCTTGATCCCGCTTTGCTGTGGGTGAGCTCGCAAACGCCCCATGATGCTCAACAGAAGACTATGCCTAATCTCATCGGCTTCGAGCGCCGCTTCGTGGAAGGCGTCAAAATCCGAGGTCTGCATACACAAACGACTTTCTCGCATGAAAAGCGATCGCGCCGGGAATAAAGCACGGACGCCAGAGGTCCTATCCCATAAGTGTAACCGGGAAGGACCACATGGCAATCAAGGATGATAACGCCTGATACTGCGCCGGTATAGCCCTCTGATTACTTGAGTGGAGACTGAAGCAGGCGGTCGTCCACAATCGCGTTCTGACTTCTGCCGAGAACGGGGCCGGCCCAAATCCCTTGTCACTGACCAGTAAGCATTCAGACTGATCGTTTCTCTAATTTGCAGCCCCATCCATGAGGTGCTGCATGCATTTTCGCTGGCACCTTTCGCTGGTGACCATGCCGCCAAACGCGATCATACGCGGGCGGCCTTTATCGCCGCGCCTTTCGGCAAGCTATCAGTTCCACATCCCCAGAAATGTCATCTGAACATAGAAGAGAGGCTCCAATGGCGTCCAACAACTTTGAGCGCTGCCTTGCCATTACGCTGAAATGGGAAGGCGGCTATTCCAATCATCCCGACGATCCCGGCGGCCCGACCATGCGAGGGATCATCCAGCGAGAGTACGATGGCTGGCGCAGGAAACATTGCAAGCGGTTGCGTCCTGTCTATCAAATCGAGGAAGACGAGTTGCAGACCATCTATCGCAATCAGTACTGGGATGCGATGGGATGCGAAGAGTTGCCAGCAGGTTTCGACCTCTGCGTTTTTGACGCCGCGGTCAATTCCGGCGTCGGCCGGGCGAGGCAATGGGTTGAAGCAGTACCCGGCAATGACATCGATGCCTTCTGCGATCTCCGTCTGGAATTCCTCCAACGGCTCGGAAGGCTATGGCGCGTATTCGGCGCCGGCTGGCAGCGGCGTGTCGTATCGATACGCGTCGAAGCGCGCTGCATGACAGGT
Organism: uncultured Alphaproteobacteria bacterium; assembly: GCA_963723755.1. Taxonomy (GTDB): domain Bacteria; phylum Pseudomonadota; class Alphaproteobacteria; order Rhizobiales; family Rhodomicrobiaceae; genus Rhodomicrobium. Next base: position 33,331 of record CAVRSS010000078.1, on the reverse strand, counting down.
CAGTCGGAGGCGCAGCCTCCAGACGATGGCTGTCTGCACGCCGGCATGAGAAGTTCCGCTGTTGTCGCGCTTCAAGAAAAGCTTCGCTCCCTTGGATATCCAGCCGGATCGATCGATGGCATTTTCGGTGAGCAGACTTACCGAGCCATCGTTCTCTTCCAGCATGACCACGATCTTGGCGGCGATCCTGGGATTTGGCAGCCATCTTATGACAGTGTTCTCGCCAAGGCCGGGCCGATGCTGCCACAGCGCCATGATGCGACGCACCGCGATCTTGAAGAGGCTGGCGATAAGCCGATCCAGCGGATGAACCTCCTCCAACGTATTTTTGCCTGGCTCTTTGGCGGAGCAGCAGCAGCAGAAACTTTCGGAAGCGATAACGTGCTTGATAGCATCAATGGCGTTCGCGCAGTTTTCGAGCCTCTTCATAACCTTTGGTATTGGGCCTCAACCAATCGGTGGCTCCTGCTCTGCACCGTTTTCATTGCAGTCATCGCCCTAATCCGCGTTTTGCGTGCCGAGCACGTCAAGGCCTATCAGCGCTTCGATTATCAGGGTCCAGCGCAAGCACCGACGTATTCATCAAAGACGGAGACCGTATCATGAGCGTATTCTTGGCATTTATTGCGTCGCTGGGGGGCCGTTTCATAGCCGGCGCCGCCAAATTGGGACTTTCAACGGCAGGCTTGGCCCTGCTGGGACCGTTGGCCCCTATCATCGGCGGAATCGCGCAGTTTGTAGGCGCTGCTATCACAGCGGTCGCCGAGATCCTTGCCTCGCTGTCAAAAAGCGCCGAGGGCCGGTTGCGCTAGCCTTAGCGGTGGCGCTACTCGGCTTCCTGTATCTCCGATTCCACTACATCGAGGAAGGCAAGGCTATCGGGAGGGCGGAAATTACAGCCACACACAAACCCTGCCCTGTGAAGACAGAAAGGCGCAGCCGATGACAACTATTGCGCCAGAACCACCACCTTTGCCACCGCATACCGAAGCCGGTTTGTATGTTCGCCAAGGCATTTCCCTGACTCGCATCTACCTGCCCTTCGTTATGGCTTTCACCATTGGTGTGTTCCTCGCCGTGGCGGGCTATAGGGTCGGCGGAATTGTATCCGACGTTGCCCGCGACAAAACCGAAACGGAGAACCGACTGAGCGCCATCGAGAAAGAAGTGACCGCAATCAAGACCATTCTTGCTGAGCGCGCTGAATTCCCACAGGGATGCTTTCCCCGATCTAAATAAGTACGGGATTGCTGCGTGTCAGAAACAGGAGGCCAAACGGGCCTCCTTAAATCGCTTCGCTAAGGTCTTTGGCTGCGCGGAAAGCCACCTTTTTGCTGGCTTTGATCTTGATCGCTTCGCCGGTGGCAGGATTTCGCCCCATGCGCGCAGCCCGCTTGCGAACTTCCAAAGTTCCAAGCCCGGCAATACGAATCCGCGCGCCTTTTTTCAGATGTTTGCCAATGCTCGTGATCGCTTCGGCGAGTACTTCATTCGCCTGCTTCTGAGAAATGCCGTGTGTTTCAGCGACTTCCGTAGCTAGATGGCGAAGGGTGACGATATCGGCCTTTTCTGGTTTTTTTGCTGCCGTCTTGGGCGCCGCCGCCGCTTGCGTTTTCGTCATCTCAGTTCCTCTTATCAATGCCTTCTTAAGGAGCAATCCTGCGCTTTTTGCGCGATGGCTGTTGCACAATCCACCCCGCCTTAATCCAGGCGGGATGTTATACTTTCAGTCCGTCTGGTCAAGAGCGCCACCTAGGTTTACGCCAATAAAATCAGCCAAAATCCAGCTTACTCAACAGCGAGAACCTTCGAGCCGTGTACCGCCGCACGTCAATAACCTTTCGCGAGAATAGGCGGGTCGGAGCGGGAAAATGGCTGGATTTGTGATGCGGTGTGTTTTTTCGGCCCCGAAGTTGCGACGCAATGCTGAGCGTTCTTGCGACTTTTGCACCCGCCGCTTCATATCAGACAGCATGGCTTGACATGAAGCCATGCCCTTCTTAGAACATAATACGAACGATCTTCGTGGCTCACGTGTGGAAAACCCCGCCGGAGCCGCTTATGAAGGCCGTCGCTTGATGTACAGTCAGGGGCGAGCAACGGTTTAGAAAGGAGCTCTTATGGCGGGCTCAGTGAATAAAGTCATCCTTATCGGCAACCTCGGAGCAGACCCGGAGGTCCGGCATACGCAGGATGGTCGGCCGATTTGTAATTTGCGGCTTGCAACCACTGATACTTGGCGTGACAAGCAGTCCGGCGAAAGGCGCGAGAAGACCGAGTGGCATAGTGTCGTTATTTTCAACGAGCAACTCGGTAAGATCGCGCAACAATATCTGAAGAAGGGCGCCAAGGTTTATATCGAGGGCCAGCTTCAAACTCGTAAATGGCAGGACAATGCAGGCAACGACCGTTACACAACTGAAATTGTCCTCCAAAACTACAATGGGCAGCTGACAATGCTCGATGGCCGCGGTGGCGCCTCCGGCTTTAATGATGGCGGGCATGCTGATTTCGATGGCGGCTCCAGCGACAATGGCCGCGGCGGTGGATTCAAGAACTCAAGCGCCGCAAAGAATCGGGAAAACTCAGCGCCAGCGCCTAAGCCCTTTGAAAAAGATCTTGACGACGAAATCCCGTTTTGACGCTCTCCACCGAGGATAGGTGCGCGGCGCTCCACTTGTGCTTCACCGTTCCTATTTATAAAGCTCGATAGGTTCACAGGCTTCAGGATATCTCCCTTTCTAAGAAGCCAGGGGTTTGGTTTTGGCAGGCAATTCCGAAGGTAATCAAGGCGATCACGGCGCGGGTGAGATCCGTCCGATTTTGATCACCGATGAAATGAAGCGTTCGTATCTCGATTATGCGATGAGCGTGATTGTGTCGCGAGCGCTGCCTGATGTGCGGGACGGTCTGAAGCCCGTCCATCGCCGCATCCTTTATTCGATGCACGAAAACGGCTACCAGTGGAATAAGCCCTACCGGAAGTCTGCACGCATCGTCGGCGACGTCATCGGTAAATACCATCCCCACGGCGACCAGTCGGTTTACGACGCGCTTGTCCGCATGGTGCAGGACTTCTCCATGCGCGTCCCCTTGATTGACGGTCAAGGGAACTTCGGCTCGGTCGATGGCGACCCCCCCGCCGCCATGCGTTACACCGAAGTACGTCTCGAAAAGATTTCCGACACACTTCTTCAGGATCTAGAAAACGATACTGTTGATTTCCAGGACAACTACGATAACTCGGAACGTGAGCCGAAAGTCCTCCCCGCTCGCTTCCCAAATCTATTGGTGAATGGCGCTGGCGGGATTGCGGTCGGCATGGCCACCAATATCCCCCCGCACAATTTGGGCGAGGTCATAAACGCCTGCCTGGCGTATCTTGAGACCTTCAACCTCACCGTCGAACAGCTCATGGAGCATGTGCCCGGCCCCGATTTTCCAACGGGCGGCGTCATTATGGGACGCGCGGGCATTCGAGCCGCCTACCTCCGAGGCCGCGGCTCGATCGTCGTTCGCGGCAAGATCCACGTCGAGACGATCCGGAAGGATCGCGACGCGTTGATCGTGACGGAAATCCCCTATCAGGTTAACAAGGCGGTGCTGCAAGAGCGCATCGCGGAACTCGTGCGCGAAAAACGCGTCGAGGGCATTTCGGACGTGCGCGATAAGTCCGACCGCGACGGCTATCGCGTCGTAATCGAGCTTAAGCGCGACGCCATGCCCGACGTCGTGCTGAACCAGCTTTACCGCTTCACGACGCTGCAATCTCCTTTCGCGGCCAATATGGTTGCGCTTAACAGTGGCCGGCCTGAGCAGCATACCCTCCTCGATTTCATTCAGGCTTTCACGCAGTTCCGTGAAACTGTAGTCACGCGCCGGACGAAGTTTTTGCTCGCGAAGGCTCGCGACCGGGCGCATGTGCTTGTCGGCTTGGCGACTGCGGTGGCCAATATTGATGACGTCATCAAGCTGATCCGCACGGCGCCCGATCCAGCGACGGCGCGCGAGCAACTCATGACGCGAGACTGGCCGGCGGAAGATATCGCGCCTCTGCTTGCTCTGATCGACGACCCGCGTTCCAAAATTCAGGAGGGCAACGTCTATCGCCTGTCCATCGATCAGGCGAAAGCTATCCTCGACCTCCGCCTGCAACGCCTGACGGCGCTCGGCCGGGACGAAATCGGTGACGAACTCAAGGGTCTCGCCGAGAAGATACGCGACTACCTCGATATTCTGAGCTCGCGAGCGCGGGTGATCGGCATCGTTCGTGACGAACTGATCGCCATCAAGGAAGAGTTTGCCACTCCACGGCGCACCGAAATTCTCGATATCGAGGGCGAAGTCGAGGATGAGGACCTTATCCAAAAGGAGGATATGGTCGTAACTGTCAGCCATCGCGGCTATATTAAGCGCGTCCCGCTGTCGACCTATCGCGCGCAGCGGCGTGGTGGCAAGGGCCGCGCCGGAATGACTACGCGCGACGAAGATTTCGTCACCCGGCTTTTCGTCGCCAACACTCATACTCCCGTGCTTTTCCTGTCCTCGCGGGGCATGGCTTACAAAATGAAGGTTTGGCGTCTACCTCTTTCCGCCCCGCAGGCACGAGGGAAAGCGCTGATCAATCTTCTTCCGCTGCAGCAGGATGAAACCATCACGTCCATTCTACCGCTGCCCGAGGAAGAGCGCGGAGAAATCGGCGTATTCATTCTCTTCGCGACGCGTTCAGGGAGTGTACGGCGGAACGAACTCGCGGATTTCGCCGAAGTCCGCCAGAATGGCAAAATCGCCATGAAGCTCGATCAGGGCGATGAGATTGCAGGCGCGCAGCTTTGCCGGGAAACGGACGACATCTTGCTCACAACAGCCGACGGTCAGGCGATCCGATTCCCGGTCACGGATGTGCGTATCTTTAAGGGCCGCGAATCCACCGGTGTTCGCGGGATCAAGCTCGAAGACGAGGATCGGATTATCTCATTGGCGATCCTCCGGCACATGGAAGCAACGCCGGCCGAGCGCGCGGCCTATCTCAAGCAGGCAAACGCCATGCGCCGCGCCGCATCGGGCGAGCGTGCATCTCTTGATGAAACCGAGGCCGCTGACGCTGCCATAGAAGCCGCCGTGACGGAAACCGGCGTTGATGACAGCGAAGCGATCGAGGGCGGCGATATCGCCGATCTGACACCCGCGCGTTATGCGGAAATGGGTGCGGCCGAGCAATATGTGCTGACGGTCTCAGAGCGCGGCTTCGGCAAGCGGACATCCTCTTACGAGTACCGGACGTCGGGACGAGGTGGCAAAGGCATCATCGCCATGGTCGTTAACGAGCGAAATGGCCGCCTGATCGCGTCGTTCCCCGTGGAGGATACCGATCAAATCATGCTAGTGACTAATGGCGGCAAGCTGATCCGGTGTCCGATCGAGGGAATATCAATTACAGGCCGCTCGGCTCAAGGTGTGACAATCTTTAGGACAGATCAGGACGAGCGCGTTGTATCCGCAGAACTCATCAACGACGATGGCAATGGCAACGGAAGTTCAAACGGCGGCGAGGCCGAGGGCGGCGACGAGATTTCTGAATAACCTCAGGAGTAATGCGGCGCATGCGTTGCGGTTTTTATCCAGGAAGCTTCGATCCGCCAACGCTTGGCCATCTCGACATCATAAATCGTGGCCTAGCGCTGTTCGACCGCCTTGTCGTCGGCATCGGAGTTCACCCTTCAAAAACGCCAATGTTCTCCGAAGTCGAGCGGGTGTCGATGCTCAAGGAAGAACTCGATAGGCTTGGCGTCGTGGGGGCTCGCTTCGAGGTCATCCTTTTTCGGGGACTGACAGTAGACGCCGCGCGCGAGAACGGTGCGCAATTCATCCTGAGGGGCATCCGGGACACGGCGGATTTCGGCTATGAAGCGCAGCTTTTTGGCATGAACAGAACCATGGCACCCCACATCGAAACCGTGTTTCTGGCGGCATCGCCTAGCACCGCGCACATCACGGCGACCCTGGTCCGGCAAATTGCGAGCTTGGGCGGAGGCGTTTCGCCCTTTGTCTCGCCCGCCGTTTTGCAGAGAATTAATGATAAGCTTTGCCTCAAGTAACGTGGCCCAAATCCCGCCCCGATGCCCGGCTACCCGCTTCATCGGCAAAAACAATTAAAAAAGAAAAGGACACACATGGTTCGTCCCAGCTTTCTCATTGGGCTGCTTCTGACGACGGGGCTGTTTCTGGCGGCCTCGGCGGCTCACGCCGCGAGCCCGGATAATACGCTCTATATGGACCTGAAAGACGGCCGCGTCGTCATCGAGCTGCGCCCGGACCTGGCGCCCAAGCATGTCCAGCGCATCAAGAAACTCGTCAAGGAAGGCTTCTACGACGGCCTCACTTTTCATCGCGTGATAACGGGTTTCATGGCCCAAACCGGCGATCCGAAGGGCGATGGAACAGGCGGCTCCAAATATCCCGATCTCCCTGCTGAATTTACTTCAACACCCTTCAAGCGCGGGACCTTGGGAGCGGCCCGCTCCGGTAGCCCCAACTCCGCCAACAGCCAGTTCTTCATCTGCCTGGAGGATGCTTCGCACCTCAACGGAAACTATACTGTTTGGGGGCAAGTCACCGATGGCATGCAACTCGTCGACCGGATCAAAAAAGGCAGCGGCGCAAATGGCCAAGTGTTCAATCCGGACAAGATCATCAAAATGCAGCTTGCGTCAGACGCCCGTTGATCACCACATTCACGTCAGATTAGCATGAAGGCGCCTTATTTTCGGGTAGAAATTACCTGTCTAGACGGGCGCTAGGGGAAGAGTAAAACATGGCATCTCCAGATAAAGACAATACATTGGTCCTGGAAACAACCCAAGGCCGCGTTGTGATCGAGCTCCGGCCCGATCTCGCGCCCAACCATGTCGCTCGCATCAAAGAGCTTGCGAACGATAAATTCTACGACGGCGTTGTTTTCCATCGTGTGATTGAGGGCTTCATGGCCCAAACGGGAGATCCTACCGGCACGGGGCGCCACGGGTCTGGGAAAAACCTGAAAGCCGAATTCAGTAACGAACCGCACGTTCGCGGGACAGTATCGATGGCGCGAGCCAACCACGTCGATAGCGCGGACAGCCAATTTTTCATCTGCTTCGATGATGCCACCTTCCTCGATGGGAAATACACCATCTGGGGCAAGGTCATTGAGGGAATGGAGAACATCGACAAGGTCAAGCGGGGGGAGCCCGTCAAGGACCCCGACAAGATTGTTACGATGCGGGTGGGGGACGCCACCTAGAGACTCGAAGCGCTCTTGCTAATCTGGGCGGCTGATTGACCGTGCTTTTGAAAGATTTCGATTTCGAGCTGCCCAAATCGTCGATAGCGCTGAGACCCGCTTCGCCGAGGGATTCGGCGAGGCTCCTTTGCGTCGATCCCGCCTGGGACCTTCCCTTATCCGAGGGGCTGGTGCGGGATATACCCTCTTTTTTGCGGGCCGGCGATGTTCTGGTGTTCAACGACACCAAGGTCCTTGCCGCCGAGCTTCGCGGCTATCGTCCAGCCCGTGAAACCGTTGCTCCCGACGTCGAGATTTCCCTCAACCTGATCGAAAGGCTTGCCGACGGCGCTTGGAAAGCGTTCGCACGTCCCGCCCGGCGGCTTCGCCAAGGAGACACCATTGTCTTCTCGCGGAATGGAGAACGTGCGCGCCTTAGGGTCGCCACGAAGGACGAAGACGGCGCAGTTGTGGTCTCGGCCTGCTGCGGCGAAACCGTTGAAGCCATCATGAGGCGCCACGGCAATATGCCAATCCCGCCTTATATATCGAGCAGCCGCCCCGCCGACGAGCGCGACAGCACCGACTATCAGACGATTTACGCCAAACATGAAGGCGCCGTCGCCGCGCCAACCGCAGGTCTCCACTTTACGCCCAAGCTTCTTGAAGGCCTCGCGGCCAAAGGCGTTCGCAGCGCATTCGTCACGCTGCATGTGGGCGCGGGTACATTCCTCCCCGTCAAGACCGAAATCATTTCGGACCATACGCTGCATGCTGAATGGTATGAGATTTCCGAGGACGCCGCGCGCGCAATCAACGCGTGCCGCGCCCCTGGGGGTCGGCTTATCGCAGTTGGCACGACGTCGCTTCGTGTTCTTGAAACGGCCGCACGCGAGGATGGCTTGATAGAGGCCCAGCAAGGCTTTACGAAGCTCTTCATCAAACCGGGCCACCAATTCCGCAGTGCCGACGTGCTCATGACGAATTTCCACCTGCCGAAATCTACGCTCTTCATGCTGGTTTGCGCCTTTTCCGGCGCGGCTCTCATGAAAAGTGCTTATGCACATGCCGTTGCCGAGGGCTTTCGCTTTTACTCTTATGGCGATGCATGCCTGCTCCACCGCGCCGGTGGAGCTTCACTTTGACCGCTCCTTTCTCCTTCAAGCTTCTGGCCAACGTCGCCAACGCGCGCCTTGGAGAAATCACGACCCCTCGCGGCATCATTCGTACCCCCGCCTTCATGCCGGTCGGCACCGCCGCGACGGTCAAAGCCGTGTTCGTCGACAATGTCAAAGCCACGGGCGCGGATGTCATTCTCGGCAACACCTATCACCTCATGCTGCGTCCTGGAGCCGAGCGGATCGCGCGGTTCGGCGGCCTGCATCGCTTCATGCGCTGGGACGGCCCGATTCTGACCGATTCCGGCGGCTATCAGGTCATGTCGCTGAGCAAGCTTCGCACGGTTTCCGAACGTGGCGTGACCTTTCGCTCGCATATTGACGGCGCGCCTCACGAATTGACGCCCGAGCGCTCAATCGAAGTGCAAAATCTTCTCGGCGCCGACATTCAGATGCAGTTCGACGAGTGCACGCCTTATCCGGCGACGCCAGATGAGGCAGAACGGTCGATGCAGCTTTCGCTGCGATGGGCAGAACGCTCCCTCGCGGCTTTCGAAGAGCATGGCCAAGCTGGACGCGCCCTGTTCGGCATCGTTCAAGGCGGCGTTCATCCCGCGCTTCGCGCGCAATCGGCCGAAGCCCTGACCTCCATGAGCTTTCACGGCTATTCGGTCGGCGGCCTTGCCGTCGGCGAAGGCCAGAAGCTCATGTTCGAGATGCTCTCCTCGACAACACCGCTTCTCCCCCCCCATAAACCGCGCTACCTCATGGGCGTCGGTACGCCTGCCGACATTGTCGGTGCCGTGGAGCGCGGCATCGACATGTTCGATTGCGTCATGCCGACAAGGTCCGGCCGGCACGGTCAGGCCTTTACCTGGGCCGGCAAGCTCAACATGCGCAATGCCGCGCATATCGAGGATTTGCGCCCGCTCGACGAAACGAGTGCCTGCCCCGCAGCCCGCGACTACTCCCGCGCCTACATCCACCACCTCATCCGCGCCGGCGAATATCTTGCTCCGATGATCCTGAGCTGGGCCAATATCGCCTTCTACCAAGAACTCATGGCGGCCATCCGCCAGTCGATCCGTGAAGGCAATTTTGCAACCCTCGCGGCCCGTGTCCGCGTGGCCTATCCTTCCACCACCGTTGACGAGGCGGCGGGCGCGGAGCCGGGCGCATAACGTTCCCGAAAGAGCAGGTATACCCCTGACAAGATGATGACCGCCGCGCCGGCCAGGGTCCACCAGCTTGGAACGTCGGCGAAGACGGCGAGTCCAAGAGCGATCATGAAGATGATGCCGATGTAGCCAAAGGGCGCCAAGATGGGGGCGGGGGCGCGCTCGTGCGCGAGAATAACAAGCCAATGCCCAAATCCGCCGAACAACCCTGTACTCAGAAGAACGAACCAAACCCACGCGCTTGAGGGCATTTGCCAATCTGCGAGGGCAAACGGCGCGGCCAGAACGGCGCCCGCCATTGGAGTATAAACGAGGGTCGTGCTCGCATTGTCGAACCGCACGATGTAGCGCGTCCATAGGATGTAAAGTGCATAGCTCACCGTCGCGAGAAGAGAAAATGACACGGCCCAGTGGATGCCGCCATATCCCGGCCGGGTCACGAACAAGACGCCTGTGAACCCGACGCAGATGGCAGCCAGGCGATGCCAGCCGATCCACTCGCCAAGCATCGGCCCCGCCAGCGCAGCAACGATGAATGGCGACAGAAAAAAGATCGTCGCGGTCTGATCGAGCTGAAGGTATTGCAACGCGAGGAAGTTGAAGGCTGTGGCGCCGATCAGGAAAACGCTTCGAAGAAGCTGGTTCATCACCTTCTTCGACGGCAAAGCGCGGAGCGCCGCATTCGGGCCTAGCATTGCGACAATCAGCAGTGCATTGACCACGAACCGAACCCAGATGATCTCTACGAGGGGCACGTGTGCGACTGTGGCCAGATACTTTGCGCTTGTGTCGAGAAAGGCGAAAAGAAGCGAAGCCGCGCAGGTCAGCGCGATGGCTAGAGACCGAGATTCGGTGAGTGGGCGTTGCTGCATAAGGATCCGGGGGACGCGCAACGAAACGAATCTTCGTCCCGCTATGGAGGGAGTTGCGGCACAGACAAGATGCTACCAGACACTGGGCGGCGGTCGGAATCAAGCGCGAGTTCGATGACAGATAGCGAATGCGATCATGGAACAGCCCAGCATGACGGCTTGCGGCAGTTTCCTCGAAGGAGGAAACTGATTCGCCTAAGCGCGGAAAAACCCTGGGCGGGCATCGAAAAGCCACCGGTGGCTATGCGGCTGCCCTTTGCTGTTCGGCGATGGTCTGAACGAATGACGTCGCACGAACAACGTGGTCAGCCAGCGTTAGCGGGCGGTAGTCTTGCGCAATTTCCAGAGCCTTCACTCGCTGCCTCGATCCCACTTCCACAAAGTCTTTCAGTGTTTTGACCCAGGTTAGACCATCGATCGGGTCGATGAATGTGGTCCAGCGGCCGCCAACTTCCTTGTGAGCCGGGATGTCCGAGGCGATCACGGGGACGCCGAGCGCAAGCGCCTCGGCGACCGGAAGCCCATAGCCCTCCACGCTTGACGGCGCGACGACCGCGGTCGCACCTCGGACGAGCGATGCCAAGCCAGCGTCGCTCAAGCCGGACGCCTCGACCAAAAAAGGCGCAAGCCCCCGCGATCGTTCGAGGACGTCGATGACGTTTTCGTTCTCCCAGCCGCGATGGCCGACGAGCACAAGCCGGGGTGTGGCTGGCCCCAGGATTTCTATCAAGCGGCGCCATACTGCAAAAAGAAACAGCATGTTCTTTCGTGGCTCGATCGTGCTGACGTTCACGAAATAAGGCACCGTCGACTGTGGCGGGTGAAGTTTGTCCTTTTCCAAAAACCAGTCGGTTACGCCGAGCGGTATGACTTCGATCGGCGGCGCCGCAACTTTATGTGCATCTAAATATGCAGCCACGGAGCGCGCGGTGTAGTCCGAGTTGACGACGATGCCTGACGCCAGGCGCGCTACAGTGTTGAGGCGGCCTTCATGCCGGGCGGGAGACTGGGGGGACACGAATTCCGGAAATTCGATCGGGATGAGATCGTGAATGAAGAAAACGCATTTTATTGATGCGGCGGATGCCCACTCGAAGCGCTCCACTTTCTCGAGCTGAGTGTGGGAACTGTTGAGATAGATGCTCGGCTGGCCAGCCCCCCGCCCGATCCAGCGTTTTAGTCGCGTCGAGGCGCGTGCAAGCGAACGGACCGGGAAAATGGCTTGATCACGCGTGCGCTGAAGAAGCGGGAGATCGACGATCCGAAAGCTTTGCGTTCGATCCAATTGCACCGGCGTCTCGAGATACTCTTTGAGCTTGAGATAGAGAGCATCGTCCCTGGGCGAGCTTCCGATCTTCCAGGCGAGCGCAACACGACCGAGCACCTCCTGGATCAGTGGCTTTCTCAATGCGCCGGTGAACAACGGTGTGGTTATGACCCCGACAGAAGTCGACGCCGCTCGCTTTACAGATGATCTCGGTTGCATATGCGTACTCGACCCGGTCGATGCCCGTTGGCGCCGAACCGATCATACGGGTCGCAACACGCGTGACGTCGAGAAACAGCTTCACGAGAGTTTACAGGTTTGAACAAACCGAGATTGCATAGCCCAAATCATCATAAGCACGGCCCACCCCTCTTTAAGCTCAAGCACTTTCTTGCAACTTTTCATCGGCCTATCAAAACCGCCAGGATCATAGCGCAGTGCCTTCCTCAAGCAAGACCTGTCGGTCGCGCGTTGCGCCTTGCTCACCCCCCGTAAAGCGTATGCGCAAACACAAAGCTTTTCGGCAAGCCATTGATCATTTGGGCACGAATTTGAACCGTGCCGAAGCGATGGGGAAGACAACGTCAAAAAGACCGTGGGATTTCCATCATAAATTGTGTTTATTTCTGCCTTTGGTTGCACTGTTGTTCCTAATCTTCTATGCGCCGGAAAACAGCCCTCACCACCCCCAAAAATTCCGCCACTTCTCGACACCCTCCCGCAAATCGGTCTTTCAACTCAGAATACTGGGCGTAGTGATGTTTGTTTGTTGGACGAACGTTACGAGGGGCATGTGAATATCCGATTTCGTATTTTCGCCGTTCTGGCAACGGCGGTATTTTCTGCTTGCTCAGCGCTACCTGGGGCAGGCCCCGATCTCCTGACGCTGGCTAGTGTCGACGAAGGCGTGAGCGGTCCTCGGGTTATTGATATTGACGCCCATGTGATAGCGACACTGAGGTTGGGGACAAGCCCAAGCTTGACGAGTTTTTCCCAATATCAGCCTGCATCTGCGCCCGTCATCGGCATCGGGGATATCGTCAGGGTAAATATTTGGGAAGCCGCTCCTGGCAATCTTTTTAACGCTTCAAATAGCGGATCGGTTTTGGTTGGCGCCGCGGGTGGCACGGTGATCCCTGAGCAGGTCGTACAGCCGGGCGGAACGATCAATGTTCCATTCGCGGGCGACATCAAGGTAGCAGGCAAGGCACCGCGCGAAGTTGAGGCGGCTATTGTCAGGAAGCTTTCCGCCAAAGCGGTTGATCCGCAGGCATTGGTGAGCGTCAGTAAGAGCGCAGCAAATTCCGTCACGGTCACTGGAGATGCCGTGCCGGGTGGGATGGTGCAGCTCAGTCCAAGTAATGAGCGGGTACTCGATGCGATCTCTATGGTAGGCGGTATAAGGACGCCCATTAACGACACATATGTTTCTTTGAGCCGAGCCAGCAAAGTCGTCACGGTTCCCTTCCTGAGCTTGACGAAGAGTGCCGATGAGAATATTAGGCTCAGTCCGCGCGACGTGCTTAGCGTTTATGGACACAGGCGGACTTACACCATTCTAGGCGCCGCAAATGCCCAATCGGATATTCCGTTTGATCTACCGCTTGTCACGCTGGCGCAAGCCCTCGGAAGAGCTGGAGGATTGAATGATGAGAGAGCAGACGCGACAAACGTGTTGATCTTCCGCTATGAGCCAGCGAGCTTAATTTCGGCGATGGCCGGCGAGCCGGCAGGAGGTTTAGAGCAGGTACCGATCATCTACAGGTTGAATTTGCGGCATGCGGAGGGCCTGTTTTACGCTAAGGGTTTCTACATGCACGACGGGGATATCGTATTCATAACGAATTCGCCCGGCGCTGAACTCGCCAAATTCCTACGCATCCTGGGGACCGTTGTCGCTCCGGCGGTGTACGCAGCCGACATCTATAATGTCGCAAAGTGAGGAGCGTTCGCGGTACTGACACATTTGCCCTATAGAGCGGCGTTACACTGACTTAAAGCCTCAAGGCTCATGTTACGCAATCCCCGGTTATCTATCGGCACGGTATTATTCCTTCTGATTGTAGCGCTCCCCACTGTCGTGAGCGGCATATACTATTACTTGCTTGCCTCGGACCGGTACGTTGTCGAAGTGATGTTCACGGTTCGTGGCGTTCGGGGAGCGCAAGGCGGTGGCTTATCATCGCTTTTTCGCACTTTTGGAATAACGCGCGCGGAAGACGACACATACGCCGTGATCGATTTTATCCTTTCTCGCGACGGGGTTCGCAAACTTGACGAACGCTTTCCCCTTCAGCCAATTTTTGGCGGTCCCGGTGTGGATATTTTCTCTAGCTACCCGAGGCCTTGGCGTAGCGCCAATTACGAAGCGCTCTACGAATATTACTTGAATCGTGTCGAGGCATGGTACGAGAGCAAAGGCGGCATGGTCACCTTGCGAGTCTCGGCCTTTCACGCGGAAGAAGCGGAAAAATTGGCGCGAGAGCTTCTGCGTTTGAGCGAAGAACTGGTTAATCAGATAAATGAGCGGGCTCAGGCGGACGCGATCAAAAATGCAGAGCTCGAATTGCAACGTGCCGAGAGTCGCGTTGTCGAAACGCAACGAAGGATAACAAGCTTTCGCAATAGTGAATTTATGCTGGACCCTCAGGCGGATTCTCTAAAGCTCGCTGAACTTGTGACTCGGCTGAAGGGTGAACTTGCAGACACTCAGCGTCAGCTCAACGAAACGTTGCAGGGGCAGCCTTCCAACCCGGCGATCCAAAGCCTAAGAAGCCATATCACAGCGCTGCAGAATCAGATCGCCACCGAGAGCTCTAAGATTGCCGGGGGGGCAACTCCCTTGGCATCCAAAATCGAAGTTTATCAACGCTTGACCCTCGATCGCAGTTTTGCGGACCGGGACCTCGGCATAGCCATCAGCGCCCTGCAGACAGCCCGGCAAGAGGCTAGACGCCAGCAACTTTACATCGAGACCGTCGTGAGCCCGCATAAGCCCGACGAAGCCATTGAACCGAGGAGTACGCGCTACGTCCTGACAATCTTGGTCATAAGTCTTGCTGCGTATAGCATGCTTTGGCTCGTTATAAGCGGATCAAGAGAGCACATGCATGGATGACACCGGGAAAGCCACTATGAGTATTTTCCTGGTTAGGCTAGGCCTGCAGGTAAGAGTTATTCGCGCCTTGATCCTACGCGAACTCATGACCCGTTTTGGCCGTCATAGTCTCGGGTTTTTCTGGGTCATTGGTGAGCCACTTATCTTGAGTTTCTGCGTTATGGGGGCGTGGACAGTAGCGGAACACAAGCTTTCCGGCGGTGTGGGAATCATTCCCTTTGTGTTGAGCGGCTATACATTGCTGACCATGTGGCGGCATGTGGTTGGCCGGTCGCAACATTGCTTCCGGCAAAATTCCGGTCTCATGTTTCACCGCAATGTCAGCTATATTGATGTTCTCATCGCAAGGACATTGCTTGAGGTCGGCGGTGCAGGCATTGCGTTTTGGGTTGCTTACATTCCCTTTTTCTTGCTCGGGATAATGGATCCAATTTATGATCCCGGGCAGGTTATCTGGGGATGGCTTTTGTTGGGTTGGTTTTCATTTGCCGTGGCATTGTTTATCGCTGGCCTCACGGAGATGAGCGAAATAGCCGAGAAATTTATTCAACCGATTATGTATGTAACACTCCCTCTGACCGGAATGTTTTCGATGACATCCTGGCTGCCGGATCGAATGGCAAAAGTTTTATTATATTCTCCGGTTGCGAACTGCTTTGAGATGTTTCGAGGCGGACTTTTGGGGCATACGGTTGATGCTTATTGGGATGCCGTCTATACCGCCAAGTGCTGCCTGGTATTGACTGCGCTCGGCCTGCTGGTTGTCCGGAAGGCGCGGTATTACATTCGCGTGGATTAATGGTGGTTGATTGAGCTACGGTCCTCAACGACAGGGAAAGGAAGTTCGTACCGGTGTCAGAGCACGCTTCACATCCGATTGTTGAGTTGAAGCTAAAGCCAGCAGTCGTTGCGCAGCGCGCCACTGTCGAAGCAGGTTGGACAGAGGTTGTCCTGTCTCGCATCAAGAACTTCCTGCGAAACAATAAACTAGCTGTATTTTCGATAATTGTTCCTGTTACTTTCGCTACTTTCTACTATACACTGATTGCCACCGACATTTATGTTTCTGAAGCTCATTTCATTGTTCGGAGCAAGTCGTCGGCATCCTCAATGAGTGGACTTGCCACTAGTTCTGTGCTCCAGCCGCTGAGTTCCATGTCGTCTTCCAACGACGATACAGAATCCGTAAATGACTTTCTTTCATCTCGCGATGTTATGGAACGCCTTATCCGGGAGGCAAATCTGCTTGATCTGCTGTCGCGGCCCGAGGCTGACTTTCTTTCTCGCTTTCCCAGGCTTTGGTCTCGAAGCTCTCACGAGGCATTATTCGAGAGGTTCGATGATTTCGTTCTGCCCAACTTCGACACATCAACAGGGATTAGCACACTCTATGTCTACGCGTTTCGTCCCGAGGATGCGCGCCAGATTGCACGCGCTTCGCTCGCCTATGGAGAGGAGCTCATAAATCGCCTAAATGATCGTGCCCGAAATGATAACGTCACGTTTGCACGGCAAATGCTGGCAGAGGCGGAAAAGAAAGTGTGGGGCGCACAGCAGCTTGTAACCGATTTCCGGACGCGGGAGGGACTTTTAGATCCGGTCAAGCAAGGCGCTGCCATCATCGAATTGATTGCGAAGATGAACGGCGAGGTCGCCGAATTGAGGGCAGAGCTTGAAGAGGTCAGCGCCAACTCTCCAAGCAGCCCAAAACTCGCCGCCACGAAAGCACGGATCCGCGCTCTAGAAACTCAGATCCAGGAGCAGCGACCTCTCCTCGCGGGAGGCGATAAGTCGTTGGCGCCCAAAGTGGCCGAATATGAGAAGTTGACGCTCGAGCTTGAACTTGCGGTCAAATTGTTCTCGTCAAGCCTTTTGACATTTGAAGACGCTATCAAGGATGCCGAGCAACAGCGTCTCTACCTGGAGCGAGTGGTAGAACCAAACCTTCCCGATTTTCCCCTCTATCCTAAACGCATGCAGTCCATCCTGAAAATCTTTGGCCTTTCAGTCTGCATCTATTTGATCCTCAGCGCTCTTGGCAGCTTCGTCATGGAGCATGAGTTCATGATGCTGGCGGAGGCTCAACAGAAGGGCGGCAAGCCAGGTCCGATTGTCATCGACAACATTGTCAAAGAGTACGAGACCACAATTGGCGTTCGTCGCATCCTCGACGGAATATCTTTCACCGTCCACCCCGGAAAGAAATTAGCTGTCCTCGGACGGAATGGTGCGGGCAAATCCACTCTCGTAAAGATCATTGGAGGTGTCGAACTTCCGAGCTCAGGGCGCATTCTTCGAGGAATGTCTATGTCCTGGCCGCTTGCACTGAGTGGTGGTTTCGAAGCATCCATGAGCGGCTTCGACAACATTCGCTTTATCGCCCGCATTTACAATAGATCCATTGAGGATGTTGTCGCTTTCGTCGATGATTTTGCTGAGCTTGGCCGTCAGCTTTATCTGCCCGTGAGGACTTATTCGTCGGGGATGCGCGCGCGGCTTGCTTTTGCCCTCACACTCGCGGTGGATTTTGATTGCTTTCTCATCGACGAGGTAATTTCCGTCGGCGATCAGCGCTTTCATACAAAATGCCATGAGGCTTTATTTGTAAAACGCCATCACTGCGCGATGATCCTGGTCAGTCATGACATGGCAATCATAAAAGAATATTGCAGCCAAGCTTTGGTCCTAAAGGGTGGTCGCGGCAAGGTCTTCGACGATATCGATTACGCCCTAAGCATTTATTCGACTTTGTGAAAGCGTCGCTGCTCCTTCTGGCTGCGATTGCATGGCAAATCAGCAAAACTGCCGCCATGATACTCCCCGGCATAACGATAAGCCGCCCTTTCTGAAGGTATGGCCAAAAGCGTTGATGGTCTCTTTGGTTGGGCAGTCGGCAAAAGCATGTGCAGTTGCCGCGCAATCGTCAAATGCGCCTCATGGAGATGCTCCGATGCTCCCGCCCTAAATCATGACCGAGTCGAGCAGGTTAGAAGCGATCAACTTTCCGCCTTTAATCGATTTCAATTAAAGGCGTGTTGATCCAATCCTTTGGGGCTTTGAGAATTACTAGGCCCCCGGCCGGCAACAATGCTCATTTATTCGCTGAATGCCCGACTAATAGCCAAATCAGTGGCGCGGACGAGCGTACATATTACGAGAAGCTCAATTTTGCTAGGTCAGTTCCGCGCGATCTGAAAATCTGCCGCGAATTGATCTTCCGTCCCCTTATAAATGTCGGCATCGACGGGGCCATCATATCCTTGAGACAGCTCAGCCGTTTCGCTGAACTGCCAAATGTGCCAGGGTGAGCGATTGATCGTGGGCGGCGTTTCTGTTGCTCTTGCCGAGCGCGAGTAGTCAGCGATCCAAATCTTGTAATGGCTTAGTTTGTCGAAACTCTCCTCCGGAATTTGCCGCTCGCGCCACCAGGTTCTTGCCGTATAGACGACAGGAGTGCGCCCGGTCCTCTCTTCCACCCTTTTAAGCCATGCGAGTGTTATATCGATGATCTCGTCCGGGGTATGGCTTTGCCACCGGTCGGTCCTGTCGCTTTGCGTGATGTCCCACTCAAGATCAACGACGGGCGGCATGTCGGTATCCTTCAGTCCGCCGTGCTTCTCCAGGAAACTCAGAAAAGTGTCAGCCTGGGCAGCGCCATCGGCGTTGGAGGAGAGGAAGTGATAGGCACCGCGAAGTACCCTCTTCTCCGCCGGTAGATCATTCAAGGCTTGCCAATAAAGTCCAAAGAGATCGTCCTTATAGCTTACGCCTTGTGTCGCCTTCGCGTAAACGAAACGGATATTATCGTCCTTCAAGGAATCGAAGCTAAAGGCACGCCCATTATAGTGGCTGATGTCGATACCGAAAATAGAGTTGGTCCTTGGTTTGCCTTGCTCCTCATTGGCATCTTGGGGAAACTTGAACGGTGTTTTTTGATAAAGGGATCGTCGCGCACCGCGGGGGGCGGGGTTGTCCCTTTCTTCCGCAGCGATCACGAGCTTGAACAGGTCCGCCCGCGACAGGTCATCCGTGAGGGGCGCCAGTTCCTCGCTGCTGGTGGTCGTGACGTTCCAAGCCCCCTCATCCGCTGCAACGGGACAGAACTGCGCCAGAAAGAGTAGAAAAACAGCAAGACGCATATCGGCCCCCTACCCTAAGTTTCGGGGCATCGTGTGCTGCGAATTGTCGCCGAGGCAAGCAAAAATTGATGGCTGCCCACAACCACCAGAAGTGCTTGCCAACTGCTTTCCCGTTGCGAACGCCACGATCGGCCCCCCAATAGGCTGCTGAAAAGCGATGTTGCCCATGGTTCGACAAGCTCACCATGAGGGTTACTCACTCACGATGAGGGTCAACTTATTGAAAACCCTCGGCCTCATCCTGAGCCTGTCGAAGGACCTCATCCTGAGCTTGTCCAAGCATCAGCCTTAGCTTGTCGAAGCCTCATCCTGAGCCCGCAGAAGACCCCATCCTGAGCCTGTCGAGGGCCTCATCCTGAGCTTGTCGAAGGATGGAGCCACGTTTTCAGACTTTTCAGCAACCTGCTAAACGACGCCTCGCGGGCTCCCAATGATCGTAAAGCACCGACATTGACTGTTGGTTGCGAGTAATCCTGGGCATCGAACGGCCGACGCAGGCTGAACGAGTTTAAAGATCATAACCGAAACAGCACTTATTTTATCTTATTCATGTATACGCGTGTCACTGTTTGTTTATTGCTGGATATAAAACCAAAACTACTTGCTTTTTTCAGTATAAATATAAAACGTTTTAACCATCATGAGCGTAAAAGTAGCTGGCCCGCATCACGGCTCAACGAGGTCAGCACCCATGGCATTGGCAAAAAGAAACGGCGTATCTCCGTCGGTCTCTCACCCACCGATGACAATCAATATCGACAGGCAAGAAGATGTCTCTATAGGCGGCCGCAAGCTGCTGGCCGAGGCTCAGAAGCGAAAAGCAAAAACGTACGCCCGCCAGCAAAAAGCCGCCGAAAGGGTGGCAGCTGCTACAAGCCAGCTGGCAAGCGGAATCGCGGAAGCGGCATCAGCAGCCGAGGAACTGCGCAAAGCCGTCGAGCAGATCGGCGTCGGCGCAGAAGAGTCCTCGGGCGCTTCGCAGCAATCGCTCAAGGCGATCAATCATGGCGCGGGTCTGATCCAGAAAGCCAAGGAGAACGCCGAAACCGCCACGTCCAAGACGCAAGTCCTGCAGACACAGATTTCGGAAGTCAGCGGACAGATCTCGAACTCCATTCTTGCGATCAGCAAGGCTGCGGAGCGCCAGGAAGGCTCCGTCAAAATGGTGGTCGAGCTCGACCAGCAAGCCGCTGCCATTGGCGAGGTCGTGAAGGCTGTGGCGCGCATCGCCGACCAGACCAACCTCTTGGCGCTAAACGCGGCCATTGAGGCTGCCCGCGCCGGGCAGCACGGCAAAGGATTTGCCGTTGTAGCCGACGAAGTGCGCACGCTGGCCGAAACATCAGAGAAGTCAGCCCGCGATATCCAGAGCCTGATCGTGCAGATTCAGACCGATGTTAAGGGGATTTCCGAGGGGATCAACGAGTCCGCTCAGACCGCGAAGCGCGAGGTCGAGAAAGGCAAGGAAACGACAGAGGCGCTCACCAAGATCCGCCTGGACATGCAGGAGATTCTGGACGGCAGCTCCGAAATCCTTCGCGCCAGCGAAGAATCCAGCAAGGCCGCTGTCGAAGTCCAAAAAGGCTCCGAGATTATTGCAGCCGCTGCAGAAGAGCAAAGCTCAGCATGCCAGGAGTCGTTGAAAACGATCGATCAGCAGACTGTTGCGCTGAATCAGTGCGAGCAGGCCGCGCAGGAATTGTCGGAACTGGCCGACGAGCTGAAAAACAGCACCAACATCGGCAAGAGCGCCGAGGAGGTGGCATCGGCCGCGGAAGAAATGTCGAGTGCCGTTGAGGAGATCAATCGCGCGTCCGCCGAAATCATGACGGCGCTTGAGCAAATCACAAGAGGCGCACAACAGCAGGGTACCGCTACCCATCAGTCTGCGGCAGCCATAGCCCAGATTGAACGGGGAGCGCTGTCTTCCCAGAAACAGGCCCAGGCCGCTTTTGAGAAATGCGAGCTCATTACCAACCTCCTGGGAACGAATAGGGCAGCTGTCGAGGCACTGGTGGAAGGCGTTCTGGCCTCCGTTACGGCAGGCCAAAAGAGCGCGGAACAAATGGGAGCCCTCGAACAGATCAGCCGGCGCATTGACAAGATCGTCGACGCGATCACCACCGTATCGATCCAAACCAATATGCTGGCCGTGAATGGATCGGTTGAAGCGGCTCGCGCCGGCGAGTTCGGCAAAGGCTTCGCCGTCGTTTCAACGGACATCCGCAATCTTGCACGCAACTCCGCCGAGAACGCCGAGCGTATCAAGGATACCGTCAAGGCTATCCAGGATCAGATCGTTAAGGTTCGCGGGGATCTCGGCACCATCGCCGACGCTGCAGCTATCGAAGGAGAAAAGAACAAGATCATCGCCGCAAACCTCGTGACCATTGCAAGCGACATGACCATCGTCCTAGAGGGCAACAAGGAGATCCTGAATGGCTCGGACGATATCGTTCGCGTCGTGAAGGAGGTCCAGACGGGCGTCGAGCAGGTGTCTGCCGCGGCACAGGAAGCCACACGCGCAGCCGGCGAAGCTTCGGGCGCAGCCCGTGAGCAGGCCAAGGGTGCAGAGCAACTTGCGGCCGCCATTGAGGAAATCGCTTCACTGGCTGACGAACTGCAGGCCGGAAACTAGACCGCCCAAATCCAGGAGCGCAGCTATGTCTGTCGAAAACGAACAGGAGGTTGCAAATGCAACCTCCGAAGCGGTCGCCACCAACTTAGGCCAACCGAAAAACTTGGAGTCGGATGTTGTCTCGCGTCAATTTGTGATTTTCCACGTTGGCAAGGAAGTCTTTGCTGTCCGGCTCTCGGCCGTGCAGGAAATCATCCGCATGCCGACTCTGGTCAAGGTTCCCATGAGCCCGCCAGCGCTGGAAGGTCTCGCCAATCTGCGTGGATCGGTCCTGCCGGTCCTGAACTTGCGCGAGATTTTCCATTTTCCGATGGCGCTTCATGACGACTCTACGCGCGTCGTGGTCCTGGATCATGGAAGGCCCGTGGGACTTGTCGTCGACCGTATGGCCAATGTCGTGACGGTCGACCCGGACCGTATCGAGGCGGCCTCCAATATCGGAGCCGCCATCGACACCGGTCTCCTGACCGGCATGATCAAGGGCGAAAATGGGGCGATGGTGATGATCCTCGACGCCGCCAAAACGGTGGAGCGAGAGTTCCGCGGCGTCGTGCAAAGCGCCGCCGAACGGCTGGCTCAGGGTGCGCACGAGGCCCGCGCGGAAGGCAAGGGGTCCGAGCAGACGGCGCTGGATGAAGATCACCTCGTCAGTTTCGAGGTGGCCGATCAGGAATATGCGTTCCCGATCGAGCGTGTGGAAGAAATCATCCAACTTCCTAACCAGATCACCCAGCTTCCGAACAGCCACGGGCATGTTTTGGGGGTTATCACCCTGCGAAACAGGCTCCTGCCGTTGGTGAGCCTTCGTAACATGTTCGGTCTGCCGCCGATTGAGATGTCCGAGGCCAACAAGGTCGTGGTCATCACGCTAGGCGACGGCGTTTCCGTTGGCGTTGTGATGGATGGCGTCAAGGAAGTCTTGCGTGTGGCGCGCAATATTGTCGACCCCATGCCGCCCTTGCTGAGCCAAGGACAGGCCATGAACGACATCGAGGCGATTTGCCGGCTTCAGGATGGCCGGCGTCTCGTTTCGGTTCTTTCGGCGGAACGCATGTTCAGGACCGAAGACTTGCGCAAGGCTGTAAGCGATGCGGACAAGGATAATGAGATGTCAACCACGGAAAAAGGCAATTCCGTCGCTGATAACGAGCAAGAAGAGCAGTTCGTCGTGTTCCGGCTGATGGAGGAAGAGTACGGGGTTCCTATCGAGGCGGTGCAAGAAATTGTTCGCGTGCCCGATGAACTGACGCGCATTCCCAAAACGCCTGATTTCATCGAAGGGGTGGTAAATCTGCGCGGTGTTGTTCTGCCGGTTCTGGATCAACGAAGCCGTTTCGGTCTTCCTGGCGCCGAGCGCAACGATCGCCAGCGCATCATGGTGTTCACCATCAATGGGGTGCGTACTGGTTTTGTTGTCAATTCCGTCTCGGAAGTGATGCGTATCGGCCTGCGTCACGTCGGCCCCGCGCCGGCTCTGTCGGCACGGCAGCAGCGTCTTATTAATCGCGTTGCGAACCTCGAGGATCAGAAGCGGATGATCCTGCTCCTGGAGGTCCAGCAGTTGTTGAATTTCAATGAGTTGGATGAGCTGAAATTAGTAGCGTGATTTTTCGCGGGAGAGGAAAGGCCTCTCCCGTTTGATTCATTTCCAGGTGAGACGAAAGCCAATGATCAAGGTACTGGTCGTTGATGATTCCGCGCTCATGCGGAAGCATCTGGTCACGCTTCTAGAAAGCGAAGGAGGATTTCAGGTTCGCGTCGCGCGGAACGGCGTCGAAGCCCTTTCTCTCCTTAGCAGTTTCGACCCCGATGTCATTACCCTCGATATCAACATGCCCGAGATGGACGGGATCACGTGCCTGTCCCACATCATGGTCACCAAGCCGAAGCCTGTCGTCATGGTTTCGTCGCTGACGGAAAAAGGAGCGGAGGCCACCCTGCAGGCGCTGAGCTTGGGCGCCGTCGATTATGTTCACAAGCCTGATGGCACGATCTCGTTGTCCATCGAGCGCGTTCATCGCGAACTGCTTTTAAAAATCAAGGGCGCAGCAAGAGCGCGCGTGCGAGTTGGCATGGGACTGGGCGACGCCCTCCGCCAGACGACCCGGATTTCGAGCAGAGAATACCGACAGGAGCGTCCCGCCTGCTGTTCCCCAATTGCGAATGCGGCAGACATGGGGCTTGTGCTCGTCGGCGTATCGACGGGCGGACCGGGGACCTTGGAGGAGATCCTGCCGTTGTTGCCGCCCTATTTTCCCTGGGCGGTTCTGGTGGCGCAGCACATGCCCGGCAGCTTTACCAATGTTTTCGCCAAGCGAATGGACAGCATCTGCGCGATGCCGGTTCAGGAAGTTTCGCGTCAGTCCCCAATCGAACCTGGAAAAATCTACGTTGCCAAGGGCGACGCCGATCTGGTCGTAATGGGCCGCGGCAAGTCGTTGCTTGCAGTCCCGGTTCCTTCGAGCCAGCAGCATTTGTGGCACCCGAGCGTAACCCGCCTGGTCACCAGCGCCATGGAATCGGTCGCCGTCGAGAGGCTTATCGGGGTTCTCTTGACTGGCATGGGCGATGACGGGGCGGCAGCGATGGCCGAGCTGCGACGCCGGGGCGGCCGCACGATCGCACAGGACGAAGCCACCTCGATCGTGTTTGGCATGCCCTCCGAGTTGATCAGGCTGGGCGGCGCTGCAGTTGTTCTCCCATCGCATGCCATCGCGCGCGAGATTACGACCTGGCTGTCCCCATCCACCCTCACAAACCGGAGCCGCCCCTATGGCGCTCGTTAGAGCCTCGAAGAGATCCGCAAGCACGCAAGCCCCGTCGGAACAGCTTTCCCCCCCATCTCTGTCGGACCTTGCCATGCGGTTGCGATCCGGCGAGCCTGCGCAACGGCGGCAGGCCGCGCGAGACCTGGCTCTGACGAGCGAGGGCATCCCGATCCTGTGCGAACATCTGGAGCACGAGCCTGCGGTCAGCGTGCGCAGCGTGATCATGACTTCGCTTATTCAAAGCCGCTCGCGCGCCGTCGTCGAGGGCTTGGCCCGCTATTTGCGCAGCGAAAACACCGCCTTGCGGAACGAGGCGATCGAAGCGTTGCAGGATATGCCTGAACAGATCGCCCCTTATATGGAGCAGGCTCTTAAGCGACCCTGAGAGCGACGTTCGCATTTTCGCGGTCAATATTCTCTCCGTGCTGCCGGACGCGCGCGCGCCCGAATGGCTCCGCAAGGTTATCCTCGAAGATCCGCATGTGAACGTTTGCGCCGCCGCCGTCGATTGCCTGGCCGAGATCGGAACGCCGGAACTCGATAGCTGCGCTCAAGGAACTGCGGTTACAATTTGGCGATCATCCATTCATGATCTTTGCTATCGACGCCGCGATCAGGCGCATAGGCGGGACACAATGAAAGCCGCAAGCCCACCTGCGTTTTCACAACAGGAAGCTCCTTCTTTAACCCAGCAAGAGTTCGCAAAGTTCTGCGAATTCTTCTACCGGAAGACCGGAATCATATTCACTGAAAGCAAAAGGTACTTTGTAGAGAGACGCATCCTGGAGAGGATGGAAGCGTCGAAATGCCCTACCTTCCGTGAATACTTCGCTACGGTACGGTTTGAAACCGCAGGGCAGGAGATGCAGCGCCTCGTCAACGCGATGACCGTTAACGAGACTTATTTCTTCCGGGAAGATTATCAGTTCGATGCGCTGATAGGCGGCATCTTGCCAGAGCTAGCCGTAAACAAGAGGCGCGGAGACACGATTCGTATCTGGTCGCTGCCTTGCTCGACTGGGGAAGAGCCTTATTCCATCGCAATTTATATTTTGGAAGGATGGGACAGGGCCGACGATTTCAATATCGAAATCATCGCTTCCGATATCAATTCCCGGGTGTTGAGCCAGGCGCACGAAGGCATCTATGGCGAGCGCGCTTTGTCGCGAATACCGCCTGATATTCGAGCGAAGTACTTTTCGCCCGTTGAGGGCAACTCTTTTCAAATCTCGGCCGAACTGCGCGAACTCTATCGACTTCTCTGCAGTCAACGTGGTCGATGCCGCGCAGATGCGGAACTATTCAGACATCGACATCATCTTCTGCCGAAATCTCCTGATATACTTTGACGACTTGGCTCGGCGTCAAGCCATGGAAACCATGTACGAATGCCTGGCCCCCGGCGGTTTCATATGCCTCGGACACTCGGAGAGCATGAGCCGCATGTCGTCACTCTACAAGCCGCGCCGGATCGGCAACTCAATCGTCTACCAGAAACCTTAGGAGACTAAGGCGATGCTCATGAATACTGAAGAAATCTCCAGCCAGCAGAAAAAGAAGGTGCTCATCGTCGACGATGGGATCACCATGCGGATGTATTACCGCGACGTGCTCGAAAAGGCCGGATTTATTATCGAGGAAGCCGCCAACGGCGTCGAGGGCCTTGAGAAGATGCTTGCCGGGCGGTTCGATCTGGCCATCGTCGATATCAATATGCCCAAGATGAACGGATACGAGTTCGTCAGACAGCTCCGCAAGGACCCGGCCTCTCAGTCGATCCCGGTTATGACCGTCAGCACCGAGGATCAGGAGCGGGACAAGGTCAAGGCCTACGAAGCTGGCGCGAATTTCTATATGGTCAAGCCGATTCGCCCGGACGAACTCGAACAAGTCGCAAGACTGTTCACAGGACGAGCGCTATGAATCCGCTGCTTGCGCGGTTTATTCCGGAGGCTCAGGAGCTGATCCAACAATCAGCCGCCGGTATCCTGAGGCTTGAGAAAGACCCGAATAATGAAGTCACGATCAATGAAGTGTTTCGCGCCGTCCACACGCTGAAGGGGTCTTCAGGGCTTTTCGATGCGCACGCCCTGACGAAACTTGTGCACGCTGGCGAAGATGTGCTTTCGGCTGTGCGCTCGGGCGCGCTTCAGCTGAACCCAGAGATTGCCGATCATATTCTCGATATGCTGGATCAGGCTGGCATCTGGCTTGGCGACATGGAGAAGGATGAGACGCTGCCTCCAACCGCCGTTGAAGCATCCCACAAACTGGCGAATGTCCTGCGGAGCTTCCTGCCTCAGTCAGCGGATGCAGTTGCGGGACCGGACGCGCAAGACGCAAACCAGACTGGGCGCATCGATTGGCTGGATGCGATGCGGAGCCAGCCTGATTTCGCATCTTTTGCGGCAGACGCCGCGGCTTCATCAAGAACCGTTACCGCTGTCGAATATCACCCGGAGGAAGCGTGCTTTTATAGCGGCGAAGACCCTGTCAATTTGATGCGTCAAGTCCCTGAACTCGGCGTCCTCATGATCTCACTGCGGACGCCCTGGCCATCGCTCGACGATCTCGACCCTTATCGCTGCAATATCTTCTTCAGAGCACTGAGCCTCGCCCCGCGCGATGAGGTCGCTTACCTGTTTCGCTATGTCCTGGATCAGGTCTCGATTGTATCGCTTCCCGCCAGCGTTCTTTTCGGGGATGGCAAGGCACAAAAATCGTCAGCCGCTGCCAGCGGAAACCCCGTTCAGGAGGTGGCGCTCCGTATTGCGCTTGAGCAGTTAAGTATCCTTGCGCTGCCTGGCGACGAAAGCGAGCAGGAGAAGCGTCTCGCTTCGGTCGCATCGATATTGCCCAATGTCTTGGCCGCGCTCGGGGACGACAAACTCACTCAGGATTTCGCCGCCGCCTGCAAAGAGAATACGCCCGCCTCCATGGTCGCATTCATCAAGGGCTGGGTGATGGGCTCGAACGCTGACGAGGCCGAGCATCCTCAGAAAAATGGCAGCGCGCCCAAACGCCCCGGCACCGTTGTTCCGAATGCGTCAGCGCTCGCCTTTTCCGAAGAGACCGTCCCGGAAAGCACAAGATCCAACGGCGCCGCTCACAAGCCGCAAGCCCTTAAAGTCGATCAGGCCAAACTCGATACGCTGATGAACCTCATCGGGGAACTCGTCGTCTCGAAAAACAGCCTTCCATTCCTCGCCCGCCGCGCCGAAGAAGTCTACGGCTCCCGGGAAATGTCGCGCGAAATCAAGGAGCAGTACGGGGTCATCGACCGCTTGGCGCAGGAGATGCAGACAGCGATCATGACTGTGCGAATGCAGCCGGTATCGGAGGCGTTCGATCGGTTCCCCCGGCTGGTGCGCGACCTCGCCCGCAAACTGTCCAAGAAAATCGACTTGCGGATGGAGGGCGAGGAAACCGCTGCGGATAAGGCCATCATCGCCGCGCTGGGAGAGCCGCTCTTACATATTGTGCGCAATAGCATCGATCACGGCATCGAAACGCCTCAGGAGCGCATCGCCGTTGGCAAATCCAGTCAAGCGCAAATCCTGCTAAGGGCTTATCAGGAGTCCGACCAGATTGTGATCGAGGTCATCGACGACGGGCGCGGCATCGATCCGGTCAAAATCAAGGCCGCCGCTTTGTCCAAGGGCGTGATTGCGGAGGATAAAGCCGCGAGGCTCTCGGATCAGGAAGCGATCAACCTCGTTTTTCTACCCGGCTTCTCCACAACCTCGGAAGTTTCCGATCTCTCGGGCCGCGGCGTGGGCATGGATGTGGTGCGCACGAATATTGAGAAAATGGGAGGGCAGGTCACCGTCACGTCGGTCGTCGGCAACGGAGCGACGGTGCGCCTCTCACTGCCACTATCCATGGCGGTCACCCGCGTCATGATGGTCGAGGTCGGGAGTAGCCTCGTTGGCATTCCCATGGACGTCATCGTGGAAACCGTTCGTCTTTCGTCCAAGCAGATCTATGCGATCAAGCAATCCGAAACCTTCGTGCTGCGCGACACGATCATCCCCCTTGTGCGGATGGACCGTCTCCTCGGAGTGCCCGGCAGCACCGGAAACCAGAACGAACTCGGCATGGCGGTTCTTGTCGTGCGCGTCAGGGGCGCTTTGGTCGGGCTGTCCGTCGATCAATTCCGGGAAAGCATCGACGTCATTCTGAAGCCCTTCGGTGGCCTCTTGTCCGGTCTGACCGGTTATGCGGGAACGGCGCTCCTGGGCGATGGCAGAGTGCTGCTCGTTTTGAACTTGAAGGAAATCCTTTGATGCCAATCCGCTTTGACGCATCAACAATTTATTGTGAAGGTGAGTGTATGGTCGAGGACGCTCTACCTCTGCTTGAATTCCTTCGCACACACGAAGGCGTCAGGATCGAAATGGGAGATTGCACCTACGCCCATACGGCGGTCCTGCAGGCTCTGGCGGCGGCAACGAAAGAACTGACACTCCCCGCCTCGCCCGAAATGGCGCGGTGGGTCAGTGCTATGATGAGGGCAACCTGCGTATAGCAGCGTCTATGCGTTATACAGTCCGTGATTTAGTTAAGTATGGGAGCGTTGATATGGCCAAGACAATTATGATTGTGGACGACTCCCAGACCATGCTCATGAGCATGGAAGGCATGTTGTCAAAAGCGGGTCTCGGTGTGTCCAAAGCCAACAATGCCGAGGAAGCTCTTGTCATTCTGAAGGGTGGAAATAAACCGGATATGATTATAACAGACCTGAACATGGCAGCGATGAACGGCATTCAGTTGATCCGCGAAGTCCGCAGGCTTCCTGGATTCCAGTTCATGCCGATTGTGATGCTGACGACGGAATCCCAGCAGGAAAAGCGGAATGAAGCCAAGTCTGCGGGCGCCACGGGCTGGATGGTTAAGCCGGTTCAGCCTCAATCCATGTTGCAGATCGTCAAACAACTCGTCCCCGGAGCCTGAGCAATGCGGCTGCGGTTCGATTACGCTGCTCTCGTAGCGCTCGCTTCCGCAGCGGCAGTTTTGACTGCGCTGAGCGACTATGCTCTCAGCATGGAAAAGAGCCTGGACGCAGTAAGCCTTCGCATGGTGGCGGCTTTCTTCATCACCGCCCTCGCTCTGGTTGCGGCACGCCGGTTGGGCGCAGCCTCGACAACTGAAAGACGCGAGGCGCCCGCCCAGAATGATCACAAACGCTTGCTTATAGCGGCTCCCAACCATCAACATCATACTTCTGTTGATCCGCTGGTCCTGAAAAGGCTCGGAGCAGAGATATCAGCCTGCAATCCGATAGTTTTTACATTGTGCGACCATGTCCAGGATGTTGTAGCGAATACGGAAGATGTCGCTATGACGATCATGACCCAGCTGAACAGGGTCGATCAAACAATAATGGAGCTTATAACCTATTTGCGTCTCAGTTCGCATGAAAGGATTCTGCCCGTTATAGAACAAACGGAGCAGCGTCTTCGCACGAACAATCAAATCCTGGCGGATTTTCTGACCAGTCGAACGGCTGCAGCAAACAGCAGCCGCATCCATCTTTCCTGCATAGCCGATTTAGCGGAGCGGCTCGATGCGATCGTTCAGAGCATTCGAAAAGTGGCGAAGCAGACCAACATGCTTGCGCTGAACGCCACGATTGAAGCGGCAAGGGCAGGAGTGCCGGGCCGCGGTTTTGCCGTCGTTGCTTCCGAAGTCAAAGCACTATCGCAACAGACAGATCAGGCGGCGAAAGACATCAGCGAAGGTCTTCAAACACTGAAAGGCGCCATCGCCGAAAGCGTGGAGACCCTGGTCGTGCGGCAGGGTCAGGAGGAACGCAGGGATCTGGACGCCATAGCGGCATCGTCCAAGGAACTCCAGCAGGACATGGGGACCCTTATTGGGCAGCACCGCGAGACCCTCGAGAAAATGCGTCAGGAAAGCGAAAGCATTGCGCAGCTTGTCATAGATCTCATCGGTTCCATTCAGTTTCAGGACGTAGCGCGCCAAAGACTGAACGGCGTAACTGGCGTCCTCCATCAGATCGTCGATCATGCGCAGAGTTTAGCGACGTTTGTTGGATCAGACCATTTTGACGAAGAGAATGTGGAAGGTGCTCTTGCTTCCCTACAGATGCAGCGCAGGCAAGCTTCAGAGCACAGCAAAATATCCCACGTTGGCGGCGCCGGTAGCACCATGATTGAGCTATTCTAGCTGGCCGCTGAGAAGCGATGCGGCCCACGGTTCGACAAGCTCACCATGAGGATGAACGCGCTGGGAACACCCAACCTCATCCTGAGCCTGTCGAAGGATGCGACCAACACTCGACCTCATCCTGAAGCCAACACCCCACCTCATCCCGAGCCTGTCGAAGGATGAAGCCACGTTTCAACAGCCTGCTGAAACGATGTTGCCCATGGTTCGACAGGCTCACCATGAGGATGAACGCGCTGGGAACACCCAACCTCATCCTGAGCCTGTCGAAGGATGCGACCAACACTCGACCTCATCCTGAAGCCAACACTCCACCTCATCCTGAGCCCGTCGAAGGATGAAGCCACGTTTCAACAGCCTGCTGAAACGATGTTGCCCATGGTTCGACAGGCTCACCATGAGGATGAACGCGCTGGGAACACCCAACCTCATCCTGAGCCTGTCGAAGGATGCGACCAGCACTCGGCCTCATCCTGAAGCCAACACTCCACCTCATCGAAGGATGAAGCCAGGTTTCAACAGCTGAAACGATGTTGCCCATGGTTCGACAGGCTCACCATGAGGATGAACGCGCTGGAAACATTCGACCTCATCCTGAGCCTGTCGAAAGATGCGACCAACAC
The DNA here is from genome assembly GCA_963723755.1 of uncultured Alphaproteobacteria bacterium. Taxonomy (GTDB): domain Bacteria; phylum Pseudomonadota; class Alphaproteobacteria; order Rhizobiales; family Rhodomicrobiaceae; genus Rhodomicrobium. The sequence goes on along the minus strand of CAVRSS010000078.1, from coordinate 2,157 downwards.
TCGACCTCATCCTGAAGCCAACACCCAACCTCATCCTGAGCCCGTCGAAGGATGAAGCCAGGTTTCAACAGCCTGCTGAAACGATGTTGCCCATGGTTCGACAGGCTCACCATGAGGATGAACGCGCTGGGAACATTCGACCTCATCCTGAGCCTGTCGAAGGATGCGACCAACACTCGACCTCATCCTGAAGCCAACACACAACCTCATCCTGAGCCCGTCGAAGGATGAAGCCACGTTTTCAGCCTTTCAGCATCCTGCTAGGGCATGCTTCGCCAACCTTGCCCTTGTCATCGTGGACGGCGCTCGCCGCACGCCTTTTGGTAAACTGTTCCTTGCCGCGCCGGTGCTTTAACCCGAAGATGGTTAACAGGAGCGCGCCGGATTTATTTCCGGTCACCATTGTGCTTAACAAGCATTTTATTCCTGCCGCAATTTCTTTCCCGCCGAGCCTCTTCCCGGCCGGAAATAATTCCGACTATCTCGTTGCAAGTAAACAGCTTTCATTCGCCCGTGACCTCCCATTAAATATAACTAAATGCCGGAATTCTTTCATTTACTGGGACGCGCAAAAGTCCGTTAAATATGTTTTGGGACTACCGCGTTAACGCCGCGCGCGGCCGGAAAAGCGGCGGCGCAGGCGGCGGCGATGGCGTCCCGTTCGGTATTTTGCTCGCAATTATTCGCTATTATAAAGGGTTGGAGCGGATTCACGCTCTCGTTAACCTGCCGTCAAAGCGAATTCGCTGAAGATCTAAAAGAAGAAGGAATTGCGACGAAAGCGGCAGGCACAAGGTGACACACAAATTCTACCCGCAGCATGCATACAATCATCCAGACGCCCGCGTTCGACGGCGCGATGCTTTGGATTACAGTCTTGGATGCGACGACACCAATACAGAAAGTACGCCAATCTCGCCAAGCGGTTTGAAAACCTCCCCAAACCCGTTTTGCAAAACGGGCTTGGAGAAACATTCAGGCTTTCGTACTTTTTACGCAATGCCGGCCGCTCGCGATTGGGCCGTCTTAGATCAACCCGCCTTTAATCGGAATCGATTAGAGGTAGAAAATTTTGTCGAGTCAATGTGTTAGAGCGGCCTATCCGCATGATCGCGGGCTGCTCTAATGTAGCCACCTCGGGCGCTCATGAGTTCCCGTAGGCATCTCAGTGGCTGAGGAGACGGCATGGATAGCCTTCCGAATAGCACATTCGAGCGTTTTGGCGGTAAGCCAATCCTTGTCGATGCAATGGATGGCCCCGGCATTCAAAGCCGCCTTCTGCACCTCAGGCGAGAGATTTCCGGAGACAAGGATAGGTGCTATGGCTGGCCTCTGCCGGATGATCGACCGGATGACATCAACGCCCGTCTCGGGTCCGAGCCTGTAGTCGGCGATCACAACATCATACCGGCTGGTTGCTATGCCTTTACGAGCGGCTAAGCCCGAGGAGGCGCGTGTTGTCGTTACAGTGTACTCGTCGAGCCGAGACAAAAGCCTGGAGATGGCTTTATAATCATCGGCGCTGTCGTCGACAACGAGAACATTGATTTCCGTGCGTTCTGGAATTGCTACTGGACGCGAATTTACTCTCTGATGACTTTCGGCAACTTGCATCTCTTTTCCTCTCACAGATGGTAATCGTACGGACAGACACCTACTCTTACTTTACTCTGTAACTCCGATCGCTAGCACACGCAGCGTAAGTCTTTCTGAGAACAACGACCCGCTCGTTGCGATCGGTCGAGGACAATGCGGTATGGCTACGCAGTGCAATCTGGAGTCACCCCAGTTACGCGACACAACCGCAACCGTATAGTGCCACGGCATGGTGTATCCATCGTAAATAGCCCGCCATGTTTGCATGGGAAGCAAGCGAAGATTGCAGGCCGGCGTTAGCCATTCTCCAACCACTTCGGTGCCAAAAAGATGCTCAGTCTGAATGGGTACGAGTGGATTTGACGATGACAATCAGCATGCTAGTGGTTGACGATGAAGAGACCGACGTCATTCAATTCAAAAGGGCCGCGCGAAAGGCCGGGATGCAAAGGCGCATCGAGATTTGCAGGGGCGGCGCCGAAGCGTTTCGGCTTCTAGCGGCTCAAGCCACGCGATCAACTTCGGACCCGGGCTATCTGCTCGTCTCCGACCTCAAGATGC
>CAVRSS010000077.1:0-26872 GCA_963723755.1 uncultured Alphaproteobacteria bacterium | reverse complement strand
GATCCGCACTCGCTCCTGTCAGTGTTGAGATCGGCTCGACTGCATAGAGCCGGAGCATATCTTTCGTATCTTGTCTGACCCGGCGACGATCAGCGAACGCTCTGGCCATTGCGATCTGTTTGGGCCGCCATCCAGAAGGCATGAATCCAGGCTCAAAACGATATCGGCATCCTGAAGTCGCGGCAGCGCATCCAGCGGGCGCTTGAAAACGCTTTGCATTGCCGCCGCTTGGGCAACTTTCGTTGGGTTGTAGGCGTCCAGACCATGTGCGGATACATGGATTGCAGCGCTTTGATCTGGCGCAGAAGAGTTGGCGAGGTGATGCGCCCGGTCAAAAGCCGGAGACCCGCGCCTTGATCGCCTTTGTGAATTTCCTGTCTCTTCTGCCATGCCGCCCTGTTCCGCCCAGGACCTGATTTCACGGCCCTGCTTCACCGCCTGGGAGCGGTCTGGGCTGTAGAGATTGAAGATTTTCTCGGCCTCGGCAAAAACATCCGTTGAGCCGAGGCTGCCCGGAGGCGCGGATTGCCTTCGATCTTGGTCGGCCTGCCTTCGTGCGATGTCACGATGGCGCCGCGGCCATAGCCGGCGAGCGCGAGTGTGGTAGCGAATTGGAGCGGAATGCCGGGGATGAGCCGCTCTGGCATCTCGACATAAGGCACGATCTCCTCATGCGGCTTTCCGCATCCTGCCGCGGCCAGCGCCATGCTGCCCGCCAGCAGCTTCAACGCCTCCCTCCGGCGCAAACCCGATCCGCTGTCTTCCCGAGCTGTCTCAGTCTTCACCGGTGGCACATCGAGCATTCGATCAACCGTGCGGAGTTGATGTGATTGACCTTGACGAGTTCAGCGCCTTTCCTGTCCTGATCCGGCGGCGGCTGCCACTCCATGTTGAAAATCTCGTTCGCGGGCCGCAGGTTCGGCGCGGGGTCACGGTGACAGCTCAGGCACCAGCCCATAGTCAGCGGCTTGCCCTGCGCCGTCAGCGCCATCTCATCGATGCGGCCGTGACAGGTGCTGCAGCCGACGCCCTTGGCGATGTGAACGCTGTGGTCGAAATAGACATAGTCAGGCAGGCGGTTGACGCGGCTCCAGTGAATAGGCTGCTTCTTCGCGAGGCTTTCCCGCACCGGCGCGAGCAGCGTCGCATTCGTCCAGATTTGCGAATGGCAGGTCATGCAGATATGCGTCGCCGGGATGCCCGCGAAGGACGATTTCTCGACGCCGGTATGGCAATAGAGACAGCCGATCCCGAGTTCACGGACGTGATGCTTATGACTGAAGGGAACAGGCTGCTCGCGGACGACATTCTGGCCCGTCACATAGGACGAGTTCATATAGCCGTAGGTGACGCCTATGGTCAGGAAAGGCAGCACCGCCCCTCCAATCAACACCGACCGCGTGACGACATTCGCCTTCGGCGAAAAGATCTCATCCGAATGTTCAGCCCGAGATTACTGTGGGCGGCAGCAACGCTCAGATTAAAAAGCGCATCCTGTTTTGTGTTCCACAGTCTTAGGCGTTTGAGTTCTGAGCAAAGAGCGAAGCTGCCGGTGGAAACGCGTGCGGAAACCTGGCGTTCAACGATCACCTACTCAAGAAAGGCATGAACGAAACGGCGCGTCATCCAGAGAGAGGCCTGCATGGAAAACGAAAAAATCGTCGTTGTAACGGGCGCGAGCGCAGGCGTGGGGCGGGCGACTGTGCGGGCTTTTGCAAGGCAGGGCTGCTCCGTTGGCCTGATCGCGCGCGGAACCGAAGGGCTTGGAAGCCGCCGCCGGCGAAGGCGCGCCGGCGGAAGCGTCGCGCGTTGCCGTCCCTGCCGATGTCGCCGACGCGCGAGGCCGTCGAAGCGCGCGGCGGACCAAGATCGAACGCGAGCTCGGCCCTATCGACGTTTGGGTCAATGTCGGCGATGACCACGGTTTACGCCCCGTTCGACGAAATCACGCCCGACGAATACAAGCGCGCTACGGAAGTCACCTATCTCGGCTATGTCTATGGGACGATGGCGGCGCTTAGCCGCATGAGCCGCCGCGAACCGGGGCACTATCGTGCAGGTCGGCTCGGCGCTCGTCCTATCGCGCCATCCCGCTGCAGGCGCCCTATTGCGGCGCGAAATTCGCGATCCGCGGCTTCACCGACGCCTGCGGTCCGAACTGATCCACGACCGCTCGAACATCCACCTCACGATGGTGCAGTTGCCGGCGCTGAACACGCCGCAATTCAACTGGGGCCGCGATAAGCTGCCGAGGCGTCCGCAGCCCGTGCCGCCGATTTTTCAGCCCGAGGTCGCCGCGGACGCCATCGTCTATGCCTCCGACGCGCGGCGGCGCGAAGTCTGGGTGGGCGGCTCCACCTTCAAGGCCATTCTGGCGCAACAAGTTCGCGCCCGGCTTTCTCGACCGCTATTTGGCGCGCTTCGGCTACACGGCGCAAATGTCGTCCGGAGCCCGCGCAGCAAGGATGCGCCCGGACAATCTCTTCAAGCCCATCGAAGGCGATTTCGGCGCGCATGGCCGTTTCGATAGCGAGGCGCTTGCGCCACCGTGAGATCGCCCGTAGCGGCGAGCCTCGCCGTCGCTCGGCGCCCTGGCTTCATCTGCGGCAGGCGCGGCTATCGATGCGGCTGTTCTATCGCGCACAGTCAAGCTCGGCGGCGTCAATCGTTTCGCGGCATGGAACGACGCAATTTCGGTCGCCGTTACGACTCTCATTCCAGTAAGGTGACAGCAGCCATGACAACGACCGCCGCAGACGTCCTCGTCGAAACGCTATCCGCTTGGGGAATCGACACGATTTTCGGCATCCCGGGCGACGGCATCAACGGCATCATGGAGGCCTTGAGGAAGAAGGCCGAGCACAATCCGCTTCATCCAGGTCCGGCACGAGGAGGCCGCCGCCTTCATGGCCTGCGGCTATGCCAAATATACCGGCCGGCTCGGCTGCTGCCTGGCCACTTCCGGGCCGGGCGGCATCCATCTGCTGAACGGCCTCTACGACGCCAAGCTCGACGGCGCGCCCGTCGCTGGCCATCACCGGCCTGCAATTCCACGATCTGCTTCACACCTACACGCAACAGGATGTGGAGCTGGACAAGCTCTTCATGGATGTCTGCGTCTACAATGCCGCGTCATGGGTCCGGCGCACGTCGAGAACGTCACCGAGCTTGCCTGCCGCACGGCGCTCGCCTATCGCGGCGTGTCCCACATCACCATCCCGACGACATGCAGTCCCTCTCCATGCAAGACGATTGGCGTTCCGCGCGCAACGTCCCGCATCACGTCTCGGACTATATGTCGGAAAGCGCCCACATGCCGGGCGAGGCCGCATCTGCAGGTGGCGTCCGAAATCCTGAACGAGGGCAAGAAGGTCTGCATCCTCGCCGGGCGCGGCGCGCTGCATGCCCGCGATCAGCTCGCGGCGATGGCCGAGCGGCTGGGCGCGCCCGTTGTCAAGGCCGCTGCTCGGCAAGGGCGCGCTCCCCGACGACAGCGCCTTCGCCGCTGGGCGGCGTCGGGCTTCTCGGCACGAGGCCGGCCCAGGAAGCGCTGGAGGAATGCGACACGCTTCTGATCGCGGGCAGCTGCTTCCCCTACATCGAGTTTTACCCGAAGCCGGGCCAGGCCAAATGCGTGCAGATCGACCTCGACCCGCAGCGCATCGGCCTGCAGATATCCGGTGGATGTCGGCCTTGTGGGGGATTGCGCGCGCGTCCTCGGCGCGCTGCTCCCCAAGGTGCAGCCGAAGCAGGACCGCAGCTTTCTTACGCAGGCGCAGCACCGCGATGAAGGAATGGCGCGCAGCTGATGCAGGAGCGCGGGCACGCGGCGCGACAAGCCGATGAAGCCCGAGGTGGTCGCCTACGAGCTGAACAAGCGCGTCACCGACGACGCCATCATCTCCACCGACTCCGGCACGATCACCACCTGGATCGCGCGGCATATGCGACATCGCGGCAACCAGCAATTCTCGTGCTCGGGCAATCTCGCCACCATGGCCTGCGGCCTGCCCTATGCCATCGCCGCGGCTGTCGCCTATCCCGGCCGGCAGTCCATCGCCTTTGTGGGCGACGGCGGCCTTACCATGCTGATGGGCGAGCTTGCCACCTGCGTGAAATACGGCCTGGATGTGAAGGTCATCGTCATCAAGAACAACGTGCTCGGCCAGATCAAGTGGGAGCAGATGGTGTTCCTGGGCAATCCCGAGTTTGGCTGCGAGTTGCAGCCCATCGACTTCGCGGGCGTGGCGCGGGCCTGCGGCGTCCAGGCGTTCTTCGTCGACGACGCCGAGCAGTGCGGCGAGACGCTGCGGCAGGCGCTGGCCATGCCCGGGCCGGTGCTGATCGAGGCCGTTGTCGATCCGAACGAGCCGCCCCTGCCGCCGAAGGTCACGCTGGAGCAGGCGAAGAACTTCGCGGAAAGCCTCGCTGCGCGGCACGCCGCATGCGGGACAAAATCGCGCTGACCGTCGCATTCGGACACCGTGCGTGAGATCGTCGTAGGAGGCGCCGGCCGTGCCCGATGCAGCCATCGTCAAGAGCGTTTGCGGCCAGCGCCTTCACCATCCCGACCGACGCGCCGGAGGCTGACGGCACCTTCGGCTGGGTTCCACCACGCTTGTCCTCGCCGAGGTCTGCGCGGGCGGCAAGCCGGGATCGGCTACAGCTACACGGATGCCGCAGCGGCCGCGCGTCGTGAATGAGCCGCTCGCGCGAGGCCTCCTGGGCCGCGACGCCTTCGAAATTCCACGCGGCGCATGAGGCGATGCTCCAGCGCATTCGCAATATCGGTCGCGCCGGCCTAGTCGCGACCGCCATTTCGGCCGTGGACGCCGCGCTCTGGGATCTGAAGGGCAAGCTCTGAACCTGCCGGTCGTCTCTCTGCTGGGCGCGGCGCGCGAGGCTGTGCCGATCTACGGCAGCGGCGGCTTCACCTCATACTCCATCGAGCGGCTCCAGGAGCAGCTTGGCGGCTGGGCGGCCAAGGCATGCGCTGGGTGAAGATGAAGGTGGGCTCGGACCCTTCCGCCGATCTCGACCGCGTGCAAGGCGGCCAAGAACGCCATCGGCGGGGCGGAGCTTTTCGTCGACGCGAACGGCGCCTATGCCGAAAGCAGGCGCTTGCATTCGCCGAAGACTTCGCTCCGGCGGCGTCGATCTATTTCGAAGAGCCGGTTTCCAGCGACGATCTCGATGGCCTGCGCCTGATCCGCGACCGCGCTCCGGCTGGCATGAACATCGCCGCAGGCGAATATGGCTACGACCCTTTCTATTTCCGCCGGATGCTTGAGGCAGGCGCGACGGATGTGCAGCAGGCCGACGCCACGCGCTGCCTGGGGCTGACGGGGTTCCTGCAGGCCGATGTGCTTTGCGAGGCCTTCTCGCGGCCTCTTTCGGTCCATTGCGCGCCCGCGCTGCATCTGCATGCCGCTCTCGCTGCCCGCTCGCTCTGGAACCAGGAGTGGTTTCACGATCACGTCCGCATCGAGCACATGCTGTTCGACGGCGCGCCCATTCCAAAGGACGGCGTGATCCGCGCGGATTTGAGCCGCCCAGGTCTCGGCCTGGAATTCAAACACCAGGATGCACGGCCTTACGCCGTGTGAACAAGGACTTGCCATGTCTGTCAGCGTTCAAGGCTCTACGGTCGATCCGCATGCCATTCCCGATCAGGGAACGCAAAAGCCCAAGCTTTGGAAGAGCGTGCGTCTCCGTCAAGACCGCAGACGGACTTGCCGGGGCTCTGAAATCGCGCGTGCGAAGGCGAAGTGCGCTTCGACGACATGAGCCGCGCGCTTTACTCGACCGATGCTTCCAACTACCGGCAGGTTCCCATCGGGGTGGTGATCCCGAAATCCGTCGAAGACGTTGTGGCGACGATGGAAGTCTTGCCGCGAGTACGGCGCGCCGTTCCTCTCGCGCGGCGGAGGCACGAGCCTATGCGGGCAGTCGTGCAATGCTGCCGTCATGGCCGATTTCTCCAAATATCTGAACCGTATTCTGGAGATCGATCCGCTAAGAAAGCTCGCTCGCGTTGAGCCTGGCTGCGTTCTCGATATCCTGCGGAACGCCGCGGAAGAGTATCACCTCACCTTCGGCCCCGACCCGTCCACGCACGATCACAACACGCTCGGCGGCATGATGGGCAACAATTCCTGCGGCGTGCATTCCGTTTATGCGGGTCGCACGGCGGACAATGTGGATTCTCTCGAGATCATCACTTATCGGGGCTTGCGGATGAAAGTTGGCCGCACATCCCCGCCGGAGCTTCGCTCGATCATCGCCGCGGGGGGCGCGAAAGGCGAGATTTACAGGCGGCTCGCCGCGCTTGGCGACCGCTATGCCGATCTCATCCGGCGTAACTACCCCAAATCCCCCGCCGCGTTTCGGGCTACAATCTGGATGAGCTTCTTCCCGAGAATGGATTCAATGTCGCCCGCGCGCTCATCGGCTCGGAAGGGACCTGCGTCACCATCCTCGAAGCGACGCTTGAACCTCGTCAAAAGCCCGCCGAAGCGCTGCGTCGCGGTTATCGGCTTCCCCGACATCTACCAGGCAGGGGATGCGGCTGCCTTTGTCCGCGACCACGGTCCGATCGGGCTCGAAGCCATGGACGACAAGCTGATCGAGTTCATGCGGGACAAGCACGCCGATATGACCAGCATCAAAATCCTGCCGGAGGGCGGCGGATGGCTGATCGCGGAGTTCGGCGGAGACACCGAAAAGGAAGCAAGCGACAAGGCGAGGAGCGCTTGAGGCTGCATTCAAGAAGAGACCAAACCCGCCAAACATTAAGGTCGCCGAAGACGAATGCGAGCAGAAGCTCGATCTGGAAGGCTCGCGAAGCGGGCCTCGGCAGCACCGCTTTCGTACCGCACCATCCCGACGCCTGGGAGGGGTTCGAGGACGCCGCCGTCCCACCGGAGGGCCTCGGGGATTACCTGCGGAAGTTTCGCGCGCTGCTTGATCGATATGACTACGATTCCACCCTTTACGGCCATTTCGGCGACGGCTGCGTGCACTGCCGGATCGACTTCGGCCTGCGCACCAGCCAAGGGCTCGCAAAGATGCGCCGCTTCCTCGACGACGCGGCCTCCCTCGTCGTCGAGCATGGCGGCTCGATCTCGGGCGAGCACGGCGACGGGCAGTCCAAGGCCGAGCTTCTGCCGAAAATGTTCGGGCCCGACCTGATCGAGGCGTTCCGCGAGTTCAAGTCAATCTGGGACCCGGACTGGAAAATGAACCCCGGCAAGGTCGTCGATCCGTTCCCCATTACCTCCAACATGCGGCTCGGGCCGGACTATGTGCCGCCGCACGTCCACACCCATTTCAGCTTTCCGAACGATGAGGGGAATTTCAGCCGCGCCGCGCATCCGCTGCGTGGGCGTCGGCAAGTGCCGCTCCGCCGACCCGCACGACAACGTCATGTGCCCGAGCTATATGGCGACGCACGAGGAAGCCTACGTGACGCGGGGCCGCGCGCGCCTGCTGTTTGAGATGCTTCACGGCGGGGCCATCGAAAAGACCTGGGACAACCCCGCGGTCGAAGGAAGCGCTCGACCTTTGCCTGTCCTGCAAAGGCTGCAAGCGGGATTGCCCGGTCAACGTCGACATGGCGACCTACAAGGCGGAATTCCGCTCTCACTATTATGCACGCAAGGCGAGGCCGAGGGCGGCCTACTCGATGGGCCTAGTGAGCGTCTGGGCGCAGCTCGCGAGCTACGCACCCGGCCTTTTCAACGCGGCAGCCCGCAATAGCCTCTTGGGTTCAATCGGGAAATACGCTGGCGGAATTTCACAAAACCGGTCAATCCCGCCCATTGCTCCGCAAACGTACACGGCATGGCGGCGGCGCAATCGCACGCTCAACCCGCAAGGCAGGCGGGTTCTTCTCTTCCCGGACACCTTCAACAATTACTTCAGGCCGGCGACGGCGATCTCCGCGACGATTGTGCTGGAGGCTGCCGGATGGCAGGTGGTTATTCCATCGAAACCGCTATGCTGCGGGCGGCCGCTTTACGATTGGGGCATGCTCGACACCGCCGAGAAGTGGCTTTGCCAGATCATCGACAGCATCGGGCCTGAGGTCGACAGCGGAACGCCGATGGTGGGGCTGGAGCCTGCCTGCGTCGCGACGTTCCGCGATGAGCTGCCCGATCTTTTCCCGAGAGACGGAACGGCGAAGAACCTCAGGGAAAATACCTTTCTCTTCAGCGAGTTTCTAGAACGCCACTGCAAGGACTTCCATTTGCCGAAGATCGGCAAACCCGCGCTGGCCCAAATTCACTGTCATCATTACAGCGTGCTCGACGTCGAGGCCGAAAAGAAAGTCATGGACCGTCTCGCCCTCGATTATGAGGTGATGCCTTCAGGCTGCTGCGGCATGGCCGGGTCTTTCGGCTTCGAGAGCGGCAAGTACGGCGTGTCGATGAAGGCCGCAGAGCGCGTCATGCTGCCAAAGGTTCGCGCGGCTGATCGCGATTGTCTTATCCTGGCGGACGGTTTCAGCTGCCGCGAGCAGATCGAGCAGGGAGCCGGGCGGAAAACGCATCATCTCGCCGAGGTTATAGCCACAAACATGCAATCAGGCGGATAGAGGGAGATCAGACAATGCAGGCATGAGCAACGGCAACGCTCCCGACGCTGGAGGTTCCAGCGAACAGGCTCGCCGCCGCCTTATCCGAACGGGCCGCGCTCGCAGCGCGGCGAGCGAAACTCCGGACGACATCGCTGCCCGCGTTACTTTGAGGCGCGTCTGCTTTGCGCTCCCAGCGACTCTTCCACTGCCTTGGCAAGCGCCAGATGCTGTTGAAGGATCGGATAAGTCTCCGACGCGAACTGCTTTAAGCGCGAATTCTCAGTCTGCGATTGAATTTCTTTGAAACGCTGCAGATCGTGTTCATGGTCTTTGATCTGATGCTGCATGAACTGCCGATCAAACTTACCCGCCGGCTGCTCCTTCAGCTCGGACAGAGTCTTCTGCCCCTCCTCTCCAACGCCGTTTGGAGCCTCAGTGCCTTCGACGTTCGTCATGGCGGCGAGACGGCTTGCGATCTGCACATGATCATCCACCATCAGGCGAGTGAACGCCTTGACCGCATCGTCTGCTGCTCTGTTCTCTGCCAAGAGGCAGGCTTCGATCTCGGCATGATTATCCTGGGCGGCGTAGGTTATAAAATCCTTATCTGCAGAGCTTATCTTATGCCCTTCTTCCTGCATTTGGGCAAATGCAGGCGTCACCGAAAATATAAGTATGAGCACAAGCGCAAATCTAGACTGCATCAGATCCTCCTTATCTTGGTTTTTCTCCTTTTATGGCCTAATGCCTCACTTCGTTGTGCTGTTCCTTCTTGGAGCACCGCTGAATAATCATTTTTTCGGCCTCTCTCGCGAAAGCGCTCGGCTTTGGGAGCCTTTGCAAACTGGCCGCAATATCAATGGGAAACCAGCGTCGACGACGTACCCGACCCAGTGACAAAGACCCTACCGATGCCATCGTCCAGCTGACCTCGTCCGCATATGCGGCACAGACCTTCACCTTGTCCGCGGCATTTTCAGCGGATGCGGCCCCGGCGTCATCCTTGGTCATGAGGGCGTTGGCATGATGTCCGCCTACCTTGAAGGAGGTAAGGCTCCTATCGAGTTTTGGCCGAGCTCGGCCAGTGCTGCGCGCGCGGCATGCACCACGGACTCGGTCGTGATGTTGAACTTCTTGTATACGTCATTGATCTTTCCGGAAGCGCCGAAGTCGTGCATGCCGACAAAGCGGCCATGTGGGCCAATATAGCGATCCCACGATATTTCGACGCTCGCCTCGACCGCAACGCGAGCCGAGCTTTCGCCCAGCACCTCGCGCTTGTAGGCCGTTTCCTGTTCCTCGAACAGCAAGCGGCACGGCATCGAGACTACAGCTGTGGGGATACCGTCCTGTTGCAAGATGCTTCGCGCCTCGACCGCCAGATGCAGTTCGGAGCCCGTCGCTATCAACGTGACCCGTCGTGCGCCGCCCTCAGCTTCAGCGAGCACGTAGGCGCCCTTTGCTGATCGGTTTTGACTACCGCTTTCGCGGCGGAGCAGCGGCATAGGTTGTCTGGAGAGAGCGATCAGCGCCGCACGGCGCGGTGCATCGAGGATTGCTTCCCAACACTCCGCAGTCTCGATCGGATCCCCTGGCCGGAACACGGCGAGGTGCGGAATCGCGCGAAGGGCGGCGAGATGCTCAACCGGTTGGTGGGTCGGAGCATCCTCGCCGAGGCCGATGCTGTCATGGGTCATTACGAAGATCGTGCGGATCTCCATCATCGCCGCGAGCCGAATTGCCGGGCGGCAATAATCGGAAAATGTAAGGAACGTGCCGCCATAAGGGATCAGGCCGCCATGCAGCGCTATGCCGTTCATTGCCGCCGCCATACCGTGCTCGCGCACGCCATAATGCACGTAGGATCCCCCATACGCTCCGGGCTTGATCTCGACCTGATTCTTCGCCTTCGTGTTATTGGACGGCGTGAGGTCCGCCGAGCCGCCGAGCAGTTCCGGTATGGCGTCGAACAGATGGTTCAACACTGCGCCGCTGGCATGGCGGGTGGCGAGATCTTTGTCGCCGGCAAGAAATTCCTCCCGCGCCGCGGCGATCGCATCGCGCCAGCCCTCCGGCAGATCGCCACGAGTGCGGCGCTCAAAATCCTGCCGCAGGCCGTTTGGAGTGGCCTTGACCCGATCGGCCCATGCCATGCGGCCGTCCCGGCCCTTGGCGCCGATCCTGCGCCACGCGGAGAGCAACGTCTCGGGGATTTCGAAGGGTGGTGAGGTCCAGCCGAGCAGCTTGCGCGCGCCGGCGATCTCGTCCTCCCCCGGGGCGTCGCTATGCGCCTTCTGGGTGCCGGCCTTCGTGGGTAGGCCAAAGCCGATTATCGTGCGGCAGGAGATCATGGACGGCTTATCCGCGACCTGCTGCGCCGCGACGATCGCGGCCCTGATCGCGTCCGTATCGTGGCCATCGATCTCCTGGACATGCCAATGCGACGCGTGGAACCGCATCGTCTGGTCGTCCGACACTGCCAGGTTGGTGGCGCCGTCGATCGAGATGGAATTATTGTCGAAAAAAGCGATCAACTTGCCGAGCTGCAGATGGCCAGCGAGTGAGATCGCTTCGTGGCTGATCCCCTCCATCAAGCAGCCATCACCCATGAATACGTAGGTGTAGTGATTGACCAGCGGGTCGCCGAAGGTCGCGTTCATAATGCGCTCGGCAAGTGCTAAGCCGACAGCATTCGCGAGACCCTGGCCAAGCGGACCGGTCGTGGTCTCAATACCATCCGCATGCCGGTACTCGGGATGGCCCGGGGTCTTGGCGCCGATCTGGCGAAAGCGCTTGATCTCGTCGATCGTCATGTCTGCGTAGCCGGTAAGGTAAAGCAGCCCGTAAAGCAGCATCGAGCCGTGGCCGTTCGAAATCAGGAACCGGTCGCGGTCAATCCAGTGCGGGTCCGCGGCATCGAAACGCATGAAGTCGGAGAACAACACTGTTGCGATATCGGCCATGCCCATCGGCATACCCGGGTGGCCGCTCTTGGCTTGCTGGACTGCATCCATCGCTAAGGCGCGGATGCAGTTTGCCATGTCGCGCAAGTGCCGATCGCGAGGCGCAGGTATCGATCTGGTCTTGTTCTGGCTATCAGCCACGGTGATCTCCTAGCGTCATGACATCCGGAAGACAGTACGGGACGATGCGCCTCGACGGCACGAAGTGATCGTCCATGACGTCAATGTGGATTCAGTCCACTCCGGCCTGCTCTGCCTCGTGCACCTCTCTCCAACCGGGCAAAATCGGCCGCAAGGAATCGATGCCCACAAGCTTCATGGCCTTCGATTGCATCTCTTACACCCTCGATATGATCCGATGATCCGGCCCTCGTTTGCTCAGGTGATCGACGCCTGGTAGATGCTCTCGATGGAGGCATCCAACATGGCGTTGAACTCGGCATCAGTCTGGTGGACTGACAGGCCCTCCAGCAGCGCCCGCGAGAAGCTGGCCACAACTCCATGGTTCTTTCGCAGCCGATCATCGGCCTCCTGCCGCGAGTAACCGCCAGACAACGCGACCACCCGCACGACCCTGGGGTGGCGCACGAAGTCAGCGTAGAAGTCGGGTTGCTCCGGCGGGGTGAGCTTCAACATGACCTGTTGACCGGCCGGAAGTCCGTTGAGCCCTTCGAGGATGTTTGCTTTGAGCAGCGCTTCAACCTCAGCCTTTCCCGGGCAGTGGATGTCAACCTCGGGCTCGATGATCGGCACCAGGCCCGCATTGATGATCTGCCCGGCGATGTCGAACTGCTGCTGCACAATATCTTTGATGGCTGCGGGGTTCGCCTGTTTGATAACCGAGCGCATCTTGGTGCCGAAAATGTGCTTCGATTTCCCCTTTTCGAGGAGGGTGGCGAGTTGCGGCATCGGCTTCATTCGCTGGACGCCGTCCCGCTCAGGTTCCAGACCCTTGTCAACCTTCAGGAATGGCACGATCCGCTTCACATTCCAGAGATAGTCCACCGTTGGTTGGCCTTCGATGTCGCGGTCCATGGTGTCCTCGAACAGGATAGCGGCAAGGATCCGCTCCCCCGTGAAGCTCGGGCTGGTAATGACGCGGGTGCGCATCTCATGCACCAGCTCAAACATCTCATCGTCGTCCTTCCAGGAGTTGTCTTCAATTCCATAGAGGGCTAGGGCGTGCGGCGTACTTCCGCCACTCTGATCCAGAGCTGCAATGAAACCCGGCTGGGACTTCATCTTTTGCATCTGCTCGACGTTGCTCATTGTTAGTTTCCCTGATGATTAGGTTGTTACGGGTGCCGGGCTCAGCGGGAACCCCTCAGCTTGCGGTAGCGGCGAGCACTTGTTAACTGTCATGATCAAGTTTGGGCTCGATATTGCTGTCCAGTTCTGGAACGTTGCGCTAGCCCGCACTTGCCTAGCTCGGCCCAGTCAACCCCTGTTGGTCGACCGAGTTCCGAAGCTTGCCGGACGCCCGCTCTCGGAAAAGCGCCGCAGGGGCGCGGGTATGGCTTCGGCTTCACACGCGACAGGAACTTGGCATCCTATTACGCGGTTGCTGTTGAGGTGGACGTCGCACGAGACACAGGGTGCACCCGTCTCGTGCGCGCAGTGAGTGCAGTTGAAGCTACTACAAATCTGGTTTGACGAGACGAAGGCTATTACCCGCTTCCCGCGAAGGCGTCTTAAGACGTGCCATGCCGATAGCTGGCTGGGGAACAGAGCTACCTCCTGAAACATTGGGCTGAGAGTTCATGCATCAGCGGCCCGTAGAATGCACATTTACTCTCAAGCTCCCAGCACTTTAGCTCTCGACCTGAGGAACGACCTATCCGCTTTCGAATGCGTGGCCAGGGCCGTGTGCGCGACTGGCTATCGCTTCACGACGATTACGCCTGCGAGCCACGCGCTTGTGAACGCAAGATCCTCCAATCGCGAAGCTCGCACTCTGTCCAGTGCGCTGGGCTGGAGCCGGCCTTTTTCGAAGGACGTGATGCCGGAGCGCTTGTTCAGTCTCATGGTGGAGGCTGGCCTTCTTGAGCGGCAGGGTGCTCTATGGCGTAGTAAAGTGCGCTTTTCGACCTTGAACGGCGACCTCTTCATGCATTCCGCCTTTCCGACGACGGCGCGGGATGCGGTGTTCTTTGGGCCGGACACCTACAAGTTTGTCGACGCGGTCGACGCTTGGCTAGCAGGCCAGGAGTCAAGCATCAGTCGCGCGGCGGATGTATGCGCAGGCGCTGGCCCTGGCGCGATCACGATTGCGAAGGCGTTCCCCGACGCCGAGGTTTTGATGCTGGACATCAACCCCAAGGCCGTGCAGTTCGCTGCCGTCAACGCAGCGGTGGCGGGGCGGGTGAATGCCTACGCGATTGAGAGCGATCTGTTCGCAAATACGACGGGCAGTTTTGATCTGATTGTAGCTCATCCTCCGTACCTTGTTGACCAAGGGTCGAGGGCATACCGGCACGGCGGCGGTCCGCTTGGCGCGGGATTAGCCTTGGATATTCTCCAGGCGTCAATCAGTCTGCTCGCTCTCAACGGTACGCTTCTCCTGTTCACTGGCGTCGCCATGATCGAGGAATGCGATCCTTTCCTGAGGGCGGCGTCTGAAGTGCTCGATGCCGCTGGCCTCGACTGGACTTATCGGGAAGTGGACCCCGATGTCTTTGGCGAAGAACTCGCTCGCGAGCCTTACCACGGAACAGACCGCATCGCCCTTGTGGTTCTTATAGCGACAAGGAATTCATCCTCATGAATGGGCCATGCGTTATTGCCCAGCGTTCTGTTGTGCTTGGCAGTGAGAACGAAGAATTTCTCCAAGCCGTTGTCGAAGGGCTTTCCCTCGATCGAAAAGTGCTTCCCGGCAAGTATTTGTGGGACGAGACGGGATCTTCGCTCTTCGACGCCATCTGCAAATCTGAAGACTACTACCTGACCGGCCTAGAGATGAGCCTTCTGCGCGAGTGCGCGGGCGAGATCGCGGCCATCGTGGGACGTGACGCCTGTATCGTCGAGTTTGGAAGCGGGGCTTGCCGCAAGGTTCGTGTTCTGCTGGACGCAATGGATCGGCCTCAGCGCTACATTGCAATCGACATCTCCCGCGACTTTCTCGGGGCCGCCGCAGCCCGTCTTAAGAATGACTACCCGTCGCTTAAGATCCTCCACGTCTGCGCAGACTATTCAAAACCGCTTCCTGCTCTGCCGATCGAGCGTCCCGGTCCCCTTCTCGGCTTTTTTCCCCGGCACCTCCCTCGGCAACATGGAACCCGCCAAGGCGATCGAGTCGTTAGCGCGCGTGAAATCGGCCCTTGCGCCGGGCTGGCTTCTCGCCGGCCTGGACCACAATGGCGATCCGAAGACGCTCAAGGCGGCGTACGGTGGCCCGCTCATGGCGTCCTTTCATAAGAACATTCTCAACCGGATGGTGCGGGACCTTGAGGTGCGGCTTGCGGTAGAGGATTTCGAACACGAGTTTCGCATCCTATTCTGCCCGACGCGGGTTGAGGCTCATCTCGTGGCAAGGAAGGACAGTCAGATCGAGGTCAACTCTCGGAAATCCTGGTTCGCTTCCGGCGACAGCATTCGCACGGACATCTCCTGGAAGCATACGCCTTCCGAGTTCGCGGAATTGATCGCCGCCTCAGGCTGGACATCTGTCACGAGCTGGACGAACCCTGGTTCCGCCTATGCGCTCCACCTTCTCCGCGCCACTTGCGAGTTCGGGCCAGTGAAAAGCCAGCGCGCCGAACATCCTTCCGAACTCACGATTTGCGGAATGCTCATCGGCGGGGCGATCACCGTGGTGTTCATGGCCGCCAACGTCTATCTGGGCTTGAGAACGGGCATGACGTTCTCATCGTCCATTCCGGCCGCGATCATTTCCATGAGTGCTCTGCGGGCATTGGGCCACTCTGGCATCCTTGAGAACAACATCGTCCAGACTTAGGCATCCGCCGCGGGCACGCTCTGCAATGTCATTCTCGTTCTTCCAAGCCTTCTTCTGATCGGGTTCTGGCACAACTTCCCGCTCTGGCAGACGATGGCAGTGTGCCTGCTCGGTGGTCTGTTGGGCGTGGCCTACTCTGTGCCGCTGCGCCGGGTGATGGTGGTGGGCAGCAATCTGCCGTTCCCCGAGGGCTGCGGCGGCTGAGGTGCTTCGCGCTGGCTACAAGGAGGACGAAAAAGCGGAAGATAGCGGCAGCCAAAATGGGTTGAAGGAACTCGGCCTCAGCGCCACCGCCGCGGCGGGCCTGACCCTCTTGACGAACGGCTTCAAACTTCTCCCAGATAAGCTTGCGGGCTCGCTCTCCTATAGCGGCGCCGTGTTCCAGATGGGCGGCAGCCTGTCCCTCGCACTGATTGGCGTGGGATACCTCGTTCGTATTGGCGCTTGCCTGGCTCTGTCGGGTTTGTCGGTTCTCTGCCGCGCGCCGGTATGCAGCCGGAAAACGCAATTCCAGCGCCGCAGGCTGCCCTCATGACGCAGATTGCGAATGGCATCATTCATCATCACCTCGCCTGGGACATGGTCGGCATCGGCGCTGCTCTCGGCGTCGCGCTTGTGGCTGTGGAGTCGTGGCTCCGGCGCTGTCGCGGGTTCTCGCTTCCCGCTTTGACCGTCGGCATAGGCATCTACCAGGTGTCGCTAACGATTGCGATTGGAGGCGTGATCGGCTGGTTCGCGGAGAAGGCCGTGGCTAGGCGAGCAGCCACCCGGAATGCCGAGGCCAAGGCTGAAGCTGAGGCAAAAGTACGCCGGCGTGGCGCGCTGATCGCGGCCGGGTTCCTGGTGGGCGAGAGCTTGACCGGCGTCTTGTTCGCCGCAGCTGATGCCTTGGCGGGCGCAGCGGCTCACTTGCTTTCTCAGGCTTCGCGGATTCGCACGTCTCAACCGCCGTCGCGGCCCTGATTTTCGCCTGCGCCCTCGCCGTATTTTACCGGTCCGCAGCGCGCCCCGTCTAAGCCCAAAGTTCGATCTCCTTCTTTACTGCTTGTTCATGAAGCAGCCATTGGAACAAGCCTGCCCTCCTGGCATTAAGCAAGAGTAGTAAAGACCAGAACCCTGCTCATCCTTTCTCAAAAAAGGGCACATGGCCGAATATAAACCTAAACATAGGCGTATTGATTATTTTGTCAGCGATGCAGCATTTCCTTGTGTGGCTGCGAAAAGTGCGATCGCATATCGAAATATTACAGAACTCACATATAATAACTTGAACGCACCCACAAAAGACGCCGAAATCCTAGACAATATAGAGCAGTTTATCGCAACTAGTCATGATGGCGGGGGGTTGCGCAGCTTTGTGGCGGCCTTTGAAGGGCCACTTGGCATGAGCGAACTTGAGTTCGAGCAAGCGATGTGGGAGCGGCTGCAAGCCTTGCACGACCTCGACGCCAGGACCTGCGATTGGGACGGCCGCGTCTCGTCCGACCCGGCATCGCCCGACTTTAGCTTCAGCCTGAGAGGAAAGGCCTTCTTCGTCATTGGCTTGCACCCGAATGCGAGCCGCCGTTCAAGGCGCTATTGGCGCCCGGCTCTTGTTTTCAACCTGCATGAGCAGTTTGAAACCTTACGGCGGCAGGGCCGTTATGACCGCATGCGCGACGTTATAAGGAAAAGAGATGCTGCATTGTGCGGGTCGATAAACCCCCTCTTGCGCAACTTTGGGGAGGGATTTGAAGCGCGGCAATATAGCGGGCGCGCCGTGGCAGATAACTGGCGCTGTCCCTTCCGGCCAAGACACAAACGGCGGCAGCCATGATCGAGGAGATCCCGCCAAGATCGGGACACGCGTTCAAGCTCGCCAAAGGCCAGCGCCTGAAGGTGATCGATCCCGAAGGCGAGCAGGTCGCTGACCTACTGGCGGCTTTCGAGGGCGATACAGCGGAAATCATGTCCTCCGGGCGCACCTTCGATTATCTTGAAAAGATCTATCTCAGCACGGGTGACACCATCTACTCGAACCGCAGCCGGCCTATGCTGACGATCCTCGATGACACCGTGGGCAGGCATGATTTCCTGCTGACGCCGTGCAGCGCAGACACATTCCGCATTATTTATGGAGACCGCGATCCGCACCACGGATGTTTTGGCAATCTGGCCAAAGCGCTTGAACCCTACGGTATTGGAGCGGACCGGATCCCCGCCTGCTTTAACATTTTTATGAACGTTGAGCTGGACGGGGCTACCGGCGAATCGCAGTGAAGCCGCCGCTCAGCAAAGCAAACGATTCCATCGTGTTCCGAGCAGAGCTTGATCTCGTTGTCGGTCTTACGGCCTGCTCTGCTCCGCAATCAAACAACTACAGGTTCAAGCCTATCCAGTTTGAGATCATGGCTTGATGCCGCAAGCTTCGCGGGTTGCGTGCGCGTTCCTCTTACACGACGAGCTTCTTTAACCTTGTCGACCGCACCAAGCGTATGTTCAAAAGATTGCGATGGGATTGCACGAGTTCAGGCGGAGTTCAGGGAGACATCGACGAATGTGTTAGCCTTGAAGAGCTCAAGGTAGCGCAAGGAGCTCGTTCCCCGTATTCCACACATAGTGGCTCATAGATTGCGACACGTAGCCGACATAACCCACTGGAAGTCGAACGTGCGCGCAGCGTTCTTCGAGGCGAACACGGTCACTCGCGCTTTCCCCCAAATGTAGTACTGCCACTCGTTTTCGTGCCAGTAAATTTCGCGCACGCCCCCCGGATCGATCTGCACCAGGGCTGCGGCAACGCTCGTTGATTTGGCACGTGTTCGTGGAGAGTGCGAAGCGTTCCAGCAACAGATAATTGCCGCGGTAGATCTTTTCTCGCTTGGGTAATATTGCAATTATCGACTTATTCGGCTGCGCATCCGGCACGCTTAGCGCTTAGCCATCAAACTGAGGTACAACTCTTCAGCAGATTAGAAATGCATTGGAAAATGTGCTCTGATAACAAAAAATTCGACCGCGAGAAACGTTAAAAACATCACCCACCGATTTCTGGCATCTCCTGCTTCCACGAAGAACATAGCTTCACCCTCGTCAGTTCCAAATACTCCACCTACCTCGCTATGCATGATCCCGCATCAGGAAACTATCACAGCTCAGCGTTATCTTGGAGCAGACTGTCTCTTCTTGCTCCTACCTTATCAAAACGATATCGCAGGGAAGGGTTCCAAGCTTGGTGTGTTGATCTATACTTTATAAAAGCCGCGCCTTTCTACGACAAAGTGGATCCATTCTTAATTAACAACACAAAAGCTACCGCATGCTGCGGAAGCTGTTAGAATGCTGGTTAGTTGCTCAAGCAGCTCGTTGACTGATATGCAGCCATCGCTGTCAGGTCCCTGAATTGTTTTTTTTCACTCCTCCACTGGAGTCTTTGTTCACCTGCGAAATAAGGTCGTTGGAACCACTCAGGGTGTCTCGTCCCAGAGTGAGAGACAGGGTCCTTGAGGCGCTTGCGCCTCGTTCAGATATTCTTATTCAGGGAGTTCACGCCCTCCGGCAGTTGCCTGGAGCGGCGCCCGCGGCGAAGAAATACAGGAGCGTAGCTACGGCCTGAGTAAGCATCTGCCGGCTGTGGGAGTGATGTGGGGACTTGGCTCGCTATGCCTCACTCATTTGGAACTTTGCCGGACGTTCATCCTTTCCACGATTGAAGGCAGACCAACGCAAGACGAACCGCTGAACGGGCTGCATGAGACGATCCGCTATCGAAATCTTGGCCGTCACTCTGGCGGTTGCCGCCACCCTTCCTCTCGTTTCGCGCGTGCTAGCAGATGGCCAGACCACCACGTCCGGCTCATCGGGCGATCTGGTGGAGGCGCGAGATCGGGCGGCGTCGCCGTTCTCATTCACTTGGGCGCAGTGGAAATCGCTGCTTATCCGCGTTTACAGGGCTATTGGCGCCGATCAGTTGGGCCTGCTGGCAGCCGGGGTGGCTTTCTATGCGCTTTTCGCTCTCTTTCCGGGGCTTGGCGCAGCAACATGGCTTTTCTCGCTGCTGGCTGACCCCCACTCCATTCAACAGCAGGCCAACCAACTTCGCGATGTCGTCCCGGGCGAGGCCTATAAGCTCATCGAACAGCAGCTTGTTGCCCTGGCTTCAAGGAATAGCACAGGCTTCTCGGTGGCAGGCATCATCAGCATTCTGTTGGCGCTTTATACGGCGCGCTTGGCCGCCTCATCGATGATGCAGGCACTCAATGCCATTTATAAACTCGAGGAAACCCGCGGCTTCATCAAGACGAATGCCATCGCCATCCTGTTTACATTCGTGGCTATTGGCGTTTTCCTCCTCGCGATCGCGGTGCTTGTAGTGCTTCCGGCCTTGTTCAGTTTCATTGGATTCCCACCGCTCGTCGAGAACCTCGTTCGCTATCTTCGTTGGCCGCTGCTTGCGGCTCTGGCTGTCGCCGCGCTCGCCTTGACCTACCGCTTCGGGCCAAACCGCAAGAGCGCACGCTGGCGCTGGGTCACGTGGGGGTCCATCACCGCCACCGTGATCTGGCTTATCGCGTCTTTCGGATTTTCCTGGTACGTCTCAGCTTTTGGGTCTTACGACCGCGTCTATGGCTCGCTGGGCGCGGTCGTGATCCTGCTTTTCTGGTTCTGGCTCACGGGTTTCAGCGCTCTTCTCGGCGCCGAGCTTGATCGGTTAATCGAGTGCCCCTCCGAGCGCTGATGCAGGCTCAGGCGAAATCTGCCCAGACCCATATCGGAACGCGAACACCCCCGCCGCTGACCAAACCGCTATCGAGGAAGACCTTTGGCGGCGTCAGCCCTGTCCTTCCTGCAAAGTCTTTCAAGACAGTTTCTTTCGCTAGGTTGACTGGCGGAGAAAGGTGATCCTTGGGAGAAAGCACCGGTGTCGACGTCACTGAAAAGGGCGTGAAGCCCGTATTCTGAGAGCGGGAGGCGCAAACAATCTCCCACCCGTTCTCCCGGCGGCGAAGCCAGGCGGCATATCCGTCTGGTATAGCTGTCTCAGAGCAAGCCCGAAGCGCGGGTGGCGCCAGAGCAATGACCCAGACCGCGGCAGAAACCTGGATCAGACTCCGGCGAGATATGCCGGTCTCATTCATATCAAGACCCATTTTCATCCGCGGCCGACCGCGCGTTGCTTCAACGGATCCGCCACGTATTTGAAGGCTGGCTCCGAGTTCCAAGGTCCGCGCTCGTCAGAGCCATCAATGTTGCTTGAGAGATTGTAGTATACATCCACGGTGTCGTCCGGCTTGAGGTCTCCGAAGAGCGGATCGGAGAGCTTTTTCATCGATTCCAGCGCCGTCATGAACATGTGAGTATGGGCTACCTCGCGTGTGGCTAAATGCCGAAGCGCTGCCGTTGTGCCGTCATCCGGGGATAGAGCCAAGAGAGCCTCGTAAGTCTGAAGGGCTCCGGCTTCCGCACCGATATTGGCGCGAAGATCTCGAACCGGGTTCCCCCCTTCGTTGATATAACGCGCATCCCAATACACTCCTCTCGAGTCAAGGAAGTGAGGACCCTGGCCCCGCAGTGAAAACAGCGTGCTTCGATAGGCGGCGTCTTGCTGTTCTGGTTTCGCCCGCTTGGTGTGCTGCTCGACAAGCATCCCGACCATTTCCAGATGGCCCATCTCCTCCGTTGCGATGTCCAGAAGCATGTCCCGCAATGCCGGATCTGAAGTATGGAAAGATTGCACAAAATACTGAAGACAGGCCGTCAGTTCTCCTGTTCCTCCTCCGAACTGTTCCAAAAGATGTTGGGCAAATGCGGGATCTGGATTTTTGACTTCGACCGTATGCAGAGGCTCTGCTTTGTGTATGAACATTGGATTTCCTGCGATGTTTACAGGATACAATGTTCGATAAAAGAAGCGGTTCCCAATAGACAGCGTAAAATCTGCATCAGTCAAGATTGCCTAAACTACCGCCTAACAAGCTGTACTATACAGACTGAAAGATAGACAGGTTATGCTTGCTTCAGATGCGTCCTTCCCACCTCGGAATTTACACTTGAGCGGGAAGCGTCATCCACTCTTTAGTGGAGGGAAGGCACACGCCACGCAATACCGAAGCACAGTTGGCTCGGGGTGTTGACCGTGCGTAATCATTTACGAAGCCTCGCTCGAACTCGGCTCATCCGCGGCCTCAAGCTCCGGGATGCGCCATTCCCGCTTCACAGGCAGGATCGGCGGCATGGGGGCGAAAGCTGGCTCGCGCGCTCAGTAACGGGAACGGCTTTTTCAGGCTGCACACAAGCCAACGTCGGCGAATTGGGCAGGTTCCTGCCTTGCCAAGGAAAGATACAATTACGCGGGGAACTGCCGGCAGGAGCTTGGGTTCAGTTCTTGCAAACCTGGGCTTTCCAGCATGTTTTTCCCCGTAGTCAAAGCGCTGCGCCTTTGCCTTGCGTTGATGACGCCAGCATCAGCATTACAAGCGGATCGCGCCGGAGGCGGTAGCGATTGCTTTGCATGAGGGCCTCTAATCAGGAAAGCCTAAAAAAAATCGTGAAAATCCGAAGAAAACAATGAGTAATGAGCGCGAGAATGTGAGCGGCACCATCAACGAAGATCTAGTTAAGGCGGCACGGCACTGCTGTGCTGCCCGTTTTGCCCGTCATTCGCAGATGCCTGTGTCTCTGGAAGTTAAGCAATTCAGTCCGCATTCTTGACTGCGGCGATGTATGCGCATCAGCGTCTCGCCTCAAGGTCCGCGAAAGAAGCTATCAGGCTTGTGGCGCATAACTTGCCGTGTACGCGGCGGATCGACCGGTCCGTCCACTATGATGAGCGCGAGATCAATGCCCACAGGAAGCGCGCCATGGACTCCGCGAGAGAGCGCTGCGCTGCTTTGGCCGGGGCTAACGCTGCGGATCGAGGACAACACGGCTCCCCATTGAGCCGCTAACAGCTTCACCGTGTCATCGGCATTCCGAACCGGGGCCAAGCTCCGCGCACCATGTGCGAAGCTCTTTGAGACGACGCGAGGCGCGGCTCCATTGGTTTACTCGGACCTTGTTACTGTGGCTTCTAGCCTTTTTTTCGGCGATACCGGCGAGAGCCTCAAGGATCCCATCCAGGCTTTCACCCTCGATAAGCGAGTCGAGAAGGTATTCAGTGCGTTCAGCAGTAGGCATACCAGTAAAAGCATCCGGCATGCATACCGGTTCACACTGTTCGACCAAAAGCCCATTGGCGCCGTCAACTCTTGGCCCGGTCACTGTCTACAGCAACGGGAATAATGCGCGGGGAGCAGCGCGTCTAAGCAACTATCGGAGTAAGTTCAGCCCGTTCGGCGCCTTGACGAGCGACGAGCCGCATCGCCTTACCTTGAACCCAAAGCCGGTCGACCTCAATCGAAGTCCATCCTGCCGGTAACACGACGGATCGTTCCGCCCAACTCACCGGCGCCCCAGGGCCGGGTCGAAGTCCCGTGAAACCGAAGAGCAGTCCCGTGAGAAATCCACCGATATTGGCGAAAAATGGACCCGCTTGCGGTTGCTCCGGGAAACGGTCGGCGCGGTACTCGAGAGTCTGAAGGAAGCGACCAACACAGAACTGCCCATAGCCATCGTCGAGCAGTTTTAGCGCCAGCTGGCGCTCGCCGGCCCGCGCAGCCCAGGCGCCGTATAAAGCCGAGAGCATCGGGCTGCCGATATATTTCTGCGCCATGCCGAGATAGAGCGTCAAAGTCTCTTGCTCGTCTGCCGGTTCAAGTTGAAATCCAAACGGGAAGATCCCCATCAGCGGATCGGGAGTGGCGCCCTTCTCCTCGTCCGCGCGATAGCCATCATGCGAGATAATGGCCCTGCCGCGTCGGGGGATCGCCATGCGGTCCGCGATTTCGGTCCATAGGGGGTCGGCGGAAAAGCCCAGGCGTTTGGCGATGCTGACCGCCTCACGCAGCACCACCACCGCACCCATATTTGTGAAGGCGGCGTTGTCCACGGGCTCCTCGCGCTCGGCTATGCCCATGGATTCTGTAATGGCGTAGCCGTCACGCGTTCGGGACACTCGTGCGGTGATCCATTCGGACACGCCGGACAGTACCGGCCATGCTTTCGTGCGAAGAAATTCCGCGTCACCGGTGACGTCCGCGTAGAGGGCAAAGGCGTGCGCCACGTCCAGGGATACATGATCTTCGTGCCAGGCCGCGGTGCCGGGTAGCGGGGCCGCCTCCTGGCCGCTCCGCGGCGCACTCTCCCAGGGAAATTGCAGGCCACCGCGGCCCCACAGGCGAGCATTGAGGTTGGCACCCTCCAGATTGGCCGAACGATAGCCGAGGAGAGCCGCAGCTGCATCCGGCTGCAGCATGCACAAAGCAGGGACTGCAAAGGCTTCGATGTCCCACATCACATGGCCATAATAGTAGTGATAGTCGCGCCATGTGGCCAAACCGAAGATTGAGGTCGAGGCCGGCGAAGCGGGATGAACCGAACTATTGAGGTAGAAGAATGCGGCATCGGCCAGACTCTGCCAGCGCTCGCCAGCGCCTTCGAGCCGGATCCTGCCCTTCCACAGCTCGTCCCAGACTGCGCGGTTCTGTTTCCGCACTTTATCGAACCCATCTTTGCGGGCCTTGGCGGCCAGTCTTGCCGCATGTTGGTCGGGCATCTGATGCATCACGTCCGGGATGACGCTGGCGATCTGCCGCAGTCGCACCGCCCGTGCAGCTCGGGCGCGAAATCCGTATTCGGTTACCAGGCGATGATTCTGCAGCGGCGGCCGCACCGCCTCTTGTTCGCCGGCGCCTAAAAGCTCGGTGACGATCGCAACGCCGCATTTCGAGAAGGCGCCGGCCGACTCCCACAGCAGTGTTCCATCGGTAGCGGGCTTGTCCTCGCCGGGCGTGGTGCGCGAATGTTTGAGCGGCCGGCCATCAACTCCCGCGGCATCCACAATCGCCCGCAGGCCTAGCGCACACGCCTTATCGACGGTGACGGAGATTTCCTGGCAGACGAGGGTGGGATCATGACGGCTGCAAAAGATCACAACGTCAACATGCGCCGCGCGGCCCGCCGCTTCGAAGGTAAAGCGGGTCGTTAGCTCGCCGGCGGAAAAGTCGTAGGCCTGTTGAAGGTCGCTGACCTGGTGGGGGACGTCAGACAGCCAAACTCCATCCAGCGCAAGGTCAGCCGCGACCGGATAAGGCGCAATTGCTGCTGCTTCGATGTGGCGCTTGGAGTGTTCGCCCGTAAAGCCGCTGATAAGCGCCATGCCCGGTGAAAGGGGCATGTCACGAATACGCAATCCAAGCAAACCGTTCGACACGTAAGCAGGAAGTTCGCGTACGCCGGAACCGAAGACGGGTGACGGATTGATCGGGTCGGACATGAGCCCCTTATGTCGATTGCAGATCGCGTCGGGATGGGCCGAAAATTGTAGAGCCGATATAATTCAGGAGTTCCCCGATTGTTCCGGTAAGAAGAGCCCTGCCAACGGAGAATTTGGTTCCGAACCCAAGCGGGCGCGGTGGGTTTGAGAACGTGCAACGACGTTCTGACAGCTGAGATATGAGATTGGACGATCAGCCGAATAAAAAACTCGCACACGGCTCGGCAAATTTCGTCTGGTGGAAACACGGGGTGGTCTATCAGATATACCCCCGGTCGTTTCAAGACACCGATGGCGATGGGGTCGGCGACATCCAAGGTGTCATCCAGCGGCTGGATTATGTCGCCGACCTCGGGGTCGACGCCATCTGGCTCTCGCCCATATATTGTTCGCCGATGGCGGACTTCGGCTATGACGTGTCCGACCATACGTCGATCGATCCGCTGTTTGGGAATATGGAGACCTTCCGCAAGCTGGTGCACGCGGTCCATGCAACCGGGCTGAAGCTCATCCTCGATTACATTCCCAATCACACTTCCGATCAGCATCCGTGGTTCAAGGAGAGCCGTTCGAGCCGAAGCAATCCCCGCCGCGACTGGTTTATCTGGCGAGATCCGGCCCCCGACGGTGCACCCCCGAACAACTGGCGGTCAGTCTTCGGCGGGCCGGCCTGGGCATGGGACGAAGCGACTGGCCAATATTACTATCACGCCTTCCTAGCGTGTCAGCCGGACCTCAACTGGCGCAATCCCGAAGTCGTCGGCGCAATGCTGGACGTGCTGCGCTATTGGCTCGATGAGGGGGTTGACGGCTTCAGGGTCGATGCCATCCACCATCTCATGGAGGATGAAGGTCTGACCGACAATCCCATAAATCCGTTCTGGCATGCCGGCATGGATCCTGCGGAGGAGCTTATCCCGATCCATACGGTCGATCTTCCTGAGGTTCATGACCCAGTCGCCCGGATGCGGCATGTGCTTGATGGCTACGGCGGCGAGCGGGTCTTGATCGGTGAAGCCTATCTACCGATCGATCGCCTCGTTTTGTACTATGGCGAAGCCGGGGCTGGCTTTCACCTGCCATTCAATTTTCACCTCATGACAACGCCGTGGACGCCGACAGCAGTCGCTGGCTTGATTGCAGCCTATGAAGCCAAGCTGCCGGCAGCCGCGTGGCCCAATTGGGTCCTGAGTAATCACGACAGGTCCCGGTTGGCCAGCCGTCTCGGTGCCTATCAGGCGCGCGTGGCGGCCATGCTCCTCCTGACCCTACGGGGGACTCCCACTCTCTATCAAGGCGACGAGCTTGGCATGGAGGATGTCGCAATACCACCCCACCGCGTTCGAGATCCCTGGGAAGTTAATGTTCCGGGTCTGGGTTTAGGCCGAGATCCAGTCCGAACGCCTATGCTGTGGTCAGATACAGCCTATGCGGGTTTTAGCACCGTGGAGCCCTGGCTGCCGCTCGGCGACAACTGGCGCGATATCCACGTCGAGCGGCAAGCTAAAAAGCCGAGGTCAATACTCAATTTTTACCGGGCGCTGATCGACCTGCGGCGGCGGGAGCCGGCGCTGTGGCAAGGCAGTTATGTTCCTTTTGCAGTCACGGAGACGCTGCTGGCCTACGAAAGGCGCACTGAGACGGAACGCCTGCTCGTGATTCTCTACTTTTCGGGACGTGGCGGAGCGCTAACTACACCGCCCGGGACGATTCTTTTGGCGACTAACGGCATTGGTGTCGGGCGGCAAGTTGAGGGAGCACTGACGATCTCGTCCAATGAAGGACTCATCATCCGTCTCACTGGCTAATTCGACATCGGAACTGTCGGCCAGGACGTCGCCGCTGGTTTCCGGACGAAAACATAGGGGAACAAGGGAGTGGCAGCTTGTGACCCAGCGATAAGCGGTGTCCGTTGATCCTTCGTTGACGGAGGTCGGGCGAGTAAAGTCGGCGTCCCTATACCTGCAATTATACCCTGAGGTTCAATCTTTCGAACGGCAGCTCTCTGGCGACAAAAGAAGGCA
>CAVRSS010000076.1:0-71102 GCA_963723755.1 uncultured Alphaproteobacteria bacterium | reverse complement strand
GAAGGGTCGAAAACCTACTTCGATACCAAGATATCCAATCACTTTCATTTCTTCTTCGAGCAGGAAGGAACGCTTGTCGATATCGAGCCCGCCAATATCAAGGTGGAAAATCTGCCGAAGCCACCGGAGGGCACGGAGATCACCCGGATCGACGTTCTGGTGAGGCTCGCGCCGAGCAAGTAAATGTCCACGCCTTTTGAGCAAAATCTGGAGCGAATGTCTTGTTGGATATGCTTGGAGAGGAGCAACAGCCTCAGAAGAACGTTTTCGGGGAGCCTTTGGTGGCGTGCTCCGAGAACCCCCTTACCGGATTTTTTCGTGACGGCTGCTGCAGCACCGGTCCGCAAGACTTCGGCTCCCACACCGTCTGCGTCGTCATGACCGCCGAATTCCTGGCCTTCTCGAAAGCGGCGGGGAACGATCTTTCGACCCCCGTCCCGGAATTTGCGTTTCCGGGCCTTAAGGCAGGGGACCGGTGGTGTTTATGCGCGGCGCGGTGGCAGCAAGCTTTCGAAGCGGGAATGGCGCCTCGGGTTGTGCTTGCCGCGACGCATGAACGCGCTTTGGAGATCGTTGCGTTGAAGGACTTGAAGCGCTTCGCGATCGATCTCTCTTGAGCCTCTCCGAACCGCCGAGCAAACGCCGCCGATCTGGGCAACGGATACCATCCCGGAAGCCGCTCGCTCTCGTCATCCCGGAAAGGCGAAGCCTTATCCGGGATCGCAACGAATTGGAGTGCCACCCTTTTTGCGATCCCGGCTCGCGCTGCGCTTGGCCGGGATGACGAGCGCGAAGCGCTTCGCTTGCCCGGCCATGACGATGAGATGTCCCGTTGAGAAGCTGCTTATCGCTGCTTCGCCTTGTTGGACTTGCTTGCCATGCGTGGCTCCTTGCCCACGAAGAAGCGGCAGCGCGGATATTTAAGCGGGCATTCCACGCTTTTCGTGTAGGTGGCTTGGGCCGTGCGGCAGCGCGCGTATTTGGTCGGGCACATGGCCGGGCTTTTTAACGCCTCACGCAGCAGGCGGCAGTCAAGCTTCTTCGGATTGCAGGCGTTGGCGAAATTCTGCACAGCCTGTCTCGGGTTTTCACCCTGCGCATTATTGATCGCCGATATCACGGACTTGCCGGTGTCGCCCCCGCCGGACACCAGCCACTTGTTCCGCGCCGTGGCGGCGGCAAAGATGGATTGGCTCTCTTCCGAAAGGCTTGCCGCCTCTTCGGGCGTGATGGGCTTGTCGAGGGGCTTGCAGCCGGGCAGGTGAACGGCGTGACGATGGCTGTCTCCGCGCCGGTCGCCGAAATAATAACGGCCATCGCAAACCCATGCCATCGGAGGGACGTGGTCGCGGTTGAAGAGAATGTCCGCGCGGCGAAGATCGGACCAGAACTCGTTCAATCTCAGTGTGTCTTCGACAGCCGGTGCATATTTGGCGAAGCTGAAAGGAAGCGCCAGGACGGGAATGCTGACCTGGCCGTTATGAAGCGCTGCCCGCACCGCGTCGTAAACTTCCTCGACGTTGTTGTCCTGAATGGCGAAGCATCCGACCGAGCCGCATTTGCCGTGAATGAGGATGCCCGAGCCGCCCCTGCCGTTGATGACATCGAACCTGTTCGGGTAATTGATATTCATCGCCCGATGCCAGCGCGGATTGACGATGAGGTCTTCGGCGGTGATGTGATACAGCCCTTCCGGCGATTGCCTGTCGCCTTCGAACATTTTCGGCCCCAAGCCGCCTGACCAGCGGCAAATCTTGAAGGTCTTGAACAGGGCGTAACGCGCGCCCTGCGCAACCCACAGTTCCATTGTCGAGCTTTGCTTGTAAACGCGCAGGAAAACAGGCGACCCAAGTTTCAGGCCTTTTGCGGCGAATTCTGCTGCCAGGAGACTTTCTCTCACAGCGGCGGTCGAGGTTGGGGATTTTTCGATAAGGGTTGCCGCTCTGGCGTCCGCGAAGAGCGCGAGGCAAAAGGCGAGCGCTCCCAGTATTACGCAGACTATACGAAACTGCATCTTCACTCCTGTAACTACGCGTCGTGTATGTAAATCTGGCCGAGCAGGGAACTGTCTCTTTGTTAACGAAAAGTTACCGCACAACCTACATTCCCAGATTAAAACTGTGATGCAAATATGACACGAGCTGGACAGATGGTCGCAAGAGTTCGCGAAGGATTTTTACGAAAATTGTTCTTTAATTCGAGGCAAAAGCTCGAATTTATCCATTTAGGTGAGATAACCGCTTCGAAATCGCCATTATTGCGGCCCGCTTGTGATGACGCTGAAGTCATGGGTAAGTGCCTAATTCTATTCGCCTCGGGAAAGTATTTGGCTCTGTTTTCTGTTCCAAATCCTCGTGTTTCAACTAAACGTCAGATTGACAGGCACAGACAGACCGGCCTTCATCTTTTGTCGGGAAAGCCGAAGGAGAGCGCGCCATGGCGAACGAATTCAAACAAAGCGCCATCGAGTATCACGAGGCCGATCCTCCCGGTAAGCTCGCCATAACCCCGACGAAGCCGCTTGCGACGCAGCGCGACCTTTCGCTCGCCTATTCGCCCGGCGTCGCCTTTGCTTGCGAGGCCATCGTAGCCGACAACGCGGCGGCGGCGCGGCTGACGGCGCGCGCGAACCTTGTCGGCGTCGTCACGAACGGGACCGCGGTCCTGGGCCTGGGCAATATCGGGCCGCTCGCCTCGAAGCCGGTGATGGAAGGCAAGGCGGTTCTCTTCAAGAAATTCGCGGGGATCGACGTTTTCGACATCGAGGTGGCCGCCACCGACCCGGATCGGTTTGTCGATGCCGTTGCTGCCCTCGAACCGACCTTCGGCGCGATCAACCTTGAGGACATCAAGGCCCCCGAGTGCTTCGAGATCGAGCATAAGCTTCGGGAGCGCATGAAAATCCCCGTCATGCACGACGATCAGCACGGCACGGCGATTGTCGTCGCGGCCGCCATCCTGAACGGGCTTAAGGTTGTCGGGAAAGACATCGGCGATGTCAGGCTTGCCTGCTGCGGGGGAGGGGCTGCGGCGCTCGCCTGCCTCAATCTCCTGGTGAGCCTCGGGATGCAGCGCGCGAACATCTTCGTCAGCGACCGCGTGGGCGTGGTTTACGAGGGCCGCACCGAGGAGATGAACCCCTACCTCGCGCGCTATGCCCGGCCGACGCTGTTTCGCAAGCTCGCCGAGACGATGGCGGGAGCGGACATTTTCCTTGGTCTTTCGGCGCCTCGGGTTGTTACGTCCGAAATGGTGCAGACCATGGCGGATCGCCCGATCATCATGGCGCTGGCCAACCCGACGCCCGAGATCATGCCTGACGATGTGAAGGCGGTACGGTCTGACGCGATCATCGCCACGGGCCGTTCGGATTACCCGAACCAGGTCAACAACGTCTTGTGCTTCCCGTTTCTGTTCCGGGGCGCGCTGGATGCAGGCGCGACGACGATCAACGAGGAGATGAAAAAGGCTTGCGTGATGGCGATCGCGGAGTTGGCGCAGGCCGAAGCGTCCGACATCGTGCTGACGGCCTATGGCGCGGAAAGCTTTGTCTTCGGCCCGGATTACATCATCCCGAAACCCTTCGATCCGCGACTCATCTCAAAGCTTGCCCCTGCGGTCGCCAAGGCGGCGATGGACTTAGGCGTCGCGACGCGGCCAATTCAGGATTTCGACGCCTACTTCGAACGGCTGTCGGATTTCGTGTACCGCACCGGCCTCGTGATGAAGCCTATCTTCGATGCCGCCAAGAGTGCGCCGAAGCGGGTCATCTTCGCGGAAGGCGAGCGCGTGAAGGTTTTGCAGGCTGCCTATCAGGTGCTGTCTGAAGGCATCGCGAAGCCCATCCTCGTCGGCAACCGGCGCTTCATCGAAGAGCGGCTTCAAAACCTCGGATTGCCGATGCTGCCGGGGCGGGACATCGAGGTGTTCGATCCTCTTCACGACCCGCGCGTGGAGGAGCTGGCCGACCATTATTTCAGGCTGACCGAGCGCAAGGGCGTGCTCCGCTCCGATGCGAGAATTGCGGTCAGGCGGCAAAACACGGTCATCGCCGCCATGCTGCTCAAGCGCGGCGAGGGGGACGCCATGATCTGCGGGTCGGCGGGCCGCTTCGACCGGCATCTGAAGTACGTCGGCGACATCATCGGGCGGCGCGAGGGCGTGTGTACCTTTGGTGCGCTCAGCGCCATCCTGCTCGAACTCGGGGACGCACTTCATCGCCGACACGCAGGTGAATTTCGACCCCACGGCCGCCGAGATCGCCGAAATCGCGGTGCTTGCGGCGCGCCAGGTGAGACGTTTCGGTCTTACGCCGAAAGTTGCTTTCCTGTCGCATTCGAATTTTGGCAGCGCGGACACGGCGACCGCGCGGAAGATGCGCGAGGCGCTCGCCCTATTCTGGGGGCTCGTCCCGGACGTGGAGGCGGAAGGCGAAATGCAGGGGGACGCGGCCTTGTCGGCGACCATCCGTGGCGAGCTTTTCCCGAACTCGAAGCTGACCGGCGACGCCAATGTGCTGATCATGCCGACGCTCGACGCCGCCAATATCAGCTTCAACACGATCAAGACGCTGAACTCGGCGATCTCGATCGGGCCGATCCTGCTCGGCGCGGCTTTGCCGGTGCATGTGCTGACGCCGTCGGCTTCGGTTCGCGGGCTCGTCAACATGACGGCCGTGGCCGTCGTGGGGGCAAACGAAGGGCAGGGGTGACCGGGCAAACATTTCTGGAGTCGACAACGAACCGGGGCTTGTTTGGTCCGCCTTCCGTCTCCCAGGTGGTCGAGAGAACTCTGTAGTGGGTCGACAGCCGCCGTTACGGCTCACTCTATCGAGCACAAGTGCGACGGCGGCCTTGAATACCAAAGCAGAAATATGGCCGCCGGCAGAATACACATGCCCGCGCGTGAAGCAACAGTCCGCATGCTTCCCTATATTGCCAAGGGTCAAGAATAGGCACGCCGGTGAGGGCGAAATCCTTGGTGTTTCTCGTCACGATCTTTAGTTGCGGCGATGCCGGCGTCGATGAAAGGGAAAGCTTTTGGCGGCGCATACTCGCCCCGACAAGTGCAACCGCGCATCCACCGGAAGCACTTGATTGGCAAAAAGCGTTTCGATGGCCTGAACCCATGCGGCGTATTTGGTCCCCGGCCAGCTCATCCGTGCGTCGCTTCAACGCCACGCCCGGCCAGATTAGCCAACCGTGAGCGCACTCACAAACAGCTCATTCGCTGGCGCCGATGATATAAACGCCGTAGACATTGGGGTTCGCCTTGACGCGTCGCGTTTCGGAAATTACATTCGTGTCGAGCAGATACCCCGCCATCGCCTAAAACTCGACGCTGCGGCCAAGGCTCGGATCGCGCGGGATCTCGAACTCGTTCACCTTGGGCCGCCGAGCAGCCAGGTTTTGAAATCAGGCTTCCCTGCGGTGAGGGCGCGATAATCCTCGATCGACAGCACAACGGCGCGCTCGCTGCCCTCGCCCGCGATGGTCTGCGGCCCCTCGCGGCGCGCACGCTCGATCACTTCGCCAAGCCGCGCCTTCGCATCCTGAATTTGCCACGCTGCCATTTGCCACTCCTAATGCCATCGAGATATAATATGTTAGTGCTTTTAGGAGGCGTCCGCTGAAAGTTTTGAATGCATTCATCTCGATATAACAATTTCTGATAACGATTCTTCCGCCCTCGGCCTTAAACGTCGACTTTCGGATCAGAGGTGAAATCCTGGAAGTCCAAATTTGGCGAAGCGGTAGTCTTCGGCTTTGCGGGCTGAGCAAAATCGGACCGAACATCGCCGAGAAGGCGCCGAATGCGAGGATCCAGCGCTGCGGCGGCGATGTGCAGCATGATCTGGGGCTCGATCCCGAACGCAGCCGCGATGCGGGCGGCGCTCCGATGATGACGCACGAATAAATCGCCAAAGTTGCGGGCGCGGCTTTCAGCTCATGCCCGGTATGGCCGAGACTGGCGCGCGTCATCACGGCGAGCGTCATGATGCCGATTGCGCCCGCCGTCCAGGCATGAACAGCCGCGACCGGCGCAACAATGGCGGGAAATGCGATCGCCAGGGCCATCAGCAGGAAGCCCAAAGGCACGAACAGATAGCCGACGTGAAGAATTGTAACCAGAGGCTCGGCAGCGGTGCGGTAGCCTCTCCAGCGCGCCAGACGGATGAGATGCAAAACTCCCGCGACGCCGCAAGCGGCGGCCGTCACGAGGCTGGCGGGGGCAAATATCCACGCAGCAAGCGCAATAGCCGATGACGCGATGGCCAAAACATCGAACCGGCCGAACGGTGCTGGCAATGCTTTGGGCCCCTGCTTGGCGAGCCAGTTCCGCGTGAAGCTCGGAACGATGCGCCCGCCGATCAGGGAGATGAGCATGATTGCCGCCGCGATCCCGATACGCTTCCCGAAATCGGCGGTGCCCGCTGTCGCGGTTTCGACGTGGAAGACCAGATTGCCAATCGCAAGCAGGGACACGAGAACCAGAACCTTCATATTGTTCTTGTTCCCGCTCGCCAGGATCTCGCGTCCGACGATCAAGCCAAGCGCAATAAGAAAAAGCAGGTCCACCGCCGCCGCCGTACCGGCCCCGATCAGGGCTGAGGTTGCGACTGCGGCGCGGCCTAAAAGCCAAAGCGCGAAAAGCGCCGCGAGAGGCGCACCGGCGACGGGAAGTCTGCCTGTCCAGTTCGGCACGGCAGTTAGAAGAAATCCGGCGACGATGGCTGGAACGAATCCGTAAAGCAGCTCGTGCTGGTGCCAATCGATGGGATTGAGCGCCGTCGGCAGGGCGAGGTGTCCCTGCAGCATCGGGATGAACAGCGCCATCGCGGCCGCCGCCCAGATCGATCCGCCGAGAAAGAAGGGGCGGAAACCATAGCTCAGGATTGCCGGGCCGCGATAAGCCCGAAGCGTTTCGGCGGTGGTTGCCATGGTCTGTCCCTTGCGCATTCCCGGTTTGTGGAGGTGCCACTTTATCCGATCGCAGTGTAGCAGAATGCTGAAAAGGCTGAAAACGTGGCTTCATCCTTCGACAGGCTCAGGATGAGGCCTTCGACAGGCTCAGGATGAGGCCTTCGACAGGCTCAGGATGAGGCCTTCGACAAGCTCAGGATGAGGCCTTCGACAGGCTCAGGATGAGGCCTTCGACAAGCTCAGGATGAGGCTTTGACGGGCTCAGGATGAGGTCGAGTGTTGGTCGCATCCTTCGACAGGCTCAGGATGAGGCCTTCGACAAGCTCAGGATGAGGCTTTGACGGGCTCAGGATGAGGTCGAGTGTTGGTCGCATCCTTCGACAGGCTCAGGATGAGGCCTTCGACAAGCTCAGGATGAGGCTTTGACGGGCTCAGGATGAGGTCGAGTGTTGGTCGCATCCTTCGACGGGCTCAGGATGAGGCCTTCGACAAGCTCAGGATGAGGCTTTGACGGGCTCAGGATGAGGTCGAGTGTTGGTCGCATCCTTCGACGGGCTCAGGATGAGGACGAGTGTTTTCAATGTGTTCTTCTTCATGGTGAGCTTGTGTTCATCCTCATGGTGAGCTTGTCGAACCATGGGCAACATCTGAAGCGCATTTGATGTTTGAGCGCGTGGTAACCGCCATAAGTCACGACGCTGCATCCAAAAAAAGTACTTATATTTTTACTTATAGCTGTTCTACCAAACGAACCCAATCTTAACTTCTCGTATACCCTCATAGGATGACATGCCTGCTCTCGATCGCGCCTCAAACCCAAATGCCGAAATCGGACCACTAGCCACTGGAGAAAAGCCATGACAATCCTGGCCGGATGGGGAGAGATGACGCTCGCGCTAACCGCGTTCTTCGCCTCGCATGTGGTGCCGGCGCGGCCTGCCGTGCGGCGAAGCTTGCAGGGCCATCTCGGGGGCGTCGGCTACGGCGTCCTCTATTCTACCGTCTCGCTTGCTGTGCTGGCGTGGCTGATCGCGGCGGCCAGGAACGCGCCTCACATCCAGCTTTGGGATTTCGAACTCTGGCAGCTCTGGGTTCCCAATATTGTCATGCCCTTTGTGTGCGTGCTGATCGCGTTCGGCCTTGCCGCGCCGAACCCGTTTTCCATCGCGGGGCGGGGAAGCGCATCCTTCGATCCCAGCCGTCCCGGCATAGCAGGCGTCACGCGGCATCCGCTGCTTTGGGCGATCACGCTTTGGGCGCTTGCGCATATGGTCCCGAACGGAGACCTCGCGCATGTGCTGCTGTTTGGTCTGTTTGCGGTTTTCGGCGTCATTGGCATGGCGGCGCTGGATGGGCGGAAGCGACAGCAGTGGGGGTCGAAGCTATGGACGGAGCGAGCTGCGAAAACGTCGGCGTTCCCCTTCGCTGCCTTTGTCGAGGGACGTGTCCGCTTGCGCGACCTGCATCTTGAGCCGCTGCGCGCTGTCCTGGCGCTGGCCGTTTATGTGACGCTGCTTGGGGCGCATTCGCACCTCATTGGCGTGTCGCCGCTGCCGTTTTAAAATCGTCACCCAGGAAAGCACCCTGGAAGGATGCTGAAAAAGCCTGAAAACGTGGCTCCATCCTTCGACAGGCTCAGGATGAGGCTCCGACAGGCTCGGGATGAGGCCTTCGACGGGCTCGGGATGAGGCCTTCGACGGGCTCAGGATGAGGCCTTCGACGGGCTCAGGATGAGGACTTCGAAAAGGCGCAGGATGAGGCCTTCGAAAGGCTGAGGATGAGGCCGAGTGTTGGCTCCATCCTTCGACAGGCTCAGGATGAGGTCGAGTGTTGGCTTCATCCTTCGACAAGCTCAGGATGAGGTCGAGGGTTTTCAATGTGTTGATCCTCATGGTGAGCTTGTCGAACCATGGGCAACATCGTTTTCCCGCTGCCTGCTAGCGCTTATCCGGGGTCTTCGCAATCATCCGCGCTGAGAATCGTGGCGGTCCCGGATACGCCCCAGGGGGCGTTCCGGCATGACGCGCTTCAATCTGAGTTTGGATCGCGGGGAACGAGATGCAGCCGGACCGTGGTCAGGATGGCCTCCCTGATCTCATTCGGCTGACCATGGACCGCGACCGTCATGGCCCGAAGCAGCGTGCGCGTGCTGTGAAGCTGGTCCATGAGTGATAGCACCATTGCCGTCTCCTCGTCGCGCAGGTCCATATCGTAGCAAAGGTCGCAGAGGAGGTGCGTCCGGGCGATATCGGCGTCGTCGAAAAGAAACCCCTCGTCACCGCGATGCGGCCTCAGCCAGCCGATCGCAATCCAATGTTCGAGGATTTGGGCGTTGAGGCGCGTGAAACGCGCGACGACTTCTGTCTCGGTTAGCATCATCGTCCGCCTCCCTGCCTCGGATTATAAGGATGCTCGCCCTCCCAATCGGCGACGAACGTCTCAAGCGCGGTATCAGGGTGCGGCGGCATCATCACTTGCAGTTCCACGAGGTGGTCGCCCTTCGGGTGGCCTTGCACGCCTTTGCCGCGCAGCCGCAGAATGCGCCCGGTGTTTGAATGCTTCGGTATTTTCAGGCTGACAGGGCCGGTGATGGTGTCGACCTGAACGGAGCCTCCGTTCAGAGCCTCGTTCAATGTGATGGGAACGGCGGATTTGATGTCGTTGCCGTCGCGGATGAAGACCGGATGCGGCCTCACGCCGACGGTGATAAGCGCGTCGCCGGAAGGGCCGCCGCCGATCCCAGGCCCGCCTTGCCCCTTGAGCCGGATAACCTGTTCGTCGCGGACGCCGGCTGGGATCGAAATGTCGAGCGTCTTGCCGTCCGGCATGTCGACGCGCTTCTTGCCGCCATTGACGGCTTCGAGAAACTCGATCGGCAGCGTGTAGTTCACATCGGCGCCGCGC
The DNA here is from genome assembly GCA_963723755.1 of uncultured Alphaproteobacteria bacterium. Classification (GTDB taxonomy): domain Bacteria; phylum Pseudomonadota; class Alphaproteobacteria; order Rhizobiales; family Rhodomicrobiaceae; genus Rhodomicrobium. The sequence continues at coordinate 61,274 of CAVRSS010000076.1, read as the reverse complement.
ATGCGGAACTGTGCGCGAGCGCCTTCGCCGCCTCGGGCTCGCTGGCCGAAAAGGTCCCCGAAGAGGTCGCCAAGATCGCCCACATCCTCGGCTCGCTCATAGCGGGAGCCCGCTCCGGCATCGGCGTACTCGCGATAGAACCGGCGCTCGGGCTTGGGCTGGCCCGACTCGTCGATCTCGCCAGCATCGAATGCGCGGCGCTTCTCGGGATCGTTCAGGAGTGCATACGAGGCGGAGATGTCCTTGAACCGGTTTTCCGCTTCCTTGTCGCCGGGATTCAGGTCGGGATGATGCTTCTTCGCAAGCTTCTTATAAGCTTTGCGAATGTCCTGTTCGGACGCGGTCTTTTCCACGCCGAGCGTCTTATAGGGGTCTGACATAATCGCCGTTTGTATCAGTAAAATAGCAAATCTTCTTCGAGCATGTAGAGGAGTTTGGCTCTTCAAACAAGGGCGCGCCGCCCAGCCTATCCATTAAAGGAATTCGGCCAGGGTCGCCCGAATCAGCGCGAGGTCTTGCGGCCGCGACAGGCGATGCTCGCCATCCTTGAGGAGCGTCAGGCGAATGTCGGCCCCGGAGATAACGTCCAGCAAGTCGAGCGAGTGCCGCCATGGTACGTCGGGATCCTGGCGGCCATGGAGGATTCTGATCGGGACTTCGAGCGACACCGGCCCCTTGCCAAGGAGATGATTCTCCCCGTCCTCAATGATCGCCTTCGTGATCGGGTAAGGCTCGTTGCCATAGACCGAGGGGCGATAGAAGACGCCATCGCGTTCGATCGCGGCGCGCGCCTCTGGCGGTAAACGCTGCCAAATGAGGCGCGTCATGTCCCAGGCGGGCGCGATCAGGATTATGCCTTTCGGCATCGCTCGGCCTTCGGCCGCCAAGCGCTGGGCGAGAAGGAGCGCGATCCAGCCGCCCATGCTCGACCCCACGAAGACAGCCGGGGCGCCCTGGTTTAGCGCCGCGTCGTGAACCGCCGCCGCCTCATCGAGCCAGGCGCTGATCGTGCCATCCTCGAATTGCCCGCCCGAACGCCCGTGCCCCGAATAGTCGAACCTGAGGCATCCAGCGCCGGCCGCGCTCGCCCAATGCGAAAGCTCCTCCGCTTTGAGGCCGCTCATCTCGGACCTGTAGCCGCAGAACCAGACGAACGCCGGCCGGTTTTGTTCGGGTTTCCGAAGCCGGTAGGCGATTGAGATTGTTGCGCCTTCGGGCGAGCGAACTTGGAGCAATTGCGATTCTTCGCTGTTCATCCTATGCTTCTTTCATGAGACCGAGCACAGAGGTCACGTTCATTCGAAAACCGTCCCCGACCATGGCCGCACTCTCACATTCTGGCGCGCGCTGATGTTAAATCGAAACCCCTGGCCGGTCATTCTGCAAGTCATCCCGGAGCTTTCCACCGGAGGCGCCGAGCGGACAACAATCGAAGTCGCCGAAGCCGTAACGCTTGGTGGCGGCCTTGCGCTCATCGTGTCCTCCGGCGGCAGGCTCGAAAAGGAACTCGCCGATGTGGGGGGCGAACTGATCCGCTTCCCCTCCAAAACGAAAAATCCCGGCTTGATGCTGTTCAATGCCTTGAGGCTTTCGCGCCTCATTCGCCAGCGCGGCGTCAGCCTGGTTCACGCGCGGAGCCGGGCGCCCGCCTGGAGTTCGTTCGTCGCGGCCCGCAGAACCAAGCGCTGCTTCGTAACGACCTACCATGGCATTTATAACCAGAACAGCCGCCTCAAATCCTACTACAACAGCGTGATGGCGCGCGGCGACGCGGTCATCTGTAATTCCGAATACACGGCGCGCATCGTGCGCGAGCGTCACCCCGAAGCCTCCGGGCGCGTTGGCGTCATTTACCGGGGGCTTGATGAAGCGCGCTTCGATCCGGCAGCCGTCGGAGCGGAGCGTGTGAGGGCGCTTCGCGAGGCATGGGGCGTGCCCTCGGCTCAGCGAATCGTCTTGATTCCTGCTCGCCTGACGCGTTGGAAAGGGCAGCGTGTCCTTATTGACGCGGCAGCGATCTTCCGCACGCGTTCTCAGCACGACGACATCGTTTTCGTTCTCGTGGGCGATCATCAAGGCCGGTCACCCTATCGCGCCGAACTGGAGGCTCTCATCGGATCTCACCGCCTTGCCGGACGCGTCATCATCGCAGGACATTGCGACGATATGCCTGCCGCCTTCAAGGCTGCCTCCCTGACAGTGCTGCCGTCGATCGAGCCCGAAGCGTTCGGCCGTGCGTCTATCGAATTACAGGCTATGGGCTGCCCCGTTATCGCTTCCAATATCGGGGCTTTTCCTGAAACGGTCTCGTACGAGCCGTCCCTCTTGGCTCGGGTGGCGAGTATGGCCGAAGGTGGCGTCAAAGACCCTGAGCCGCGTCCCGGGCGCAATCCTTGGCTTTTCGAACCGGGAGATCCGCAAGATTTGTGCGAATCGCTTTGCACGGCGCTCACTTTGTCGGGTAATGATCTCGAAGCGTTGCGAGAACATTGCATGGAGCGCGCCCGCGCCGAATTTTCGAAGCGGACCCTGCAGCTGCAAACTTTGTCCGTTTATGATCGTCTCATAGGCACCCAGCTTGCATCAACCTTCAGGAATGCAATGCAAAAGTAAGCGCCGGAAAGGCTCCTGAGGCGGCCGCAGTTTTTATCTGCTGCAACATGCCGCTTGACTTGTCTATCCGTGTTTTTATCCTCATTTCATGGTCACGCTCGGGGGGAAGCCTGAGCGGCCGTTATTCGTAAACAAACATAGGAGAAGTCAAATACGCCGTCCAATGACACAAGCGCCCACCAAAGGGGGGCCGCGCATAAACGAAGCCATTGTTGCACGCGATGTTCAGCTCATCGACGAGACGGGCGAGAATCACGGCACGACAAATAAGCGCGACGCCCTCACCAGGGCTCAGGAGGCTGGTCTCGATCTCGTAGAGATTGCTGTGAACGGGGAGATCCCGGTCTGCAAGATCATGGATTTCGGGAAATACAAATTCCAGGCTCAGAAGAAGGCCGCCGAGGCGCGCAAAAAGCAGAAGACCGTCGAGGTCAAGGAGATCAAGCTCCGACCGAATATCGACACGCATGATTACGAAGTAAAAATGCGCTCGATCCTGAAATTTTTCGAAGAAGGCGACAAGGTCAAAGTAACGCTTCGCTTTCGTGGGCGAGAGATGGCCCATCAGGAGCTGGGTATGCAGCTTCTGCAGAAAGTCAAGGAAGAAACCGGCACCATTGCAAAAGTGGAATTGGAGCCTCGCCTCGAAGGCCGGCAAATGATCATGGTTCTAGCGCCGCGCTAGCGCCATCGGAGGGAAACAGGCGGCCAGAGAAAAACTAAGCCGACGAAATATTGCGGGCGCATCCATCTCGCCCGGTAAAGTTTTTTTCTCCCCACCGCCTTAGAAGTCGAAATAGTTTTTATGTGTTGCGCCTAATATTCGCCCCATATTATATTATGGTGTGCGAAACAGTTCAACTTGAACTCCAGAACCCGTTAATACTGAAATGACAATCAAGGTCACAGGCAAAAATATCGATCTCGGTGAGAATTTGCGGTCGTACGCGTTGAACCGGGTGGATACGGCTCTCGATAAATTTTCTGGCCGCTCGCTTTCAGGCCAAATCAGCCTCGAGAAAAATCACGATGGGTTTTTCACCCATTGCGCCATCCACTTGGCCTCGGGATTGGACGTTCAATCCACCGGCAGCGGGGTAGACGCCTACGCAAGCGTTGATTCCGCCACGGACCGGCTGGAAAAACGGTTGCGTCGCTACAAACGCAGGCTTAAAAGTCATGGGCAAGGCGTCGACGGCCCAGCGCAACTTTATGAGAGCGCGGGTATTGATTATGTTATTGATGCGGAGCAATCCGCGGACGCCGAGAGCGGAGAGGGCGGCCCAGCAGTCATAGCTGAAACGCCAGCGCGTGTACGTGCCATGTCAGTAAGCGACGCAGTGATGCAGATGGATCTGGCCGACCAAACTTTTCTCGTGTTTCGTAATGCTTCGCACGGGGGGATAAACGTTGTTTACCGGCGTCCTGATGGGAACATCGGGTGGATAGATCCTAGCGGTATTGTCGCGGATGCTAAACCTTAACGTGCATGGGTGCACATGGAGGACGTTTACGCGTGGGACAAGACATGGATCTTAGCGACCTCGTAACGCCTTATGGCGTCATTCCGTCCCTCAAAGCGGCCAATAAAAAGCAGGCACTTCAATTGCTCGCCGAGCGTGCGGCGGAGCTAACGGGGCTCAACAGCTTCGAGATCTTCAACACGCTCATCCAACGCGAACGGCTGGGGTCGACGGGCGTCGGATCCGGCATCGCGATTCCACACGGCAAACTTCCCAACCTGCGTCAAACCGTCGGCGTCTTCGCGCGGCTCGACGAGCCCATCGAGTTCGACTCGATCGACGAAGAACGGGTTGATATCATCATGCTTCTCCTGGCTCCGGAAGCCGCCGGCGCCGACCATCTCAAGGCGCTTGCCAGGGTTTCGCGCCTGCTTCGTGAGGTAGGCGCCGTCGAGAAGCTTCGTGCGTGCCGCGACCGTGCGGCGATTTATGCCGTGCTTACGGAAAAGGCCGCATCCCATGCGGCTTAACGCCGCTTTTCTTCCCTGCGAGCCACTGCGGATAGGGTCAACAGGCTTAGATAGCGCTGCGCGATAAGCGGCGGCACAGGTTTCCCCGCGCTGCTGGGTCCTGGGGGCCAAAAAATAAGCCGCACAGAATGCGGCTTTGGGTGTGCATGTGGAATTAGAAAAAGCTAGTGAAGCGTAACGAGTTCCAGTTCGCTTTCTTCGACATTCTCCAACGCAGCCGAACGGCTATCGGTTAGCACCATCGGCGTGCCGTCAGCAGACACCACGGCGTAGAGGTCGATGCCATCGGGCAGGCCGCCGAGTTGCGGGAAAAGCTCCGCTACATCTTTAGCTTTAAGTTGCTTGATGTAAGCCAGCTCGCCTTCCCCCCAGGCTTCGAGCTCGAAATCTTTCAGAGATTCTTCCACGGTAAGCACCTCCTCGTGCCAATATGCACACTCCGGTCTTGTCAGCTATTTCGCCGTTGCGGCGGCGATATGAGGACGTGTCCGACGTGGACGTGTTAAGCAGCATATATGGTGGTCGCGTGGTGTTTCAAGAAATTCACCGAGACGCGGTGTTGAACAAAGAATTGTTAATTTGGTGGAGCCAGGCGGGATCGAACCGCCGACCTCTTGAATGCCATTCAAGCGCTCTCCCAGCTGAGCTATGGCCCCCCGCGGCAGCTCCGAAACAGGCGCTGCCGATAAGCACTGCTACTTAATCCTTTGAGAGTTGCGCCGCAAGAAAAATGCGCGTATGCACCCGCACTCTTAAACGGGTTGCTGCGTCAGCTTTCGTCATCCTTGCCGCCGCCGACACCGAAGCCTGACACGTCGGCTTCGCCTTCATCCTCGGCTTCGAGAAATGGCTCTTCGTCGGCACCGGTGTCGAGCGTTTCATCGTCGTCGGCGCCATCGGCAATGTCGCCGCCCTCGATATCAGGCAGTTCCTCTTCCCGCGCCGCAACTTCATCAAGCGGAACGAATTCGAGGGCGCCTCTGCCCGCGTCGAGCACGGCGTCGTCGTCGGCGTCAAGATTGTTTCCACCGGCCGCGAGACGCGTCTGCGCCCCGCCATCCTGGTATACGGATTGGCATAGCGGGCAAATGATGGGATCGCGCATGAGATCATAAAACTTGCCGCCGCATGATAAGCAGACACGCTTTGTGCCGCGTTCAGCTTTTGTGGACATCGATCTGAAGCTTCCTTAACTGTTGGGCCGTGACGCTGGGCGCCGCTTTTCGAATTGGGATAGTCAGCAACCTCTCCCCCTGTCAAAGGCAAAGCGAGCGGAAAGCGTAAATTGTGTGGCGTGGTCCCCGGCCCGGTTGACACTGTCGCTTAACATAGGTCTATCACGGGCGAAAGCTCGCTCGTTTTCCCCAAAGAAGGCCATTCCCACTGATGTCCGAGTTACCAGCCGCAGCAAAGCCGCTCACCTCAAGTAGATCGGGTGCCCTTCATGGCACATTTTCGGTGCCGGGAGACAAATCCATCTCGCATAGGGCCCTGATCTTCGGCGCGCTGGCGGAGGGGCGGACCGAGATAGCCGGCCTTCTCGAATCCGAAGACATCCTTTGCACGGCTCGCGCCTTGCAAAATCTGGGCGCGCATGTCGAGAAGGCGGGCGACGCCTGGATCGTGATCGGCAGGGGGCTTGGCGGGCTGACAAGCCCATCGGCGGATCTCGACTTCGGCAATTCCGGGACTGGTGCGCGACTGATGATGGGCGTCGTCGCGGGGCACTCTGTCCGCGCCGTGTTCACGGGAGACGCCTCCCTGCGCAAAAGGCCGATGGGGCGCGTCCTCGATCCCTTGAAAAGAATGGGCCTCAATATCGAAGAGGAAGGCCGCAACACGTTGCCCCTCACGCTGCATGGCACGTCGAGCCTCGTCCCGATCGCCTACCGGCTTCCCGTCCCTTCGGCGCAGGTGAAATCCGCGGTGCTGCTGGCGGGACTGCTCGCATCGGGCGAGACATCGGTGATCGAAAGCGAAAAAACCAGAGATCACACCGAGAAGATGCTTGCCTATTTCGGCGGCAGCGTCTCGTCGGAGCCGGATAGCGGGGGCGGCGTTCGCATATCGGTCGAGGGGCGGAAAAGCTTCAAGGGCAGGCCCGTCGCCGTGCCCGGCGATCCAAGCTCCGCCGCATTTCTCGTCGCTGCGGCCATTCTCTGCCCCGGCTCGAACGTCCTTATCAAGAATGTCCTCATCAACCCCACGCGCACCGGCTTCTATGAAACCTTGAGCGAGATGGGCGCCGATATCTCTTTCGAAAACGAGCGCGAACTGAATGGAGAACGCGTCGCGGACGTCCGGGCCAAGGCAAGCCAACTCGCCGGCGTCGAGGTTCCGGCCGAGCGCGCGCCCGCCATGATCGACGAATATCCGATCCTTGCCGCGCTCGCGGCTTTTGCGAGAGGCAAGACGATCATGAACGGGCTCGCGGAACTCCGCGTCAAGGAAAGCGACCGGCTCGCTGCAATGGTTAATGGCTTGACCGCCTGCGGAGCGACAGCGGAAGCCCGCGGCGATACGCTCGCCGTCACCGGGTTGTCCAGCGTGCGTGGCGGCGCTACCATTCTCACCCATATGGACCACAGGATCGCAATGTCTTTCCTGGTTCTGGGATTTGCCGCCGAGCGGCCCGTAACTGTCGATGATGCTTCCATGATAGCGACGAGCTTTCCCGAATTCCGTCCTTTGATGCAACAAGCGGGTGCAGTGATCGAAGAGCCGGAAGAAGCAGCCGGGCATCCGCGCGGGACTGCAAGCCAATGATCATCGCAATTGACGGAACTGCCGCTGCGGGAAAAAGCACGCTGGCGAGGCGGATCGCCCAGCGTTACGGCCTTCCGCATCTCGACACGGGCTCGTTGTACCGCGCCGTTGCGCGTGATGTGCAATTCGCCGGGCACGGGCTCGACAATGCAGACGCCGCGGCCGAGGCTGCGAAAAAGCTCGATCCGGCGACATTATCCGATCCCGGTCTTCGCTTGAAGGGGAGGGGCGAAGCGGCGTCCGTCGTGGCGGCATTTCCGCAGGTGCGCGCGGCGCTTCTGATGTTTCAGCGCAGTTTCGCCGCGCGGCCGGGCGGCGCCGTCGTCGAGGGCCGCGACATCGGCACGGTCGTTTGTCCACAGGCCGACGCCAAGATCTTCGTCACCGCCTCTGCGGAAAGCCGTGCCGGCCGCCGGTATAAAGAGCTTTTGAGCTACGGCGTTGAAACGACGGAGGAGGTTGTATTGCGCGAGATCAAAGACCGCGACCGCCGAGACAGCGAGCGCGCCGATTTCGCCTCTGAAGCCCGCCGAAGACGCGCTCTTGCTCGATACTACAGAGTTAGATATAGAAAAAGCCTTCGCAGCTGCGCTCGATCTTATTGATAAAGTTGCGAGCCGCGGATAAATCACTAGCAAACTCGCCTTCCGGGCAGCTGCTGATCGATCGGCCCTTCTTGTTCCTCGGAGCCAGCCGCATCCAGCGGCAGCCCGAATACGCATGAAAGACGGCTCTGGGTCTTCGCGCCCAGAGGGCCGTCAGGTTCAACACTAACGCAGACGTGGGCTTCGGCCGCATCGGAGTTTTAATGATCGCAACGCAAACAATAGAGCCCAAGGCCAGGGAGTACAATCCGACCGCCGACGACTTTGCTGCTCTTCTCGACGAATCGATGGGTGGATCGGCGCCAAGCGAAGGCGCTGTCGTCAAGGGCAAGATCGTCGCCATCGAAAAAGATCTCGCCGTTATTGATGTGGGCCTCAAAACGGAAGGCCGCGTCCCTCTCAAAGAATTCGGTTCTTCGGTACAATACGCCGACCCTCCATGTTGGCGACGAGGTCGAGGTTTATGTCGAGCGGATCGAGAATGCGGCCGGAGAGGCCGTTCTCAGCCGCGAAAAGGCTCGCCGCGAGGATAGCTGGGCGAAGCTTGAGCAGAAGTTCAACGCCGGCGAAAAGGTCGAAGGCGTCATTTTCAATCGCGTCAAGGGCGGCTTCACCGTCGATCTCGACGGAGCCGTGGCCTTTCTGCCCGGCAGCCAGGTCGACATCCGGCCCATCAAGGATGTGACGCCGCTCATGAACGTGCCGCAGCCCTTCCAGATCCTCAAGATGGATCGCAGGCGCGGCAATATTGTCGTTTCCCGCCGCTCCGTCCTTGAAGAGACGCGGGCAGAGCAACGCTCCGAGATCGTCGCCAAGCTCGAAGAGGGCCAGGTGGTCGATGGCATGGTGAAGAACATCACCGACTACGGCGCCTTCATTGACCTCGGCGGCATCGATGGCCTGCTTCACGTGACCGACATGGCGTGGAAGCGTGTCAACCATCCGACCGAGATCCTGAACGTCGGCGACACGGTGAAGGTGCAGATTGTCCGCATCAATCCGGAGACGCAGCGCATCAGTCTTGGCATGAAGCAGCTCGGATCCGACCCATGGTCCGGCATCGAGGCGAAATATCCCATCGGCGGCAAGTTCAAGGGGACCGTGACCAACATTGCGGACTACGGCGCTTTCGTCGAGCTGGAGCCTGGCGTGGAGGGTCTGATCCACGTCTCCGAAATGAGCTGGGTCAAGAAGAACGTTCACCCCGGCAAGATCGTCTCCACGAGCCAGGAGGTCGAGGTTCAGGTTCTCGAAGTGGATGCGAGCAAGCGCCGCATTTCGCTGGGTCTGAAGCAGACCCAGGAGAATCCGTGGAACGGCTTCGCCGAGAACCATCCGAAGGGCTCCATCGTCGAGGGCCAGGTCCGCAATATCACCGAGTTCGGCCTGTTCATCGGTCTCGATGGCGGCATCGATGGGATGGTCCATCTCTCCGACCTCGATTGGCAGCGTTCGGGCGAAGAAGCGATCAAGGAGTTCAACAAGGGCGACTCGGTGCGCGCTGTTGTGCTTGAGACCGACGCCGAGAAAGAACGCATCAGCCTCGGCATCAAGCAGCTTGCCACGGACCCCTTCCAGTCTGCCGCAACCCTCAAGAAGGGTTCGACAGTCACCTGCGAAGTCCTGGAAGTGAAAGAAGCTGGCATCGAGGTGAAGATTTCCGGGACCGACGTCACGGCCTTCATCCGGCGCGCCGACCTTTCGCGCGATCGCAGCGAGCAGCGTCCCGAGCGCTTCTCCGCGGGCGACATGGTCGATGCGGTCGTCTCCCAGGTCGACAAGAGCGGCCGGAAGATCGGGCTTTCGATCAAGGCCCTCGAGATCGCCGAGGAAAAGGAAGCCGTTGCTCAATTCGGCTCGACCGACAGCGGCGCGTCTCTCGGTGATATCCTTGGCGCGGCCTTGAAAGCGCAGACCAAAGACAAAGAGTAGAGGCGCGTCAGCGCCTTGGCAGAGACGGTGAGTGGCAGGGCTGGCGCGAATGGACGCGCCAGCATTAGAGCAGCCGGTGTCCATTTAGGCGCTGATAAGATGCTCTAGCACTTTAGAAACGATCAACTTTTCCGCCTTTAATCGACTGCGATTAGAGGCGGATTGATCTAATCTTTCAAAGGCGGATGCATGACCCTCGACTCTGACATTCTCATCGATCGCCGCCGCCTCAAGCGCAACCTTACAATTTGGCGCGTGCTGGCAATTTTTGCGGTTGTTGCCGCGATCGCTTTTGCCTCCCTGAAAAGCGACAGCGCTGCATCTCTCTTCGGAATCAGCCGCGACCAAATCGCGCGCGTTACCATCAGCGGCTTCATTGGCGATAGCAGGCAGCGCCACGAGTTGCTGACAAAGCTCGCCAAGAACGGCCATGTGAAAGCTGTTATCGTCGCGGTCGACAGCCCGGGCGGAACGACGACGGGAGGCGAAGCGCTTTACGAAGACCTCCGGGAGCTTTCGAAAGCGAAGCCGGTTGCGGCTGTTTTCGGAACCGTCGCGGCGTCGGCGGCCTATCTTTGCGGGATCGGAACCGACTACATTGTCGCGCGCGGCAACACCATTACGGGTTCGGTCGGTGTGATCTTCCAATGGGCGGACGTTTCGGAACTGCTCAACAAGGTCGGCGTGAAGGTGGATGAAGTACGAAGCGGCCCATTGAAGGCTGTGCCCTCTCCGTTCTCCCCGCCAGATGAGGCCTCGCGGCAGTTGACCGAAGAACTCGTGAAGGATTCGCAGGGCTGGTTCCTGGGCCTGGTCTCCGAGCGCCGCAAGACTGCGGCATCCTCGATGGACGACATCAAGACCGGCCGGATCTACACTGGCAGGGAAGCCCTCAAGATCGGACTCATCGATGCGATCGGGGACGAGCAAACGGCGATCAAATGGTTCACCGACACGCGGAACGTAGCCTCCGGATTGAAGGTCAAGGACTGGAAACCGGAAAGTTCCGTGTCCGGCTTTTTCTCGTCCTCCATAGCGGGTCTCGCAGGAAAGCTCGGCCTTGGCGCTCTCATCGATGCCAGCGTGCTGGAAGGGTTGGAAGTCCTGAAGGATCGTCCGCTTGACGGCTTGGTCTCGATTTGGCACCCTCAATGAAGAAAAGCGAGATAAAGCAATGATTAAATCAGAGCTCATTGAGAAGCTTTCGGTTACGAATCCACATTTAATGCATAGAGACGTCGAAAAGATTGTGAATGTGATCTTCGAGGAGATCACGAGCGCGCTCGCGCGTGGAGACCGCGTCGAACTGCGTGGCTTTGGCGCATTCTCGATCAAACACCGGCCCGCTAGGGTTGGGCGAAATCCGCGTACAGGCGACCAGGTACAGGTTCCAGAGAAGTTCGTGCCCTATTTCAAAACCGGCAAGGAACTCCGTATCCGGCTGAACCCGCCAGAAGCTCCGGTGGAGAAGCCGAAAGGCCGTAAAAAAGCGGCGAAAACAACGAAAGTTGCGAAAAAGGCATCCTAATTTCCCTGGCGACGGTTTTTTTCCGAGGCACCCATGAAACGTTTCCTCAATGTGCTCCTTCTGTTTATCGTTGGCTGCCTGTTGGTTGCCTTCGGGGTCGCAAATCGCCATCCTGTGACATTCGTCGCCGATCCGTTTATCGATGAGAAGATGGCGCTGTCGTTCGAGGCGCCGCTTTCCTTGTTCCTCTTCGTCGCCTTGTTTGCCGGCGTGATCCTTGGATGGATGACGGCTTGGGTTGGGCAAGGCCATTGGCGCAGGAAGGCGCGAGATACGCATAAGGAAGCCACGATCTGGAAGCGTGAAGCGGAAAACCTGAAGCGCGGCCTCGAGGAGGCAACTCCAAAAGCCATCACGCCACCCGCGGTGCGGCCGCTCCGCTCCTATTTCTCGCGCTGACTTTTCGAGGGCGTCGATGGCGGAGTTTTCCGCCATCCCACAAGCATGACAATTCTCGTAAAAATTTGCGGTATCTCGACCGAAGAGGCTTTGGAAGCCGCGATTGAAGCCGGTGCAGATTACGCCGGTTTCGTTTTCTTCGAAAGAAGCCCGCGGAATGTTACGCTCAGCCGCGCCGCTGCCCTTGCCCGGCGTGCCGAACGCCGCATCAAGACGGTGGCGTTGACGGTGAACGCGGGGGCCGACGCAATTAAGGTCATCGCCGGCGAGGTTCGGCCCGATTTTTTTCAGCTTCACGGCGACGAGAATGTTGAGCGTATCGGCTCACTTCGGAAGTTGACCTCGACGAAGATCATCAAGGCCATCAAGGTCGGAACCCCTTGCGATATCGAGGGCGCGCGCCTCTATGAAGACGAGGCGGATCTCCTGCTTTTCGACGCGCAGGCGAGCGCCGCTTTGCCCGATGCGCTTCCGGGCGGCAACGGTCTGTCTTTCGATTGGCGCTGGCTTCAGGGAGCCGCGCTTCGGCGCGATTTCATGCTTTCGGGCGGACTTCGCGCGGAGAATGTGCTCACGGCTCTGGCGGCGAGCGGCGCATCGGCGGTCGATGTCTCCTCTGGCGTCGAAACTTCTCCTGGCGTAAAAGACCCATCGCTCATCCGCCAATTCATAAAAGCCGCAAAGTCATTCGAGCGGGCCGCCAGCCCCGTCTCAAACGCCGCGGGATAAGGATCACCTCATGGCCCCTGCCGCCGAAACGGCATTGCAATTGAACAGCTATCGGACAGGTCCCGACGAAAAGGGGCATTTCGGCCTTTATGGCGGGCGCTTTGTGGCAGAAACGCTGATGCCGCTGATCCTCGAACTGGAGGCAGCCTACAACACGGCAAAGAACGACCCGGCTTTTCACGCCGAGTTGGCCGATCTCCACGCCCACTATTCGGGCCGGCCAAGCCCGCTCTATTTCGCCGAAAGGCTCACGACCCATTTTGGCGGCGCGAAAGTCTACTTCAAACGCGACGAACTCAACCACACGGGCTCGCACAAGATCAACAACTGCCTCGGGCAAATCCTGCTCGCGAAACGCATGGGCAAGACCCGCATCATCGCGGAGACCGGCGCCGGTCAGCATGGCGTGGCGGTCGCGACTGTCGCCGCGCGATTCGGGCTCCCTTGCGCGATCTTCATGGGCCAGACGGACATCGAGCGCCAGAAGCCGAATGTTTTTCGCATGCGCCTGCTCGGCGCCGAGGTGCGGCCCGTCGTCTCAGGTACAGGCACGCTGAAGGACGCCATGAACGAGGCGCTTCGCGACTGGGTCTCGAATGTCGAGGACACCTTCTACATTATCGGCACGGTTGCCGGGCCTCACCCCTATCCGGCAATGGTGCGCGATTTCCAGGCCATCATCGGCCAGGAACTGCGCGAGCAGATGAAGGCGGCCGAGGGAAGGTTGCCGGACACGCTCGTGGCTGCAATCGGCGGCGGCTCGAACGCGATGGGGCTTTTTCACCCGTTCCTCGATGACAGTTCGGTTAAGATGCATGGCGTCGAGGCGGCGGGGCGAGGGCTCGACGTGCCGAACGGGCACTGTGCGTCGCTGAACGGCGGCAAGCCCGGCGTTCTCCACGGCAACCGCACATACCTTCTGCAGGACGATGATGGCCAAATCCTCGACGGGCATTCGATATCTGCCGGTCTCGACTATCCCGGCATCGGCCCCGAGCACTCCTGGCTGCGCGACACGGGCCGCGTGACCTACTTTCGGCGACGGACCGCGAGGCGCTGGACGCATTCCAGCTCTGCACGCGCCTCGAAGGGATCATCCCGGCGCTCGAGCCCGCACACGCGCTTGCCCATGTGACAAAAATCGCCCCCGCCTTGCCTGCGAGCCATCTCCTCGTTATGAACATGTGCGGACGCGGCGATAAGGACATTTTCGCCGTGGCGGGGCATCTGGGCATGGAAATCTAACCGTATTTTCGCCTACGGCCCGGGAAATTCGAGGGACTTCATGCAAAGATTGGCGAGGGCCTTCGAGGCCTTATCACGCTCGAACAGAAAGGCGCTCATTTCCTTCATCACGGCGGGCGACCCCGACTACGCGACGTCGCTGGAAATCCTGAAGGGACTGCCGAAGGCTGGCGCCGACATCATCGAGCTTGGCATGCCATTCTCCGACCCGATGGCGGACGGCCCCGCGATCCAGAGGGCGTCGCAGCGAGCATTGAAGAGCGGGCAAACGCTTCGCAAAACCCTTGAGATGGTTCGAAGCTTCCGCAAAACGGACGCGACGACCCCCATCGTTCTCATGGGCTATTACAACCCGATCTACGTGTTTCCCGTTGAAAGGTTTCTGGCCGAGGCCGCGGAAGCGGGCGTTGATGGGCTGATCGTGGTCGATGTACCGCCTGAGGCCGATGACGAGCTTTGGTATCCGGCATTGAAAGCGGGCCTGAATTTCATCCGGCTGACGGCTCCGACAACGAACGATCACCGTCTCGGCAGCGTGCTCGCGAATGCCAGCGGCTTTGTCTACTATGTGTCCATCGCCGGAGTGACCGGGACGACGGCGCCGGACTCTCGACGCCGTGGCGCGCAATGTCGCGCGGATCAAGGCGCGCACGCCGTTGCCCGTCGCCGTTGGCTTCGGAGTCCGGACGCCGGAACAGGCACGCACCATCTCAAGCGTGGCCGATGGCGTGGTTGTAGGGTCGGCGCTCGTCGATGCGCTTTCACAAAGTCTTGACGAGAACCAGCGGGCGACCGACTTAACCATAAGGGCGGTTCTGGGGCTCGTCGAGCAGCTCTCCGCAGGCATGAGAGCGGGTTAGGCACACGGCCTTTTCCGAGGCAAAAAAGGCGTTAGCGAAGTGAACTGGATCAATAGCGTTGTTCGGCCAAAGATCAGCGGCCTCTGGCAAAAGCGGGACATGCCCAACGATCTCTGGGTAAAGTGCCCTGAGACCGGACAAATGGTCTTTCACAAAGACCTCGAGGCCAATCAGTTCGTCATTCCCGGCTCGGGCTACCACATGCGGATGGGCGCCGACGCGCGGCTGAAGTCCTTTTTCGACGGCGGGAAGTTCGAAACGGTGCCAACGCCGGATGTCCCCGCCGACCCTTTGAAGTTTCGCGATGAGAAGCGCTATTCGGATCGCATCAAGGAAGCGCGCGCCAAGACAGGCATGCAAGACGCCCTGCTGACTGGGATCGGGACCCTTGATGGCCTTTCGGCGGCCGCCGCGGTTCAGGATTTCGCCTTCATGGGCGGCTCGCTCGGCATGGCGGCGGGCGAAGCGATCATCACGGGGATGCTGAAGGCGGTCGAGTTGAAGATCCCTTATATCCTGTTCGTCTCCTCGGGCGGCGCCCGCATGCAGGAGGGCATCCTGTCCCTCATGCAGATGCCGCGCACGACTGTTGCCGTCCAGCGTATGCGCGATGCGAAGCTGCCCTATATCGTTGTTCTGACCAATCCCACGACGGGCGGCGTGACCGCGTCTTACGCGATGCTCGGCGATATCCACATTGCTGAGCCTGGTGCTCTGATCGGCTTTGCCGGCCCTCGCGTTATCGAGCAGACGATCCGCGAGAAGCTTCCTGACGGCTTCCAGAGGTCGGAATATCTCCTTGATCACGGCATGATCGACATGGTGGTGCACCGCCATGATATGCGTGATACGCTCAGCCGGTTGTGCCGTCTCCTGGGCACGGACCGCAAGCATCACGCCGGCATGAACAACGTGAAGCAGAAGGCGGCGGCCAACTCGGGCGCTTCGGCCGAGATCAGAGTGCCCCACGCCACACTTGCCGCCATGGCTGACAAAAGCAAGCCGGGACCCGAAGACGTCGCCGAGGAGGCGGCACCGCCTGCGCCCGCCAACCCATCCTGATGAGCCCCGCGATTTCGTCGGGCCGCGCATCACGCTTTAGCACCGGACAAAGCCTTGCACCCTCAGAATAAAACTGACAGCCTGCTCGCGCGTTTCGAAGCGCTGCATCCGAAGAGCATCGACCTTTCGCTCGGGCGGGTGCAACGCCTTCTGTCCGCGCTCGGAGACCCGCATCGGCGCATCCCGCCGGTCATTCATGTCGCGGGCACGAATGGCAAAGGTTCGGTAGTTGCCTTTCTGAAAGCGATGCTGGAAGCGGCGGGCTATCGCACGCATGCGTTCATCTCGCCCCATTTGCGGCGGTTCCACGAGCGGATCATGCTGGCGGGGCAGGGCGGCGCGAAGGCCATCGGCGAGCGGCACCTCGCCGACATCCTGAGCCGCGCCGAGGCTGCCAATCGCGGCGAACCGATCACCTTCTTCGAAATTACGACAGCCGCGGCATTTGTGGCCTTTGCGGAAAATCCAGCGGACATTGTCCTTCTGGAAACAGGACTCGGCGGCAGGCTCGACGCAACGAATGTGATCGATGAGCCCCTTGCCACCATCCTGACGCCGATTTCGCTCGACCATTGCTCGTATCTTGGCGACACGATCGAGGCCATCGCGAGTGAGAAAGCCGGCATCCTCAAGCGCGGCCGGCCGGCCATCGTGTCCCGGCAAAGCGACGAAGCGTTCGGCGTGATCGAAGCGCGCGCGGACGCGCTGTCGTCGCCTTTGCACGCGGGCGGCCGAACCTGGGATGTTTTCGAACAGCATGGCAGGCTGATTTTCCAGGACGAAGATTGCCTGCTGGATTTGCCCTGCCTCGGTTGTTCGGGCGTCACCAATTCGAGAATGCCGGTGCGGCGATTGCCGCCGCGAGATCGCTCGAAGGCTTTCACGTCTCCGAGGAGGCGATTGCCAAGGGCATCACGGCCGCTGTCTGGCCCGCGCGGCTTGAGCGCCTGTCACCCGGCTGGCTCCATGATCTCGCGCCCGAGGGCTCGGAGATCTGGGTGGATGGCGGACATAATCCAGCCGCCGGCGAGGTCGTGGCCCGGGCGCTGGCCGACCTCGAGGAGCGCGTTTCGAGCCCAATTCACCTGATTGTCGGTATGCTGTCGACGAAGGATGCGAGCGGCTTTTTGCGGCATTTCCAGGGGTTGACGGAACTCGCCGCGACGGTGGAAATCCCGGGTCATACCGCGGCCTATAAGGCCGACGAACTCGCGACCATCGCGCACCGCGAAGGCATCGCCGCCGATCCCGCTCCCAGCCTCGAAGCGGCGTTCGCATCGAGCCGCAAGCTCGCGCAGGGGCCTGTGCGGATCATGGTGACCGGCTCGCTCTATCTCGCCGGGCAGGCGCTGGAGGCTCACGAAAACGGCTTTGGCCGCGGCTGCTAGAGCTAGATCAGCTGGCCTGAACCGTTAAACATCTTCTGGATTTGAAAACTGGATGGCCGGGTCAAGCCCGGCCACGACATAGGGTCGAGCACGGCCATGACATCGGCTCCAGCTGTGGGTCAAGCCGGGCCATGACATCGGTTCCAGCCGATCGCAACACGCTTTTAGCGCGGGGTCTGCGATTGGGTGATGGCGTTCGTGATGGCGGGCGCCAGCAGCCTCAAGCTTTGACTTGTGCTGGGTTGACTGAGATCTTCTTCGGACGGACCAAGCGTGATTGTCAGCTTGTGGGTGTCGATCCGGGACGCGTTCGCAAAAGAATTGTTTCCTGATTGCCCCCTGAACCGGGCCAGCGTCCAGGTTGGCGCAATGCCGATGCTTTTCACGATCGTGAACTCGAGGGTGTGCGTGATCGAGTCGATGGGCGGCCTGCAGTGCGGGTTCGCCAAAGGCGGAGAGCCAGGCGCCCAGTGGCAAGCCTTCGATGCTATGGATTCCTGTGGCTTGGAGGCGAAGCCCCTGGTTGTCCTCTTTGGCTTTCCGCCCGAGACGTTGACTGTGCCGCCCCAAGTCAAGAGGGCGCCCTCCCCGCCCTTGACGGGGCCGAGCGCGGAATCGATCCACTGCTTCAGGCCCAGATTGCCATTCAGTTCGGTGCCTTCCGGGAGGACGCAGCCGTTGAAGCGGCCAAGCTTGTTATTGACGACCTGCGCGTCGAGCTGGTCCCTGACCTCAAGAAAGGTGGCCGAGAAACTGACGGTCTCCGTCCGGATTGCATTGCTGGTCAGTCCGCCGGTCAGGCCGAATGAAAACGCCTGAGAGATGTTTCCGACGACTTTCGAGGTGAAGGGCGCGTAAGGCGTAATGAACGCAACCGAGGGCGTAAGCCCGGCCTGCTCGTTTACGATCAGATCGAGGTCGACCTTCGCGCCCCAAGTTCGGAACCACCAGTAATCCCTGCGGATGTCCCTGGTCGCGTCATAAAGCTCGCATTTTACTCTTGCGACCACTTCATTGATGGAAATGCTGCCGTCTGGCCCGGCTTGCGTTCCGTCGATCGGGTCGAGGGATGGCAAAGTGGTGCAGCCCGCCAACTCGGCTGCACAAACGAAAGCCGCTATGGCAATGCAACGCCTGCTTAGCACCAATGGCCCCTCCACAACCCCCACCGCAGTTGAAGACTATGAGCGGCTCCAACGGCGAGCAAGACAGGGTTGTGTACGGCGTTTTTTCGACCGCTGACTGGTGCAGTTTGGGCACCTGGATCTGTGGATAGCGGGGAAGGGCTGATCAATCCGCCTTATCTCTATCGACTGAAAGGCGGAAAGGTTGATCGATTCTAAAGCGCCAGCGCAGCTTATCCGCATCCAAATGGACGCGGGCTCGTCCCGATAATCGTCGATCCGCGAAATGTCGAACCTCGCCCGCCCGATCCGGGGTGAACTCGCCTTAACGAGGTCGCAGCTAAGACGACCACTTCGCAAGCGGATGCGGCCCGGATAGGGGGCAGGTGGAATCGTTGCAACTACGTCCCGTCTCCGGTCCGCATCCGCAAGCGAATGCGGACACTCCAGATCGTAAGCCATCAACGCGAGCTTGCGCGGGCAACGGATGGGGGAATGCCGGTGGCGCATAATCATGCTTTAGCGATACAGTCTGCTCTACTTGCGGTCGAGCCGCGCGATAAGGCTCGACGTATCCCAGCGCTTGCCACCCATGGCCTGCACCTCGGAATAGAACTGATCCACCAGCGCCGCCGCAGGCAAATGCGCGCCATTGCGCCGGGCCTCATCCAGGACGATGGCAAGGTCCTTCCGCATCCAGTCGACCGCAAATCCGAAGTCGAACTTGCCCTCCGCCATGGTCATCCAGCGGTTTTCCATCTGCCAGGACTGCGCCGCGCCCTTCGAGATCGTCTCGATCACGGCGGCGACGTCGAGCCCGGCCTTTTGGGCGAAATGGATGCCCTCGGCAAGGCCCTGGACGAGACCGGCGATGCAGAGCTGGTTGACCATCTTCGTCAGCTGACCCGAGCCTGCCGGTCCGATGAGCTTCACGGCGCGCGCATAAAGGGAGATGACGGGCTCTGCCTTCGCGAAGGGTTCGGCGTCGCCGCCCACCATGACGGTGAGCGCGCCATTTTGCGCGCCCGCCTGCCCGCCGGAAACGGGGGCATCGAGAAAGTGGGCGCCTCGCTCGGCCGCCGCCGCGTATAGCTCGCGGGCGGCATTGGCCGACGCGGTCGTGTTGTCGATGAAAATCGCGCCTCGCTTCAAGCCGTGGAACGCGCCATGCTCGCCGATGGTGACCGAGCGCAAATCGTCGTCGTTTCCGACGCAGGCAAAAACGAAATCGGCATCGCGCGCGGCCTCTTCCGGCGTTGGAGCCATCTGGCCGCCAAATTCCGCGACCCAGGCCTGCGCCTTGCCGAGCGAGCGATTGTAGACGGTGACGTCGTGTCCGCCTTTCGTGCGGATGTGCCCAGCCATGGGATAGCCCATGACGCCCAGTCCAATAAAGGCAACCTTGCTCATTGGGGCTCTCCCCGGTTTTCGACTTGTTGACAGTTAAGGAAGTTGATTTCTAACACGTGAGAGCAACGGATGGACCGCGCATTTTTGCGAGGCGCGGCCCGGGCTTCCCGCCTTTCGCGATCATGGCCGGGGGGTGAGATCCCGTGGCGCGCGCCATATCCCGCGACGCAACGATCGTGCTTTTCAGCGACATCAAAGCCGAGGTACGAGAGCGCGCCCGCCACCATGACCGCGTCGTTTGCAGGGTTGGTCGGCATTGCAAACACAATCAGCGAGATCGCCGCGGCGGTTTGAAATAGAAGTCTTCGTCGGGAATGTGGCCGTAGACAAACGGCTCCTGCTTGTGTTTGGTGGTTCCGGTCGCCTCAATCGCCTCCTCCACGCTGCGGGTTACCTTGCGGAAGAATCGGCCTAGCTCCAGCCCCTCCTCCTCCATGTGCTTTAAGACCGCCTCGGTGAAAAAACCGAGTCTGCTTCCGTCTTTCAACTCCAAGGCGGACGTGCCGTGGCGCGCAGCAAAAAACACGATCTCGCCGTAGGCAGGCCTCATAGCGGCTAGCCCATGCGTAACTCGCATAAGGCCCTCGTTCTCCAACATCCGAGTGCGTAACGAACAAGTGCGGCATGCATCGAGCATTACAATCCGCATCTTACTCGCTTTGGAGATGCTGGCGAGCAGGTGGTCTACGGAAAGTGCTTGGTTTGGGAGGTCGGCGCGTTTGGTAAGATTGGCATCTACTGGGATGAGCCAATTCTCCCCCTCGCACTGTATGCCATGACCGGAATAATACACCAACGCCCAGGCCGCACCTCTGGTCCTGTTCTCCAAATCCCTGAGCAAGTCCTCTCTTTGGTCAACCTGGAGATTGTGCTTTTTGACGACCTCGAAGCCGAGGCGCGTTAGCGCGTTAGCCACGGCATCCGCGTCTTTGGTGGGGCTATAGAGCAGGCCGGCCCACTTATAGGCGGCGTTGCCGATGACGAGCGCGACGCGGCGCTCCGCTGGCGCAGCTTTTTGCCCAAATATCGAAACCAGAACCAAAATCGTCAGATAGATGGATGCGATAAAAATAAACCAAAACATGCCGATTCATCGTTTTTTCATCACGCAATCATCAAAGTTCACCGGATACCCCAACGGTACACCCCCTCACCCCAACCCTCTCCCCCTGGGAGCTACGGTGTTCAAAGAAGTGAGTTCTTGGATTCCGGTCTCTGCTTTTTTGTGCGAGTCTAAGAGGAAATCGGGTTGATTCGCAAGGAGGCGGGGATGGGGCTGGCCAAGGGGCAGAGGACGCAGGCGGACATTCGCCTCGACCGTCGGCGCGAAGCGATCTTGGAACGGGTGGTTGCGACGGGCTCGCTTGTGCAGCGCAAGGTGGGCGGCGGGCGCAATGGCGAGATCGGCATGCTGAATTATCTCGCCTCGCCGAAAGTTACGGCAGCTTCGGTCATGGCGGCGGATGTGCAGCTGACCGCGGCGGCCGCGCGAGGGCGGCGCATCGTGGCGGCCCAAGACACGACGGAAGTGAATTTTTCGGGCCGGGACAAGCGCCGCAAAGGCTTGGGGCCAGGCGGGGACGGCAAGACGCCGGGTTTTTTCACCCACGCCATGATCGCCATCGACGCTGATGACGAGGCCGTCATCGGCCCGGTATCGGCGCAGATTTGGACGCGCGAGGCGGAGCAAAAGGTCGCGTACGCCAAGCGGCCGTTTGAGGACAAGGAAAGCGCGCGCTGGCTCAAAGGCGCCGAAAGCGCCGCCGAAGTCCTTGAGGGAGCAGAGCAAATCGTTGTTGTGGGGGACCGGGAGAGCGACATTTACCCCCTGTTCGCGCGAAAGCCGGAGCGCGTCCATCTCGTGGTCCGCGCGGCGAGGGACCGCAAGCTCGGCTGCGGCGGGCTGATGTTCGAGGCGTCTTCGGCCTGGCCTGTGCTTGGCGGGCAAATCGTCGAGGTTGCGCCCAAGACCATCGGCGATAAGAGACGCACGGCCAAGGTTTTGCTCAAGGCGGGAACGGTTACGGTCAAACGGCCGGCCCGGGGATGCGGCAAAACCGATCCGCAGACGCTGACCCTGACCCTGGTTGAAGCGGTCGAAATCGATGCGCCGAAGGGCGCCACGCCGCTTTTGTGGCGGCTCATCACGACGCTGCCCGCCACAAACCTTGAGGAAGCCATGGACGCCGTGCGCCTCTACCGTTTGCGCTGGCGCATCGAGCAGCTGTTTCGAACGCTCAAGAAAGACGGGCTCGATCTCGAAGCCACGCAGCACGAGGAGGCCAGCCGCATTATGAAGCTGGCTGCGTTGGGCGTGGTCGCAAGCTGCCGCATCATGCAGCTGGTCGACGCCCGCGATGGCGGCGGCCGGCATGCCGCGGATGTCCTTGCGCCTCAGCACATCGAGGTCGCAGCCGCCATCTCCGATAGCCTCGAAGGCGCAACGGAACGCCAGAAGAACCCCTGGCGCAAAGGATCGCTCTCCTGGGTGGCGTGGATCGCGGCCCGTCTCGGCGGCTGGAACTGCTATTATGGCAAGCCTGGGCCCAAAACCATGGCGCAAGGGTGGCGCTGCCTGCAAGCCATGCTCGAAGGCGCCGCCATCGCAATGGGGAGGCTCCAACTTGTTTGAATCCCTTAGCCCCTGGGAGAGGGCACGATGTTGCAACGGCTGCGACCGAACTCCCTCTCCCAGGGGGAGAGGGTTGGGGTGAGGGGCGAATTCGCTGGCCATATTGGCGGAGTCAGCTTAGCGCTATATCCTGCAACTTATGCTCAAGCTCCTTCTTTATGTCGGTGAAATGGCGGAGCGGCGACGTTTCCATTGGGCGCAAAACCGCAACAAATTCCCGTCTGCCCTTCCCCGGCGTTATCGGCAATCACTGCGGCGGTTTGAAATAGAAGTCCTCGTCGGGAATGCGGCCGTAGACGAAGGGTTCTTGCTGGTTCTTGGTCGCGGCGAGCACCGACTCGTCACCTTGCGGAAAAAGCGGCCGAGTTCCACGCCATCTTCTTCCATATGCTTGAGGAGCGCCGTTGCGAATGGACTGTTCGCGCCGGGTCCGTCGGCTGCAACGCTGCCGTCACGCGCCGCGTAAAACACGACCTCGCCATGCGGGGGCTCAATGGCGGCCAGCCCTTGCGTCACAGACCGAGTGGTGGTTGCATTCATCACCATGCGTGCCAAATACGGGTTGGTGCGGCATGCATCGAGGATCACCATCCGCAGCTTTCTCCCCCCGACAGACGATCCAGCACGCGATCCACCGGAATTGCCTCGTCCGGGAGGTCCGTGGCGCGGGTCAGCTCCGCATCGACGGGGATGAGCCAATTCTTGCCGTTCTGCTCCAAGCCATGCCCGGCATAATACACCAAGGCCCATTCCGCCCCTTCGGCCCGATCTTCGAAGTCCCTGAGCGCGCGTTGCATTTGCACAACGCCGAGGTCGTGCTTTTCAACGACATCAAAGCCGAGGCGGGTCAGCGCGCCGGCCACGGCGGATGCATCATTGGCAGGGTTCTTCAACCGGTCGACCGAAGCATAGGCGCCGTTGCCGATGATAAGCGCCACGCGGCGTGACGTTGCAGCGGTCTGGACCGCTCGGGCCGGAGCCCCATTGGGCGGCGTACCGTCGGTCGCGCCCGACGCGGGAGCGCGCGTCAGCAGTTTCTTTGGCCAGTATGCCAAAGAAAAACTGCGATCGTGAAGAAGATGAATCCCAAAAAGATAATTCCAGCATGCCCGCTTCATCGTTTGTTTCGTGACGCTCTATCGCTTGTCGGGTTTATATTCGCTTAACCGATACAGAAGCGCGTGCTTCTTGAGCGTATTTTGCGGAATGGCGTGATTTCCGCGTGGCGTAGAGACGCAGCCGCGTGGGGTGCGCGCGGCGTGAAGGGCGCGGTCGACGACACAACGCCGCCGACTTTTAGATGGGCTTCGCAAACGCGCCAATGCCATCTCGGACGGCGCTCGTCGCAAGCCTTATGGTAAACAGTTCGTCGACGCGGACGCCTGTTAACGCGAAGATGGTTAATGAAGGCACGCTGGATTTATTTCCGTTCACCATTGTGCTTAACAAGCATTTTATTCCTTCCGCAATTACTTCCCTCCGAGGGGTCGTCCCGGTGGGAAGTAATTCTACCATGTGCTTGAAAGCAAACACCTTTCATTCGCTGATGACCTCCCATTAAATAGAACTAAATGCCGGAATTTTTCCATTAACTGGGACGCCTAAAGTCCGTTAATTATGTTTTGCGACCATTGGGTTAACGCCGCGCGCAGCCGGAAAATGCTGCGGCGCAGGCGGCGGCGATGGCATCCCGATCACTAATTTTCACGCGATGAGCCCGCTATTACCAAGGGTTGGAGCAGGCTCGCACTCTCGTTAACCCGACCGCAAGACGTTTTCGCTGACGATCCATCAGAAGAAGACAATGTGGACGCAAGTGGCGGGAAGAAAATGACAAGAGATGCTGACATCGTGAAATGTATACAAAAGACGCCGGACGTGCGCACGATCAAGCCCGCAATACCCTGATGCGTGTCCTCTCGGGACAAATCCGCGAGCGCAGCCTCGCGCGACCGCTAAACTCCGTTCGTCCCATTCGGGATGTGCGTCGCAAGAACCTTATCGATCCTGCGCCCGTCAAGGTCGACAACCTCAAACCGCCAGTTCTTCCAGCGGAATGTTTCGCCGGTGCCAGGAATTCTGCCCAACTGCGAAAGCACGAAGCCGGCCAGGGTGGTGTATTCCGCATCGTCGATGGCAAGCCCTGTTACACTCAGAACGCGCTCGACCTCGAACACGGGCATTTGCCCGTCCATGAGCCAGGAGCCGTCCTCGCGCTTCACGGCGCTCGGCTCGATGTCGGCTTCCTCCTCCGGCAGGTCGCCCGCGATGCCCGTGAGAATGTCGGTCGGCGTGACGATCCCCTGAACCGTCCCGTGTTCGTCAAGCACGATCGCCATGTGCACGAGCGACTTCTTGAACATCTCGAGGAGCTTCAGGACATTCGTGCTCTCGTGCACGTAAAGCGGCGTCTTGATTGCGGAGTTCGAGGTTGATCTTTCCGCCCTTGTGGAGTTGATCGAGCAGTGTCTTCGCATGCACGATGCCGATGGTTTCGTCCACATCGCCGCGGCATACCGGGAACCGCGAATGCCCGCTCATGGCGATATCGTTGTAGATGCAGGCTTCGCTTTCCGTGATGTCGAGCCAGACGATGTCGGGCCTGGGCACCATGATCGAGCGGACGGACCGGTCCGCCACCCGCAACAGGCGCTCGATGATCTCCTGCTCGGCCTTTTCGAAGACGCCGGCCTCGGTGCCCTCGGCGATCATCGATTTGACTTCCTCCTCGGTAACATCTGGCTCCGCTTGTGCAGCGGGGCTAACGAGGTGAAGGACGGCATCCGTAGACCAGCGCAAGAGCACCGAGATTGGTGTCGCGACGGTGGCCAGCACGGTCATGGCCGGCGCCACGGAGCAAGCGATGCGCTCGCGGTTGGCAAGGGCAATGCGCTTCGGGACCAGCTCGCCGATCACGAGCGAGAAATAGGCAATGCTGCTCACGACGATGGCGGAGGCGACCGTCTCGGCATAGGCGTTCAGCCAGGACAAGCCTGCAAGGGCTTCAGCCAGGGCCGGAGACAGCGTGTGCTCTCCGTAGGCGCCCGATATGATCGCCACCACGGTGATGCCGATCTGAACCGAGGGAAGAAAGCGGGCGGAATTCTGCGTTCAGCGCCATGGCGGCCATCGCGCCGGGGTGCCCGTCATTGACGAGCATTTGCAACCGGGCTGGCCTAGCCGAAACAATAGCCAGCTCTGCCATGACGAGGAAGCCGTTCACGGCGATCAGGAGGATAAGGACGAAAAGCTGAGGCCAAGGCATGGGAGGAGCGGATCTTGTTCGCGGTCTTTATAGCGAGAGTTCGCGACAACTGTAAAAAATTGCAGGGCCAGCGCTGGGATTTTATTGCCTGATTGGAAAACGAACTTTGAAACGAGAGAAACCGGGCGAACACCCGGCTTCAATCATCATGGGCGGAGCCTATGTCAGCTATAACAACCTGTCAAAAACATGGATCCTTTCCACATTGGAGCCGCCCGCCGCCGAAGTCAGCGCCTTCGTGGAGGGTAAAGATGTTTTGGCAGCCGAAAAATGTCGCTCCCGTGAAAAGTCCAACCCGTTACGCGCACCCCACATTTCAAGTCGTGTCGCAAACGGCGCCCCATTAGACCTTTGAGAGCTGATTTAAGCATCGGTCCTCCGCCTTCTTCTGCCGCGGCCTTGCATGTTCGAGGAGATAGCCACGGAATTCAAAGTAAAGCCTCCTCACGCCCATGTTTTCCGCAGGTCGCGGGACTTTACGGAAGGGACAGTGCGCCGAATACGGCTTGCCGTCGTCGAAGCCTCGTCCCTGGGAAAAGCCCAGCGATTGCGCGGCACACCAGCGGCATTCACCGCCGGACACGCAACAAAACAAGCGATGACAGACGGGGCAACTTACGGCCCAATTCCATCTTATCGCGATTTTGATGGTGGTGGGGGAGGCTTAACAAAAGGTAAATAACAAGCTCGGAGGGCAGGCCACGGTCGCGCTTCCTAGGCTATTGGTCCGGTTATGTTTTGTCTCGCAACGCTGGGAGCGTCAAATTGAACTAAAACAGTAAATTTTTTTTAAGCAAACGTCGAAAAAAGCTCTTGGATAACGCTTCGCCGATCACGACAACGGCGAAGACGACGATGATCATGTCCGCGCCTATGTTGGGGTTCACGGGGAGATCGGGCCGCGAGCACGCCCGCGAGACCTGCGAGAGCTATCCCGAAACCGTAAGTGAAAGTCACAAGCCGGGCACGTTCACGCCGAAGGCCTGGAGCAGCCGCGGATTTTTGGTTGCGGCGCGCAAATAGGCGCCGAGCTTGGTCTTTTCGATTTGAGGCCGGTCGAAAGGCAGACGACGAGCGAGGCGATGACCACCGTAGAGGGAAGGAACATGAAGCGGAGATTACGCCCGCCCGACAACCCAGCGCAGACCTGATGAGCCATACCGGTTGATGAACAGGCCCTGAATGATGATGGCTAGCTACTCAAACGTCTCTGCTGGACTAGGCGGCGAGTTGCGCCGCCGCCACCGAATCCGAACGTTGCGGGCGTCTCAGCCTCGCGGGCAGGTCTAGCGACATAAGGGCGAGGAAGAACGCTGCATCGCCGTCGTCCCAGCGTCCGAGAATGGCACGGCAGGGCTTCGCGTTTCCGTCTTCGCCGCGGATAATAAGCGCATCTCTGGAACCGTACGCAGCTTGAGCCCGGAGCTTCTTCATCATCCGCCGCAGGATCGTGCGATCATAAGGCAGCATAAGATCGCCAACGGATTTCCCGGCAAGCTTCGCTTTGCGCAAACCGAGCCGCGCCGCTTGGCCCTGAATGCCAACAATGTCTAGACTTTCGCCAAGGAAGAGAACGAGGTCGAAAGCTGGGAGAATATCCCTTAGCGCATGCACCGGCCGCACCGGCGACGAGGCAATGTCTGAAGGGGTGGGCAGGGGCACCGCTGCCGCGGCCTCTTTCGAGTGCTTCTTGTCCTCGCACAGGCGCAAAACTTTGCGCCCGACAGCCTTGAACGCGCGCAATTCTTCTGCCGTAAGCGTGGGCGAGTCTCGGGCGCTGTTTGGCGCTGCCTCGTCCCTGTCTTTCGAACGGTCTTCTTTGGGCCTTTCGCTGGCTTGCGGAACGTAGAAGGGGTTGGCCGCGACTGGGGCTCCTCACCCTCGCCCAATGCGGCGACGATCAGGCCGTCTTGCCCGTCCGCAAGTTTCAGGACCTCGATGGAGCAGTTAAGACCTGGTATGCCGGGTATTTTCACCTTTGCGGCGCCGCCTTCTTTCCTCTCCGCAAACTGCGTAAATCGGCGGATCAGGCTTGCCGGCAACGAGCTGGAAAAATCTTCCAAACGGAGAGCAAACGCCGCTCTTGCCGCGGGATTCATCCAAGCGACGCTCTTGCGTGTGTGGTTCCATATGAAGGCGGCGCGCGGCGAGAAGAGGAGATCCGAAAGTGGATGCGCACCGGCGACGATTGTTGGGCTTTTTGCCAATGTTCGATTCCCGCGTTCCCTCCGATCGCCCCCCGACTTACTCTTATGTAACAAGAGCGTGTTCGCCTGCAAATGCAAGGCCCCACAAGCTCGCACGGGCTCGAATTTTTGTGGAAACGCGCCGGGCACTGAAAGAGAATGTTAAAATTTGTGCAGCGCAGCAAAATTCGTGTTGCAATGCAGCAAAATCTGCTTTATATAATTAGGCGAGCCTGAGGCCGGCGCGCGCCTCAGCAAGGATGACCGCAAAAATAGGAGACCGCAATGAGCCAGCCATTGGATTTCGAAATTCCCGCAACAGTGCGTGACCTTGCCAGCAAGAGCGTCGACCAGACTCGCGAAGCTTACAACCGTTTTATCGAGGCTGCTCGCCAGGCTCATGACGTTGTCTTGAAGTCGTCCGAAGTTCTGACGTCTAGTGCACGCGAGATGAACGAGAAAGCCGTGAAATATACGGAAGCGAACCTGCAGGCAAACTTCGAGCTCGCGCAGCGCCTCGTTCACGCGAAAGACATCAAAGAGGCGCTTGACATCCAAACCCAATTTGCTCGTCATCAGATGGAGACTTACACGCATCAGGCTCAGGAACTTACCCGCCTTGTTGCGCAATCGGCCCAGAAAGCTGCTCCTACGAGCAATTTCTAAAATCCGTCGACGGTTGCCCGGCCTTAGTGTTTGGCCGGGTCCCAATTTGTCGACGACGCTAGCTTCCGCAGCGCGATCGCTCGCCATAGTTGGGGGTTGGAAGCATTTGTCGCGCTTCAGCTGGCGAGTTCGAGCTTGAGCGCATCCTTGGGAGCAAGTCTTTCGATTGCCGCTTTCCTCGAACGGGCGGCAGCAGTAAGCGCAACGTTTGGTCATGTTCACTGCCCTACCAGTTTCGGGTGGCCCAACGCTATGGCTCCGCCCCGCCATCTACAGGCGGCGAAGCTGAAAGGCAACGGAGCGCCCAATAAGGCCGCGCTTCCGTAGAAAGGCCGCTCCCGGCGAAATCCGCCCGTCCACAAAGGCGTTTTGCGCCCGAAGCCAAGCGGCCCGCTGGGGAGCACGAGCCGAAGTAGTCTCGCCAAAAAGCCCCGGAAAGAGCGCCGATTTGCGGCCTTTGTTCTTGGGTGGTCTTTGCTGCGGGGTTTTCCGTTTCGCCAGCCCTGGACGCGCCGTCGCCACTACGCGACCTATTCCAGCGCAGACTTCGGAGATTGCCCGCAAGTTCAAGATTGGCCGGACAAGCGTCTACCGCATCCCCCGAGGCGGCAACGGCGGAACATGCCAGAAACGCGGCCAAACGGGGTGCTACAGCCACGGAAAGCCGCCCCCTGCCATCCATCGCCGAAACGGCTTTCGCGGCTCAGGGATGCAGTTTGCGCGGCGAAATCACCGTACAGGGAGCGGGGAAGAGCGGGGGCAGAAAGGCGGGGCCGGTCCTGGCGCGCTAAGATGCCCATCCCGTGCGAGACTTCGGCCCGAAAGCTGCGGAGGTACTTGGTAGCCTCCCCCGCCGTTCCCAGGCTTCGAACGCTTCTGACGGGGGCGAAAGCAGCGTTCCAGGCGCAAGCCGGGCGGCATAGGCCGCCGCATCCTTGGCGCGAACGCGGTCTGACTGCACGAGCTGACTGCATAGCCGCGACCGTAACGATTCTTTGAGCGCCGCCTCGATATTCGAGGCGATCAGACGCATATCAGCCAGCGTCCCTTTCGCATGCCGGGCATTGCGACAAGCCCTTGCCGCCGCCCTGTCGTGTCGAGATGCGCCTTGGGAATTGGCGGAAATGCAAGGCATTCCGCGAAGATAGGACGCACCGAAACTTTTCACGGTGACTGCACCCTGACTGCACGGCTTGATACGGCGATTTGAGGAAGGGCCTTAAGTACCTGATTTTGCTGGTACCGCTGCCCCGGCTCGAACGGGGGACCCCCAGATCCACAATCTGGTGCTCTAACCAACTGAGCTACAGCGGCCTACGCCAAGCGCAGTAAACAGCGTTTTTCACCAAAACTCAAGGGCGCAATAGCGCCTTGACGTCGGCGTCGGTGTGATTGTCGGACGCCGCCAGATCGGGCGCGCCGACCCTTATCGAAGGAGCAAGATAGCTCCTTGCAACGTTGCATCTCTCGCAATTGCCCTGCGAGCAGGTCGAACCGCGCTGAAAAAAGTTGACCTGCAGCTTGATGACCTCGTCGGGACTTTCTCGCTCGGACGAATTCCTCCACAGCGCGATCCGAAATCGTAATAGCGCCGGAAACCTCATCCACGGCCTGGCGGATAAATAGCGCCGAACTACTCGCGTCCTGGTAAGTCTGTCCCAGGGAATCGGCAGCTTTCTCGAGCCTATAACCAAACACCCACAGCCTCATTGGGTGCGGAAGGGGGGCAAGGGAGTTGCATCACGGCCTCTCCCAAAGCCTTCGGTGTGCTCGCCGATCTTCCCTGGAACAATCTGAAGCAGCAAGGGAACGTCCGCGTCCCTGGAGGACGATACAGCCTGAGGCAACAGGCTTGCAGTGATGGCCGTGTCGGGATCACGAGCGACACGGCCGAGTTCGCCGTCGAGGCGATCCGCGGCTGGCTCGGCCGGATGGGACGCCAACGCTATCCAAAGGCGCACGAGCTAACGATCACAGCGGACTGCGGCGGCTCGAACGGGGCGCGCGTGCGGCTCTGGAAGGTTGAGTTGCAGAAGCTCGCCGACGAAGCAGGGCTTGTGCTCCATGTCCACCACTATCCGCCCGGTACATCCAAGTGGAATAAGATCGAGCACCGTATGTTCTGCCACATCACACAGAACTGGCGTGGCCGCCCGCTGACGGATCGTCTCGCCATCGTCGAGCTGATTGGCGCCACGACGACAAAGGCCGGACTGAAGGTTGAGTGTGCCCTCGACACGCGGACCTACGAAAAGGGCATCAAGATCAGCGACGCCGAGATGGAAATGCTCAACGTCGTAGGCGATGACTTCCATCCCGAATGGAACTACACCATTAAGCCAAGGCTCATGCCACATTTGTAGCGGTTATTGTTCGGAGTATCCTTAGAGTTGGGGGTATGGCTTATCCCAGAGGCAAGAATGAAGAGCGGATCCCGCCACGCGCCTTGCCGTCCATGCTGATTGCGATCTCATTCTTGATGAGCACGCTGGTGAAGGCCGCGCCCGTAAACTGGCTGCCCTGATCGGTGTTGACGATCGCCGGCCTTCCGTGCCCAGCCAAAGCGTCCTCCAGCGCCTCGACGCAGAATGAGGCCTCCATCGTGATGGAGATGCGCCACGCCAGCACGCGCCGTGAGAACCAGTCGAGCACGGCGGCGAGATGGACGAAGCCCTTCGCCATCGGGATATAGGTGATGTCCATTGCCCACACCTGGTTCGGCCGCACGACCTCCATGCCGCGTAAGAGATACGGGTAGATCTTGTGCCCCGGCTCCGGTTTCGTCGTGCGCGGACGGCGGTACAGCGCCTCGATCCCCATCCGCAGCATCAGCGTTTTGACATGACGCCGTCCGGTCTTGCTCCCATTGGCAGCCAAAAGACCACGCAACATCCGCGCCCCTGCAAAGGGGAACTCCAGATGCAGCCTGTCGATCTGGCGCATGAGTTCGAGATCGGCTGCGGATACCGGACGCGGCAGGTAATACACCGTGCTGCGCGCGATGCCCGCTGCTTCGGCCTGTTTCGTGACGCTTAACGCATGACCACGGTCGATCATCGCCTTGCGCTCAGCAATCCCGCCTTGATGAGCGCGCCCTCTAAAAAATCGTTCTCAAGCGTCAACTCGCCGATCTTAGCGTGCAAGCTCTTCAAGTCGACGCTCGAAGCCGCCGCTTCGCTCTTGTCCTGGCCAAACACCCCAGCGGCGCCTTCGAAAAGCCGGGCTTTCCATTGAGTGATCTGATTGGGGTGGACGTCGAACTGCTGCGCCAACTCGGCGAGCGTCTTCTCCCCCTTCAGTCAGCGCCCAGCCGGTAAGCGGCTGCGCGATCAGCAGCGCATAGAGAGCAAGATGACCAAGCTTGGCGGCTGTTTGCTCCATGGGCGACATCGAGAAGGGCAGCGCCGGCGCCGCATAGAGGCCGCGCCAAACAAGACGCAGCGCACCGGCAAAGTCGCCCATCGCCCAGCCAAATCAATCGTGCGAGAACTCCGCCGTTTGGTCGGAAGCAATCACGGGCTTGGCGTTGGAGGCGTTCGATCCCTTAGACACGGGTCTTCGCCATTTCCTGCGCTCACGCTTGCAGGCCCGGCTTCTCTACGGCTCCCTGGCTTACACAATGCTGAAATTTCTCCGCCTTCGCGCAGGCTTCCCCGTTGCGACGGGTTCAAGTTGGGTAACAGCTTGCGATCGTGGCCGCGCTGTCGGAGGCGGGAAAGGCAATCCGCGAGGCTGCAACGGCATTTGTGAGCATAGCAAGACAGTGACGAGACCAATCACCCTATCGCCGTCCAGGCACAAAAATGGCCGAGTGCCCCTGTCACCGGCACATCATGGAGAGGCACCGCGGGAAATGGACAGCTTGGAAAGATCGAGCGACGAGGATTCTGATGCTGAGCGTGGCTCAAGTCTGCTTTCCGACCCCGGGCGAGCGCCGTCATGGCGAAAAACCTTCGCGCTCACAACGCAGATGCCGGCAACGATGCCAATGCCACAACGCCGAAACTACTCGGCATGTTGGGAGCGTGGGCTGCCATGTCCGCCTCAATCAAGTGTGTGCAGGATGCCTATGGACTCGGTATGGTTTCAGGGGAGCACTCCTGTCATTTCTCGGCTCCCGCCGTGGCATCGCCAAACATGTAGAAGGTGGCGTTGAGATAGGCGACCACGTCATCAACGTCTGGCTGTGGCCAATTCAAGGCCCCGACGTTGAGCTCGCAGCGTTTCACCTGGTTCTTGAGCGCATCCAGCGAGCCTATCCGGCGGTCGGGACGGCTATGCACACGGGTATCGTGGCACCTTGTGCAGTTCTGCTCGTACAAATTCTTGCCTTGCTCGATGTTGGCGGCAAACGCTGGCGCCGGTGTGGCCAAAAACATCGCAAGCAACAACAGCGAATAGACTGTAACGCCCGTTCTCGCGGCGGATCTGTCCTCCTTATAGAGTGCGTTGGCGAGGCCCGGTACGCGCCCTTCGCGAGTATTCCACTCAATCCGATATTTGGAGTCCATCTTTGGTGTTCCGATCCATATGAACTGGAGACTGTTTAGCACGCCGGGCCGAGGGCGCGCTGGTTTGACGTGCGGTACAGTACGCGCACATGAGGGCGATAGGCCGCTAAGACCCCGCCGCGAGGCGGGGTCTTTTTTGGCCGGATGCTTGGAAAGCGGGCAACGGCATCGGCGCTCATGCGCTTCAATCGCCGGCAGCACGATTAATCGTGATCGCAACCATGATCATGATTACAGCCGTTCGCCGTCGTTTCCAGGGTTGCCTGGAAATAGGCGGCGACAAGCCGTTCAGGCGCATCGACCGGCGCGCCGGTGACCACCTTGATGCCTTTCTGCGCGAAGAGATCCACCGCGCGCCCTCCCATGCCCCCGGCGATGACCAGGGTGACGCCGCGCTCGGAAAGCCACTCCGGCAGCAGGCCCGGCACATGCGGCGGCGCTTCGATGTCGCGGCGCTCCGTAACGGCGTTGGCCGCATCGGTCTGGATCAGCGCGAAGCTGGCGCAATGGCCGAAATGCGGGTTCAGTTTCCCGTCTTCGAGCGGAATAGCGATGATCATGTCGAGGTTTCCTTTTCTATGTGACGTTGCAGGTTGTTCCAGATGTCTTCGATGTCGCTGGCGCACAGCGCGCCGGTCTCGATAACGGCTTTTGCCTGTTTTTGGGCTTCCGTTACGCCGCTGTCGTAGCGGATGCGTCCCAGGACGATTGCTCCCGCCGCTGCCGCTTCTTTCTCGATCTGCTCTGCCATCTCGGGGCAGATGTCCCATTTGTTGACGCAGACGAAAGCCGGTACTTTGAAATGCCGGGCCAGTTCCAGCGTGCGCATCAGATCGTGTTCCCCCGACATCGAAGGTTCCGTCACCATCACAACCGCCGAAGCACCTGTGACCGAGGCGATGACGGAGCAGCCGATCCCCGGCGGCCCGTCGATCAGGATCATCTCCCGTTGTAATTCTTCGGCCAGACGCCGCGCTTCCTGCCGGACAGTCGAAACCAGTTTTCCTGAGTTTTCGGCCGCGATGCCCAGTTTTGCATGAACCATTGGTCCTGCGCGGGTGTCGGAAATCATCCACGCCCCGCACAGACGTTCTTTCATCTCGATCGCGTCCTGCGGACAGAAATGAGCGCATACGCCACAGCCTTCGCAGGCCGTTGGATCGACGTAATATTTTCCAGCCTTTTTGCTGATCGCATCGAAGCGGCAGAGCTTGGAGCAAACGCCACGAGGAGTGCATAGTTGCGGATTGATCACGGCCTCATGGCCGCTCCAAAAATCATGACGCTCTCTGACGGTAGGCGTCAGGATCAAGTGCAGGTCCGCGGCGTCGACATCGCAGTCTCCCAACACGGCGTTTTTTGCAAGGAACGCGAAGCTCGCCGTAACGCTCGTCTTGCCGGTCCCGCCTTTGCCGCTGATTATGACGATTTCCTTCATGCGGCCTCGCAAATTCTACGCAACAGGCCGGCAAAAAGCGCCTTGTAGTCCGGAATGGCGTCGAGAAGCGGGATTCCTCGCGCATAAGCTTCCGCGATCCGGCGGTCATCAGGGATTTCCGCGAGCAGCGATATGTCTTCCTTCTCAAGATAAGGACGAACAAAATCATCGTTTCTGTCTGCGCGGTTGATAACAACCCCGAACGGAAGCCCCAATTCTCGCACCGTATCCACGGCGAGCTTCAGGTCGTTCAGGCCAAAAGGCGTCGGCTCGGTTACCAGCACGACAAAGTCTGTCCCGCGCAAGGTGGCGATGACGGGACAAGACGTTCCGGGCGGCGCATCCATGATGACAAGGTCACCCCGCGCTTCTTCCTTGACGGCGTGGATGAGGGGCGGCGTGAGCGAAACGCCAACGTCAAGACGGCCTTGCACAAGCGTGATTGCACCGCACTGCAGAGTTTCAACGACGCCGATGCGCTTCGGAATTTCACGAATGGCTTTCCGCCGGCAGACGCGCATGCACCCGCCGCAACCGTGGCACAGTTCGGCCATGATGACGGGCGCCGCGCCGAACGAAGCAATCGCGTTGTACTTGCAGAACTCATTGCATTCATCGCAGCCGTTACACCGCGCCGCATCGATTTCGGGAATGGGTATCGTCACCAGCCGCTCCCTTTGGATGCGGCCGTTCAGGAAAAGATGGACGTTCGGTGCCTCGACATCGCAATCCAGAAGCTGGGCCGCACCATTCGCCGCCAGCGCAAGATTGACCGAGAGCGTCGTTTTTCCTGTTCCGCCCTTACCTGATGCAACAGCGATCTTCATGCGGCTGTGGCTTCAGGGAGTTTCCCTGCACGGTAGGCTTCAAGCGCTCCCGCGACGGACATGGATTTGGCCGAATAGATTATCACTCCGGCATTCTTCAGTGCGCTGAACGCTTTCGGCCCGCATTCGCCCGAGATCAAAACCGCCGCGCCTGCCTTGACAACGGTTTCCGCCGCCTTGATACCCGCGCCCTGCGCAGCGGCGGCATTCGCGTTGTCGATCAAGACGAAGTCATTCGTTCCTGTGTCGAGGATCAAAAAGTGCGCCGCGCGGCCAAAACGCGGGTCCATGGGAGCCGCCAGATCTGTCCCGGATGTTGTGAAGGCAATTTTCAATGTGTTCTCCCCGTCGGTTTTGTCTCGTCTAAAGCGTTCAACAGGCCTTTCGCGGCCATACGATCGGCAGGCGCACCTTCCGCCCAGGTCGGATGCTATTTTGCTGGCGGCGGATCACACCCCAGCCGCGCGCGGTAAAATGGTGCAGGCGATCAATAAAGCCTGCTTAGTTCGCGGCCCGAGAAGCCTGCCCGCGAGGTGGGTCTCAGGCGCCTTGCAACGCATTCAGTCGCGCCTGCAACGCGGAGATACAGAGCTCAAGCGCCGTCGTTTCCTCGGTTTGAGAGAGCTGAGGCCGCCCGGACCAGTTTCGGCGGAATCCGCCGCCACCTTTGCCGCCCTTGCCACCGCCTTTGCCGCGTCCGCCTCCGCAGCTGCCTTGACCACGACCACCTTGACCGCGCCCACCCCCGCCAGAGGAAGAAGCGCCTCCCGGCTGACATGGACCCTCGCCTGCGCCAACCGGGCCAGTCCCAGAGGGGCCTGTCTTATCCATTGCTGGCATTGTCTTTACCTTTCTTGTCTTCAGAAGTGATCTCTGCTCCGGCTTGTTCAGAAACCGAGCTGGGAATCCCCCGCCGACAATTATGAACACACGCCCATAAAAATGAGCCCTCCCGTGTTGGGAGTCAAGCATAGTTTATGCGCGCACGTGCAAAATAAATCGCGGCGACTGTGACCAAGTTACAGACGCCAGACATATGCAGATCTACGATTGCCATGAGCGGTTTTGGCATCCTCGCCAGCGGAAAAAGCCGATCTTGGAGGAACGGATGCTTGAAAACCCGCGAGCGCGATTATCGGTCTTGATCTTGGCTATAGCGGCCTTCTTCGTCTTTCCGCTTGGCTTGGCGTCTCATGCCGGCGACCTGCAGGGCGAGCAGGCCGAAATCCGCGCACCAGCCGAGAAGCCGCAGCTTCCGCCGAGAGCCACGAATTCGACGACCGATCACAGCAAGCTTGAAGCGCTGAAGGGGCCGTTCGCCAATGGCTCTGAAGTCACGAAAGCCTGCCTGACCTGCCACAACGAGGCTGGCCACCAATTCATGAAGTCCATCCATTGGACCTGGGAATACAAAAGCCCCAAAACCGGTCAGCTCCTCGGCAAGCACAATGTGGTGAATAATTTCTGCACCAATGCGCGCGGCAATGAAGGCATGTGCGCGCAATGCCATGCCAGCTATAACTGGACGAACTCAAACTTCGACTTCAAGAACCAGGAAAACATCGACTGCCTCGTCTGCCACGAGCGGACCGGCACCTATTACAAGACGCCGCCGACAAAGGGCAATGCCGCCTGCAGCATCATGTTCGATGGGTTGGCGCCTATCGAATGGGCAAAGGTCGCGCAAAGCGTGGGGCAGCCGGAACGAGCCAATTGCGGCACCTGCCATTTCAATGGCGGCGGCGGCGATGGCGTCAAGCATGGCGATCTCGACTCGTCGCTCATCAATCCTCCGCGCAGCCTCGACGTGCACATGGCGAGCGACGGCATCAACCTCGCGTGCTCGCAGTGCCACCTCTCGAAACAGCACATCTTCGCGGGCAGCCGCTATGATGTTAACGCCAAGGACACCGGAGGCATCGGCAAACCGGGGCTGCGCCGCGACGTCGCCACGTGCGAATCCTGCCACGGGGACAGACCGCATCCCAAAACCGAATTGATCGGCATCAAGCTCAACGGCCACGTCAACAAGGTGGCGTGCCAGACCTGCCATATCCCGGCGCTCGCGCGCGGCGGCGTGGCGACGGTTGTCGATTGGGATTGGCGCGAGGCCGGCAAACTGAAGAACGGCGAAGGCTATAGCGTAGAGACCTATGTGCAGGGAAACGGCGAACCTCGCCACACCTACCGCTCGATCAAAGGCGCCTTCACCTATGGCGAGACCTGGCCCGCGAAGGGCCGCACGCTTCTTCCTTACTACGCCTGGTTCGACGGCCAGATGCGTTACACCACGGTCGACACCAAATTCGATCCCGCGAAGCAGCCGATCCCGATCAACGCGTTCTCGGGCTCCTATGACGACCCGAAGGCTCGCATCTGGCCCTTCAAGCGGATGCACACCTTTCAGCCCTTCGACAAGGGCAACAACACCCTCGTCTACATGCATCTTTGGGGCGAGGACAAGAGCGCCTACTGGGGCAACTACGATTTCGGCAAAGCCATCGAAGCCGCGATGAAAGAGAACGGCAAGCCCTATAGCGGGCAGTACGGCTTCGTTGAAACCTACTCCTACTGGCCAACCACGCACATGGTTGCGCCGAAGGAGAAGGCGCTCGCCTGCAGCGAATGCCATGCGAAGAACGGGCGCCTCCAGAACCTGGCCGGCTTCTACATGCCTGGGCGCGACAGCTTTAGATGGCTTGATATCATTGGCTATCTCCTGATTGGAGGCGCATTTTTTGGGGCGATCCTGCATGCCATCCTGCGTGGCTTGTCTCGCCGCTACATAAGGGGACATGACCATGACTGACGAAAGCATCGCCCGCTATCTCGCTCCGGAAAAGCAGCGCAGGTTCAAGCGCGACGTGATGATCTATTCGCGGTATGAGCGCTTCTGGCATTGGACCCAGGCCGCGCTGATCTTCACGGCGTTTTTTTCCGGGCTCGGCGTCCATGGAACGCATCATCTGCTGGACTTTCAGACGGCGGCGACGGTCCACACTTACACGGCCATCGCGCTGATCGTGCTGTGGGTCTTCACCACGTTTTGGCATTTCACCACGGGCCAGTGGAAGCAATATCTGTTCAAGCAGGGGATCTGGCGCGTCGTCCGGTTTTACGCTTTCGGGATTTTGAGGGGAGAGCCGCATCCCTATAAAAAGAGCCTGCAGCGCAAGCAGAACGCGCTGCAGTCGCTTGCCTACATGACCTTCATGGTCATCGTTGGCCCGGCACTCTGGGCGAGCGGCATTCTCTATCTGCTCTATGATGTCTGGAGCCATTACCCCTGGGCGGGCACAGCGCTCACGATCACGGCTTTCGTGCACACGGCCGCGGCGTTCATCATGGCGGCGTTCGTCATCATCCACATCTACATGACGACGACCGGCAAGAGCGCCTTCCACTACATCGGCACCATGATTACCGGATACGACAGCATCGAGCTGTCGGACGTCGAGGAGGCCTATCTCGAACAGACCCAAACGGTTCCCATGAGGCCGAGCAAGGCGGTACACTAGAAATTAGCGCTTTATTCGGGTGCCTACGTCATCGCTAGGCGGCCTTGGCCGCCTGGATGTTTCTCCAGCGGCCTGGCAGTCGCATAGGCTTGAAAGCCTGTGCGCGCTGCCGACCCCTGGCGTAATGAAGCTTGCGCTACGAGACTGCGTTCTTGCCCTTCGACGCTTGTTGTCCCTGCCCCTGCGACCCTTGCCCGGACCGGTTGCCGCCGCCATTGCCACGCCCATTGCCGCCGCCCTGGCCACGGCCATTGCCGCCCTTGCATCTTTGCGAAGGTGATGCGCCGTTTTGCTGGCAGGGGTCTTCGCCGCGCCCGATAGGTCCGGTCCCACGGGGTCCCCTCTTATCCATTCCCGGCATCGTCTATTCCTTTCATGTTTTCAGGAATTGGCTCCGCCCCGGCCTCTTCGGCAACGAGTTGAAAATCACCGCCTCCGATTTTAAGGGCGGCGCCTTCGACGAGCGCCGTCGCCACGGACTTTCGTGCCTGTGCCAGAATGCGTGAGAACGTGGAGCGCGATATATTCATAAGAGCAGCAGCAGCTTCGTGATCGAGGCCCTGACAGTCTGCAAGGGAAAGAGCCTCAAGCTCTTCATCCTTGAGAGTGACGATTTGGAGTTGGCGGACCGGAATGCCCTGCGGTTTGTAGAACCTGACCGCAGGATTGATCCTGACGTGCCTGCATTTTCTTGGCCTTACCACCGCCAACGACACCTTGCTGTTGTGAATATATGGTCTTAATCCTCTTCTATCTCGGACCAGCCGTCAAGTTCTATTATGCACATACGTGCAAAAATGAAATGACGCGCGAGTCTTCCTGTGCGTCAAGTCTGCGAGATCCCAACTTTCTGGTTAAGCGATCCGTCCGCACCGCCGCTCGCAGCCACGATAAGCTCATCCAGATGGCTTGGGAGCGCCTGATCGACTTCAGCGAGCGCGGCCGCAGGTGGAGCGCTCCGCGTTTCTGCGCCTTTCGTGCCTTCACACCCAAATGTCCAACCGCGACCATCTCAAACCTCGGACAGTTCGTACGTGCTTGGTCTCCGACAATGCAGACACTTCAAACCACATCAGCCTCGAAGCGAGCCGTTTTATTGCCCCCTTGCAGGCAGGGGGCGACGAAGAGGTAGCCGCGCCAAGCCCCATGCGCCGTGCCAAGCGCGACAACGGTCCAGAATGCGGTAAGGCCTCCGACCAGAATGCCGCCCGTAATCTCGAAAAGAGTGAGATGCGTGACCCGCGCGAGGGCGAGCGTCGCCAGGGTGAATACGCCGAGCGGAAAGGTGAAGCCCCACCAGCCGAGATTGAACGGCAGGCCCTCGCGGACATAGCGAACGGTTTTTAGGACAGCGAGCCCAAGCCACCAGACGCCATAACCCCAAAAGATCATTCCGCCGATAACGCCGAGGCCGGACGCAAATTGGCCGGCGGTCTCTAGGCCTTGGGCAGCAAAGATCCGAGGGGCGGTCCCGCCAAGCAGTAAGAGCCCAAGCGCTCCTGTGCCAATAGGACCGAGCGCGAGCCAAGCCGAGGCGCCCATGTCGCGTTCGGGCAGCTTGTGTAGCGTCAGCCGGAGAACGAGGAGAACAAGGATGCTCATCGCGAGCGGCACCGAGTAGGCCCATAGGATATAGCCGAGCATTAGGATCGTGAAAGCCTCCGAAGAGGGCAGATGCTGCGCCAATAGCGCGGCGCTTACCGCCGCAACCTCAGCAGCAACAACCGGCAATAGCCACACAGCCGTCAGTTTCTCGATGCTGTGTTCCTGGCGGGTGAACATGAGATATGGAATGACGAGGCCACAGGCAAGCGACATGGCAGCGTCAGCCCACCACAGCGCGTGCGCGATGGATACCGCCGTTTCGCCGAACATGGCGGGGCCAAATGCGAGAAAGCCGTTGATGATCGTGGCGAGCCCCATGGGGATTGCGCCGAAGAACATCGACATGACGGGATGGCGAAAGATGCGCCGCGCGCCCTCGAAGAAGAATATCCAGCGCGCGGCATAGAGCAAGCTGAAGAGCGCGAATAAGACGATGTTCACGAGCCAGAGCGTGACGGCAACGCTGCGTACGCCCGGTATTTCAAGCGGAAACTGATTGAGCGCCAATGCGAGTACGCCAGTACCCATGGTGACCGTGAACCAGTTCGGCGTGAAGTTTCGAATGATGTCGGAAAAGGGCTTCGCGTCATGATGGGCAACGGCGCTAAGAGGTACGCGTAAAGATGTCATGGCTGCGCTCCTGATAAAAATGCGGCCTTAGGCGGTTGCCGCGAATACCGCGATGGCGGCGGCCTTCAGTGGAAGAACCGATTGGGAATGCGGCGGCGAGCGGAATTGCGATCGCGATAAACCGGCAGCGCTCCGTTGCCGGCTGACGCGCCTGAGCAGCTACGATCTACAAGTGCGCCTCCCAGGGAATGGAGGGCGCTGTTTTGATTTGCAGATCACGTCGATAAAGCGCCGGGCCATCGCGATCTCCGTCCACCATATGCCGGTCCAATCAGTTGCAATGAAAGCTACTTGCGCTTGAACAATCTTTCCAATAGAGGTTTTCTCTAGATATGATCTATAAATTAGATTGAAATGCGGGCGAGGCATGACATTGGATCAGCTGCGCATCTTCGTGGCTGTGGCTGAGCGTCAGCACGTGACACAGGCAGCGCGAGCGCTTAATCTCGCGCAGTCGGCTGCAAGCCATGCGATTGCGGCTCTTGAAGCCCGCCACGGCGCAAAGCTGTTTGACAGGGTGGGCCGCCGCATTGAGCTCACGGAGGCAGGCCGCGCATTTCTCACCGAAGCCCGGATCATCCTCGCACAAGTCGAGCGCGCGGAAGTGGCGCTGAGCGAGTTCGGAAATCTCGAACGCGGCACGCTCTCTGTTCAGGCAAGCCACACCATCGCAAGTTACTGGCTGCCCCGCCATCTTGTTGCTTTCCGCCGCGCCTATCCGAAGATCAATATACGGCTCACGATCGGAAATACGGCTCAGGTCGCTGCGGCGATCGAGACCGGCGTTTGCGAACTCGGCTTTGTTGAAGGCGTTGTCGAGGGCGATCAACTCGAAACCATAGCCATAGCCCGGGAC
Source organism: uncultured Alphaproteobacteria bacterium (assembly GCA_963723755.1). Classification (GTDB taxonomy): domain Bacteria; phylum Pseudomonadota; class Alphaproteobacteria; order Rhizobiales; family Rhodomicrobiaceae; genus Rhodomicrobium. The sequence goes on along the minus strand of CAVRSS010000076.1, from coordinate 19,486 downwards.
CAGCTCATCCTTCTTACGGGTCCCGAGCATTCCTGGGCTAAAGGCGGAAGTCTGACCAAAGATCGTCTCACAGAAAGCGAATGGGTTCTGCGGGAGGCGGGGTCCGGCACAAGATCGGCATTCGAACACGCGCTCTCGCAGATTGGGATAAGACCCGAACAGCTGCAGATTGCTTTAGAGCTGCCATCGAACGAGGCGGTGCGTGCGGCGGTCGAGGCAGGTCTCGGGGCGACCGCGCTCTCTGCATCCGCCACAGCGCCTAGCATTGAAAGCGGTTTGCTGTACCAGGTCCCCTTCCGGCTGCCCGAGCGCAAATTCCATGTTTTGCGTCACAAGCAACGCTACCGGAGCCGAATTGCAGATACCTTTCTTGCCACGGTGGCAGAACAGGCGCGACCGCGCTCGCAGACCCGCCATCGGCGACCAGCCTGAACTCGCAAGGCAAACCGGAAATGTGGAACCATCGATAGGTTCCCCCATTGGCTATTCCTCATCAATTCAAGGCGCTGCGTACGGCCACGAGGGCTATGCGGCCCCTAATTGCCCCCAGGGCGGCCTTCAACATGTTGGTGGCGGGGCTGGCTTGAGGCCGCGGGGCGGCGGCAGTCCCGGCGGAGTGGGGCGCGCCTATGATTACGCTGTCTGGATTGCCGGAACATCTGTCGGACGCGCGGACCCGAATGCTCAATGCCTGCAAATTTTGCTCCTCCTGCACGAAGGGCTACGAGGCCGGCGTGGCTGAACGGACAGAAACAAGGCCTCTCCAGCCTACGCGCCCAGCTCGGTTCTCGTCTTACGCAGGGCTGCCGCTAGCGCCGCGAAATCGCCTGCGTAGGGTGAAGTTCGCCGCCATGCGATTGCGACCTGGCGCGGACACGCACCCTCGATCGGCCTCATTTCGATCGCATGGCCCTTGGCGACACCGGCGTCGATGGCAAGCTGCGGCAGCAACGTAATACCAAGTCCTTCCTCCACCATTGAAATCAAGGTCCCGAGGCTGGTGGCGGCAAAGCTTTCATCCTGCGGCACGGCGCAGCCGGGGAAAGCGGAAAGGGCATGACGCTGCAGGCAGTGACCTTTTTCGAGGAGCATAAGAGGCCTGCCGTTCAGATCGCTCCCACGGATGCGCTTCCTCGATGCAAGGGGATCGTTGTGAGAGGTCGCGAGCTGGTAGCTGTCCTCGAAGAGGAATTCCATCTCAGCCGATTCTCCGATTTCGAATGGGAGCGCGATGAGGATGACATCGAGCCGCCCAGAGAACAGCCCTTCCAGGAGTGAACCCGTCAGTTCCTCCCGCAGATAAAGCCGAAGTTCGGGGTAGGCGCGACGTAGCGCTGGCAACGCCTTCGGTATCAGGAAAGGCCCGAGCGTCGGAATTGCGCCGAGATGCAGATCGCCATGCAATGGCCCGGTATGGCGCGCCGCAAGACGTTCGATGTCGGCCACCTTGGCCAGAACGTTCCGCGCCTGCTCGGCAATCTTCTCGCCGATGGGTGTCAAAATGACCGACCGTTTGGTGCGTTCCGCCAGGGGGATACCGAGATTTTCCTCCAACTCTTTAAGCCCGGAGCTCAAAGTGGGCTGCGACACATTGCAGGCGTCGGCTGCGCGGGAGAAGTGCAACTCGTCCGCAAGCGACACAAGGAACCGTAACTGCCGGAAACTGACCATCGCCCATCATCGAGAGGTTCTATTTCTGCAAGTGAGATAATTCATTTCTTCTATAAGCACAACTTGGCTATTTGATCAGATGAGAATGACTATGCACCGGGTGGGCGGACTAAGGATGTGAGGCAGCGTCAGGCCGGCACAAGCGGCAGACGCGAGAAGCAAGGCGAGGAGGCATGCGCCACCATTCGCGGCGCGCGATACAGCCTTGCCGCTTCCGCGCCTTACGCTGGCCGCACTCCAGATCAAGTCCGCGGCCTGCGCAAGCCACAGCGATGGCACGGTGGCGCAGAACATCGCGATGAATTTCGCCGATGCGCTCGACCTGCCACGCATCGAGGCCTCTGCGCACGACGCCAGGCAGACGCCTTCATCGCCGCGCTCGGAGGGTTACGGCGCGCAGATCGGCGTGCACGGCGCGGGGCTCTCGGGTGGCGAGGCGCATCGCATCGCGCTCGCCCGCGCGTTCCACCGTGCCGTACCGCTTATCCTGGCGGACGAGGCTACCGCCCATCTCGACCGTGCGACCCAGTCCGCCATCGGTCACGCCATGGCCGATCTTGCTCGCGGGCGCACGCTCGTGATGATCACACATCGCCTCGAAACCGTCCGTCGCGCAGGCAGCATCGTCGTTCTCGATGGCGGAAGAGCCGTGGAACAGGGCAGGCACCAGACGCTGATCGCTAAAGGAGAACTTGACGCGGACTTGTGGTCGTCCCCGCGAGAACAGCGCTACGAAGCGGGGCTGGCATGGGGGGGACGGCCTCCGCCTCCTCCGTCTCTTCAAGCCCTATTGGCCGTGGATGGCGGCATCGGTCCTGCTGTCGCTCGCGAGCGTACTCGCGAGTGTCGGCCTTACACCGCCATGGGCCTTGCAGGCGCGGCAGGCGCCAGCATGAATTATTTCACGCCAGCCGCCATCATCCGCGCGCTTGCGATCGCTCGCACAGGAGGCCGCTATGCTGAGCGCGTCATCAGCCACGAGTTCACTTTCCGCCTGCTGGCTGGTCTCAGGACATGGTTCTACGAGCAGATCGAGCCCCTTGCTCCCGCTGGATTGCAGCCTTTCCGTTCCGGCGACCTTCTTGCGCGCATCCGCGACGACATCGACAGACTTGAGCTGTTCTTCCTTCGGCTGCTGGCGCCGGCCGTTGTCGCGCTGATCGCCTCGATCGTGACAATCGCCTGCCTTGCCGCCTATGTTCCGCTTATCGGCCTCTTGCAAGCTTTGTTGTTTATCGCTGCCGGCGTCCTTCTTCCCGTGGTAGTGATGCGGGCCGGATCGTCGCCCAGCAAGCGAAGCTCGTCTTTGACAATGTCACGCTTCGACAATGTCACGCTTCGATATCCTGGCGCGAGCCGTCCCGCGCTGGCCGGTGTCTACCTCCGGCTCTCCCCAGGCCGATGCGTTGCTGTCGTTGGCCCGAGCGGGTCAGGTAAGAGCAGTCTCGTCAATCGGCGCGGCGCTTAGCGTGGACGCGTCGTCTTAGGCCGGACCACCGAAGCATACCAACAGGCCAGCAAGCAGAGCCGGTGAGTGAGCGGATTACTGCTACACATGTACAAATTCATATTCTATTATGTGACTGCGCAAATCTAACGCAATAGGCCCATCAGTCAGTTAACATCCGGGGCCAACGGAAGCTTCAAAGGGAAACGTCATGGCATACGAATTCGAGGGTAGGACAATCGAAACAACGTCAACGGGCCATCTTGTAGACGCCGAAGACTGGAGCAGGGGCTTGGCGGATCATATCGCCAGCCTTGAGCACATCACTCTCGGTCAACGGCACTGGGATGTCATCGATTATCTGCGCGAGGAATATTTCGAAAATAACCAAAATAGCCCAAACACGCGCACCATTCTCAAAGCCATGTCCGAACGATGGAATGAAAAGGTCGACCAGAAGGCTCTTTACGATCTCTTTCCGCTGGACCCTTCAAAGCAGGGTGGCCGTATTGCAGGCCTCCCGGAAAGCCGCCGTAAGGGTGGATATTAAGGCAGCGAGTGGCCAGTCGTCCCGCCGTCCCAGGGGCAACGCCACTTGTTCGGCGGCGTCGCCCCGAAATCGTTTTCGTCGCAAGGCGTCTCGCGATCTGGGCATAAGCTTGAGAGCGGGCTGCCCGTGCCGTATCCGTTGGGCGATATAGGGCCGCTTACAGCCTTTTCTTGGAAAAATACCAATCCACCGTTTCGTAACCCTCGGAAGCGCGCGACTGGAAAAGCACAATGTAGGGTGCCGTAAGGCTTGCCACGCTGCGAGCGTGGCAAGTGCAATCTGGGAGGACTCGTTGTGGCGTTTGCTTGCGACAAAGCCCGATTGCAATGACTTGAACCGCTACCTCCTCTTCACCGATGCCGCATAGCAATCCGCCCGGTAGCTATCGGCGCGGCGGCCGATCCGCTGGGGAAGGTTCGGCCGTTCACATCGGTGAGCCGAACGAGCGCAGGCTTGTCCGCGCCGATGACGCCGGGAACTGGCGGCAGCGTGATCGTGGCCATGGCGCCCATTCCTGCCGCGAGCCCATAGGGACCGGCCTTGAACTTGTTATAGTCGAAATCGTTCACGATAGCGGACGCGGGCAACGCCGAGAGCGCGGCAGTGTTCCAAACCGCAAGTGGCTTCCCGTCCGCGCTCACGAGTTCGGCCTTCATGATATGAGCGGGGGCCGCAGGCGTGCCTCCATCGAGGTAGACATGAAACCGTACGCCTCCATTGTCCGCAAGCGTGACGGCGCTGAGCGTGAAATGATGCTTGCTGGGGCTGACCGGCCCCGCATGGAACGGCGTCAGAACCGAACCGCGATAGTAGCTGTATGTGCCGACATCAAAGACCAGCACAAAGGCGAGCAGGCCCACGGCAAGGTTGCGAAAGACGGCCCCGCTCAAGGGTAGCGGGAGGCTGCCGCCGGCCCAGCGAAACCATGCCCGGCTGGCGAGATCCAGATTGTGACGGAGCATCGCATTCTCGAGCGAATAAGCGCCGCTTCCAGCCAGCATGAGCGTCGCGCCCATCGCAAGGTTGCAGGACGCCATGGTCCATTCGTCGATGCAGGTGGCGCCCTGCCAGCCGAACATCAGCATAAGCACGATCGAAAGGCCCGCCGATACCGCGGCCGCCAGGCGCGTCATGATTCCCGCCATGAGAGCCAACCCCGCGACCAGTTCGATGCCGCTGAAAACGAGCACGCCTGCGTAGAGCAGCCAGAAATGGTGCAGCAGGTAGGCGATCACATGGTCGAAGCCCAAGAGCGCGCCGGGCATGGCGCTCTGAAACTTGTTCGCCATCCAAGTATGTTGAGTTGGATCGAGCTTGGATGGCGCGTAGATGAAGCGGCGAGATCCACCGCCCCAGTAAATGAAACCTTGGATGATCCGGACCGGCAGCATCGCAAGGGCGGCGGTGCGCCACCCGGTCATGTCATGCGTGATATCGACTGAATCTGCTCGGTCTACTGTTAACGTCCTCATGGGCTTTCTACCCTGTACGCAGCACTGCCTTATTCGGTTGCAGAGCCGGGTCGAAATGGCTGCCCTTCTCTGTCATAAGGCTTAAACCCGTAGCGCCCGAAAATAGCCAAGGCCGGCCGCGACCGAATGAAGGCGAGCCAGGCCTTGGCGGCTTCAGGGTGGGCAGCCCCCTTGACCTCCGCGCCGGCATAGATCGCGGTGGAGTTATCGGCGTCCGGTATCGCGATGTGCGTAATGGGATGCCCGGCTTGTTCCTGGAAAATCGCTTCGGATTGCCAAGTGATGCCGGCGTCCGCCCGTCCCTGCATCAAAAATAGAGGCGTCTGCCTGTGATGGATATGCGTGAGGATTGTACTACCGTCAGCTACCTTGGCGACGTACACAGTGGAAGCGAGTGACTGGCCGCCCGCCTTGGTAAGCGAGGCCTCGATTTGGCGAGCGATGCCTTCGAATTCGGGATTTGGCATCACAAGCCCCACACTTGGCTTGCCGAGGTCGGCGAGATTTTCGATGCGGCCGGGGTTGCCCCTGGGCATCATGATCGTCAGCGTGTTGGTGACATAGGGAATTGCGGGAGGCTCGAGAAAGCCCTCCGAGATCATCTGTCTCACCATGACGAGCCCCGCGAGATAGGCGTCAGCCTTCGCGGTCCAAGTCATGTTGCCGACTGTAACTGTGCCACCGGCTTCCAATTGCTTCGCGAGCAGGCCCGGCGGGATCGTCTCCCAATAAACGTGGCCCTTATATTCGAGGTGCTCGCGTTCGAACTCCGCCACGAGCGGCGCCATGGCGAAGAAATAGTTGCCGCCAACATAGAGTATAAGCTTAGCGTTGAAGGGATCACCGTGAAAATCAGCGAGATTGTCGGCTTCGGGCACGGTGAACTGAAGCCCGTGCGCCTCCACATCGTTGTTGGCGCCGCCTTGCCAGGGTGGAAAAACATCGGTCTTGTTTTCGGGCGCGGCAGCCCAGGCGCAAACCGTGAGGGGGAGAGCAGCCGCGATAACCGCGAGAGCGAATAAAAAAGGCTTTAACATCGCCAGCTCACTTCATGTAGTTGTAGCCGGCACGCTGTAGTTCGGTGATGGTGCCGACCGCTCCGGGTGTGAGCACGCAACCCGGAATCAAATGATTGGTCAACTCGGCCGCCAGCTCGTCCGTCGCGTGCTTGTCCGGATTAACACCCGTGGCGATGAGCTTGAGGGATAGCTCCCAGATGGCGTTGTGACAGGCCGTGAATACGAGGCCGCGTTGCTGCAGCGCCGGGATCGAGCTGTATTCCGGCGAGAACGCGCCTTCCGGGTTCTCGTAGTCGGCGGGGTTTGCCGGAGCCTTCCTTTCCTCAATAAGCGTATTGGTCTTGAACTTCTCACCTGCGAGCTTGGCGAACTGATATTTGTCCCACATCGCTTGATCGTAAAGCGCCAGATGAGCGCTGCCATGCGTCGCCGAAACGGCAAGGGCATCGGGATGATCGAAAGACCAGATTTGCGAGTTCAGCCAGTTGCGCATGACATTGGTCCAAGGTGACGCAAGGTCTGTGTTATCGAAAACCTGAAGGGGCTCCCTGCGGTAATCCATCAGTTCCGCCAAAGCCTCATGATCCCATTGCGAGCGGTCGTTCAGGATCATTGGCACGGTCTTGAAGTCCCGCCGGCGCGGAGCATTGGAAAGGCGCTGCATCAAGTCATGCAGCGACCCTGCACCCGGCGGGAGCATGTCCGGTTCCGCCGCCTTGGATAAGCGCGGGGTGAGCGCCGTCGCTCCAGCCGCGAGGGCCAGGGCAGTACCTGCCAATACGCTGCGCCGATGAAAAAAGGATTGGGCCATGAATAAACTCCTCGCTGCTCGAAGGAAACTTACAGGATGCAGTGTCTCCGAGGATCCCGATTGAGGTCACACGTCCAACCCACTTGGGCGGAGGACGTTCCTACATATTCATATAAGTTTGCGCCACGTTAACGACAGGCCGAGCTCGCAGCGCTTCACTTGGTACTTGAGCGCCTTCCAGCGAGCCTATCCGGCGGTCGGGACGGGGTATGCACGCGGGTGTCGTGGTGCCTTGAGCAGTGGAATTTTGCCGTGCTGGATGTTGGCGGCTAACGCTGGCGGCGGTGTGGTCATAATCATGGCAAGCTTCAGCAACGAATAAACTATAACTTCCGCTCTTCTGGTGTCAGGCCGGGATCATCTTCGGCGAGTAGAACTCTCACGCGCTCATACCTCTCTGCCACGGCCGCCGCACTGAGAGTGTACTGGTCGGTTCCTTCAAGATAGGCCCCTTTCGCCCGTTGGCTGCGATCTTTGCCAAAGGCACTGGCGCCTCCGAGCTTCCAGCTTCCACTAGGCTTAAAACCCTTTTTCCGCCGGGACATCCGGAACCTGGCGGACAGGCTGCGCACGTAAGTTGAGGCCAGCCGGAAATCGCAGCGTGGCCTGGAGCCCCGGCTTATTGTCGGACACCTCAAGGCGCGCCCCATGCCATTCCGCGACTGCCGCGACAAAGCTAAGGCCGAGGCCAAAACCCTGTTTGCCGCCGCCTGTGTCAAGCCTGACAAAACGGTCCAGAATGGCCGTGCGCTTGTCAGCCGGAATCCCGGGCCCCTTGTCAGCGATGGTGAGTCATCGAGGACATGGGCCTCTACTTTGTCCCGGCCCCGGTGCCGGATGAGGACTACACAATTCCGATCGGCAAAGCTGACGTCAAACGGGCCGGCCAGGACGTTACCGTCGTCACCTGGTCGAAGATGCTTGGCGTGGCTCTACAAGCAGCCGAACAACTGGCCTCCAAAGGAATTGATGTCGAGGTCGTTGATCTGCGAACGCTCACTCCGCTGGATATCGACACCATCCTGACTTCGGTTCGCAAAACCGGTCGCCTCGTCGTGCTGCATGAGGCGACCCGCACCGGGGGCTTCGCCGGAGAAATCGCCGCCATCGTCATGGAACAGGCCTTTACTGACCTGAAAGCTCCCCTGCGCCGCGTCACGGGTCCGGATATTCCCGTCCCGGCCAGTCCGGCGCTGGAAAAGTTCCACATTCCAGACGCCAGGCAGGTCATCGCCGCAATCAAGGAGATAATCTGATCGAAGGCCAAATGACACTATTTCGGGCGGCCGCGTCCGCTCCGTGGCGGACGGCGTCGCGCCGAACGAATATGGCCGGCGCAAAGTTTAGCGCGTGCATGCATTCGGGTCTCCTGGCGCCATCATGGCGACGCAGACCATGTGCTCACTTAACGTGCCGGGACTAAATCCAGCAGGAGTTTGATTGCTGGCACGCCAGACAAAGCTGCCACCCCTGACATTCCCGCCTCTTGAGCCATTCATGAAAATGTCCCTTGCAGGCTTGGCAGCCTGCGTTCTTGATGGGGCTTCGATTTAGTTAGGACGATGGCTTTTCCTTTGCGGTCGCGTTGAGAAGCAACTGCGTCCGGATGTGTATCATCAGGAACAATGTGATTGCCGTTACAAGCGCCAGTCAGAATTCAGAGACACCCGGGAGAAATATTCTTATTGCAATTGCCGCAGCAAGAACAAAGGAGCCAAGCATCTGTGCAGGCAAGGATCCAAAACTCATTGTGAATACACTCCTTCCACAGAGTTGTCGGAATGATTGTTGTATGACTCGCTAGTCAGCGAGGGACTTATCTTCTTAAACACGTGGCCTCGTGATTTCCTGCGCTGATGCTTGGAAGATTCTGCTCGCATGAGGCGTGATAGGCCCCGGTCCGGATCGCCTTACTTGAACTGGCGAGGCGGTTTCCTACGCGCAGCGCTATGCATTCGCAGGCTGAGAGCCTGCGTTTGTGTGATGTGCAATTGCGTGAGGCAAGGGACGGTCACGAACGGTGCCGTGACCGGTTCTTAATCGCCCGCATCGGGACTAAGGCTCTTCCCGAAGCTGTGCAGCCTCAGCGGTTTTTCGCTGGCAGAGCCGCCGAAGCTTCGCCATCTCGCCCGAAGCGAGGCATCATGCGGGAAAAAACTCCATCCTTGAGAAGAATGGGTGCCGGAAGCGCCACCGCGACATGGGCCGCGACAACGATAAGCAACCCGTTGGCGAGGAACTCGTGTGCGCCTTCCAGAGCCTCATGGTATTCCTTCTTCGCCGCTGCCGGCAGCTCGGCCAGGAAAGGGATGAGCGGGAAAGGATTGCCGAAAAAGAGCGATGGCTTGTCCGAAGTCGAGATCAGCGCCCAGCCGGTGATCGGCAGTGCGATCAGCAACGCATAAAGCGCGAGATGTCCAAGCTTGGCGGCTGTCTGCTCCATGGGAGGCATGGCGGACGGCAGTGCAGGCGCGCCGTAAAGGCCGCGCCACGCAAGGCGCAGCGCCATAAGGATTAGCACGGTAGCGCCGAGAGATTTATGCAGGTTGTAAGCTTGAAATTTCAAGCGTGTTTGGTAATAGAAAGACTACAACGGCCGCTCCTGAAACGCGCCGCGCAGACCCAGCACCGGCCGAGTGTGCCACCAGCCATCATACCTTTGAAGGCTGCTGTCATGCGCGCTCCTTTTCAGACCACAGCTCTGATTCGTGCCTTGGCCATCCGGCTCTGTCAAAGCCAGCGGACATAATCATGAGGATCGGTCGGCGCTGCCGGTCCAGGCGCGGTGATGGCCGTCCCGAGATAGAGGAAGCCCACGATCTGATCGTCGGGGCCGAGGCCTAGGGCTTCGTGCAGCCCGCGGTCGAACATTGGCCATCCGGAGCGCCAGATGCCGCTGAAGCCGAGCGCGACGGCGGCCATTTGCATGGCCATGACTGCACAGCCCGCCGTCAGCCTTTGCTCCAGAAGTTTGACGACAACGCTTTCACGCGCCCGCGCGGCCACGATGATAACGAGCGGCGCACAGCGCGGCATTTTGGGAGCGCGCGCCACGTTCTCCGGCGGCTGGCCGGAAGCGATGGCGGCTTGCTGCAGAATCGCGCCCAGCCGATCGAGGCCCTCGTCTTTCGCCAGGATAAACTCGAAAGGCCGTAACGCCCGAAAGTCGGGGACGCGCAGCGCAGCCCTGAGGATGGTTTCGAGCGCTTCGCCCTCAGGAGCGGGCGCTTTGAGCGCAGCGCAAGATCGCCTTGCGGTCAAAAGATCGAGCGCGTCCATCGTCTTAATCCTTGCCGGCGTTGAAGGCCCAGTTCAGCGGGGCGTCGATGCGCTGGCCGCCGCGCAGGAGTTGCCTCAGCGCCATGAGGCTGCGGTCGATGTGTTCAAGCGCCTTGAGGTTGGCCTTCTCCTCAGCCGTGGTTTCGATCACGCTTGCAACCGCCCCGTTGCGGATCACGATCCGCCTGTCCCCCATCAGTGCCAGGATCGGATCGTGGGTCGAACGCGAGGTGTTCGCCTTCAACGTCCGCCTCGCCAATCCAAGGGCGAGCATCGTGTTCTTCAATGGCATCACCTGCCAGGGCGCAGCCGAACTCGCCTATCACATGAAGAACGCGCCGATCGTCAAAGACCTGGAGGACCGGCGCTTGCGCTTTCCCATGCCGTCCGCGGTCTGCCCGTATTGCATCGGCGAGACCGCCATCGGCCGCGATTATCAGCAAACGGAAGCGAGGATCCGATCATCGCCAATCGGGACGATCAGGCGCCGGTCCAAGGGCTCAACATGTCCTTGCAGGATGTGCCGCGAGAAACCGGCTGCAATCCCGCCGGCGGTGGCAAGGCAGATAGCGATCTCCGGCGGCGTGCGCCTGGGCGGCCTCGTCTGCAATGAGCGCCAGACCGACAAGGAGCTGGAACTCGCAGAGAACCTCGCCGCCAAGCTCGGCACTCGTGCAGCACGCTGATCTGCGCCGCATGACGGTGATCGAGTATGCGCCCAACTCCGAGCAGGCCCAGCATTACCGCAATCTCGCGACGAAGGTCCATGCCAATGTCGGGAACGGCACCATCCCCACCCCGATCACGATGGACGAACTCGAAGACATGCTGATGGAACACGGCATCATGCCGACCGGTCGACAAGGCCATCATCGGCAAGACCGCCGCCGAACTCGCCGTGGCGTAAGCCTTGCGGGTCTGACAGGCGCTCGACGCAAACGGCCGGCCCTTCCTTTTGGGAGCGCCGGCCGAACGCGAGGAGGAGAGTGCAAAGAGCGAACGCGCGTTTCCTAAAATGCAAAGACCGGGCGAAGGCCCGACTTAACAGCACCTCCGCTGACATTATCGCAGTTGTTCGCCAACTCGTGCTGATCGCCAACGATGAACTGATCGCTGGGCTTTTGAACCGCAACGGCCTCACAATGGCAACCGCTGGACCCGCGAGCGCGTTACGTCGCTGCGCTCACACTATCACATCCCGGACTTCAGACCCGCCGAGGAAGGTATCGAACCTTGGCTCAATCTTTCCGATGCCGCCCGTCTCTTGCAGGTTGCGCCCAAGACGCTGCGGCTGGCGGCAGAGGCGGGTCAAATCGAGGCGGTCCATCCATTGCCCGATAGGCCTTGGCTCTTTGCTCGCACCACCCTTACTACTGACGCCACCGCAGCTATCACCAAACGGGCGCGTCAGAACCCGAGATACCCGCAGGATCGCATCCCGGCCAACAAAGCCTATTGTCTTCAAGGATATAACCAGATGGGTGTTCCAATGCGCGATTGTAGAGATCGAGGTCCGGCCCGATCGAGGCGAGTGCTTTTGGCGCCAACCTTCCTCAGCAGTTTGGGTGTGCTTTACCTGACGTTTTGGGGACTGAGGTCGGCGTTATTATCGAACCGCGAGGCCGGCATTCCGGCCTTTGTAGCTGTCAAAAAGTACAGGCTTTACGGTGTCACCTTCTCGGAGAAAAGCCCCTGCTTTCGCCACCACGACGTCGTTGTCGTTCACGCCTTCACGAATCTCCGCACTATTTCCAGAAATAAATCCAACCCGAACACGCCGGGTCTCGATTTTGTTATCGTTCAGAACCTGTAAAAATGCTCCTCCTGGACCGTAAAGAATTGCCGATAAGGGCACGGTCATTCCACAGCTCTCGCCGGCAAAAACCACAATCTTGACGAACACGCCGGCCTGGCGCGTATCCTCCGACGTAATTGAAACTCTGACGCGACCAAGTTGTGTAACCGGGTCCACAGTGAAACTTTTTTCTTTCACGCGGCCATCGAGGTCTTCGGTCCAAAGAGTAACGCGCGTTTTCTGACCCGGCTTTATTTTTTGATGCAGTGATGCCGGGACATCGGCTTCAGCATCGTATGTGCCGCCGACTGCAATACGGAAAAGCGGTTCTCCCTTGGTCGTGACGAGCCTTCCAACACTACCTGCCTTGAAGCTGACGATCCCGGCAGCGGGAGAGGTGACTTTCGTGACTGGACCGTTCGCTTTTGAATTGTCCGGCCGGACAAGATGAGCGAGGACCTGTCCCTCCTGCACTTTCTGACCGTTCTCGACCAGGATCTCCGATATGCGCAAACCCTCAACCTCTGGCCTCACAAGCATCTCGTTCGAGGGAACCAAAAAACCAGCGAGGTTGAGCTGATCTTCGAAACAATGGCGTGACGCCTGCACCACTGTCACTGTCATTCCGGCTGCGGCCTCTTCCGGCTCAGCTGCTTCACATCGCGCTCCCCATGCAAGAGCGAGGGCGATACCTATTGCTACCCTCAAAGGTAATCGGCAATAGCGCAGGAGCAATCGCATACGCCCATCCCTAACGATGAATTTCCTTATCTTAGGCGGGCAGCATGAGGGGCGGTACCCAACTTTTTGTGTACAGAACTTTATTTGAGAAGCATGTGAGGTATGCCATAATCGCATGGATCGACAGATAAAGCCAGAATCAAGAATAACAAAAGGGGCGCATCTATTATGCGTGGTGTGGCCTCCAGTGACTGTTACTCTTAACAATTTTTTGTCTAAAAGAGCGCTCATGGTTAGGAGATTATGTAAAGTATCTGGCTCGGGCTTTATTTCTGGATGGACATTTATCTTTTTTGTTTTTTGCCTGCTTGGCGCTTCCTCGGAATCGTGGCCGGAATCTCGCATGGCATTGCTTATAGCAAATTCCGCTTATGGAGAATATTCTCCTTCACTTTCCGATTCTGAAAAGGAGGTGAAGAACTTCGCGGATGAACTGAAGCGGGACGGTTTTAATGTAGAAATAGGTAGTAACTTATCAAAACAGGACATGAAAACCGTCATTGATCGATTTAAGGCTCGAGTAAAAGACGGTGATACGGCGCTATTTTTCTTCTCCGGAGTTGGCCTGCAGTATAACAGGCAAACATACCTTATCCCGGTCAACGCCGAGATCTGGAAAGAAGCCGACATCAAGCGGGATGGCGTCAAGCTCGATACGCTGCTTTCGGACCTGTCCAGCGCCGGAGCCAGCGTGAAGATCGTGATCCTGGACGCGGCTCACAGCAACCCGTTCGAGAGGAATTTCCGGGACGTTCCAAGCGGGCTTACCGCCCTGGAAACGCCACCTGGAAGTTTGATCCTGCTTTCGGCCTCTCCCGGCAAGTTCGTCCCGGACAAAGGGGCGGAGCTTGGCTTGTTTATGGGGGAGCTGCTCCGGCAAATCCGCCAGCCTGGCAGCGCCGAGAGCGCCTTCACGCGGACTCGCGTTGCTGTCGCCAATAAATCCAGAAACGAGCAAGTGCCTTGGGTCTCGTCCTCGCTTACGAGCGAATTCTCCTTTTTTCAAAGCGGCCGCAACGCGTCCCAGAATTCCACGCCAATCGAAAAGCCGCGCACGAAGGACAACGAGCGCAGCGAAGGGAGAAGAGCAGAGGAACCCGCTTCCCGTGTGAATAGGCCAGTCTATTCGGAAAGCCATACAGCGGGTTCGCAATTTCGGGACTGCGACAATTGCCCCGAACTCATTGTGGTTAAGGGCGGAAAGTTTACGATGGGCTCCAAGGTTGGGCAATTCGAAGCGCCAGCCCATGTGGTTAAGATTGATCATCCTTTTGCGATTGGCCGTTACGAAGTGACAATAGGCGAGTGGCAGCGCTGCGTCGATGCTGGCGACTGCCGGTACCAGCTCAGGGACCATGGCCGGGACCGGAGCAGTTACCCTGTCTCGGGCGTCAGTTGGGAAGACGCCAACGCTTATGTGAAATGGCTCTCCAGGGAATCCGGGCATACCTACCGCCTGCCAACCGAGGCGGAGTGGGAATATTCGGCGAGAGGTGGAACGGTTACGCCCTTCTGGTGGGGACGCGACAAGGGAGACGGGAACGCGAATTGCAGCGACTGCGGCGCCAGCTCGCCCGGAAAACCTTCCGAAGCTGGAATTTTCAAGCCGAATGGGTTCGGCCTTTACGACACGGCGGGAAATGTTGCCGAATGGGTCCAGGATTGCTGGAACGAGAGTTACAACGGAGCTCCTGCTGACGGCTCGGCCTGGCTCTCCGGAAAGTGCGCCATGAGGGTGCTGCGGGGCGGTTACTTTGGAAACAAGGCCCAATCGATAAGGTCAGCCGCGCGTTTCAGGTACCAAAGCGATGTCCGTTATATGGGCAACGGGTTTCGTGTCTTGAGAGAGTTGCCAGAGTAAATGTGAGAGGTGAGTTCGATGTTTACCGTGAGCCTCGCCGGCCGTCAGCTCCGCAAACTTTCCGCGATATGCGCCAGCTTTCTTTGCTTTGGCTTGGTTCAGGGGGCGCTCGGACAAGCAAAGCCGACCTCACCTGGAACCGTGGTTCTTGCCTCCGTGGCCGGGCATCGCTGCTTCGCTGCCAACATCGGGGTCTCTGGCTCGGTTGTTCCCAAAGCAGTTGCGATTGCTGCTGTCGAATCTCCCAATATGCGACTAGACCAGTTGCTCGTAAAAGAGGGCGACGCCGTCACCTCCGGCCAGAAGCTGGCGCGGCTTGTGCGCCTGAACTCGAATGCGCCGATGGAACGAGCCAACAGCCCTATTCCGCCGGAAAGGGCCAACGCATCGCCGGCCAATCTTTCCTTTACGCTCCCGCAGCAGGGCGCATCTTCAAAATTTCCGCCACCGTTGGCGAAACTTTGTCCGATCAAACGGAACCCTTGATCCAGATCGCAATAAAAGACGAATTCGAGGTGCAGGCTCAAATACCCGCGGCGCACATCGCCAAGCTTCAGGCTGGACAGATTGCGCGCGTAGATTCCGGCGGCGGCCAAGACATGATCGGCAGCCTGCGCCTTCCGCCAAGGGAGGTAAATCGTACCACCCAGCTCGGCGAAGCCAGGATCTCTCTTGAAGGATCTCAGCATCTGCCTCCGGGTACTTTTGCCCATGTTTCAATTGAAGCGCAGCGCAGGTGCGGTGTCTCGATCCCACGATCCGCAGTACTTGAGCAAAGCGAATTCACAAGCATCCAGGTGATCCGCGACAATGTCGTGACGACGCGCCAAATTCGTCTCGGTCTTCTTTCGGAAGACTTAGCTGAAGTAGTCGATGGACTGTTTGAGGGTGAGGTCGTCGTGGCTCATGCCGGAGCGTCCCTCCACAACGGGGATCGCGTAGATCCTTCGATCATAGATACGCAGCAACAATGAGGAGCCTGCGATGGCGCTGAATGTCTCCTCTTGGTCGATACGGAAACCTCTCCCTTCGATAGTGGTATCACTATCGCTGCTCATCATGGGCGCGATCAGCTTTTTCAAGCTCCCGATCACTCAATATCCGAATGTCGATATTCCCGTCATTGCTGTGACGGTTACCGAATTTGGCGCCTCCCCGGTAGAACTCGAGTTGCAAGTAACCAAGGCCATCGAAGATGCGGTGTCCGGCGTGGAGGGCGTTAGGCACATCGATTCAGCCATCACGGACGGGGTGTCGACAACCGCCGTGCTTTTCCGTCTGGAAACCAATACCGACCGCGCGCTGAACGACGTGAAGGATGCCGTGACGCGGGCGCGCGCCACGCTTCCCGCGTCGATCGACGAGCCTTTGATTCAGCGAGTTCGATGTCGTCGGACAGGGTATCGTGACCTACGCGGCGATTGCGCCAGGAAAGACGCCGGAACAACTCTCCTGGTTCGTGACGGATGTTATAAAACGCAGGCTGCAAAGCGTTCCGGGCGTGGGGAAAATTGAGCGGATCGGAGGGGTTGACCGGGAGATCGCGGTCAGTCTCGATTCTGACCGCTTCCAGGTGCTCGGACTGACCGCCGCGGACGTCAGCCACCGTCTTAAAGTGACGAACCTCGACGTGGCGGGCGGCCGGGCCGAGATTGGCGGCTCAGACCAATCCATCCGCACTTTCGGCGGAAGAACCACCGTCGAAGACTTATCGGGTTTCCGGCTGGCGCTAGCGGGAGGCGGCGACGTTCGGCTCGACGATGTTGGCATAGTAACGGACGCGGTGACGGAGCCGACGACATTCGCCCGATTGAACGGCAAGCCTGTTGTCGCCTTTACCGTCCTTCGCGCAAAGGGATCCAGCGACGTCTCTGTCGCCGACGGCGTGGCGCAGAAAGTCGCCGCCATCGAGGCCGAATTTCCGGATGTCAAGCTGAAGCTGATTGATTCATCGGTCACCTTCACGAATGAGAATTATACGTCGGCTATCAGCACGCTTTTCGAGGGAGCGGCCCTGGCGGTCATCGTCGTTTTCCTGTTCTTGCGTGACATCAGGGCGACGCTTATCGCGGCCGTGGCGCTGCCATTCTCAATTTTTCCGACCTTCTGGGTGATGAGCGCGTTAGGCTACTCGCTGAATATCATCACCTTTCTCGCAATCACTCTGTGTACAGGCATTCTCGTCGACGATGCGATCGTCGAAATCGAAAACATCGTTCGCCATATCCGGATGGGCAAATCGCCTTATGAGGCCGCGATGGAGGCGGCTGACGAAATTGGGCTGGCAGTCATCGCGATCAGTCTCACCATCGTGGCGGTGTTCGTCCCGGTCAGCTTCATGGGCGGCGTGGTCGGGCAGTTTTTCAAGCAGTTCGGAATCACCGTCTCGGTCGAGGTTCTCTTTTCGCTGCTCGTCGCGAGATTTCTCACGCCCATGCTCTCAGCCTACCTTCTTCGGGCCAAAGCGGACGGGCACGAGTCCGAAGGTCTTTTTATCCGCCTTTACACAAGGTTGATCTCCGGCTCTTTGCGCCACAAGTTTGCGACGGTTGCATTGGGGCTCGTGCTCTTTGTGGCCTCGATCTACAGCCTGAAACTCTTGCCTTCGGGGTTCCTCGTATCTCCCGATCGTTCGAGATCGGTGCTGGCGGTGGAGTTGCCTTCCGGCTCACGGCTGGAGGATACCCAAGCGGTCACGGAGCAGATTGTCGAAAGGCTGCAAAAGCGCCCTGAAATTAAGACAATCTTTGTCGATGGGGGGAGGATCCCCCCGGATACCGCCGAGATCAGGAAAGCGGCGATCATCCTGAGCTACGTTCCCAAGAACGAGCGTCCAATGTCCCAGATCGAGCTTGAGAGGGCGATCAGCGCAGACTTAAGAGGTAGTATTCCCGATATCCGCTTCTGGTTCCTGAATGATCAGGCTCAAAGGCCCGTATCCATTCTGTTTACCGGGCGTGACAGTACGCTCGTCCGAAGCGTGGCGTCTGAGGTGGCGAAGCAGGCGAGGACGCTTCCGCAGGTCTCAAATGTCATTGCGGCGACGGCAATCGATCGGCCCGAGCTGCGCATCAGTCCCAGAATGGACCTTTGCACGCGCCTTGGCATCACCACGCAGCAACTGTCGGAAACCATTCGGGTCGCCACGATCGGCGACGTTCCCCCGGCGCTCGCCAAGTTCAACGCGGATGGGCGTCTCATTCCTGTCCGGGTAAGGCTCGAAGATCGGGCGCGCGCCGACAAGCGGATCTTGGAGCAGCTCCGTGTGCCGACCGTGCGAGGGGAGGGCGTTCCCCTGATGGCGGTCGCCGACATCGAGTTCGGGCAGGCAGCCACCAGCATCAATAGGCATGACCGCAACCGCCAGGCGGAAGTCACGGCAGACATAGCGGGCAATTACGCGTTGAGCGACGCCATCGATCATATAATGGCGCTTCCCATTATCAAACATTTGCCGACCGGAGTGACGCTCGACCAGAACGGCGACGCCGAGCTTCTGTCCGAGATGATGGGCGAGTTTCAGACCGCAATGCTCGAAGGCGTTTTGATGGTTTACATTGTCCTGGTCCTCTTGTTCGGAAGCATGCTGCATCCGCTGACGATCTTGTTCTCTCTTCCGCTTTCCATCGGCGGCGCCATCTTGGGCCTGCTCGTGACGAGAGAGGCGCTGAGCCTGCCGGTCATGATCGGTATACTCATGCTGGTTGGCATCGTGACAAAGAACGCCATCATGCTTGTCGACTTCGCGCTTGAAGCGATGGGCCATGGCCTTGAACGCAAAGAGGCGATCATTTCCGCCTGTCAGAAGCGCGCGAGGCCCATCGTCATGACGACGGTTGCCATGACGGCCGGCATGCTGCCGAGCGCGTTATCTTTCGGAGCATCCGCGGAGACGCGTTCGCCTATGGCCATTGCTGTCATCTCTGGGCTTCTTGTTGCAACTTTGCTGTCGCTCATTTTCGTGCCGACATTTTTCGCGACGATGGATGGCTTCGAGTCCTATTTCAGGCGGCGGATGTCCCGGCAGCCGAAACTGAGCAAACCTTCTCCTGAGTAACGCTTCGGGAGCCCCGCGTGAGTTCTGCACCGAGAAAAAAGCGCCTTATCGTGATAGGGCTTGCAGCATTCCTTAGCGGTTTGCTGCTTGCGGGCGCTTTCATAGGAGTGCCGGTTGGCTGGATGGTTTCACCAGTCATCGCAAACATGGACCCAGCTCTGGCTGGAAGCGTCAGGATCGGAAGTTCGCGGATCAAGCTGTTCCCGTTCCTGACGTTTGTTGCGCAAGGCATCGAAATCTCGGACCCCCAAAGAAGAGATCTCAAGCTTGTTGCAATTTCCCGCGCGTCTGTTGATTTGAGCTTTTCCGATCTCATTTCCGGCGCGCCTCAACTGCGAAACCTGACGCTGAGCGGTCCCATTCTTTACGTGGATCGCGGACAGGTTCCCCGACCGAGGTGGACGCCCAGCGCAGATGTCCCGCTTGAACGGGTGAGTGTCGAGAACGGCTCGGTTGTCGCCACAAGCGCCTCGGGACAGGAAGATATCGTCATAAGGAATGTGAACGCGGAATTTGGGGTCGGCACTGACGGCGAGACCAAGATCAGCGCAACCGGCGACCTGGGAACCCAGGCTTTCAAGATTTCGGCAAGCCTTGGATCGCAAGCCTACCCCCGCGCGCTCTTCCCGATGGCGGTGAGCGTCGAGGAGGTTGGGCAAGGTGAGCCAAGCCGTTTTCATTCCAAGTTGCTGCTGAGCGAAGATCCTGCTTCGAAGCTCGTCTCATGCACGGCTTCGGGAGCCGTGCAGGGGGAGGCGTTTGATGCAACGGCGACCATAGACC
>CAVRSS010000075.1:0-178632 GCA_963723755.1 uncultured Alphaproteobacteria bacterium | reverse complement strand
TTGCGCTATCCAGCAACTGCCAGACCGCGCAATTGAAATTCAGCATCGACAAGAACAACACACCGTTTTGCTGCAACAGACGGCGGGCGGCATTCAAGGCAACGATGGGGTGCGGCATGTGCTCGAGGACGTCCGCCATGCTGATCACGCTAAATCGATGCTTGGTTTCGAAAGCACTTAAATCTTCCCAGCAGTCTACTCTATGCCCATCCGCTGCAAAGTGTTCACGCTAGAACTGCGCAGGTCGAGACCGACCGGCTGATATCCCCATTCCATCGCAGTGAACAATAGGGAAGCATTACCAAATCCAACGTCGAGCCACGACCCAGGGGAGGTGAATCTGGAAACCTTCTCAACTACTCTCGCCGAGATGAAACGTTGATTTTCAAAATCCTGTCCCGGCTGTTGATGTAAATTCGTCTTTGAAAAAATTATTGCACTCGAGGCGGAGTTAAAATACCCATCGGTAAAGACGTGACCGCAATTTACACATTTCAACCATCGCATTTTGCTAGGTATATTTTGGTCGTACAGCGGGTGGGCGGAGCAATCGCCATCCTTATAGCGCTCCATTTGCGATTGCTCGCATAATGGACATGATTTAAATGGATTGCGCACCATAATCATTGTTTGATCTCCATATGGCCATTGATTGGCCACCCGGGAGAAGGCGCTGCCGGATTGCTCCCTTCAGATCATTTTTATGCAACTTAAGATGGCAATGACAGGGAGCGTTCAGCTTTATCCACACCTACGGCTTTGCAGCTAGCCGATGGAAGGCTACACCGCCCCGTTTATAAATTTTGATTAGCCGGATGTTTCCGCCAATTCGTCGTCATGGCCGCCCTTGGAGGCGGCCATCCAGAACAACACAAAGTCTTTCAAGTTGCGACTGGAAGGCCGGGTCAAGCCCGGCCATGACAGGGGAGCTAAAATTCGCCAATGTTTTCAATGTTTCCTCTGCCAGCGGAAACATGTTTAGTGCCGTCATATCGGCAATGACAGCTGACCGATCGCAGCTATTATGGCAGTGATGAAGTGCCGGCTTGCGAGAAAATAGGCGTTTTGCCGTGTGTTCCATAGTAGGTGCACGCCACGTCGCAGCAGGCCCTCGGCGAAAAGCTTAAAACCGAAGTTAATGGACCACAACAATATTGTTTTGGAGATATACCCACGTATTCAATAAAATGCGTGATCGCATCAGTGTATGCTCACGAAAGCTTCGCAAAAGGCTCAAGGTAATGTCTTATTAAAATCCGACCGTATTCTAGCATACGTCACGGCAGACCTTACCCGAAGCTTGTAGAGCCATTCGTGGCTCAATTGACGAACCTGTCTATCAGCGCATAGCTAAGTCTAACGGATTTGGCTCGTCGAGTCGGAGCGCTTCCCATGGAAAAGGTTCTCGTCACAGGTGCCGCCGGTTTTGTCGGTCGACACATCGTAAGGCATCTGCTCGATCAGGGGCATGAGGTCCACGCCGTTGATCCTATCGTTCCGCTGACGGGGGCAATCGACCCCGAAGCAGGATGGCCGCTTTTCGATCCCAGGGACTACCGGCATTTCCTTTTCTACAGAGTAGATTGTCGGGATTGGTTCAATCGGGTCCGCGACGCGGATTTCGACTATGCCTATCACCTCGCTGCGATCGTGGGAGGGCGCCTGATGATCGAAAACAACCCGCTTGCGGTTGCTGACGACCTATCAATAGACGCCGCCTATTGGGAGTGGGCAAGAGGCGCACAACCCCGGAAAACCGTTTGCTTCAGCTCCAGCGCCGCCTATCCCATCGCCCTGCAGCGCGAGCAAGGCTATCAGTTGCTCACGGAGGACATGATTAAGTTCGATGGTGACATCGGCATGCCCGACATGTCTTACGGCTGGGCAAAGCTCACTTGCGAATATCTCGCTCAACTCGCCTACCAAAATCACGGCCTGCGATCGATCGTCTACCGGCCCTTCTCGGGCTACGGCGAAGATCAGGACGACGCCTACCCCTTCCCAAGCATTTGCAAGCGTGCGCTGCGGAACCGGGGGGAGGCGGCGCTGTCCGTCTGGGGCACCGGCAGGCAGATGAGAGACTTCATCCACATCGACGATTGTGTGCGAGCGATAAGCGCCACGGTCGACAAGATCGACGATGGCGGCGCGGTCAATTTGTCAACCGGGGTGCTTACCAGCTTCGCGGAATTCGCTCAGCTCGCCGCGAATGCGCTGGGATACGATCCCGACATCGTCGGATTGTCCTCCCAGCCCACGGGCGTCTTCGCCCGCGGTGGCGATACCGCCAAGCTTGAGAGCTTTGGCTACTCCCCAACGATCAAGTTTAAAGACGGAATCGGGGCCGCGCTCGATCATTACTCCAGAACGCAAAACTGAGGTTTGCCGCCATGGCCATAGATACGATCGCGGTCTTTCACCCGTTCGCCAGCCCCGCTTGCGCCTGGGGCTGCGCGGAGGGGATCCTCGCGACGCTTTCCCGCATGCAGTACGGCGTCATCGATTGCGGCCGGCCTCCGCTGAAGCGTGTCGATCTCGAAATTCTCAAACGCGCCGATCTGATCATCCTCTCCGGCCCCGAGCATATTTGGCGCTTCATAGAGCCGGAATATCTGGCCGAGTGGAACAAGCTGACCATGCCGAAGGTCGCTTGGTATACGGAGTCCGCCCATCGCGACGACGGGAACTTTGATTTCGGCTCTTTTAAGAGCATCGCGGATCTGCATTATTATCCAGCGATACAAGATGCCGAGGAGTTTGGCGGAAACTGGCTGCCCTTTGGCGCGGACGTCGAGATGTTTCGCCCACGGGCGGTCGAAAAGGCTTGCGATGTAGGATTTATCGGCAACCTTTACCCCAAGCGCCTGGAGTATGTTCAATCGCTCACATGTCCGCTCACCCATATCAGGCCCGGCCAGCATCCGCACGCACAGCGATCTTTCGAGTTGTTGGCGGAAGCTTACTGCTCCACCGATATTTTCGTGAACCTGCCGGCCTATTCGCGGCTCCTTGTCACGAAAGTCACCGAAGTGATGGCTTGCGGCCATATGCTCATCACACCTGTGATCGATCACGCCTTCGCCACTCAAAACATGGCACAGTTCCAAAACGGAAGGCACCTCGTCTATTACGATGCCGCCCGCCCGGCGCATCTGTGCGATATCGTCAATCACTATCTTCTTCACCCCGAAGAACGCGAGGCGATCGCGCGCGCGGGCTACAACGAAGTTTGCCGGGGCCATTCCCTGGAGGCGCGGTTAAGGACGATTATTTCAGAGGTTGAATTCGGCAAGGCGGCCAGAAACTTAGTCCCGCACTTCGGTGTCTGCGTCGGATCTCCACCATCCCCACGCGCGAAGCAACCCGAAACTCACGAGGGAAAGCCCGATGAGATGGAAAGTTTCGTTTGTTAGCGCCCAGTTTCGATCATTCCGGGTGATGCTGTCGGGCCGAGAAATTCGTTGTTAAGATGCCGATTGAACACCTCAGCTTCGCTCACGGATTCGAAGTTGCGGAGCGTTCACGCAATGAGGGCGTGCATGCGCTAACCGCCGAAGAAAAGTAAGCTCAAAACCTGGACGTCCAGGTTTTGGCAAAGCCGCAGGTGTCCACCTATTTGCCGAGCCGGTCGCGAAGAAGCGCCCCGACCACATTGGCGATGATGCCGGGCATGTCCGCGCGGAGAAGCGCGAGGTCGTTGCGAAGCTCCGTGACTTCCTTCTTCACGTCGAGCAAGATGTTCTCGTTCTCGGTGACTTTTCTAAGGATGTGCCTTGTCACAAGTTTCTCGCTTTTGGCATCTTCCTCGAGAAGGGAGATGCGCCGTTTCAAATCCGCGATGTCCTGCTCCACACTCATGATTTCCTCCCCACACTGACAGGCGATAGCTGGCAATTTTGGCATAATCCAGCCTTACATTTGTGATCACCGACCAAATAACGGTACTGCAGCGGCAAGGAGAGAAGGCGATGGCAGGGAACGTGACCGTGATGGGCTACGGAGCCGTAGGCCGGGAAACCGTGAAGCTGCTTGCGAATCGCGGTGATAAGGTTCGCGTCGCGCAGCGCTCGCATCCGCGCGGTTTGCGTATCGAGGCGGAGTTCGTGCCGGCGGATGTGCTCAATCCCGAAAGCGTGGTCAACGCCTGTGCCGGAAGCGAAGCGGTGATCTGTTGTCTCGGATTTCCTTACGATTCGCGGATCTGGCAGAAGAACTGGCCGAAAGCGATGGCGAACCTGCTCTCGGCCTGCGAGAAGGCGAAGGCGCGCTTCATCTTCGCCGACAATCTTTACATGTACGGCCCGCAGACCTCGCCGCTAACCGAAAACATGCCGCTCACCGAGTTCGGCCGCAAGCCCAAGGTGCGCGCGGATATTACAAGGCTGTGGCAGGACGCGCACGCCCAAGGCCGCGTGCAGGCTGTCGCGGTTCGCGCGTCCGACTTTTATGGACCGGATGCTCCGACATCGGTTCTGTCGGCTTATGGCGTGAAAAACCTGCTGGCGGGGAAGGCGGCCATCGTGCCCTATCCCGTGATCTTTCCGCATGACGTGACATACGTGCCGGACTTTGCGCGTGCGCTCGTCACTCTTCTGGATGCGCCGGCCGAGGATTACGGGCAGGCTTGGCATGTGCCGAATGCGCCAACGCAAACCTTTCGTTCGCTGATCGAGAAGGCCGCTGGGCTTATCGGCGTCGAACCTGCCATGAGAGTTATCCCCGAGATTTATTGCAAGTCGGCGGCCTGTTTGACCGCCAGGCCTATGAGATGATCGAAATGCGCTTCCAGGCCGACCGGCCTTATATTGTGAATGCGCAGAAATTCTCGCACCGGTTTTGGAGCGATGCGACGAGTTTCGAGGACGGGCTTCGGGCAACCATTGCATCTTACCCGAGTAAAAGCTGACTTCCAGCGTCGTCGGCAACGATAAATGGCGCGCGGAAGGCTTTTTTTCGCTCACTTCTGAAAAGTGGACAGGTCTTCGTCAGCTAGCGGCGGCTAGACTTCCCTGAGAAATGAGGCCCGCGCGGCCGTGCAAACTCAGGAGCAGCCCATGGAACTGAGCGCTGTTGATGGCATTTCGTCCGTTCGCGATACCTCGACCTATGCCGATGCGGTGAAAGCCGACGCCTTCAAGGCGCGTCTCGCCGAGGCGCAAGCGCAAAAACAAGCGGCAGCAAAAAAAGAAGAACCGAAGAAGGACGAGTCACAGTCCGGCGGCGGCTGGCTGACGCGCGGCCTCGGTGTCCTCCAGGCAGGCGCGGGCGTGCTCGAAATGGCGGGCGGCGTCGTTGGCGGCGTGCTCACTTCGGAAACAGGGATTGGCGCGGTTGCGGGCGGTGTTGTGGCGCTTCACGGCGTCGACGATTTCCAGGCGGGCCTGCGCACGGCCTTCTCCGGCAAGTCGACCGAAACCT
This sequence comes from uncultured Alphaproteobacteria bacterium, assembly GCA_963723755.1. GTDB lineage: Bacteria > Pseudomonadota > Alphaproteobacteria > Rhizobiales > Rhodomicrobiaceae > Rhodomicrobium. Next base: position 173,214 of record CAVRSS010000075.1, on the reverse strand, counting down.
TTACGCAAGGCGCGGTCACGGAAGCGGCGAAATCGCTCGGCGCAAGCCCCGCGGTTGCGGTCGGCATCGGCCTTGGCGTGGATTTCGCGGCTGGCGGCATTGCTGGCGGCGGCGAGAAGGCCGCGATCAAAGGGGCCGAAGCGCTTGAGGATGGCGCCAAACTCTTCCAGAAAGGCGCAAAGGCCGGAAAAGAGCTGGAGCAGGCGGGACAAGCCGGAAAGGAACTGAAGCAGGCGGGCCAGGTCGAAAACGGCCTGGAAGACGCCGGAAAGCTGTCGAAAGCTAGCCGCACGTTGCGGGAAGTGGAGACAAATTCGGGCGTGAAGGGAAACTGGTCCGAAGAACTTGCCCACCCCAAACCCAACACGACCTACCATGTCGATGGCGACAAGACCTACAAAACGGACGGTCTCGGACGCGTGACGGAAGCCGAGGGCGATCTGTCTCTGACCAAACGCGACCGCAACAAGAACGCTCAATCCGCCGTCGGCCATTCCGGCAATCCAGGCGACCAGGGCGGCCATTTGATCGCCTCGTCGCTCGGCGGCCCGGGCGACAAGATCAACATGGTGCCGCAGAACGGCGATCTCAACAACGGGGCCTGGAACCGCCTGGAAGACACCTGGCGCAAAGCGCTTCAGGACGGCAAGCCGGTTCATGTGTCGATTGAAAATGTGTATAATGGCAACAGCATCCGCCCCGAAAGCTTCAACATAACTTATCAAATTGGCACTGAACGGCCGAAGCAGGTCGTCTTCGCTAATGCACCCGGAGGGAAGTGATGGAGAGCCGCGACGCCGCAATCTCGAAGGAAATCGGCCAGCTGCTTTACGATGCCGCGCCGGACGGCGCGAACACGATCATCATGCGTGCTGCCCTTGCCGATGAAGGCGATGTCGGCGAGTTCGAGTTCGACTATGTGGACAAGAGCGGCGAGACGAAGTGGTTCACGGCCTCCGGCAATACGAACACGAAGCTTCTCAAGCTTCTCAACGAGCATCGCGCATTCTTTGTGTCGCAAAACCAGGGTTTGTGGAAATCCTGCACTTTTACCGTCGATGTCGGCAAGGACCGGTTCTCGATCGACCTCAACTACGATTGAGACGTTCATCAGTCCTGCTTCAGGTAAGCGGTTGCGCAGACATCGCGCTGGCCCTGGCCAACGCTGGGGTTACTATTCCGCCGCCTCCGTGACCCTCACGCTGCGCCGCCTGCTTCCGATCACAACGCCGCCTATGATGAACGCGAAGCCGAGCGCATGATAAAGATGAAGCCTCTCGCCTAGAAATACCGTCGCAAGCAGCGCACCGAACACCGGGACCAGGAACATGTAGAGCCCGGCCCGCGCGGGTCCGATGAGTTCAACGCCGCGATTATAGAAGATGTAGGCGAGCAAGCTTGGGAAGATGGCGACGTAAGCGATCGCGGCGGCCGTCGTGGCGTTGGCCTTCATGCTGTATCCGAGCCCATGCTCGATGAGCGCCAGAGGAACATTGCCCATCGCGGCGATAGCATAGGTGCTGATATTGAAGCTTTGCCAGCTGATGTGAGGCCGCTTCCTGAGAAACGCGGTGTAAAAACTCCATGTGATCATCGCAATGATCAACAGGATGTCGCCGGGATTAAACGTGAAGGCTTCGAGCGAGGCAAGATCGCCCTTCGCAATGATGACAAGAACGCCGAAAAAGCCTGCGGCAAGCCCCGCGAGTTGCACCGGCTGCAGCCGGTCGCCAAACAGCCCCCATGCCGTGAGTGCAACGAACATCGGACCCGCCGCGTTCAGGACAAGGCCGTTCAGAGCCTCGGTCCAGACAAGTCCAAGGTAGGAAAGCGTGTTGAAGGAGCCTGCCCCGGTCGCGCCAAGAAACAGGAGTATGCGCCAATTCTTTCGAATGGCGGCTGCGTCGCGCCTCAAATGCGGCCATGCGAACGGCAGGAAGATCAGCGTCGCCAGCGTCCAGCGCAGGCAGGCGAGCGTCACGGGCGGGATTGCGCCGACGATCGCGCGGCCGAGCACGAAATTACCAGCCCAGAATATCGCGGCCAACGTGAGAAGCAGCCCCGGACGATCTAGGATCGATCTCACTCAACACCCCTCTTGCTTTCGTCTGGCGTCGGAGATCAACACATGGAAGCGACGATTTGGTTTCTCACCTTTTTAAATCTCACCATGGCGATGTGATGCGCCTTGAAGTAGTGTTGGTGCCTCGAAGGCATCCGGGGATCGAAGGCAGAAAATGGCAAACGTCGTGGTGGTCGGCTCGCAATGGGGCGATGAGGGTAAAGGCAAGATCGTCGACTGGCTGTCCGAGCGCGCCGACATCGTCGTGCGCTTTCAGGGCGGCCACAATGCTGGGCATACGCTCGTCGTCAACGATCAGACCTACAAACTCTCACTTCTGCCTTCCGGCGTGGTGCGCGGCAAGCTTTCCGTCATCGGTAACGGCGTTGTCATCGATCCCTGGGCGCTCCACAACGAGATCACCGAGCTTGCCCGGCTGGGCGTTGCCATCGCCCCGGACCAGTTGCGGATTGCAGAAAATGCAACCCTTATCCTTCCGATGCACCGGGAACTCGACGCGCTGCGTGAGAACGCGGCAGGCGCCGGCGCGATCGGCACCACCAAGCGCGGCATCGGCCCCGCTTATGAAGACAAGGTCGGACGCCGCGCGATCCATGTGGTCGATCTGAAGAACCTCAAGACCCTGCCCGCGAAGATCGACCGTGCGCTGGTCCACCATAACGCACTGCGGCGCGGTCTTTCTCAGCCCGAAATCGACGGTGCCGAGCTGTTCCAGCAGCTTGCAGCAATCGCGCCCAAGATCACGCCGTATATCGACACGGTGTGGCAGCTTCTCGACCGGCATAAGCGCGACGGCAAGCGCATTCTGTTCGAAGGGGCGCAGGGCGCTCTCCTCGACATCGACCACGGCACCTACCCCTACGTCACCTCATCGAACACGGTTTCGGCTCAGGCCGCGACGGGCTCGGGGCTGGGGCCGGGTTCGATCAATTACGTGCTTGGGATCACGAAGGCTTACACGACGCGCGTAGGCGAAGGGCCTTTCCCGACCGAGCTTAACGACGAAGCGGGGCGCCGCCTTGGCGAGCGCGGCCGCGAATTTGGCACCGTGACGGGACGCGCGCGCCGCTGCGGCTGGTTCGACGCCTGCCTACTGCGGCAAACCATCAAGGTTTCCGGCATCAACGGCATCGCGCTGACGAAGCTCGACGTGCTCGACGGCTTCGACGAGGTCAAGGTCTGCGTCGGTTACCGGCTCGACGGCCATGAAGTGGACCATCTGCCGGCGCTGCAGGGCGCGCAAAAGCGCGTTCAGCCCATTTATGAAGTGCTGAGGGGCTGGCAGGAGTCGACGCAAGGTGCGCGGTCATGGGCCAATCTGCCGGCCGAAGCCATCAAATATGTGAAGCGCCTTGAAGAACTCATCGGCGCACCCGTCGCGCTTCTGTCGACAAGCCCGAAGCGCGAGGACACCATCCTCGTTCACGATCCGTTTCAGGATTAGTCCAGGCAACACGCCAGCGGAAAGCCTTAAGGGATGCGTCGCCCGCATCCTGGGGTTCAAGCTCGCCTTTAAACCTCCCCGGAAACCACCGCCAGAGATTTCAGAGCGATAGAAAGCAGTCTGGCGTCTTTCGATGTTTCCGGCGACAGTGCTTTGGGCTGCGCTCGATCAGGATGAATGAACACGATTTGCAAGGATTGCCGTCGTGATAACAGATCAAGATCGAGAGGAAGCGTAAGACGGTATCCGATTGGATTCTTCCCTTAAACAGGCGCTTTCCATTAACGGCGATTGCAAGCCGTTGATATGGGAGCTTGGCAGCCCGGACGAACGGAGCAAAGTTCAGGCGCAGCTGAAGGGCCTCCGTCCCATCAGAGGGCGTTTCGAATTTCAGCTCAAGTTTGCTGACCGTACCGGTTGCCCAAACGGAGTTGGCTTCAAGGTGGCTCCAACCGGATACCAGGAAGCGCGCGGAATCGGTATCCGTTTTAAACGAAATTTTCTCTCCTAGCTGGTAATCCCTCGTATCTTGATAATTCTTCAAAGACAAGAGGCGTCCAGCGCTTGCGGAAATGAAGGTTTGCTGGCTGCCTCTACTTAAAACATGTTGCGGTCGTATTACAAGAAGACGGCGCTTCGAGCGGCCATCCTTTACGAAGAACGTATCGGCAACAGGGTCCATACTGAAATCAGTCGAAATATCATGAACAATCTTAAATTCGATGCATCCGAGGAGAGTTCGCAGCGCAACTTCCGAAGGGGCGTGCTTGGACGTTTCAACCGCCACAATCTGCGCCTGCCCCGCCAGTTTTGCCAGCGCATCGAGCGCCGCTGACATTTGTTCAACGGTTTCGCAACCGGCAGAAACATCGAGACCGAGGGCGACCAGGGCGTAGTTCTCAAGCAGGGAAGGCTCCAGGCTCACAGACCCAAGCGTTCCATTGAGAACAAGCAGATCAATCCCTCTTTCGTGAGCCGCAGCCTGAACTTCAGCAAGGTATTCGGCCGGGGCATAGGGCTCGATCGAGATAACCCGTTTAGCAGCCCCGAGATGACGCACAATCGAATTAGGATAGCCGCCAATCTCGACGATGGTTCGACCCGGGGCGTCGATCGCCTTCGCGACAATATCATAACGAAACCGGTAGGCCGGCGTGGCCAGGTAGTTCCATTGCTCGTAGCGGGCCTTGTTTTGATTCCGCTCGACTTCACGAGAAATGAGGGATGGAGGAAGCGAGGTAACGCGACGCAGGTCTTCCGTGCCTCTGAGAGACAGTTTCAGGCTTGGAGCAAGCACCTCGGCGCGGCGGCGCAATACAGCCGTGCCGTTGCCTACTTCGCCAAACGTCACCCATTCGAGCCCTGGATGCTCGCAAGCAATTTCGGACATCGCTTGGCGCACCGCATCGAGACGAAGGTCGTGCAGCGATACAACTGCTTTCTCGGACAATAATGGAAGGTAGTTCCTGAGATCAGAACACACACCCTGCGTCGAGTGATCTCCGTCGATATGAAGGTAGTCGATTTTAATCCCGCCAGACCCAAGAAGTTTCGCGGCATCGCTTGATAGCATGCACAAAATAGTCAGTCCTGGAACCGCAGTCTGCAAATCATTATCAGGAGTGAGCCATCCTCCCGGCTGCATTGGGTGTCCGAAACCGAGGTCTGAAATATTGGCGTCGATGAGATAAGTCTGGGCGTTGGAAAGCGCCAAGTCGAGCTGCGCCTGCCGCAAAAGACGCGGCACAACCCTCCCCCAGAACCAATGCACACCGACACCTGAGATCGTATCATTGTCGCGAGAGCATAATATAGCGCCCCTGCGCCAAGATGGTCGTCGAAGGCGCCATGACTTTCCGAGAAAATGATGCTCGCAAACGTTTTGGAAATGTCTTTATCAAACAAGGCTTGGGCCATGACCCCTCCAGACACAGCTTAAAGGACCACACGCACTTAAATTGCATACAATTTAGTTTACGCAGCAGGCATCCAAGCCGTAATTTCAAGGCTTAAATTTGGCAGATTTCTGGCCCGGGGATAAAACGCGATCTAAGACAGTGGAAAATCAGCAGTAAAAAAGGGCGCAACTTGCTACCGGGCTATCCTTCTCCGTCAAAGCCCGCACCAATGGGCGGCGAGTTCGGAGAAGATGGCCTCCGCGTCTTCGATCCCTTTTATAGAGCACCACTCATCGGTCTGGTGCGCCATGGACGGTTCGCCCGGGCCTAATATGATCGTCGGGGGATTCCCCATGCCAGGCTTCAGCGCCGCGGCGTCTGTGAAGTAGCTAGCGCCGCCGATCTTGGAAGCGCCTCCCGTCACGGATTGTACGACGCTCGCAACATCCAGCACCCAAGGATCGTCGGGGTTCGTCCATACGGCGTCGGAGGTTCCCATGACTTCGAAGGCGATCGTGCCGCCCGTCGCTTTCCTGAAACGCTCGATCAGACGCTCACGGTCCACGCCAGGAACGAGGCGGACATCCACGCCGAGACGGGCTTCGTCGGGAACGGAATTCACGTTCAGCCCGCCCCGCATCCAGCCGACATTGGCGGTCGGCTTGCCGAGAACAGGGTGCGCATCCTGCGAGAAGTCGAAGGCTTCGAGCGCCAGTGCCGCGCGCGCCGCTTTGTACACGGCGTTCTCGCCCTGTTCGGGCATCGATCCATGCGCTGTGACGCCTTTTGCCGTCCCTTCCAGCCAGAAGACGCCCTTATGTCCCGCAAGAACCTGGTTCGCTGTCGGTTCGGCGACCACGATAGCCCCCGCTTTCGGAAGGCTTCCCTGGCGCGCGAGCAGGTTCGCGCCCTCGCATCCGCGCTCCTCGCCCGCGCTGATGACGAGCACAAGACCGGCCGTGCCTTCGAGGCGCGGGGCTATCCGGATCGCGGATGAAACGAAGGCGGCCACCCCGCTTTTCATGTCGCTGCTGCCGCGCCCGTAGATTTTGCCATCCGCGATGTCGCCGCCGAAGGGCGCGACAGTCCAGGGTGCGGCCCCAAGCGGCACGACATCGGTATGACCCGAAAAGCAAAGCGGAGGCTTGCTGCCATTTCCGCCAGCCCAGGCGATCAGATTGTCCCGGTTAGGGCCCAAGGGTATGTAGCGGGTCTTGAAGCCAGCGGCTTCCAGCAGTCCGCCGAGATGGCGCGCGCACGGTGTTTCATTGCCGGGCGGATTGATGGTCTCGAACCGGATAAGCTCTTGGGTCAGTTGGAGGGCAGGGGTCATGGATGCTGCGAGCGGCTCCGTTTGGACTACCGCTTTAGCTCGTCAAGACCGCGATGATAGTCAAGGGCCAGCGTGTTGGCGAGCGCCTCTTTGGTCTTGGCCTCGCGCTGAACCTGGACGATCACGGCAGGTGGAGTGCGTCCGGGAAAGTGCGGAGCGGTTTTCCGATAAAGACGCGCGATCAAACAAAAACTGCAGCCCGCTTTTCCGCTTTTGCTTCCATCAAAAGCGCTCCAGCGGGCTGCTGAAAAGCGATGTTGCCCATGGTTCGACAAGCTCACCATGAGGTGTTCGACAAGCTCACCATGAGGTTTAATCCATTGAAAACACTTGGCCTCGTCCTGATCCCGTCGAAGCTTGATCCTGAACCCATCGAAGGCCTCATCCTGAGCCTGTCGAAGGCCTCATCCTGAGCCTGTCAAAGGCCCCATCCTGATCCCGTCGAAGCCTCATCCCTGAGCCTGTCGAAGGATGAAGCCACGTTTTCAGTTTTTTCAGCATCTGATGTTTTAGCGGCGCACACCCGAGCGCGAGTTGAGAGCGATTGTTTCTCCAGATTAGCGGCTGGACAACGGTCCTGAAGCTGTCAAAAATCGGGTACGGTTCATCCCCCACGGCCTGGACAGGAGTGTTAACCTGTCGAAGCTTTCATTTTTGGCGGTGGCGAGTCCTCATTCGGGAGCTTTTACATGAAAACGACGCCTCTTTGGACACCTCCGCAAGGGGCCGCGAACACGTCGCGCATGGCTCAATTCATGGCGGAGGTCAATTCGGAGTTCGGCACCAGCCTCCAGTCCTTCGCGGATCTTCACGGCTTCTCGGTTCGCGAAACCGAAGCGTTCTGGTCGAAGGCCTGGGACTTTTTGGGCGTGATCGGCGAAAAGGGCGACGGCCCCATCCTCAGGCTGGGCAAGCGCTTCGAAGACGCGAAATTCTTCGAAGGCGCGCGGCTCAACTATGCCGAAAATCTGCTCCGCAAGAACGATGACGACACCGCCTTGATTTTCTGGGGCGAGGACAAGGTCAAGAAAACCATGACCTGGGCGCAACTCCATGCGGCGGTGAGTCAGGCCCAGCAGTTTTTGCGCGCTCAAGGCGTTGGCGAGGGCGATCGGGTCGCGGCGCTAATGCCAAACAAGCCTGAGGCGATCGTAGGCTTGCTTGCGGCCTCATCGCTGGGGGCAATCTGGTCGAGCGCTTCGCCGGATTTCGGTGTGCAGGGCGTTCTCGACCGGTTCGGGCAGATCGAGCCCAAGGTCCTCATCGCCTGCGACGGCTATTATTATCGCTCCAAGACGCTCCCGATTGGCGCCAAGGTCGCCGAAATCATCGAGAACCTGCCGAGCGTCGAGACTGCGCTGATCGTGTCCTATCTTGGCGATAAGCAGCCGATCCTGAAACGCTCCGAAAAGGCGCGGCCCTGGCGCGAGGCGTTGGCCGCCTTTGAACCGAAGCCTGTCGAGTTCAACCGTTTTCCCTTCTCCCATCCTCTCTATATTCTCTATTCCTCCGGCACGACGGGCACGCCGAAATGCATTGTTCATTCGGCGGGCGGCTCGCTGATCCAGCTGATGAAGGAGCATCAGCTTCACTGTGACGTGCGCGACGGCGACCGGCTCTTCTACTTCACGACGCTGGGCTGGATGATGTGGAACTGGCTTGTGACGGGCCTTGCCAGCGGCGCAACGCTTGCCCTTTACGATGGCTCGCCTTTCCATCCCGACGGCAATGTCCTGTTCGACTATGTGGACGACGCCGCCATCAACGTTTTTGGCACGTCTGCGAAATGGATCGATTCGGTCAAGAAGGCTGGCCTCCGCCCGCGAGAGACGCACAAGCTCAAAACCATGCGGATGATGATCTCGACCGGCTCGCCGCTCTCTCCGGAAAGCTTCGAGTTCGTTTACGACGACGTCAAGCCGGATGTCGATCTGGCTTCCATCTCGGGCGGCACCGATATCTGCTCCTGTTTCGTGCTCGGCAACCCGCTTCTCCCGGTTTACAGCGGCGAGATCCAAGGACCCGGGCTCGGCATGGCCGTCGATGTCTTCGACGAAGCCGGGCAGCACATGCCATCGGGCACGGGCGAGCTTGTCTGCACCAAACCCTTCCCCTCGATGCCGGTTTGTTTCTGGAACGACCCCGGCGGGCACAGATATCACAACGCCTATTTCGCGCGCTTTCCCGGTGTCTGGCATCACGGCGATTTCGCCGAATGGACCGAGCATGGCGGCATCATGATTCAAGGCCGCTCCGATTCGACGCTCAATCCAGGCGGCGTCCGGATCGGAACCGCCGAGATTTACCGGCAGGTCGAGCAACTCGAAGAGGTCAAGGAAGCCATTGTCATCGGGCAGGCGTGGGACCGCGACGTTCGCGTGGTTCTGTTCGTCGTCCTCAACGAGGGGCTTTCCCTCGACGACGCCTTGCGCCAGAAGATCAAATCGCAAATCCGCAACGGCGCGAGCCCGAGGCACGTGCCCGCGGTGATCGTCCAGGTTCCCGATATTCCGCGCACGAAATCCGGCAAGATCACCGAAATCGCCGTGCGCGATCTGGTGCATGGCCGCGAGGTCAAGAACAAGGAGGCGCTCGCCAATCCGCAGGCGCTTGACTTCTATCGCGGTCTCGAAGAACTGCGGAAATAGGGCGTGGCAGCAGGCAGCGAGTGGGACCTCGCCCGAGCCTGCTGCACAAGGGTCTGTTCATCTGCTCAGGGTCGCGAGCCGACGCGCCGGTATTCTCGCGATCCCATGCGCGCCAAGTCGGCTAATGGACCTTCTCAGGGAGGCTCAACACAATCCCGCCGTTGACCCAACCCGACTATTGGCGACCACAAAATCGAGGTTATGATCGCGATGGCTTCCTTCACCATTAGTCCAACTTGCGGTAAGGTCAGCGACATGGCTAGTTCGGATTCCGTTCTTTTGCAATTTCGTGACGCGCTCGGTGCCCTTTACGGAGACCGGATTGAGCGAGTGGTGCTATTTGGCTCGCGGGCGCGGGGTGAGGCGCGGTCGGATTTCAGACTACGACGTGGCCGTTTTCTTAAAGGCCCTCGATGATCGGTGGCACGAAGCTGATCGGATCGCTAACATTGCCACGGAAATCATGGACAAAACCGGAGCGTTCATTCATGCAATGCCTTACCCAGCCGGAACCTATCGGGATCGCACGCCATTGATGCACGAGGTTCGTCGGGAGGGGATTGACCTGTGACTCCGAAGCATCCGCTATCAGGACAGCCGCAACATTAAGTGTTCTTCCTGAATTGAATTGTCCCGCCGTTGGCGTGTCAAAGCGACGAAAGTGAAGCAGTTATTTTTGCGCCTGTCCTTAGCAAAGCGCGGCAATGCCTTGGTTATGCTCGGATCAATATCGAGGTTGGCCTCGGCAACGATGCCGGGCGGAATGCCTATCTTTGCGCATTTCACGCGGCGCAAGCATTTATCTTCGAGCGGACGGGGAAGGTCGCCAAGAGCCACCAAGGGGTCCACACGGAATTCAACCGACTGGCAAAAGATGAACCCCGAATTAATCTGGATGTCCGTCGTTTCCTGCCGCAAGCATACAATCTGAAGGCGGTTGCCGATTATGAAATGGGGCCAGATTCCGAGGTTCCGCTGGTTCGGGCCAAAGCGGCCATCGCTAATGCTGAAGAATTTATCGTCTGCGTAGAACAACTACTGGAGACCAACAGCTGCTCTTAATCCGATTCCTTAAGTTCGTCGGCGAAACTGAAATGGGCTGCGTTTGGGACAATTGCTTCGCCGAGACACGAAATGAGGCAGCGGCGGGAGTTTTGGACCATTTCTCGTCAAGCGCACCCTGACGATGTATACAAAAACGGCGGTCGTTGTATGACAGAGGCGCAATTCACGCTCAATATGGTAAACACAGCGTTGCGGCAGCGGGGTGAATTAACTGCTTATGGTTAATTCCGCCGCGCCGGGAATTATCTCCCGTCTGAATTCGCGCCAAAAGATGCTTTTTCTGCGAAAAAGCGCGGCGCGATAAAATCCGTTAAATATGTTTTTGGACCACCACGTTAACCTTGACAGCTCCGTTTGCAGCCGCCGCCGCGCCTATCGCTTTCAAGTTTTTTCGTTTCATGTCAATGAGTTATTTCCGTTAACCTCTCGTCAAGGCGCTTTTCCCTAAGATCCCGGCCGAGGTAATGCGGACGAAAACGCAAGCGCAAACTGGTCCAAAGGTTCGAGCGAGAATGCCGCCTTTGGCAACGAGCATACCAAAAGCCGTTTGGCCCAGGTTTTGTGCCGGGGGCCGCAACGCCAAGCGGTCGTCGTCCCGGCCAAGCGAAGCGCGAGCCGGGACCGCAAAAATAGAAGGCGTTTCAATGTGTAACGATCCCGGACAAGGCTTCGCCTTTCCGGGACGACGACCCCGCCCAGTTATACCGAGACTGTGAAGTCTGCCTCGGTCTTCGCCTTGATCTCGTCAAGCGTCACGTTCTTCGCAATCTCGATGAGTGCCGCGCCGCCCTGATGCTTGTCGATCGAAAAGACCGCCAGATCGGTGATCAGCAGGTCGACCACGCGCGCACCCGTCAGCGGCAGGTTGCAATGGTGCAAGAACTTCGGGCCATCCTTGGCCACATGCTCCATCACCACCACGACCTTCTTGACGCCCGCGACGAGATCCATCGCCCCGCCCATGCCCTTGACCATCTTGCCGGGGATCATCCAATTGGCGAGATCGCCATTTTCGGCCACTTGCATGGCCCCGAGGATCGAAAGGTCGATATGGCCGCCGCGGATCATCGCAAAGGAATCCGCCGAGGAGAAGTAGCTCGTCGTCGGCAATTCCGTGATCGTCTGCTTGCCGGCATTGATGAGATCGGCGTCCTCCTCGCCCTCATAAGGGAAGGGGCCCATGCCGAGCATCCCGTTCTCGCTCTGGAGTTGTACGGTGATGTTGGCCGGAATATAATTGGCGACGAGCGTCGGAATGCCGATGCCGAGATTGACGTAGAAGCCATCACGCATTTCCTTCGCGGCGCGCGCGGCCATTTCTTCGCGGGTCCAGGCCATTAGAGATCTCCTCCGGTCGCCGCCGCGGGCGACGTGTGTTTGCGCGTGGTTCGCTGCTCGATGTGCTTTTTCGCGTCGGATACCCGGATGAGGCGTTGCACAAAAATGCCGGGCGTGTGGACCTCGTCCGGACTGATTTCGCCAGCGTGGAACAGATGTTCGACCTGGGCAACCGTGATCTTTGCCGCAGTCGCCATCATCGGGTTGAAATTTCGCGCCGTCTTGCGATAGGTGAGATTGCCTTCATTGTCGCCCTTGAATGCGTGCACGAGCGCGATGTCGGCGGTCAGTCCGCGTTCCATGACGTAGTGCTCGCCGTCGAACTCGCGCGTTTCCTTGCCCTCGGCGATGATCGTACCGTAGCCGGTCTTGGTGAAGAAGGCCGGGATGCCCGCGCCGCCGGCGCGGATGCGCTCGGCCAGAGTGCCCTGCGGAGTGAACTCCAGTTCCAACTCGCCCGAAAGAAATTGCTGCGCAAAAAGCTTATTCTCGCCGACATAGGACGAGATCATCTTTTTAATCTGTTTTGTCTCGAGCAGGACGCCAAGGCCAATTCCATCGACGCCGCAATTATTCGAGATAATCGTGAGATTTTTTGCGCCCGAATCCCGGACAGCCTCGATCAAGCTTTCGGGAATGCCGCAAAGCCCGAAACCACCCGACATAATCGTCATGTCGTCTTTGATGAGTCCAGCCACTGCTGCGTGCGCGTCCGGATATATTTTTTTCATCAAGAAATCCCTCAGTTCGAGCAAATGATATTATACCGAGGCCTCTTGCGGAGCAAATTTTCGGCGTAGTTCGAGATGGGGCCCGTCGCCGCGCTCCCCTATGACACCGGAAAAGTCCATGCCTTGGATTTCGAAAGCTTCCGTCTCGCGTCGAAAACGCGTGGATGTTGCGGTAAGACCCGCAATTCAGTGTCCGCTCGCCGCGTCGATCTCCGCCATGAACTGAGCCACGCGCGAGTTTTCCACCGTTTTGACAGAGAGCGTCCACAGCGGCGTCGTTTTCACGTGCAAGCTCCTATAGTACGGAGTTGCCAAGGTCTGGCGATGCACCTTAACAGGAATCAACCGGGCGGCCGGATGCAGCTTGTCGTAATTCACGACGGCTTCAGCGCGACTGTTCACATCTCCCGATACCGCAAGGAAAGATGGTTCAGATCGCCCGTAAAATTCGACGTGTCTTACGCTGGGCCGGTATTTTGGCTGGCGGCTTGGTTATCGCGGCAGGCGTATTCGCGGCGCTCCTTCCTTTCCTTGTTGATGCCGAGGCAATCCGCGGGACGCTCTCTCAGAGCTTATCAGCCTGGAACGGTGGTCCGGTGTCCATCACGGGGCCGCTTCGGATCGGCAGCTTTGCCAACTTGTCCGTCGAGGCTACGGGCGTCGCACTCAACTCAGCGCCGGCGCAGGGTCCCATTCGTATTGCGAGGGCCAAGTCCGTCACAGCCGTCGTCCGTCTTTCCTCGCTTCTTCGCGGCAAGCTCGAATTCGGGAAATTCGTGTTCGCCTCTCCGCGCGTTGTTTTCCGTCGCGGCATTCCGGAAGCGGCTCAGACGTCTTATGGGCTTGAAGCCGCTCGTCTGGCCTTGGCTCTTTCGGCAGGATGCCCTTTCGCAGACGTCGAATTGCGCGAGCCCGTGTTTTTCTTCACCCCGAGCGCAAACGGCGCTTACGAGCGCGTCGAACTCAGCCGGGTGAGGCTCAGCAAGGAGGCCGTCTCCTCTGTTTCGACGGGCGTGTTCGTCAAAAATGCACCGGGTTCGCAAAGCGCTCTTTACGCCCTGGACGTAACAAGCAGGGGGCTTGAGCTATCCTTCCGGGGCCAATGCGCAGGCGCGTGTCAGACGGCGTTCGGGTCTCTCCGGCTGAGAGCGGCTTTGGGAGCGGGTGCAGGGAAAATGATCCTGGCGGCCATAGCACCTTGGGAGCGGCCCGAGACGGTGGCATTGTCCGGTGAGTTCAACTTGACGAGAAGGCGCGCAGCGCTCGATAACGCCGCAATCTCGTTCGGAGACCATGCCGCCAAAGGGTCCCTCGCTCTCGACATGACGAGCGTCCGGCCCCGTCTCGAAGGAACGATCGCATACGACACGTTGGACGTGACCCCGGCCTGGATAGCGGCCAGCGGTAGCTTCGCCGAAAATCCTCCTCTTGCGGCGCTGCCCCTTGCCCGGCGGGAGACGGATCGCCCCCTCGATTTCGATCTGCGCGTTTCCGCCGACCGTTTTCGGGCGGCTTCCTTTGAAACGGGACCTCTGGCGCTGGCTTTGACCCACATCCAGGATCGACTGAGTGTCGACATCGCCTCCGTCGCGGTTTTCGGCGGACACGCGACCGGAAGGCTTGATGTCAATCCGGGGCAGCCAGCTTCGCTTTCCTTGCGCACGAGCGGGTCACAGCTCGACGCAAGGGCGCTTGCAAGCGCCTTTCAGCTGCCTGGGGATTTCGAAGCGGTCCCGTCATGCTTCAAGCCGCATTGATCATGCCGGTAACCATGAGACAACCGGCCGAAGATGTCAGCGCCGCGGCCGGGACCTTTTCGATCCGGTTCCCCGTAGGCGGCTCCCTTGAGGGCGACGTGGCCCAGACGCTTAGCGCCGCTCTTCTCGAGCAGGACCTCGGCTGGGGGCTTCGCGGAAGTTCATTTCCATTCGCCGTCGCGAGCCTTGATGGAATTGTGAAGCCGGGCGGCATTGATCTTGAGGTTCAAGGACAGAGTGGCGAAAAGGGCATCGGCGGCTCGCTCAGAATTGCCTTTCCCGGCGCGGAGGTCAATGGAACTCTTCTCGCAAGCGAGGCCCTTGGCGCCGGCGCTTCAGAAGCCGCGGACGCGCCCGCCGGGACCGCAAGCTCGACAAAGCTGGTCCTTTCCGGGACAGCGGACGCTCTCATCCTCTCCTCTGTCGGCAAACCAAGCCTGTCGAATTAGGCCAAAGCGGGCTAGGGTCTAGCAGGCTGCTGAAAAAAGCATGAAAACGTGGCTTCATCCTTCGACAGGCTCAGGATGAGGCTTCGCAGGCTCAGGATGAGGCTTCGACAGCTCAGGATGAAAACGTGGCTTCATCCTTCGACAGCTCAGGATGAGGCTTCGACAGGCTCAGGATGAGGTCGAGTGTTTTCAATGAGTTGATCCTCATGGTGAGCTTGTCGAACACCTCATGGTGAGCTTGTCGAACCATGGGCAACATCGTATTTCAGCAGACTGCTAGAACTTTCTGCCGTAGCTTATCGTGGCATAGGGGCGCCAGGCATCCTCGTCGCTGGCTTTTGCGAAACCTCCTGAAAGGGTCAGCTCGTTCGATCCATAGCGTAAATTGAAAAGCGCGCCTTCTCGCACATACTCATTGTAAAGATCGAGGCGACTTCCTGCTTTGTAGATGTCCGCATTCTTGATCATGGCTCCGGTCTCCGCTCCAAGGGACAGGTTGAGGCCCTCGCTTTCCTCCATGATCTTGTAGGCGACGCGTCCGTAGAAGGCGCCCGTGTTGTCGAATTGGAGCCAGGACAGGTTGCAGGAAGCCCAAAAGCCACTGCTCCCCTGCCAGAACGTCTCAACGGCCGTGGTTGCACCGTAGCTCTTTTGCTGAACGAGCTGGCCCGCCTGCCAGAAGGCCCGCGTTTGCGCCTGGTAAGCGGCGCCCGCATACAGCTTGACCCACATCTGCTTCCAGTGAAGCTGATAGCCGGCCATCACATCGCCGAGGGACTTCAGATCCGCGGCCATGAAGGCACGGGAAAAAACATTTGCATTGGTCTCGCCGTAGACACTGCCGAAGCCGTCAATTTTGAGCCTGATTCCCGGCTGATCAATGGGACCGAATAAACTCCAAACCGTGCTGCTCGCGAGAGCTGCCGCGCGGGTTGAGCCGTCTGCGGTGATGTAGGTTTCAAACCGCTGGATATCGTCAGCAAGAGAAGGGCAACACGCCGCCACGACTGCAGCGCACATGATCGCTGAACGCCAAAACAGAAAACGCAACACAACTCAAACTCATGTTTTAGGTTCTACCCCCGCATGCTACTCCCCCGAAGCGCACGCAGCGACCAATTTTTAATAATTTGTTTAAAATGCTTTCCTTCCATGGAGCGAATCCGGCGGGCGGCTTTGAGCTTGACTTGGTGTTCAAGCTTGAGGCAGATGCAGGCTTTCCGTTGCGGCGAGATGTGGGGAGTGATGTTGCGCAGGTGTCTGCTTGTTATGGCGGCGCTTTTTTCTGGAGCGCTCGTCTCATGCGCTCCGATGATGGCGCTGCACGACTCCGAGGTCCAGTATAGAACTGTGAATACGCCTGCGGGTCCGCTGCGCCTCGCGGTGGTTGATCGGGGGAAAGGGCGCCCCATTCTTCTGCTCCACGGATTTGCCACATCCAGCTACACGTGGCAGGCGATCGAGCCGGAGCTGTCGAAGCACCACAGGGTTATCGCGGTCGATCTTCGAGGCTTTGGTGCTTCGGACAAGCCGCTCGACGACCATTACTCGATCTTCGATCAGGCCGATGCGATCGAGGCGTTCATCGCGCAGGAAAACCTGAAGGACCTCACGATCATCGGACATTCTTTCGGTGGCGGTATCACGCTCGCGCTTGCATTGAGATCCAACGAACAGCTGCATTCTCGCATTCGCAATCTCGTGCTGATCGACAGCATCGCCTACAAGCAGCCGATCCCGATCTTCTTCCGCCTTCTGCAAATTCCGATGCTGGGCGAGGTGAGCATGACGCTCGTGCCCCCGGAAGTGCAAGCGGCGCAAGGGTTGCGTCTTGCCTATTACGATCACGACAAGATCACCGCGCGCGCGGTGGCGGAATACGCAAACACGCTCTACTCGCCCGCCTCGAAGCACGCCCTGATCAAGACAGTGCAGCAAATCATCCCCCCGAATATCGACGAGATCGCGGACAAGTATAAGACGATCAAGATGCCAACGCTTGTGCTGTGGTGCAAGGACGACAAAGTTGTGCCGGCTGTCTTCGGACGGCGGCTCAGAGCGGACATCGTTCCGTCGGAGCTTGTTGTCTTCGATCATTGCGGGCATATGCCCCAGGAAGAGAAGCCCGAAGATACCGCTCGTGCGATCGAGGCCTTTCTGGCCCGCAACGAACGCTGAGAAGAGCGGTGTTCCGAATGAGGGCTGCGGAGTGGGGCAAAGATATCCCGGCGCGTAAAGTGTAGGCAATGATTGAAATCGTTTTTCTCAACTCTAGTATTATACAAATGAACAATACAGCCGCCTATCCCATTTGGAACCCTGCGACCGGCATCACGGGCCTTGACACAGATCCGAAGATGCTCAGCGCTTCTGAAATCCCCGGCATCAAAGCCGTTTGGACGGAGCAGCGGCAGCGCTTAAAGGGTACAGCTCAGCTATCCGATTTCACCCAGAAGCTCAGCCGCGAGTGGGCGATTGAAACCGGCGTTATAGAAAATCTATACGAGATCGAGCGTGGGGTAACACAAACGCTGATTGAATGCGGCTTCCGAGCCGAACTATTGAGGCACGGTTCAACGAACAAGCCACGTGAATACGTGATCAAGCTGTTACGCGACCAGAAGGATGCCTTGGATGGCATCTTCGATTTCGTAAAGAGCAAGCGGAGCCTTTCTGCCTCTTATATCAAGGAACTCCATGCCGCCCTGCTCCGCAGCCAAGAAGCAACTACAGCGCTCGACACGAAGGCCGCCATGTGGAGGTGCCCCTCATCAAGGGCGCTTGGAAAACGCAGCCAAACTATCCTGTACGAGACGGCGTCACATACGCTTATTGCCCGCCTGAGCATGTAAGTTCCGAAATGGATCGGCTGATTGATATGCACGCCGATCACATTAAGACAGAGGTACCGACCGAGGTGCAAGCCGCGTGGTTGCATCACCGGTTCACACAGATCCACCCATTTCAGGATGGTAACGGGCGCGTCGCTCGTGCAATCGCATCCCTCGTTCTGGTGAAGGATGGTCTTTTCCCGCTAGTCGTGACGCGGGATCACAACTCGAACTACATTAATGCTCTGGAAGCAGCGGACAATGGAAATCTCAAACCGCTGATCGACTTGATAGCGAAATTGCAGATCGCGCAGTATAGAAAAGCCTCGGCTATCTCGGAGGCTCTGCTGGCGGAAGGGGATGTGGAGGCTGCGCTCCGTGGACTGGAAAAGGCCGCAGACAAGATTGCGGCCGATAAGCTCGTTCCTCTAAGGCGAGTTTTCGATCTTGCTCACATAATAGAAGATGATTTGTACGAAAGCTTGTCGAGGATTGCACCGAGCATCTCCAAAGCGCTTCAGCGTGCTTCAGACAGCGCGACTACATTCGTTACGCGGTCTGGGCCGGAAACTGATCATTATTTCCGAGCACAGATCATAGACAATGCCAGAAACCATATAGACTACTTCGCGGATACATCGGATTATCGCGCTTGGATCGCTTTAAATATGCGCTGGTCAAGACGTGGTCAACTTGTGTTTGCAATTCACGGAATCGGTAGACCGTTTAATGGTAGCCTTATATGTGCACCATTTATGGAATTTAAGGATACCGATGAAGAAGGACAGGTGAGGGCGGCTTTTGTTCCAGTTACCGAGGAGGGCTTCGTCTTCTTCTATAATGAAGATCATGAGCGCCTGTTGTCACGATTTAGAGCTTGGCGGGAACACGTGCTTACGGTTGCTGTCAAGGAATTGACTCAGAATATATAAGCAGTGGCTGACAACGTGTTACGGAGCACCTCGTCAAGCAAATCCCCTTTGGCGGTGCTTTGATTGTGAGCGCGGAACGCACGGCCAAATCGGCTTTCGCACTTCATCCAGCTTTGAGCACGACGCGGCAGCGAAAGCGGCGTCCACGTCCTGGCCTGCCCTCATCCTCGAAAGGTCGATAGGGGCCTCTGGGCCTGGAAGCGCGTCGGGGCGTGGCTCCAAGCATTGTCGGCTGCTCAAAAGCGGCTGCGGTAAACCCCGTTAAAACTTTACTAACCAAATTATGACAGATCGTCCGCGCCTGTTGACGCCCATAAATACCCATGCTATCCCATAGATGCCCGTTCGGAAGGGGGCGATTCGGGGGGAGATATTAAATGCTTTCGTTGTGCACGGCCACTGCACACCAAGGTATCTCCCTCCGGTTCCGACCGACACGGCCTAGGGTCTTTGATTTAGCTATACATTTGTAACTTTGCTTCACTGATTTCCGGTTAATGCGCGCGAATAAGAAATCGCGCGTTCTGATTTCCGTCCCTGGGTAGATATGGGCAGGAGCGGGAAAGGAAGGCCTGAAGCGACGTGGTGCGCGGCCGTCTCGTGCGCGTTCGACGGGGGCGTGGATTTGAGGGATGGATGAATTCGCATCGCGCATCGAAAGCAAGGTCGACCAACGGGGACGCGTCGCAATACCCGCGCCGTTCCGCGCCGTCCTTACCCAGGAAGGCGCCGACGACATTCACTGCTATCCGCATCTCGACTATGATGCGATCGAAGCTGGCGGCGCGCGTCTGGTCGAAGAGATTAAAGGGATTGTGGGGCGGCAGCCCGCAGGCTCGCAGGAGCGCGAATCCCTCGAAATCGTCTATTTCGGAGAGTGCGAAAAACTCAAAATCGACCCGGACGGGCGCACCGTGCTGCCAAAGCGCCTGCGCGATCATGCCGGGATCACAGAGACTGCGGTTTTCGTCGGCCTTGGCAACAAGTTTCAAATCTGGGAGCCTGAGGCTTACAACAAATTTCGCGATCGCGCGCGCCAACAGGCGCTTGCGCTTCGCAGAGAGCTCGGTGCGGGGAACCGCTGATGAAGCGGCGCAAACGAGGGGGCAAAAAGGGAGTGACGGACCGCGGGGGGCCGGTAGAGGGCCAGTCTCCCAATGGCGGACCGGTCCGTCACATCCCGGTTCTGCTCGCGCAAGTGCTGCGGGTGCTCGCGCCAAAGGCAGGCGAACGATACATTGATGGCACATTCGGTGCGGGCGGTTATGCTCGCGCCATCCTTGACGCGGCGGATTGCGAATTGCTTGGGCTCGACCGCGATCCTTCAGCGATAGCAGCGGGGCGCGCGCTTGAGAGTGAAGCCGCTGGCCGCCTGAAACTCGTCGAAACCCCCTTTTCTGATATGCAAGACGCCGCGCGGGGCATCGGCTGGGATAGCGTGGGCGGCGTCGTGCTGGATCTCGGCGTTTCGTCGATGCAGCTGGACGAGGCTGCCCGCGGCTTCTCCTTCATGCGCGACGGCCCGCTCGACATGCGTATGTCGGGGAAGGGACAGAGCGCCGCCGATGTCGTCAATACTTTCGAAAAAGACGAGATCGCGGATATTCTCTATCAGTTCGGCGAGGAGCGCCGTTCGCGCACCATCGCAGCGGCGATCGTTGCCGACCGCCAAAAGGCGCTTTTCGAGCGAACGGGGCAACTCGCCGAGCTCGTCAGCCGCGTTCTGGGCCGCCGCCATGATGATGCAAAACACCCTGCGACGCGCACTTTTCAGGCGCTCCGGCTTTACGTGAATGACGAGCTTGGCGAGTTGGAGCGCGGGCTTGAAGCCGCCGAGCGCCTCCTGAAACCGGGAGGACGGCTGGCCGTCGTGAGCTTCCACTCGCTTGAAGACCGGATTGTGAAACGATTTTTGCAAAGTCGCGCGGGAAACAAAGCTAAGTCGTCGCGTTATCTTCCGGTTGAAACGTCAGCGCCTGCGCCAGCTTTCGAGCTTCCGGAGCGCCACGGCGTCGAACCTTCGCAGGAGGAGGTCGCCGCAAATCCTCGGGCAAGATCCGCACGGTTGCGCTGGGCGATCCGTACCGCATCAAATCCGGCGACCTGACAAGCAAAGCTTTCGATGAAATAACACCGCGTTCCTCTTTCAGTCGGTCGCGCCCGCAGGACTGCTTCAGCGGTATGTCACTCGATCTGAGGCGATAGCCGATACCGGCGTCAGCGATGATCCGTTCAAGGTTGACGTGCGCAAAATTGGCCTCGCTGATCAAGAGCCTGGAACGTTCATCTTCAAATGATCTTTTGGTTTGTGGAAGCTCTCTTTATTTTGACGAGTGGCGGTTGCCGCCCCGCGAAAAGAGAGCCCCATGAACATACTCACCGGCGCCAGACTGATTTCGGCAACGGGATACCGAGCCGAGATTGGCCTTGAGCGTGGATTTGGCCTTACTCTGCTTTTTCTGGACCGGCATCTCGTGCGCCTGCTGGTCTTGCGGCCCGAGCGGTTTGCGCATGCCGCGCACATGGTCGCTTTCGCCGGAACTGGCGGCCGGCGCCGATCCGATCGATGGCCGCGACCGCCTTGATCTGACGGGATTTCCCGGTTCTGCAATCGCATCCGTCTTGGAGACGCCAGCCCTTATCTCAATCGAGACCGCGTTTATGAGAGTGGAGGTCCGCCGTGCGCCACTCGCAATCACGTGGTCCTTCCGCGCAGACGAAACGGCGGCCTTCGAGACAGCGCTGCAAGACAGGCAAACGCAGGCCTATCGCTTCCAGCGTATGAGGCCGGGTTTCGTCCATTGTCTCGTCCGCGACCCGAGAGATCATTATTACGGCTTCGGCGAGAAGAGTGGCGACGCCAACAAGCATGGCCGCCGCCTTCGTATGCGCACGACCGATGCGCTCGGCTACGACGCCGAAACCTCGGACCCTCTTTACAAACACATCCCCTTTTACATCGCCGTCCGGCCCAGCAGCGGCGCGCCGGTCGTCGGGCTTTTCTACGACAATCTCTCACATGGCGCTTTCGATCTCGGCCAGGAGATCGACGCCTATCATGGGCCTTACCGCAGCTTCGAAGCATGCGATGGCGATCTCGATCTTTATCTCATGTTCGGCGCGCAGGTGAGCGATGTTGTCTCCCAGTTCACCGCGTTGACGGGGCGGACAGCATTCCCGCCGCGATGGAGCCTCAGCTATTCCGGCTCCACGATGCAGTACACCGAAGCTGCCGATGCCGAGGCGCAACTCCTGAGCTTTCTCGCGCGGATTCAGGAGCATGGCATCCCATGCCGATCCTTCCACCTCTCTTCGGGCTATACCAGGCGAGACGAAAAACGCTATGTCTTCACCTGGGACCGCGCCCGCTTTCCCGATCCCGCCGCGCTTGCCCAGGACTTCGCAGACGCAGGCGTGCGCCTCGTCGCGAATGTGAAGCCCGCGATGCTGCTCGACCATCCGCGCTTTGCAGAGGTGGAAGGCTTCCGCGGTTTCATCCGCGACAGCGAAGACGAAAGCCGCCCGCACATCGCGCAATTCTGGGGCGGAGAGGCGGCCTATCTCGATTTCACGAACCCGCAGACGTCGGCCTGGTGGGGAGCCCAAGTGAAGGCGCAGCTTCTCGATAAAGGCATCGCTTCAACCTGGAACGACAATAATGAGTTCGAGGTCTGGGATGACGGCGCGCGTGCGGACCTCAACGGACGCGGCGGCGCGATGGCTTGTCTGAGGCCGGTGCAAACCCAGCTCATGCTCCGAGCTTCTGCACTGGCCCAGCAGGAGCATGCGCCTATGAAGCGTCCCTACCTCGTGACGCGATCCGGCGGCCCTGGCGTGCAGCGCTATGCGCAGACCTGGACGGGTGACAATCGCACCGACTGGAAAACGCTTCGCTATAACATGCGGATGGGGCATGGCCTCAGCCTTTCCGGCATTTTCAATTTCGGTCATGACGTTGGCGGCTTTGCGGGGCGGAAGCCCGAGCCAGAGCTTTTCATGCGCTGGATCGAACAAGGCATCTACTGGCCGCGCTTCACGATCCACTCCTGGAACGACGATGGCAGCGCGAACGAGCCGTGGATGTATCCCGAGCTTCTGCCCCTCGTGCGGGCCGCTATGGAATGGCGCGAACGGCTTGTGCCGTTGCTCTACACGCTGATGTGGCGGGCGCACGCGCATCACGAGCCGATCTTGCGCCCGCTTTTCTTCGACTTTCCTGACGAAGCTGAAAGCTACGAGGAAAACGACGCGTTTATGCTTGGCCGCGACGTTCTCGTGGCGCCGATTGTCGAGCCGGGCGTTGTAGGTCGCAGCGTTTGGCTCCCGAAGACTGACGGCGGCTGGTACGACATCAGAACGGGCGCGCTGTTGTCGTGCGGGGAAAATCGGGTTGAAGCGCTGCTTGGAGCCGCGCCGGTCTTCATTCGCGCAGGCTCGATCCTTCCTTTGGGGCCATCGCCATCGTGGGCGGATGGGCCGCTGACGCTACGGCTTTTCCCTCTCAAGGAGGGCCTCTCTCACCTCGAGATCTACGATGACGACGGCGAGAGCTTGGTCGATCATGCCAACCCGCCTTGTTTGATTCAGTTGGCGGTGACGTGGACGCAGGGTGCCGCCTCTTTGCATGTCTCAAAGCAGGGAATGTATGCGCCAAGATGGCCGGAAATCCGGTTCGAAGATGCGTTTGGCCAGCCGGTCGCGGTTTCGGTCGATGGCGTTGAGGCGCGCCAAAGCGCAAGGCT
Organism: uncultured Alphaproteobacteria bacterium; assembly: GCA_963723755.1. Taxonomy (GTDB): domain Bacteria; phylum Pseudomonadota; class Alphaproteobacteria; order Rhizobiales; family Rhodomicrobiaceae; genus Rhodomicrobium. Next base: position 149,963 of record CAVRSS010000075.1, on the reverse strand, counting down.
ATAGCAGCGGCGTCCATCAAGACGCGGATAGGCTGCTCTGACACTCCAGAGTTGATCAACGGCTCCGCCCTTATTCGATTCCGATTAAAGTCGGGTTGATCTAGGCGGTCCAGGGATTGACGACATCGACGCCTAGATGCTCGAAGTCGCAAAGATTGCGCGTCGCAAGCGTAAGTCCATGCTCCTTCGCGGTTGCGGCGATGAGCGCATCCGGCAGATGAAGCACCCGGCCTTGATCGAGCGCCTGCGCTCGCATGAAGGCTGCTACCTGTGCTTCCCTGCGCGATACTGGCAAGATCCTGTCTTGGTATTGTGCAAGCGCATTTGCGATCTTGGCTTCCAAGACGGCGCGCTTTCTGCCTCTCGGAAGTCTAGCTATGCCGAATTCGAGTTCGTGCACTGTTATGATCGGTATCCATGCGGAGTGCGCTCGCGAGACAAAGGCAAGAACTTTCGTGTTCGGCGTTCCCTTCACCAGTTCCGAGATGACGTTCGTGTCGAGGAGGACGCTCATTTTGTGTCTGTACCATCTTCGAATTCCCAGTCTTCGAAGGGTGATGGCCGGTCAGGCTCGTGGCGGTCCGGCAGTTCAAGGTCATAGCCTCGTGGCAGATTTCAGCGAGCCAACGCCCGAGAGGAATGCGCGGTTCGGCGCGCTTCAGCCATTCTTCCTCAGGCACGACGACATACGGCGTCTTTGTCCCGATACGCTGCGGGCCTTCCTCGCTCGCAAGGCGAAGGATCTCCGAGAGCCTTGCCTTGGCCTCGGCCACTGTCCAGACTTTCCGCGATTCGGCGTTCATGACCCTCTCCATCCTTGGTAGTCTAATCTAGTCTAGTCTGCTTTAATGTCAAGCCGAGGCAGAGTAGGGTAGCGGGGATAAAACGCCGCCCGCACTTCTCGCTTCGACAGATGCGCGTACACTTCCCCGCTTGCCGGTACGAGTTGGGTGGAGGATGAATTTGTCGTCGATCAGGCAGAAGACCGAGGCGCGCGAAAACGCGAACGAAGCGAAAAGCGCCACGCCCATGATGGCGCAATACCTCGAGGTGAAGGCGAAACACCCGGACTTCCTGCTCTTTTACCGCATGGGCGACTTCTTCGAGCTGTTTTTCGAAGACGCGGTGGCGGCCGCGAATGCGCTCGGCATCCAGCTTACAAAGCGCGGCAAGCATTCCGGCGAAGACATTCCCATGTGCGGCGTACCCGTCTCGCGCGCGGACGACTATCTGCAAAAGCTCATCCGAAAGGGCTTTCGCGTGGCCGTGGCCGAGCAGCTTGAGGATCCGGAACTCGCCAAAAAGCGGGGGCCGAAAGCCGTCGTTCGCCGCGATGTGGTGCGGCTCGTCACGCCGGGCACGCTCACCGAGGACGCGCTTCTCGTTTCCGCCAGCAACAACTTCCTTGCTGCGCTCTCGCGAAACGGCAAGGGGTCCGCTGCGCGCTACACTATTGCCGCACTCGACATCTCCACCGGCGAATTCCTTCTTAGCGACGCGGGCGCACCCGATCTTGAGGGCGAGCTTCTCCGCGTGCGCCCCGCCGAGTTGCTCGTCCCCGACGACGAAATGGCAGACGAAGCCGCCAAAGCGGCGAGCGAGGCCGCGGGCGCGTCGCTCTCGCCCCTTCCGCGCGCATACTTCACGAAAGAGAGGGGCGAGCGCGCCCTGAAAGAAGCCTTCGAAGTGGGGGCGCTCGACGGGCTGGGAGACTTCGAAGACGGCGACCTCGCCGTGATCGGGGCACTTCTTCATTATGTGAACCTCACCCAGATGGGCGAGCGGCCCGCGCTCCAGCCGCCGAAACGCGAGGCAATGTCCGCGCTACTCTCCATCGACGCCGCCACGCGCGCGAGCCTCGAACTGGTGCGGCCGCGAAATGAGGGCGCGCCGACCGTCTTCTCCGCCATCGACCGCACCGTCACGGCGGCGGGCGCGCGCGAACTCATGAGCCGCCTCGTGTCGCCTTTGTCGGATGTGGAGCTGATCAACGGGCGGCTCGATGCGGTCGCGGCCTTGATCGAGGACTGGGCGCTTCGCGAGCGCGTCCGCCACATCCTGAAGACGGCGCCCGATATGAGCCGCGCGTTGTCACGGCTCAAACTGAAGCGGGGAGGTCCGCGCGATCTGGGCGCGATCCGCGATGGCCTTGCCGTCGCCAAGGATTTGAGCGCGCTTCTGGCGGGGTCACCGGCGCAGCCCGCGCATCTGGCCGACATTCTGAGCGCGCTTTCGCTTTTCTCGGAGGACGCGGGAGCCGAGGGAAGCCTCGCTCGCACGCTCGAGCGCGCGCTTGGAGAGGCGCTTCCGTTCTTCACGCGAGAGGGCGGTTTCATCGCGAGCGGCTACGATGCGGCGCTTTATGAGCTTCGCGAGCTTCAGTCGAGCACCAAGGTCGTGCTGGCGAAGCTGCAGGCCGACTATGCCGCGAAAACAGGCATCAAGACCCTGAAAATCCAATATAATCAGGTCTTCGGCTATTTCGTGGAAGTCGGTCCCGCATCGGCGGCGGCGTTACAGGCCGAACCGCACGCGCGCCTCTTCCGCCATAAGCAGACGCTTGCCAACGCGGTGCGCTTCACGACCGGCGAGCTTTCGGCGCTGGAAAGCCGCATCCTGAACGCGACGAGCGACGCCCTTGCCCGCGAACTCGCGCTCTTCAATCAGCTTGCGGCCGCCGTCCTCGATGCAGAGACCGCGATTGCGCGCGCCGCGTCCGCGCTTGCCGCACTCGACTGCTTCGCCGCGCTTGGCGAGTTGGCTCAGGCGCAGAACTATGTGCGGCCGAGGGTGGACAACAGCCGCTGTTTTCTCATCGAAGGAGGCCGGCATCCGGCTGTCGAACAGGCGCTTGCCCGCGACGGCGCGCCCTTCATTGCCAACGACTGCAAGCTCGACGGCGCGGGCGAACGCGCGCCCGGCTTCTTCGTCGTGACCGGCCCCAACATGGCGGGCAAATCCACCTATTTGCGGCAGAACGCGCTTATCGCCGTGCTCGCGCAAATGGGCTCCTATGTGCCTGCCGCATCCGCCCATATCGGCGTGGCGGACCGGCTTTTCGCGCGGATCGGCGCCGCTGACGATCTCGCGCGCGGCCGATCCACCTTCATGGTCGAGATGACCGAAACCGCCGCGATCCTGAACCGCGCAAGTGACAAGAGCCTCGTCATTCTTGATGAGATCGGGCGGGGCACCGCGACGTTCGACGGACTTTCCATTGCCTGGGCTGTGCTGGAAAGTCTGCACGACGCGGTTCGCTGCCGCGGCCTTGTCGCCACCCATTATCACGAGCTGACGCGCCTCGCCGATGATCTGCCGCGCGCGGGCAATGTGCGCATGGGCGTCACCGAGTGGAAGGACACCATCGTGTTCCTGCATGCGGTGGAGTTGGGCGCGGCGAACCGGTCCTATGGCGTGCAGGTGGCGAAGCTCGCGGGCGTGCCGAAGCCGGTGCTGGCGCGCGCGAAGCAGATCCTGGCGCAACTCGAAAGCGGGGCAGGGCCGCATGGCCCGCTGACGCTGCCGACCGACATGCCGCTGTTTTCCGCGCCGGCGCAGGCAGCGGAGCCGGGGCTGGAAGACGCTCCGCACCCTGTGCTGGAGAAGCTAGGGGCGCTGGATGTGGATAGCCTCAGCCCAAGGGAGGCGCTTGAGATGCTTTATGCCCTGAAAAGCTCGCTTTGAATGCGGGGGAACCCCAAAGTGAATTTGCAAATACTTGAAGGTGTTGTGCGCTTTCAGAAAACATCAAACGTTTAGGTTACAAAAAGAATCATTGTAGAGAAGAAAAATCAATTTCCTGTAAAATACTAAAAGTTTCGAATAAAGATGCTTCTAAACAGGCAGGATGCGCTAGACGCTCTCGATAAGGCGTGGTCGCAGATTTGCGAAGAGACTATGCGGGTGCTCGGTGGAGAACTGCACTACCAAGCCATGATTTACCGGGCGCTGACGATGTCGGGAGAGGTTCCCCTCGACCAGATCGGGATGAACGTCAAGCAGGCGATCAGGGACATCCAGACTCCACTGTTCAGGGCGCGCTGCGAGCGGCGGGCTGAAGGTTACCGAGGCAATAGCTTCGAGCCGATCCCGGACGTGGTGATCTTCTCTCCAAAAGTGGAGGGTGACTGGCGGCGGCGCAGCTACGAGCATACCCTTCAGCACATGCTCGTCGTGATCGAGGTCAAGGCTTCCGAGCGGCGTGACGGCCGTGTCCAGCCGGGAGAGGTTGTAAGCGACCTTCGGAAGCTAGACGCACACCGCCAGGAGGCACAGTTCAAAAGCTTCGACTTCCACCCGGTGATGCTTGTCGTGGACTTGGCGCGGAAGCCAGGTGAGCGGATGACGAAGAGCGCTCGTCAGGAGTGTCGCGAGGAGGCTCATAAGCTCGGAGTGGAGTGGCGATACATCTCGCCCGAAGAAAATCAAGTGGATAAGCCAAGCTCGTTATTAGCTGCGAGGATGTTAGTAGAAATCTAGCGCGACTAAAGCCAGTCCTGCAAGAAAGGGATGAGCGGCACATCAGGGGCGGGCATGGGGTAATCGCCAAGCCGCTCCTTGACCCAGGCGCGATTCCGCCCTCGACCGGTTCGGGCTCATCTGTCCAATTGCCGCAGGCATAGCAGCATCAGCAAATTCTTATGACTGGCCCTTACCGTGATAAGCGCATAGGACTTCTTCGTAAGTAATTGAAAATATTGCGATGGATCAGGTAACCAGCTTAAGCTTCAGCTTAATTTGATCAGCTGGACAGGTAAACCAAATATTGTATGTCAGTATTATGCATATTTACAAAGGGTTGACTTGGGGCGTATCTTTATTCGCCAAGCTGAATATTATGCGTGTGGTAATAGGTAGGCGGTGGCTGAAAGAGACCAACTCGTCGCCCGCCAGTTGCTGGAAAGGCGAATTTATTCAACTTGGTTTGCAGTAAACACCGGAGGCTCGAATGGCTCAGATGGACCCAGTATGGATTTGGGTTGGTATCCTCGTTTTTGGATGTGCTATGACGCTCGGCTACCTTAATTGGGATTGGAAGAAGAAGTAGGCCTGACGAAAAGTGGCTCACTCCAGCGGTTTCGCTGGAGTGACGCGCGCTCCGGCATCGACGTAAACGTCCATGGGAGGCCCTGCGGAGGGGCAGTAGAGGTTTGCCGCCGGAGCGCAGCTGAGACTTTTCAATTTATTCGTCCACCAATTGCTAATCTCGCGAAGCTGGTGCGCGGCGTTTCGCGGCGAGGTTGCGTTGCTCGTCTCTAATCATGACCAAATTGACTGTCATTCCGAGAGATCGTTTTTCCACCCGTGATCTCCACTGCTGCATTGGGTAGCGCGGCTTTCCATGGCCGGGCTTTGACCCGGCCAAGCCCGGCCATCCATGAAGCAAGAAAGGCACCTTTTTTCAACAGTTGCTGGATGGCCGGGTCAAGCCCGGCCGCGACGATGGCGGGCGTTTCGCCACCGCAACCGCTGTTTTAGGATTGAAGCTTGTCCTCCAGGATCGGGATGAGCGGCAGGCGCCGGGGGGCATAAGATAACCGCGCAGCGATCTTTTCGCACCCAGGCGAGCTTCTTGCCTTCGGAAACTTGGGTTTGCGCTCCCGGTTGCGGCAGCGTAGAGCGGCGTCAGCAGCGTCCGAAAGTGCGGCGTGGCGGCATGTTCGCATTGGTCAGTTCCAGCAGGCTGCTGGAAAAGCATGAAAATCTTGGCTTCATCCTTCGACAAGCTCAGGATGAGGCTCCGACAAGCTCAGGATGAGGCTCCGACAGGCTCGGGATGAGGCTCCGACAGGCTCGGGATGAGGCTTCGACAGGCTCAGGATGAGGTCGTGTGTTTTCAATGAGTTGATCCTCATGGTTAGTGAGTGTACCTCATGGTGAGCTTGTGTTCGTCCTCATGGTGAGCTTGTCGAACCATGTTTCAGCAGCCTGCTAGAAGAAGGGACATGCAAAGCCGAACGCTCTCCACTAACCTGATTACACAAGAAAAAAGAGCGCAAAGGGACGAATTGGGACGCACCATGACAACCGCGACGATGGAAGACGCCCCGGCCACACGGGTCAGGAAGCCGCTTTATAAACTTCTCTACGTGCAGGTGCTTTTCGCGATTGTCCTCGGCGCCGCCGTCGGATGGCGCTTTCCCGAGTTCGCGACGCAGGACGGGGTCAAGGCGCTCGGCGACGGCTTCATCAAGCTGATCAAGATGGTGATAGCGCCCATCATCTTCTGCACCGTGGTATCCGGCATCGCCCATATGCAGGACGCGAAGAAGGTCGGACGGGTCGGCATCAAGGCACTGCTGTATTTCGAGGTGGTCTCCACTTTCGCGCTCGCAATCGGTCTCATTATCGGAAACGTCGTCCAGCCGGGCGCGGGCTTCACCGGAAAGCCCGATGAAGCGGCCGTCGCGAAATACGCCAATCCGGCCGCGCATCAGAGCACCGTTGACTTCTTCCTGAATATCATCCCGGATAGCGTCGTTGGCGCATTCGCCAGGGGCGATGTGTTGCAAGTGCTTTTGTTTGCAATCCTTTTCGGCTTCGCGCTCATGGCCATGGGGGACAGGGGCACCGTCGTGCGCACCTTCATCGATGATGCGGCGCACGCCATCTTTGGCGTCATCGCCATTGTCATGAAAGTGGCGCCCATCGGCGCCTTCGGGGCGATGGCTTACACCATCGGCAAGTACGGTCCGACTGTACTCGGGAATCTCGTCAGCCTTATCGCCGTTTTCTACCTCACATCGGCGCTGTTCGTTATCGTTGTGCTGGGAACGATCGCGCGCTTCGCGGGCGTGAATATCTTCAAGTTTCTCTATTACATCAAAGACGAGCTGCTCATCGTGCTCGGCACGAGTTCATCGGAAAGCGCTCTCCCGCAGCTCATGGAGAAGCTCGAGCGTTTGGGCTGTTCGAAGTCGGTTGTGGGGCTCGTCGTCCCCACCGGGTACTCGTTCAACCTGGATGGCACCAACATCTACATGACGCTCTCGACCCTTTTCATTGCGCAAGCCCTCGGAGTTGACCTCAGTTTCAGCCAGCAACTGACGATACTCGTGGTGGCGATGCTAACCTCGAAGGGGGCAAGCGGCGTCACGGGGGCGGGCTTCATCACGCTGGCAGCAACGCTTGCCGTGGTGGATCCCCGGCTTGTGCCCGGCATGGCGGTGCTGCTCGGCATCGACAAATTCATGAGCGAGTGCCGCGCCCTGACGAACATCATCGGCAATGGCGTCGCAACAATCGTGGTCTCCCGATGGGAGAATGAGCTCGACCACACGATGTTGAGGGTGCGGCTAGGACAGAGTGTCGATCCCAGGGATATTTCGACAGCGGTTACAACGGGTTGAGGTGCAATGCGAACCGCCGCACGTCACGCTGCCTTTGCCCATGGCTGTCCGTGGGCAAAAAGTACTTATATTACTACTTACATTGGTTTTTGCCGAACAAAGCCAATATTAACCGGCCGTACACCCTTATAGGATGACGGCCGGCTTGGAAAAGGAGTTCGGACGGCAATGCGGTGGCCGGCCTAAAGCCAGTCCTGCAGGATGGGAATGAGCGGGACATCCGCCGCGGGCATGGGATATTCGCGCAGCCGGTCCTTCCGCACCCAGGCGAGCTTTTGGCCTTCAAGCGGCTCGGGTTCGCCCTCCCAGTTGCGGCAGGCGTAGAGCGGCATCAGCAGGTGGTACTTCTCGTAAGTGTGGCTGGCGAAGGTGAGCGGCGCGAGGCAGCGGGCGGGCACGTCGATGCCAAGCTCTTCCTTCAGTTCCCGGATGAGCGCCGCCTCGGGCAACTCGCCCTCATCGATCTTGCCGCCCGGAAACTCCCAAAGGCCGCCATGTTCCTTGTGCGCGGGGCGCTGCTGGAGAAGCACGCGCCCGTCGGCGTCGATGAGCGCGACCGCGACCACGGTGAGAACGCGGGGCATGGCGGGGTCAGCTCCGGTAGTCGGCATTGATGTCGATATAGCCGTGAGTGAGATCGGAGGCCCAGACCGTCGCGCGACCGTGGCCGCCCGTCCCGGCATCCACGCGGATCTCGATCTCGGGGTTCTTCATGTAGGCCGCGCCTTGTGCTTCCTCGTAATCGGGATCGCGCATGCCCTCTTTCGCAACCTGAATGTCGCCGAACCAGATCGAAAGCCGGTCGCGGTCTGCAGCCTCGCCCGACTTGCCGACCGCCGCGACGATGCGGCCCCAATTGGCGTCCTCGCCCGCGATGGCCGTCTTGACCAGCGGCGAATTGCCGATTGAAAGCCCGATGCGGTGTGCGGCGTCGTCGTTTTCCGCGCCTTCGACATGGATTGTGATGAGCTTGGTGATGCCTTCGCCGTCTTTGATCACCTGCATCGAAAGATCGTGCATCAGGCGCAGGAGAGCGGCCGAGAAGGCGGCGGCCTCCGGGTCATCCGCGCCGGCAATCTTCGGCGCTCCGTGCGCGGCGGCTTCACCGGTGGCGAAGATCAGAAGCGTGTCGCTTGTCGAGGTATCGCTGTCGACCGTGATGGCGTTGAAAGTCGCCTTCGCGTGCTGCTGCAAAAGCCGCGTCAGCACGTGCCCTTCGATTGGCGCGTCCGTGACGATGAAGGACAGCATGGTCGCCATGTCCGGCGCGATCATGCCGGAGCCCTTGGCGATCCCGTTCAGCGTGACGGGCACATTGCCGACGAGCGCGCGGCGCGTGGCGAGCTTCGGGAAGGTGTCGGTGGTCATGATAGCGCGCGCAGCGTCGGCCCATAGGTCTTCGCGGGCGCGCGGCGCCATCTCTTTCAGCACATCCTTGAACTTCCCGGCATCGAGAGGTTCCCCGATGACGCCCGTCGACGCGATGAAAACGCGATCCGGCTCGCATCCCGCGGCCTCCGCGGCGAAGGCCGCTGTGGCCTCAACCGTCTCGCGTCCGCGCTGCCCGGTGAAAGCGTTCGCATTGCCGGAATTGACGACAAGCGCGAGCCCGCTGCCATGCTGAAGCTGCTCCCGGCACCAGTCCACCGGCGCCGAGCATGTTTTCGAGCGCGTCAGGACGCCGCCAACTTCCGTGCCTTCCGGAAACAGCATCAAGAGCACGTCGGTGCGGTTCGCATATTTGATCCCCGCCTCGGCGACCGCGAGCCGCACTCCCTTTATAGGAGGCAGCTCGAGGAGCTCGGATGGCGCGAACGGCGAAACCTTATGACTGTTCGCCATGATGCGGGGCGGCTCCGTCCTTGTTATTTCTGCTGGGTCTGAGGTTCGAGGGCCGCCGCCTTGGCGTCGTCATCCATGGCCTTCTTCAATTCCGGATCGAGAATGTCAACCGCAGCGGACGACCGGAGCTTCTGCACCGTATCCTTGAGCTGGGTCTGGATCAGGGAAGCCGTAATCTGGTCCTTGACCTCCTCGAAACTCGGGGCCGGCCTGTTGCGCTTGTCTTCAACCTTGATCACGTGCCAGCCGAACTCGGATTTGATGGGATCGGAAACCTGTCCGGGTTCGAGCGCGAAAGCGGCATCCTCGAAAGTCTTGACCATTTGCCCGCGCGCGAAATAGCCGAGATCGCCGCCGCTATGGGAACTGGGTCCGTCCGAGCTTTTCTTGGCCAGCTCGTTGAAATCGCCGCCCGCCCTAAGCTGCTTCACGAGGTCCTTCGCTTCGTCTTCCGTCTTTACGAGGATGTGACGCGCGTGCACTTCCTGCTCAGGCTTCAGCTTTCCGATCTGCTCGTCATAAGCGGCCCTGGCCTGCGTGTCGCTGACGCCGCCGCGAACCTTTTTCTCGTAGAAGGTGTCGCGCATCGCCCGCAGCTTATAATAAGAAAGCCGGTCTTCGAATTCCTTGCCCGAGGTCAGCTGGCCCTTATTGGCCTCATCCGCGAAGAGATGCGCTTCGATCAGATATTCCACCAGCACGCGGCGGCGGCTCTCGGTGGGAAGCCCCGCGATCTCGGCTCCAACCTCGGCTTCCGCAAAGGCGAGTTCTGCGTCGGTAATGTCGGTCCCATTGACTTTGGCGACCGGCCCCGCGTAGGCGAGTTGTGCGCCAAGCGCCAGCGCGAAAGCGCCAATGAATAAGATCCTTTTCGTCACGGCTGAGAACTCCTCGCCTTTTCGGGATACCATGATGTTTCGATGCGTCCGCCGCACGCGCCATGTTTTCTGCCAGCTTTTTATACAGCGCGCGCTGGATGGGAAGTCTGTCCACCCGTCTATTAGGGCCTTTGTAGAAACGAGGCAAGACTTGAGTCGCCCTTTCCTCGGTTGAGTTGGCTGGTGACGAAGCAACGTGTGCATCGCCCTTCAGGGTTCCAGAACGTTACGAATTGGTTAACTTCGGTAGCAGGTTAGGCCGCGAGGGCTAGCTTCCTCGCCGGCCAAAATTGCAGGATGATGACAAAAGAAGATTTCTCCCGGCTGCCAAAAGCCACCGCCGGATGCCTTCATCCGCTCGCAGCAGCCGAGATTGCGGCGGCTTTCGTGGCGGCGCACAGGGACGGATGCGGCCGGGCAGAGGCAGCAAGCGGGCTTTCCGAGGTGTTCGCGGCCGCCGAGCCCGTTCTTGACGAGGCGTTTGCGCCTCGGGCTCGTACAGGAGCGGAGCGGCGTCCTTTACGCACCCGGCAGACCGCCCAACTGGGCCGATGCCCGGCGCGAGTTCGCTTTCCGAGCCTTGGGCTTTCCGGCATCCGACCACACACACAGAGACCTCGCCGGGGCCGCGTTACGCCTGCTTTATGCTCTGGATAATCTGCCGCCTGTGCCATCGCGGGCGCAGGCTCGTTGCGAGCTTCTCCGGCGCATCGTCGCCTCATTTGGGGAGAAGCATGTTGCGGGCGTGGGGCAACCGGGCAAGGCGTTCTCCTTCGATCCGATGAGCCGCAGCATCTACCTGGCCTTTGCCGGGCTTCAATCCGGCACCGTTTTGCAAGCCGATGCGGCTTTGCTGGCATCGGCCTTCGGCGGTCCGGCATCGACCATCGCCGAACTTAGCACAACGATCCTTCGCGCCGCTCTGCACGCAAACGTGACGGACACGGCAAAACGTGAGGAGGTCTTTGACTTGGACGGATTCGCTGAATTGGTCAGAAAGCTTGCAGGCAGGCTCGAGACAAAGCCCTATGCCGGGCGTGTCGCCATCGCGCAGGTTTACGATGCGGGGCTCGCACTGGGCTTGGAACTCGGCACGCTCGATGACTTCAAGTCCCACGTGGCGGAGGCGGCGCGCGAAGGGCTTCTCGACCTCGAGCGTTACGACATTGCAGGCCCGTTCGATGCGAGCCTGAAAGAGCGGTCGCGTTTGCGTTTTGGGCGCGATGAGCGGCATTTCATAGTCAATCAGTGGATTTAGCGCCATCACCATGGATCCTCGTCTCAAGGCTTTTAAAAGTCCCGACTTCGACCGCGTTTTTGGCGCGGTGGCTTCGCTTGCGGGGGCCGCGGACGAGGAGCGCGTGGACGTGCCGGAGATCGAGGCCGACGCCAGCGAGGCGCTGATGGCCATCGTGGCGCAGGCCCGGGCGCAAAATCCCGACCCGGCGTCGCGCATCCTGCTCATCAAAGGCGCGACCGGCACGGGCAAGACCCATACGCTTCTGACTGCAATCCGGCGCATGCATCAGGAAGGCAATGTGTATGCGGCGCTTTTCCCGATGGTCGATCTGGTCGCCGAGAAGGATCTCGACGCGTGGCTCTTGCGCGCGATGGTTTCACGTCTGTCCGAACGCTATCTTGTCTCGGCGGATGCGCCGTCGCCCTTGGCCCGGCTTGCGGCTGCCGTTCTTCAGCGAGCCCAGCCGGACCTGATGGCCGCGTTCCGGCGCGACGTCCTCAGAGACGAAGGCGACATCCGGGATTTCGATCTCCGGCCGCTCGTCGTTTCCATCCGGTCGAAACTTCAGAAGCTTTCGCATCTTCCGGTTCCGTCCGAGGCTTTCGTGACGGCGCTCCTCGGCGCTGCGGCAGGTGACGACGATTGTCTTGCCTATCTGCGCGGGCAGCCGCTGAATGTCAGCCTGGGCGGCGTGCGTCTCTCGCAGCTCGCCGAGGATCACTTCGCGCGGAGCCACATCGATGCGCTTGTAAACGTTGTCGGCGCAACGGGCGGTGCGCTCGTGCTCGCCTTCGATCAGCTCGAACAGAGCCGGGTTCAAGGCTGGGAGCAGCGGCTCCGGCATCTCTTCAGCCGGGGCGCGCTTCTTGCGGAAACGCTTCCTCCGCTTTGCGTCGCCTACGCGGTTTTGCCTGCGCTTTACGATACGATTTCAGAAGGGATCGACGGATCGATCCGCGATCGCATTGAACGGTTCGGCGCGCTTCCCGTGCGGTTGCGTCCACTCGCGCGCCGTCAGGTCGAGGCGCTCCTCAAGCGCAGGCTGGCGGAGCTGTTCGAGCGCTCCGGGACCAAGGCCGACGCTTCCGATCCGCTCTATCCCTTTCCGGCCTGGATGATGAACGAGCTTGGCGGACAGACATCGCGCTATGTCTTCGAGCTAATTCAGCAGTTCCGGCGGATTTACCTTGCCAGCGGCAAGCTGCCGACGCTTGAGGAAATGCCGCCCCCTCCTGCGCCCGATGCTCCGGTCATCATAGCTGCTGCGGCGGCTCCTGCTTCAGGCGCGGGTCCGGCCATCAATTTTGACGACAAGTGGCACGGGGAATTGAACTCAAGAACAATTCAGCCCTCTATCGGCAATGGCATCCAGCAAGCCGAGATCCTGGAGTGGGCCGTGCAGGCCGCTGCGGTGGAGATCGAGGGTATCACAGCCATCAAAACGCGGCGGACGGTCCGGGGACGCGCCGGGACGGTCGTGATCGAGGCCGATTTTCAGAAGGACGGGCAGAGCGTGGAGCGCCGGGACATCGCGCTTTGCAATGAGGCCCGCGGCGCGCCGCTTGCGGATGAAATCAAGGTGTTCCTCCGCACGATAAAGGGCGCGCGACCGGTGCTAGTTCGTCCGCGCGGCGGCCGTCTCCCGCGCTCGGGCCGCTTCATCGCGCCTCTGATCCGCGATGCGGAGGAGATGCACGCGATCATCATTCCGCAGTTCGAGATGCTGTCGTGGGAGCGGCTCGAGTCCGCGCGCCACTTTTTCCGCAATTTCAAGGATGCCGCCGGATTTAAAGACTGGCAGCGCGAGTTGCGGCCGCTGACGACCACGGCCTCGCTCTCCGATATCCTGCAGTATCCTTATGTGAAGGTCATCGAGGAAGAGGAAGTCGAGGAGAAAGCGCCTTCCGAACCCGTGGCGCCTCCTCCGCCGCCCACGCCTCGCCGCAAGGCTCCGTCCGCGCCAGCGGTCATGCTTGGCGCGCATGAGGATGGCGGGCAGGTCTATTGGGCGCCCTTCGAGGCCGACACAAGACTTCTCAATTTCGGCATCCTGGTCACCGGCGATCCCGGCTCCGGCAAAACGCAAACGCTGAACGTCCTCATCGACGGCGTAGCCCGCATGGGTTTCCCGGTTTGTATTTTCGATTTCAAGAACGATTATTCCGAGCGGAGCTTCGTCCAGGCCATCGGCCTTAAGGTCCACGACGTGCGCCGCTATGGCATTCCTTTCAATCCGCTGATGCCAAGCGCCAACGAAGAAGGCCAGGCGCAGCCCATCGAGCACATCTTCACGATCACGGGCGTGCTGAAGCGCGTTTTCGGGCTTGGCGATCGCCAGACCGCGACGTTACGCGACGCAGTCAAGGGCGCGTTCGAAGCCAGGGGCATCGTCCCGCAGAAATGGATCAACGTCGATACGCTGCGGCCGCCAAATTTCGACGATGTGATCTCGATTCTCGAAGAGCAGAAAGAGTTGCGGAATCCGCAGGCGATCAGCCTCCTGGACCGCATCGCGCCGCTGTTCGAGCTGGGTCTTTTCCCGAAGTCCGACGAACTGCCGGTTCCTTTCGAAGCGATGCTCGACCAGCGGCTTGTGCTTTCGCTGTTTGCGCTGCCAACCGACGAGATCAAGGCGGCGCTCGCCGAACTGGTCATCATCCGGCTGCATGGCGTGCTTCTGCGGCGGGCGCAGCCCCGGAAGTTGACGCGGCTGCTTGTCATCGACGAGGCTTGGCGCGTCGCCACCAGCACCCACCTTGAAAGCCTCGCGCGCGAAGGCCGAGCATTCGGAGCGGGCATCGCCATCGGGACGCAATATCCAGGCGACTTGCCACCCGACTTTTCCGGCGCCCTCGATACGAAGATCTATCTGAAAAACCAGCAGCCGGATCACAAGAAGGCTGTGGTGCGCGCCTTGTGCGGAGCAACTTCGGGGCCGGAAGCGGCGAACCTCCACGGCGTTCTGGAGCGGCTGAAACAATTCGAGGGGTTGATCCAGAACCAGCAATACCTGCCTTATGCGCGGTTCAAGCTGCTGCCATACTTTGTGAGGATGGAGCAGACAAAAGCTGCGTAGCAAAGCAGCAACATCTGTTGACTTGTGAGACACTATTCCCAAAGTTTCAGGGCTTTGTAGAGAACTTCAACAAAAGTGATTTTATTGTAACGAAATTCACGCGAATCAGCCATCCTGACAACGCTAAACACCATCAAATGTTTGTCCGAGTGAGCAGTTAGTCCGGACAGTGCGCGGCTCGCGGCTTGAGTTCTTCGCCGGATCCGCCTCAAGGGCGACAGTATGCTTGCAACAACGCTTCTGCGTGACAGCGCGACATTTCTTCACGATACGGGTGCTTCCCGCATTCTTCTCAGCGGGAAATCCTTTGTCGCCGATCCTTCCGGCGCTCTTTACTGGCCTGCCGAGAATACTCTCATCGTGGCCGATCTTCAGCTCTCGAAATGCTCCTATCTTCAGGGGGAGAACGTCGTTCTTCCGCCCTACGATACGGCTTCGGCGTTCGAGAAACTGGAAGACGCGCTCGACCGATACGATCCTCTTCGTGTCATTGCGCTCGGGAACAGCTTTGCGGGGCTCTGTGCGGAAGGTCTGAGCAACCACCAGATCGACTGGCTTCAGGACATGATGGAGGGGCGCGAGTGGTATTGGGTTGCGTCCGATCTTCCCGGAAAGCCGGAGGTGATCGAGGGAACCGTCGTGCCGCATATGATGCTGAGCGGCATCAAGTTCCGGGCGCAGCCGGTCCGCGCGCCCGTGGCCAACGAGATCGCTGGCGGGCTGCATCCGGTGGCGCAGGTTTCTCATTACGGCCATCTTGTTCGGGGGCGCTGCTTCGTTTCGAACGGCATGCGCATGATCCTGCCTTCGCTGGGCGATTATTCCGCGGGATCCAACGTGCTCAGTTCCGCCTTCGATCCGCTTCTCGGCCAGGGCGGCCTGTTCGTCTGGTACATATCCCAGGAGCGAATTCTCGTCCGTGGCTTCGCCCCAACTTATGGAAGATCGCGCCGCCTGAGCGAGGGCCTCGCCAAGGGGCATTTGCGAGACAAGGCTCTGAGGGGAAGAATGAAAAACGATTCTGCCCATGGTTCGACAAGCTCACCATGAGGTTCAACTCGTTGAAAACACTCTGCCTCATCCTGAGCCTGTCGAAGGATGAAGCCTAGACGCGGCGGAAAACGAGAGAGGCCCCACCACCGACGGTGGCTGCGAGGACGACCGCCAAGACACCGTAAAGCCAGGGGTGGTCGACGGCTGCTGCTGAGAGCCGGGCCTCGATACCGATCTTGTTGAGCCGGATGTGTGAACTCGCCTCGCCCAGAATGCCGCCTTTTTGAAAGACATAGAAATTCACACGGTAAAGCCCCGGACCCGCCGCCGGCGGGAGAAACACTTTGGCCCGGAAAAGTCTCGCGCCCAGGAACTCGATCGCCGCCTGATTATTCTCGACGAAGAGACCGCTCGCCCGTTTCAACTTGATCAGGGCTTCCTGAAATTCCTTGGTAGGGATTGCCGGCGCCTTGGTTTCCGGGCGCGCCATCAGAGGAAATTGCAGAACGCCGACCCCGATTTCATGATCCTCGCGGTCCTTCAATGACGCGATATCCTCAAGCGGCTTCGTCGAGAGAACAGCGTAATAATTCGGGACCCCGTCAAAGGTTAGGCTCTCAGAGTTGACCCAAAGGCCAGCGCGGCGCGCTTTCTTCCACACCGTTGCCGGTCTGATCGGACCGCGAATGGTAATGGCGATATCGAAGGGTTCGTTCTCAAGCCGGTCGCTTTCGACCGAGCCAAAAAGAACAACGCTGGTCCCATCGTAGCTGGGCTCGATATAGAAGTGGTTCTGCGACGCGCCGGCTTCGATGAGATCGGGGGGCAACGCCAATGCGGCATTCAGAAATGCAAAGATCAACAGCGTTAGAGAAACGGCTCCGAAAGGCCACGCCATGTTTAAGGCCCGGACCATGGTTCACGCCTCGGCGGGGATAACGCTGAAGAGTTCCGGAGGCGAAAAAAGATCGACGACGAGCCGGAGGCCCACCGCGAGAACCAAGACGGCGAGGAGGAGACGCAGTTGCTCGGCGCGAAGATGCTGGCCCGCAGCCGCTCCCGCCTGTGCGCCGACAACGCCACCGATCATCAGCAGAAGAGCGAGCGCAATGTCGACCGTCTGGTTGGTCGCCGCCTGCAGAACCGTGGTGATCGCGCTTATGAAAATGACCTGAAACAGCGAGGTGCCGATGGCGGCATTTGTTGGGACGCGGAGGAGGTAAATCAGGATCGGGACCATGACAAAGCCGCCGCCCACCCCCATGACGCCCGACATGAGTCCGACAAGCGCCCCAAGCACTATGGGGGGAAGCGCGCTGATATAGACCTTCGACACCTTGAAGCGCGTCTTGAAAGGCAGGCCATGAATCCAGTTGTGCTGGGAGGGGCGGCGCGCGGGAATTGGCTGGCCCTTGCGCACCCTGCTCAGCGCGTGCAAGCTCTCGACGAGCATCATACCGCCAACAGCGCTCATGAAGATGACGTAGAGAAGCGCGACAAAAAGATCGATCTGACCGATTTGCCTCAAATATCTGATAATCAGAACCCCGACGAGTGCTCCCGCCGCTCCGCCTGCCAGGAGATACATGCCGAGCTTGATGTCGACATTCTTGCGCCGGTATTGGGCGACCGTGCCCGTAATCGACGAGGCGATCAGCGGATTGGCTCCGGTTGCAACGGCAACGGCGCTCGGCACACCGGCAAAAATGAGCATGGGCGTCATCAGGAACCCGCCGCCGACGCCGAACATCCCTGACAGAAAGCCGACCGCACCGCCAAGAGCAAGCATGAGGGCAGCATTCACCGGCAATTCAGCAATTGGCAAATAAACCAGCATGGCTGCTGTCGCCCGTTTCAGTCGCTATTGTAATGGGATCGGGATAGTTTTTTCGCGCTTTTAACCGAAAGCTAGAAAGTCGTCACGCGAAAACGGCTCCTTGCGCGAATTGGTGATTTTGCGAGGTGGTAACGGCGGGTTATCCGTGTCCCTCGCTACCATCGCCGTCGGCATAATCCGCATCGCCGGATCTGGCCTCACCGAACGCGGCGTAGGCCGGCCGCATGACGCCGGCGAGCGCCAAAGGGCGATCAACCAAAGTCATTTGCCTTCCAAAGCATTATTTACTTGATGACCCGGATGTCTCCGCCAATTCCGTCGTCATGGCCGGGCTTGACCAGGTCAAGCCCGGCCATGACAGGTGAGCGAAAGTGCGAACATCAAGTGGCGGCAACGCGCTTCTGAAAAGGGTTAGCTATGGGAGGCGCTTCCGCTTGCGAGGTGTGGAAGCTGTTCCACGCTCGGATGCCACGAGCCTGCCTGCTCAGCAGCGGTCCGCGTCTCGGCGTCCGGCAACTGCCGCTTCAGGCGTTCCGCTTGACGTGTGGCTTCCTTGTCTCCCGCCAGCGAGGCGACCTCGTACCAGAAGTAAGCCTTCTGATTATTCTGTTGCAGGCCAAGGCCGCGCTCGTAAAGCACGGCGAGATTGAACTGGCTGTCGGTCAGGCCGGACATGGCCGCGCTTGCGAACCAGGCGGCGGCGTCCTGGTAATCCTGGAGTGTGTCTTGAGCACTCAGCAACACCCCAAGGTTATGCATGGCCCGGATATGGCCGGCGACGGCAGCCTTGTGATAGAGCTCCCGCGCGACGGCCTCATCCTTGGGCACGCCAACTCCGCGCTCATAAAGCGAAGCCAGCACGAATTGCGATTCGACGTGGCCCTGATCGGCGGCCCTTGACAGCCAGCGCGCCGCCGTGGACGGGTCGCCCTGCAGCTTCCCGTCGCTCAGGAAACGGGACGCAATTCGGAACTGAGCTTCACGGTCACCACGGCTTGCCGCATTGGCAAGCACCTGCAGGTCTTCACGGAGCTCCGGCTGGGAAGGGGAGGCCTCATGGTTCTGATCCGCTGCCGTGAAGAGCGAGGGGGAGCTACAGGGGCGCCGGTCACCGTCTTGGTGGGTGCGGCTTCCGGGGTCTGCGGGCTGAAGGACGTGAGATTTCGGCATTGTCCTTGCCGGCTGCACGTCCGGCAGCACGCTCAAGTGGAAGGGGGGAAGCGGGGTCTTCGCATGCAAATAATAGAGCGCGGCGCTCGCGATCAGGAGGATCACTGCCACGATTCCAAGCCCGAAAAGTGGTAGAGATCTCTCCTCTTCGCGGAACGGCGGCCGAGGCGCGGCCCGCTGCGAAGTGGGGAGAGCGTCCGCCTCGCGTCTGGCGACGCCGGAACTTTTCGAGGCGATCACTTTCTCGCCTGCCTTTTTTAGCGCTTCCAAAAGGTTCGGATCAGGAGGCGAGGGGTGCCGCAGCGTGATTGTATCGAGCCGGGGTTTCTGTTCCGGCTCCGATCCGAAATCGTCGCCAATCGCGTAAGGATGAGAGCCAGCCGTGATCGGCGTGTGAACGCCAGCGCGTCTCCTTGGCCCCGCGGAACGGTCTCTTTGGTCCCTTTCAAGGAAAACGCGCAAGGTTAGGTGAACCTGCTCGAGCGCGGCGTTGGTGCGCTCGCTACTCTCGCGGGAAACCGTGTTAAGCGAGCGAAGTTCGTTTTCCAAGCGGTCAAGACGGCCGCCATCGCGGCGCTCATTGAGGGCGGCTGCGATTTCTTCCGCCGTGACCGCAGCCGCGCGCGACGCTGACACCACGACGGTTTGCCCAAGCTCCCTCACCGTATGTCGCGCCGCTTCCTCGAAGCCAGCGCGCGCCTCCTGGGCTCTCTCGGTTGCGGCCAGGATCTCCTGCGCCGCGCGTGCGATCCGATTTGCGTCGGACGAGCTTTGCGCGCGCGTGGCCTTCAGCGAGCGTGAAAGGTCGGCGAGTTGCGATTCGACGGCGGCCATGGTTTTCTCGCCGGGCAACGCCGCGGCAAGCCGGTCGACGCGATCGATGATTTCTGCAAGCTTGACGTTGATGGAGACGATCTCGCTCGTGTCGGACTCCCGGCGCGAGAGCATCGTCTTCAGCTCCTGGAACCTTTCCTCGAACCATTCGAGATCGTTTGCGCGCCGTCTCCGTAGGGTGGGTTGCGGCTGACGCGCGGCGGCGTCCCTCGCCGTCGTGTGTTGAAAGGCTGGCGCTGGGAGTTCATTGAGCCGGGCTGATAAAGCCTCAAAGGGAGGAAAACCTCTCTGCTTCGGCTCCTTCGCGCGATCAAGGTAAAGTTGGAGTTGTGCGTCGGCATCCATTTCGTCGTCCCATGCCAAAAAAGGAGGCTCGGACGAAGGAAGAGGCGGAGGCGGTTGCAGGGAAGGTGAAGTCCCAGAAAGCGCGTCGAGGCCGTGCTCGAGCGGGCCTCGCGCTTCGCGGGCCTTCTCGATATTGAGGTCGCCATTGGTCAAGCGCCCTAGTTTCACGGGGCTGGTTCCCACCTTGGATTGTGACACACCCCCATCCTGGAGTTGAACGCCGGGATTGAGAATTGCGATCGCACAGGGTGTTCAGGGCCTATGCGATTGTTATCTTTGCCTTAGATATGCAAACATGCCGTAAACGGCCGGTAAAATTATGTGGCTTTTCTTGGAGGTCGCCAATGAGCACATCCCGAACCATGGCCGGTCACAAGAGTTCCACCGTGACCTTTGGAACTGCCGGACCCGGCTTTTATCGCCTTGGGGGCGAGCTGCACCGGCGGCTGAAGGATATGGGGGCCGAAAACGGCCTCTTGACCGTGTTTTGCGCCCACACCTCGGCCTCGCTCTGCGTCCAGGAAAACGCAGATCCGAGCGTGCTGGCAGATCTCAGTGATGCTTTGAAGCGGCTTGCCCCGGAAGACGCGCGTTACCGGCATCACAGCGAGGGGCCGGACGACATGCCCGCCCATATCAAGACGCTTCTCACGGCGACGTCGCTTTCCCTGCCGGTTAGGGCTGGAAACCTTGCGCTAGGCATCTGGCAGGAGGTTTACCTGATCGAGCATCGCGCGGGCGGACATAAGCGCAGGCTCGAACTTGATTTCGTCGGAAACCTCAGAGGTTGACGGATGCCACTAGCAGGCTAGTGATCGATGTTGCCCATGGTTCGACAAGCTGGCCATGAGGAGAGACAAGCTCACATGAGGATCAACTCATTGAAAACAACCGCCCTCATTCCCGAGCCTGTCGAAGTCCTCATCCTACTCCCGTCGAAGGCCTTGTCCTGAGCCTGCCGAGACCTCATCCTGAGCCTGTCGAAGGATGAAGCCACGTTTTCAGGCTTTTTCAGCATCCTGCTGGTCTAGCGCGGTGTGACGCTGTTCTTCTTAAAGGCCCCCGACTGCGCCGACGCGCATTGCGGGCTACGATCACCGCGGCGCCCGCGTCCGATTAAACGCACGATGCGCTAAGAAAGGCGGGGCTATGCGTGCCGCCATAAGTCACTTTGCGAAACAAACCCAGTGTGTTTAGCCGTTTGTATGACATGCCTGAAAAGCTCCAAGTGTTGATATGAGGGCGAAACGCACTGACGGTTGGAATAAGAGCCGCACTTTGTGGGTAAGGTTAAACAAGCTTGAGTTTGCAATCTTCACAAAGATGCGCTAAAGCTGATCGGGCCACGGTGGCGCGGTCTTGAGTGGATGCGTAGCAAGCCTGCCGTCCGAGACTTTTGGTCAGTCGCTTGCGAGTTAAAGAAATGCAAACCATTCTGCTTGCCGAAGATGATGACTCGATGCGCAGCTTCCTTGCGAAGGCGCTCGAACGTGCCGGCTATGACGTCGTTTCCTACGGGAATGGCGCCGAGGCCCTCCAAGGGTTGAAGGAGAAGCCCGTCACGCTGTTGCTGACTGACATCGTGATGCCGGAAATGGATGGCATCGAACTCGCCAAGAGAGCGGCCGAACTCAATCCCGAGATGAAAATCATGTTCATCACGGGCTTTGCCGCTGTCGCGTTGCAGCACTATGCGGAGTTACCGCAGCGGGCGCGCATCCTCTCGAAGCCGATCCATCTGAAGGATCTTGTCCGCGAAGTCGACAAGATGCTAGCTGCCTGAGGGTGCCGGCTCCGCTGGCAGCGCCTTTGCGGGAGTGGCGAGTTCCTCTCTCACCGTGATGTAATTCAAGAAATTGGTTTCGGAGACGGTTCCGACGAGCGCATTGCCTTCCAAGACGGCGAGGTGCCGTATTCCGTTCGACTGAAGCTTGCGCAGCGCTTCCATAGCCGATGCCCCGGGTGAAACGACCGTATCGTGGGTGAAACGCTCGGCTATCGTCCGCGCAAATGTATCGCTCCACTGTGACTGCAACACGCGCCGGATCTGTTCGGGTACGATGTAGCCGAAAGCCTTCCCGTCCTCGGCGACGATGATGAATTTGCGGTTCAGCCCGTAAATGAAGTCCTTGACGAGCGCCTCGATCGTAAGATCCGGGGCGACTGACAGGGGGGAGCGATCCATAAGATCTGCCACCGATACCCCCCTCAGATTTTCGGCCGCTTTGATGTGATCGCGCGACTGGGACGCCGCAGCCGCGACAAATATGCCGATAAGAAGCTGCCAGGTTCCGCCCAACGTGTTCCCATCGACGATCTGGACAAGGCCGGCAACCACCAGGAAGCCGCCGAAGATCGCGCCAAACATGGAAGCGATACGGGTGGCAAGGCGAAAATTCCCCGTCCGCCACCAGATGATGGAGCGAAGGATGCGCCCGCCGTCGAGCGGGAAGGCAGGGGCAAGGTTGAAAAGTGCGAGCACCGTGTTCGTCAGTGCAAGAAAGGCCAGAACCCCCGCTACGGCGGGTAAATCTACGGAACGGAAGATCACAAAGGAGCCATAGCAGACCGCCGCAATGATGACGCTCGCAACTGGCCCGATAAGCGCGACCCAGAATTCCGACCGCGGCGTTTTCGGCTCCTGCTTCAGTTCTGCGACGCCGCCGAAAATGAAGAGCGTAATCCCCCCGACCGGCAAACCGAAGTTGATCGCCATCACGGCATGCGCGAGTTCGTGCAGGATAATCGAAGCAAACAGTCCGAGAGCGCCCAAAATGCCCATGACGACATAGGTGTAAAAGTTCTGGTGCGGCACGACTGTCGGAAAATAGCGGGTAAGGCTGACGATGAGATAGAACGCCAGAAAAAACCACGAGATATCGATGCTGACGCCGAAGCCCAGCAGATTAAAGAGACGAAAACGGGCCGGAAACATTCGGCTCCTCCAAAGGCGCATTGCGGGGGGCGGCCGCGCCGCCCCGCCCCGGATATTTGAAACGGTACGGAGCGAAGTTCAAGCGGACCGGTGAGCGCAGAGCTAACGTCAACAAGCTGTAATACGCTAATGATAGCCTTCGCCCCCGGCGACCTTTCCGCGGAAGGTCCAGTAGACAAATGCTGTATAGGCGAGAATGAGCGGCAAAAACAAGAGGGCCCCGATCAGGCTGAAAATCTGCGATTGCGGAACGGCTGCGGCCTGCCAGATGGTGACGCTAGGTGGTACGAGATAGGGAAAGGTTGAGATCGCAAGCCCCAGAAAGCAAAGAAGAAAAAGTAGCATCGCCGAAAGAAAGGCCTGAACGCCCGACCTTTTGCTGATCCCGACCCAGGCGATAAAGACGACCGCAGCTGTGAGGAAAGGCACGGGCCAGAGAAAGGCGAGTCGGCCGCCGTGGAACCAGCGGTCCGCGATGCGCTCGGACGCGAGAGGGGTCCAGAGGCTGACGGCGGCAATAAAGCAGAGCGTGACGATAAGCGCCACCTCGGCGTGATGTTGCGCCTTCCGTGCGACCTCGCCTTCCGTCTTCATCATGAGCCACGATGAGCCGAGAAGCGCATAACCTGCGATCAGGCCGAAGCCGCAAACGATCGGGAACGGTTGAAGCCATTCGAAGCTTCCGCCCGAGAATTGTCCATCTTTGACGGAAATGCCTTGCACGAAGCCGCCGAGCACGAGGCCCTGACAGAACGTCGCAACCGTGGAGCCGAGTGCGAAGGACCAGTCCCACCAGCGATGGCGCGGCTTGGCCACGAACCGGAACTCGAACGCCACGCCCCGGAAGACGAGCGCGAGCAGCATGACGATGATCGGAAGATAGAGCGCCGGCATGATGAGAGCGTAGGCCAGGGGGAAGGCGACGAGGAGCCCTGCTCCTCCGAGCACAAGCCAAGTTTCATTTCCATCCCAATAGGGCGCAATCGAATTCATCATCGTATCGCGCTCTTGTTCGTGCTCGGCTGTTAGAAACAGGATGCCGATCCCCAGGTCAAAGCCATCAAGCAGCACATACATGGCGACGCCGACGCCGAGAAGTGCTGCCCACACCAACGGAAGCCAATAGGCGATCGGGTCCATGGCGGCTCCTAACTTTGTTCCGCGAGGTTGGGTCCGGCGCCGGTTTCAGTAGCAGCGGAAATGGGGCGCTGGGCTTGGTGGCGTTCGTCGAAACCGGATGGAGCTTGGACCACCGGACCTTTGCGGATCAAAAGGTTCATGTAGTAGATGCCCGCCGAGTAAATGACGAGATACACCAGAAAAAACAGGATGAGGGTTGCGCCGACGGCCCCCGCGGCAAGGGGCGAAGCGGCTTGCGCCGTGCGGATGAGCCCTGTTGCGACCCAGGGTTGTCGGCCAACCTCGGTTGTGATCCATCCCGCGATGACCGCGATGAAGCCCAGCGGCCAGGAAAGCGAGGCCGCCCGCATGAAGAGGCGGCTTTCGAAAAGATTGCCGCGCCACCAGAGGATGCCGCCGGTGAACGCCAGCGCGATCAGCCAAAGCCCGATCGCGACCATGATTCGAAATCCGAAAAACGGACCCCACACGGGGGGCCTATCCTCCGGTTTGAACTCGTTCAACCCTTTGAAAAGCCCGTTCCAGCTGTGGGTGATAACCAGACTTCCCAGATTAGGAATCCCGATCTCGTAATCATTGCGCTGGTCGGATTCATTCGGAATGCCGAGTAGAATCAGGTCCGCAGGTTTCGATCCATCCCAATGGCCTTCCATGGCGGCGAGCTTGGCGGGCTGATACTCGGCAGTGGCGAGGCCATGCTGGTCGCCGATGAAAAGCTGAAGCGGCGCAAGCACAATCGCCAGCCCAGAGTCCCATCCGGATCATGATCCGGGCTTCCTCATGATACCTGTTGGCGAGCCAGTAACGCGCCCCGATCGCGAGCACGACAATGGACGTGGTGAGATAGGCGGCCGTCACCATATGCGCGAATCGGTATGGGAAGGTGGGATTGAAGACGACCTGGAGCCAGTCGACCGGAATTGCGACGCCGTCCTTGACCTCGAAGCCCGTCGGATATTGCATCCAGCTGTTTGCGGACAGGATCCAAAAGGCCGAGAGCAGCGTGCCGAAAGCGACCATCAGGCTTGCGAAAAAGTGGAGCCCCTTGGGCACGCGATTCCAACCGAACAGCATGATGCCGAGGAAACTGGCTTCGAGGAAGAACGCGGTGAGCACTTCATAGCCGAGGAGCGGGCCGATTACGTTGCCTGCCATCACCGAGAATTTGCTCCAGTTTGTCCCGAACTGGTAGGACATCGGCAACCCGGACACCACGCCCATCGCGAACGAGACGGCGAAGATCTTCGTCCAGAAGCGCGCGAGCCTGTGAAAGCGGTCATCGTCGCGGAAAAACCAGATGCCTTCCAGCGTCGCGATGTAGGACGCCAGCCCGATGGTGAAAGCCGGGAAAATGATGTGGAACGTCACCGTGAAGGCAAACTGGATTCGGGCGAGGATTGTGGCGTCCAACCCGAGAAACATGGCGGCCCTCCTGGCTTGACCGGCGGCATCGAGGCTCAAATCATAGTGCCGTGGCGCGCGGCAAGCGACATGCAAACAGCTACTATCAGGAAAAGTTGCGCAGGGAGAGCGTCAAAGCCTCCTTGGTCCGATGATGCCGAGAATGCCGATGATGATGAGGTAGAGCGCGACAACATAATTCAGAAGTGCGGGCCGAAGAAGGATCAGAACCCCAGCCAGGATGGCGATGATGGGCTGCAGGGGGACGTTATTCATACAAGGGTCCTTGATCTGAATTGGATGGAAACGCTGAGACATCAAAGGTTTCAGCGTACGTTCTGTTCCATAGCTTCGCTGTCGCACCGGTATCGTGACCGACAGGGACGGCGATGCGATCTTCTCGACCTTCGACAGGCGCTCCCGGCCGATATGCGAAATCACGGGACGTAGCCCTTTGCCTGCAACGACATGCCCAAGCTGGCCCGAACAGGTGGTTATTTCGCGATGGACATTCCGCATGGCACAGCGTGGGAATCAAGTCCGCAGGGTCGCGCACCTCCAAACGCTAATAACGACACTCGGCGTGGGCAATGCTGCCCGCGCTCTTATTTCCTTGCGCTGACCGTCAGAGCTGTCTTGAAGCCTGCAAAAGCGCGTGCTATGTCATCCAACGCGCAGCGGACACGTAGCTCAGCGGTAGAGCACTACGTTGACATCGTAGGGGTCACAGGTTCAATCCCTGTCGTGTCCACCATTAAAATCAATGGTTTAGCGATTTCCCTAAAATCTTATGCGAATGAAAACGCGAATGAAACGCTGAGTTTGGCTTTGGCTCGGCAGGCTGTTTACGCTGCATGTTTGAAGAGGGAGCCGGGTCGCGATTCGCTTTACGAGTTCACACCGCACATCTTTTTTTCGCAGGCTTGGACTTCCTAAGAACCCGGGTCTTATGGCTAAGCTTTAGATAGAGGTTCGTGACCAAAATTTTTTACGCGGAAATTTTTTTTGCCTAACCTCTGAGCTGGCCCCCAAAAGCTGGACAGGTGGCTAAGAGAGAGCATCGCCCCTAAAACGGTGGTCCACCAGGGGGCAATAGATGGCGAATACGCGAAAGAAACACAGCGCGGAGTTTAAGGCGAAGGTGGCTATGGCCGCGATCCGGGAGGAAGGGAGCGTGGCGGAGCTGGCGAGCAAGTTTGGGGTGCATCCGAGCCAGATCCATACGTGGAAGAAGGCGGTGCAGGATGGCGTGACGGCTTTGTTCGAGGGCGGCGAAAAAGCAGCCCGCACCGAAGCAGCTGACAAAACCAAGTTGACTGAGCTACACGCCAAGATCGGTCAACTAACAATGGAGCGAGATTTTTTTCGGGAAAGGTCTGGGGGATGAGTCTGGCCTCCCGAATGGCAATGATCGCCCGCCCTCATCCACACTATTCCATTGTACAGCAATGCCAATTGCTGAAAGTACCGCGTTCGACGCTGTACTACAAACGCAAACCTGCCAGCGACGAGGATCTCGCGCTGATGCGCCGGATCGACGAGTTATATATGAAGTGGCCGTTTTACGGCTCGCGGCGCCTGGCGGCGGAATTGCGGGGCGAAGGGCGCGGGGTGAACCGCAAGCATGTGCGGCGGCTGATGCGGCTGATGGGGATCGAAGCGATTTACCAGAAACCCAACACGAGCGGCAAGCATCCAGGCCACAAAATATACCCGTATTTGCTAAGGGACCTGACGATAGACCGCGCCAGTCAGGTCTGGTGTGCGGACATTACTTATATTCCGATGGCCCGGGGCTTTGTTTATCTGGTAGCCGTCATGGATTGGTTCAGCCGGCGCGTGCTGGCGTGGCGGATTTCGATCGGCATGGAGACAGACTTCTGCGTCGAAGCGTTACAAGAAGCCATGAGCCGGTACGGCAAGCCTGAAATATTTAACACCGATCAGGGCGTTCAGTTCACGGCGGCGGCTTTCATCGAAACGCTTACAGCGCAAGACGTCAAGATCAGCATGGATGGCAAGGGACGGTTTCTGGACAACATCTTTATCGAACGTCTCTGGCGTAGCCTGAAATACGAAGAGGTCTTCATCAAAGCCTACGCCTCGGTGGCGGAAGCGCGGCTGGGCGTCGGCGCGTGGCTGGCGTTTTACAACGATGAGCGCAAGCATCAATCCCACGGCTATCGCACGCCCGGCGAAGTTTTTGCGGCGGCCCAGACCTGTGGATATGTGGACAACGGAAGGACGTTGACCACATACCCACAGGAACAACAGCAACAAACAGAGAAAGATCTAATTTGCGAAGAAAAAGTGGTAGCCTGCGGTGACACTCTTCTGGCTGCATAGCCGGAGAATGAACTGGCGACGCTCCCTCTTAAGTCCGCCCATTTCCTGTCCAACCGGCGGGGTCCACCTCACTCCCTAAGCGATGGGACCCAAAGGCTATAAGGGCATGCACCCTTGGTATGGCCCTCCCAAGCCAATTCTTTCTATCTATATTAATACCCTCGGTGGGGTGGGGGGCTGGAGGGGAAGCCCTGGCTCAAGGTGCTGGTACGTCCGCAAGATAACGGATCAGGTAAGCCAATCTGGCAGAGAATCCGCGAGTTCGGGGTCCTCATTCATTCTAGCAAATAGGTCACCTTCAAGTAGTCTTACTTCTTCTCTAATCACCCTTTCACATATGTCTTGTAACGTTCTAAATAATGCTCTCTCTCTTGTGGAAAACTCTTGCTTGCCGCGATGCACAATATGTGACCTTACTTTATATATATCTGAAAAATCTCTAATTATTTTTTCCCTTTCTTCTAGCGTTTCAGATATTAAGTATGCACATCGATTCTTTAGGAGGGCTCCTAAGCTAATGTCGTCTAATGGAACTTCTTCTCCAAGAAGTATTTCTAGAACAACAACTGTTTGTATAAAGCAAAGTAACTCATCATCCCCTGTGTAACCGTCAAATAACCATTGCGCGGCACGGATTAGTCTTTCATTCTTATTTTCATTACTGAATACAGCCCATAAATTAAAAAGTTTTTTTTGTATCCACCGTTCTTTTTGGCTTTTTTCTTCTATATGAGAGAACTCTGGATTGATAACAGTGCTAAATATAGACATATTATACCTATCTTCTATAGCAATAGACTTAACAAATTTAGACGATGTTCCATTGATAATATCGCACGTAATTATATATTCTTCTTTTTGATTGCTAAATCTTCGATGAGTGCGAAATAGACCTAGGGCAACGGCCAAACCGAAAAAAGCTCTCACCTTAAATTTCGCACGTGTGTCTGTAATCGTATCCAGCTGCTTTCCAATAAATCCAAAGGAAGTAAATTCCATTATTACGTGACTTTTAGTGCGTTCCAATATCAAATTTTCGGTATATGTAGCATCTTTGATACATGTATTGCACTCTTCTTTAAAATCGTCGTTGACGACAAATCTAATATTTTCAGAGAGATATACATTTTTTAAAAAGACGTCTATGCAATTGGCAATGTCGCGAGGTATATAAAATCTAAAACGGTAAAGCCATGGTAATGTCTTTAGATTTTCTATTATTTCTGTTGCCGCTTGCGTTTCGTTCTCAAACCCCTGAATACTGGTCAATGGGGTTCTCTTTGCCTGCCTATCAAATTCTCGGACTTCCTCAATATGGTCAGAAATCATGATTTGGACGAAGTGGAAGACTGGATTATCACTTATATAGCTAGATAGTTGCCCACGAAGTGAATCTTTAGAGGACTCTTCTTCGATTCATTAGGCAATATTTTATCTATGTCATACAGTCGGTCCCACAAATATTCCAGTGAAAGCATTGAACCATAGTCTACGGAAAGACCTTTTATTGCATTGCTAAGAAATGCGATAAGTCTTTTCTCACAAGTAGGGTGTAGCTCAATTGGCATAGCAGTGCTCATCTCTTTAGGAGAGCTAATATCTAGTCGATCCGATGAGAAAACAACAGCATTATCACCTTAATCGACACGCACCGTCTGGGGAGTATGTCCCAAGCTTTGGGTTTCTCCATTAGGGTGGGTCAGGATCAAACGACCACCCCCACTCTCCTGCTGAAGTCCCACGATGTCCACGTGCTTGAGTCGGTGGGGAGTTGTGCTTAGCGTGCGACCTACCGTGCTCCATCGGGTGGAGCTTGCTTTCGTTGACGCTTCGTTTCAATTCGTTGAGCTTTCTGCAACTCGGCGGCAACAAATTGAAGCCGAGCTATGATGGTCGACAACTCTTCCAGCGTTCTGGACACTTCTCTTATTAGCATAGGAGTAGACCTCTTCGCATTACTCTAACGCAAAGAGCTTGTGGCTAGATGAAAATGCACGCATGAAGAATCGTTCAGACTCAATAAGTGTGAGAGTGAGCAGAGAGGCTAAAGAAGAGCTTCAACGGATCGCGGACACTGAGCGTCGCACGCTGAGTCAATTGGTCGCTATCATCATCGACGACTATTTGAAGGAGCGGGGGAAAAGGGGTTAAGGGCAGATCCTTTATCTCCCTGTTTTTGAGCCCTGGTCACAGCGAAATTACGAAAATGCTGCGGATAAGTGTTGCGAATTCTGCTCCATCACCTGCCGCTACATTAGGCAAATCGCTTATTCTGCAATGCAACCTCTAAAAGGGGAAGAAGCAACGTCAAGACCGCAGTAAGGGTGCACAAAATGCCGGTGACTCGAATTTATGTTTTTGTTCTTACCAGCCTTTTAAGTGTAACTTTAGCACAAGCAAAGGAAACTTATACGTTGATGGGGATTGGGACCAACAGTTGTGCTAATTTTGCGAAAGATTATCAAGAGAACCCTACACTTTGGGAAGAATTCTACTTCTCTTGGGCACAAGGATGGATGAGCGGCTTCAATAGTAGTAAAGTCGTGAAGGAAAATCGTGATCTAAACTCGATGGAGGTTCGTGAACAACAAAGGTTCATACGAGACTATTGCAATACTCATCCATTGGATGATTATCACATTGCTGTCCTGAGCTTGTATTTAGAGCTTAAAGTACCGTCCGATATAGAAATACGGGAGTAAGGCATCTTTATTGCGAATGGAACGAAAGATATCATACAGATACATCCATCGCTCCTAGCTTTAATAATCGCTTCGGTAGGGATGCGTATAATCAATGACCGAAAACATCTGTTTTTGAGGCTGGTCTGAAGCTTCCTTTCCGGTGAGCCTATCCACCCATTTTTCCGTCTCAAAAGTTGCCTCAAAACCCCAACGTGTCCTAAACGTTGACTCGACTGTTTTTGGACAGGGGGAGTCGAATGAGAACCTGGATATTTCAGGGCAACCCGGAAGTTTTCGATATCGAAGGGTATCTTGCCGCTTCATCCGGCTTAATCATCTCGTTAGCCGATGGTGGACCGGATGTCCTGGAAAACACGGCAGCGGTATGCCCCACACATCATCGTTTTCTTCATCATGGGAGGGAGCGGCACCTCATAGCCGGCCAGCTAATGCAAAAGCGGGAGTTAGAAGGGGAGGCTGGCTTTTCGGATACAGCCCTCCAGCTTGTTTCTCCGGCTCCGTTCGTAAATTAGATATTTCATATTTTGATTGAGGGGGCAATCGAATGGCTGCCGAGACTGCATCGTGGATGACAGACTTATTGCGTGTGGTTGCTCCAGTGACGATGCTCACGTTTGCAATAAACTGGTTCTTTTCTCCATCAAAGGACGTGTATAGAAGACGGATTGACAGTGTTCATCGTGATGACCGCAAATGGCTAAAAGAACGCTTTGGCAGAGGTTCTTCATTTCAGATATATAGAGAATCGATAAGGATAGCAAACAGCCGTGTAGCAATGATATTTGGTAGATCATGGGGCATAAGATCGTTTAGGAATTGTCTAGCCATATCATTTCTGTATCCGTTTGCTTTTTTTATTTGTTCTTGGATTATAAGCGGGGAAGGCTTTATCGGACATTTACAAGTACTCCCAGATGGTGATTTTGTGTTCAGAATTAAAATATCACTATTGGTATTGTCTGTAATATTTATACCATTAGTTTTAATATTAATAATTGCAAATAGAAAATTTCAGTCATATGGAACACGGCATAAGATTGCAATTACAACAGTATCTGGTCTTGCATTTGGCTCTACACTGTTATTGTTACACTTTTACAATTTAGAGATCAATGATAACTTTATGTATTTATTTGTATTTTCGGCATGGTTATTGAATGCTGTGTTATTATTGTTTATAAATTTCGATGAAGAATTAAAAATTTTTTATTATGTTGTTTTTTCCGTGCTGACAGTAAGTGTGTTCGGATTGTCTATATTTCGGCCTGAAACATTCGGTCTGTCTCTTGTTATGTTTGTATTGCTGCCGTTTATTAATGGAATTTCTGACTGGATTTCGTGGGGTTTTTCTCGTGGAATGCTAATTCGAGCAACAAATCACCAAAATGGTTATGCTGGACCCATATTATTTGTTATTGACCTGTTTGCAGTTCTGATTGTGGGGCTGATTTCGCTTATTGCTCTTACTTTTACAATGGCAAATACAATATCACTCGCAAACTGGCTTTTCTTACGAGTAAAACTTCCAGTAATTGACTGGATTTCTAGGCTCGATCAAGCTTTGTTGGATCCCTGGGGTTCGGGGCTTGCAATTAATGGAATGCTCCTAACGACATTGTTGCCAATCTTTCTGGCTGTGGTCGCAGGTTTCTCCGGTTTGTTTTTTGCATGGACACCTAATGTTCGGCACCTCTCCGGTCAAATACCCTACGACTCCACACTTAAGGAGCAAGATAAGATGTCGGAGCTATTCAAAGACAAGCTTCAAGGTGCTCTGCTTCGGGCTCGATTGTGGTATGTGCCTGCCACACTCCTCACCTTAGCTTTGTTTGCCGGTTTGTTCGAGGCTTTTAGCTACACAATCCAGCCCTATGGACACTTCCTGGCTGACGTTGCCCGGTGCTCGACCGCATGGAGCCATGGGCAATGCTCATGGGGCATTCCCACTCCGAGTGTCCCTCTAAGAGAGGTCACGCTGCGTGTTCGAGTTTCGGGGTGGTGAGGTGCCTGCAAAGCGTTGCCCTACCTATGCCTGCCGTCTTTGCGGCCCTCGCTGTCGAGTATCCAGCCTTCAAGAGAGCTGAGGCATGAGTAAGCTTCTCTTGTCCGACCCGAGGTCTTCCACCCCTTCTTCCTCTTTGCCTTGCAGCCTGAAGACCGGCATTGACCCTCTCTCTAATCAAAGAACGCTCAAACTCGGCAAGAGAGGCAAAGATGCCGAAGACCAGCTTCCCTTGAGGAGAGGAGGTTTCTATCTTTTCGGTGAGACTTTCCAGGGCAATCCCACGGTCCTTCAAAAGCTCGACCGTGACAATAAGCTGCTTCATCGACCTTGCCAAACGATCAAGCTTCCACACAACAATGACGTCACCAGCCCTGGCAAATTCGAGAGCCTTTGCAAGTTCGAGACGGTCTGTTTTCGCACCGGAAGCTGTCTCTGAGAAAACTTTCTCACATCCGGCAGCTTTCAGTGCATCAAGTTGCAAGTTTGTAGTTTGGTCTTGAGTTGAAACTCTAGCGTATCCTATTTTCATAATAAAGCCATTTGTTAGACTGGAAAGTAAGAGTTTTGTTTTCAGTAAAACTCTATTCTTTTATTGTGGAGCAGCACGCAATGGCTAAAATGATCAACAAAAATTGTTTATGCCTAAGCATTGTTTGAGTTATTTTTGTTCTATGCTAAAAATAGCTGCTCAGAAAATGGATATCTGATATAATCGGCAAAATTATATCCCTTCTGCCCACCTTTGCTACCTCTTCTTTTCGATTGGTGGAAGGAGTGGAAGGATAAACATAAAGTCTTTAGATAAAAAATATTTATGAAACTTTATATGTATAACTCCACTGCCTCCACCATCATTAAAAATACTCTATCACAATTTCGCAAGAAAAGCAAAATGCTAAATAAATGTAATGCTAGAGAAATGCTCAAATCATAAATATAAAATATAGTATCAATTCATTGCCGTAAACGAAAGAGAGTTATAATGACGATTTCATATTCCAAAGACAGCTTCGAGACCGCAAAATCTACTCCTATTTATAATGCACGAGCGACAGCCGCTGAATATATCACACTCGGCTTCTCGGTTATTCCGGTCAGCTTTAAGGGAAAAAACCCCACCATCCCTGAATGGCAAAATCTTCGCATTGGCACAGCCGATATCGAAAGCTGGTTTCCGGTTGAGGCAAGCAACATAGGTGTCATTCTTGGCAGCCCTTCCGGTGGTCTCGTGGACATTGATCTTGATGATAATGGGGCCTTGCAATTCGCTAAAGCCTTTCTGCCCTCTACGGACATGGTTTTCGGCAGAGCCTCTCGATCAAGCTCTCATTGGCTCTATCGCGTTCCCAGCCCCGGTAAGCCACGAAAGCTCGCTGCCAGCGGCAAAACCATCGTGGAGTTGAGAAGCACAGGGCAGCAAACCGTTTTCCCTGGTTCCGTTCACCCAAGCGGAGAGCTGATCTCATTCGAAACGCATGGAAGACCGGCTGAGGTGACATGGGAGGAGCTAGAACAGGGCATTGTCAAAATCGGGCTTGCTACCGTTCTTTGCAAACGATGGACCAGCGGCAACCGACATGCCTTGGCACTTAGTCTGGCAGGCTTTCTCCAGAAATGTGAATGGTCAGAGAAAGAGGTCGAGACGCTAATCCACGTTGTCGCAAAGAGTGCGAAAGACGAGGATGTCCAGGATCGGCTGACGTCCGTGAGGACCACTTTCAATTCCGCTCGCTGTGGTAATCCCGTATCGGGACGATTGGCTCTCATCGATTGTCTTGATGAAGCCACCGTCCGTGATTTTGAAAAATGGCTTGGTGTTCAAGCGAGCAAAGCTGTTCACGCTGCAACCACACCATCCGATTTGGCTACCGATGCAGGGTGTGCAGATGCATTTGCGGCCGAGCAAGAGGGATCGCTTATCTACTCGGATACTAAATCACAATGGTATCGCAGGTCGAATAAGATTTTTGAGCTTATCTCCCTCGAAATCGTGCAGGGGATGGTCAAGGGATTTCTACAGGAGAAAGCCACCTCCAATCCACGAGATTTCACCAAGGCCCTTCTGAGCAGGAGCAGAATAAATGCCGCGGTGGAGCTTTCTCGGTCTCAGCTTTGGGCTGATTCCGAGCAGTTCGACTCCGACAAGACCGTTGTAGGTTGTGCTGATGGAACCGTCATGGACCTTGGCTCGGAGCAACTCCTCCATGAAGGGAACCTCTGTATCGTCACCCGTAGGCTTGGAGCGTCCTTTAATCTGGAAGCCAAATGCCCAACTTGGGAAGGTTTCCTGGACAAAATCTTTGATGGCAATAATGAAGTCATCAATTTCCTTCAGAGAAGCGTGGGCTACTCTTTGAGTGGGTCAACGGCTGAGCAGGTCTTTTTCATCCTCGTAGGCACAGGAGCCAACGGCAAATCGACTTTCCTTCGAACCATGATGCAATTGATGGGGGATTACGGCACCACCTTGCCGATGCAGACGCTGATGGTGCAGTCTTCTGGGGGGCAAACCAATGACCTGGCTACCCTTCCTGGGAAGCGTTTTGTGGCAGCATCGGAAGGTGAGAGCAAGTCAAAAGCTGGCAGAAAGCAAAATCAAATGGATAACCGGTGGAGACCGAATTAAATGCCGGGGCCTTTACAAGGATTTTTTTGAATTCGATCCCCAATTCAAACTCTGGCTAGCGACAAACAATCTTCCTGCTGTCTCGGGCAGTGACGATGCCGTTTGGAGGAGGATTAGGGTGGTTGAATTCCCCATCAGCATTCCATCCGAGCAGCAGGATAAGGATTTGGTCGGCAAGCTTATTGCAGAGTTGCCGGGAATTTGAATTGGGCAATGCAAGGATACCGGCAATGCAAGGAGATGGGGCTTTGTGCTCCAGCCCAAGTTCTAAGGGCAACGACATCCTATCGGGAGGAGAATGATATTGTGCAGCAATGGCTCAACGCGTGTTGCGTGCCCATTGCTAACCACAACACGTCCATGAAATCTTTATACGAGTTCTTACCGTGGCTGGTGCGAGCAGAGCGGCTTCGAGCCCAAATCAAATCCGATATTGGGAAAAGAGCTTTCCCGCAAAGGGTTTGAGCCAAAAAAAAGAAATGACGGTAATTATAGACAGGGGCTAGCATTAAAATCATCGGGTGCTGCTTCAACTTCTCACTTTGAAATTTCTGCACAAATTCTAAAAAATACCGGATAATAAGGCTATAGAAAGAATAAATAAATGTATAGTAAAGGACAAAAACATGAGAAAAATTCAAGACAAAAATCATTCATTCCGTCTTAGCCACCGACTGAAAGAACAGCTAAATAATTTTTGCGAGCAGAATGACTTCCACACGGCATCTGTAATCAGAATGGCTCTGGATGAATACTTAAGAAAGGTGACTTCCGGGACCAGAGAAACTAACGCTGGTGGCTGGGCTCGATAAAGACCTCAAAGGCTGTGGCACTCAAACCTTGACACATCACGACTTCCTTCGAAGGGTGGAGGTGTGGAAGGAATAATAAAAGTCTTGAAAGAATTATTATTTACAGAAGTTCTGGTTTCTCCTTCCACACCCTCCACCAATCGGACGTGGCACTCTCGAACAAAATCCGGCTCGTCGGCAAAAACTGCCACGCTTCCGATTTGCTATCTCGCGCTCATAGAAGGAGTATTTTCATCGGGCTTGGCTGGAAAAAAATAAAATTACATAGTTCAAGAATATCGAACTAACGGTTCTTCGATAGGAGGCTACGTTTTGAAACGGGGCTTTTGATAACGTTGGTCGTGCATTATGAATGCAGCAGCGGCTATTTTTATCCCTTCACCCGCGAGCAGCGGCCCGATAATCAAGCAGCTGTATAAGAAATAATCGCATTCAGACAGTAAAGCGTTACCCCCGTTGCGGGTATACCGGTTACAAGACTTGACAATTGCTAAACTTTCATTTATAATATGCACCTACATCGGAAAATAGACATAGAAATTTTTTTCAATGTTGTAAGCGTGATTTGTAGGTTTCCAGAGCGAGATAATTATAAAGTATGGTCGATTTGAAATTTGAGAAGCCGTTGCAACAACAAGCTCTTCAAGTAGAGCCTGTGCAGTCTTCATGCACGTATAACCTTCAAGAAGCTTGCGAACGGTTTTTTGCTAACACCGATGTACGACCAGATGACCTATTATGGATGGCTAAGAAAAAGAAGCTTCGTGTCATTAAAATAAAGAAAACTTGCTTAGTCACAGGTGAAGCTATCCAGGAAATGATTGAATGCCAAGAAGGAAAAGTCCCCCACAACTCTGGCTCGAAAGTCGAAAGGGCAGGGAACCCATCTGGTACATCCTCGACGGAGGATGCAAAATCAGCACTGGCTGCTCTCAATCAGACAGTCCGGGAGCTGAAAGAAAGCTCGAAGCGTACCTTGCAGAAAAGCGTCAAACCCCAGGAGAATCAAAAGCGGGCAAGGCTCTAATAGCTGACGTACTGCGATTTTATGCTCAGGTACGAATTCCTGAAATGGCTGTTCCGAATTGGGAACCGTATCGAGTGCAAAAACTGGCTGATTTCTGGGGACTTTCTACCTTAGCAAGCGTTAACGGCAGGAGATGTCGTGAATATGCAGAATGGAGAAACAGCGAAGGTGTTGGGCCATCGGCAAGACGTGAGCTTGAGGTGCTTCAAGCTGCGATAAGGCTATATCACAAAGAGTTCATGCTTGACGTTGTTCCTGTCGTGACCTTGCCAGAAAAGGCATCCCCCCGTGAGGATTGGCTAACCCGAGACCAAGCAGCTCGACTTCTCTTGGCCGCATGGAGACGTCCCGAGAGCAAGCATCTTGCCCGGTTTATCTTGATAGCCCTTTATACTGGAACTCGGACTTCGGCAATCTTGGGATTAAGGTGGGTGGTAAGTCCGTATGATGGTTGGGTTGACCTCGATAACGGCATTATTTATCGCAAGGGACGACGGGTTCGGGAAACAAATAAACGTCAGCCTCCCTTACGTGTCTATTGGAGGCTTGCTGCCCATCTTAAGCGTTGGAAAAAGCTGGATGCAGCCGTTGGGTCAACGCATGTAATTACATATAGAGGTAAGCCCATCCAGAAACTCCGTAGAAGCTGGGACTTGGCCTGTCGGGATGCCGGTCTTACGACGGAAGCAGGATTTCTCTTCGACCCTATCAAACACCATCTGCGGCATACAGCCGCGACTTGGTTGCTTAGCGATGGCATCTCTTTTGCGGACACTGCTGATTATCTCGGTATGAGTGAGAAAGTACTTAGAACCACTTATGCCCACGTCCATCCGAATTTCCATCAGAACATAGCAGGAAGACCGCGAATGATTGCGAATGAAACAGCACGGAAAACAGTGAACAAAACGTGATTGTTCACGTGCGAGCAAGAGAAAATGCCTTGCAAAAACAATATCTTGATACGTAGCTCAGCGGTAGAGCACTACGTTGACATCGTAGGGGTCACAGGTTCAATCCCTGTCGTGTCCACCATTTGAATTGGCCGCTTATTCAGATTTGGCAACGCCTGCGAGTAAGTAGGCGAATGGAACGCTTGGCGATTGCTGAGAATTTCGGGGATGCGCCCATGAAACGCATCGCTGAAGCAGGAGTTGCGCGAGCTTGAGCCGGGTTGCTCGCGCTTATAATCGCGAAGCCATTTACTGTATATTGAAGTAAAGTTTGGCGCCCAACTTGCTCAGCACCACAAAGTGTGGCAAAAAAAACATGCAAGATAGCGTTGTTTTAGGAGATAGCGGCTCCTCTGATCTAAGACAGCTTCAAGCTTGCTAAGCATTTCCAATAGCCAACTCAGGTTGATTTTAACCATGACATTGCTCTTAACAAACTATCGACCGTTCGCCGATGAAGCGCGGATGAACCCGACGTCGCAATCCCGAACATGGAGCCTGTCATGAGCTTGGAGACGGTCGTCAAACCGGGCGAGATCGTCACGTGGATGGGCCTCGCCTTCGAAACCAACGAGCATGTGCTCGTTCCGCGGCGGGAGACACAGCTTCTGGCGCGCACCGCGCTCGATCTTCTCAAGACCGTAGAGGCGGCGCCGATTCGCGTCATCGACATGTGCTGCGGCGCGGGCAATCTCGCCTGCGCGCTCGCGCATGCGCGGCCAGATATCCGCGTTTGGGCGAGCGATCTCACGGACGCCTGCGTCGGGCTCGCGCGGAAGAACGTCGCGCGGCACGGTCTCGAGGGGCGTGTCGACGTTCGCCAGGGCGATCTTTTTT
Source organism: uncultured Alphaproteobacteria bacterium (assembly GCA_963723755.1). Lineage (GTDB taxonomy): Bacteria > Pseudomonadota > Alphaproteobacteria > Rhizobiales > Rhodomicrobiaceae > Rhodomicrobium. The sequence continues at coordinate 111,612 of CAVRSS010000075.1, read as the reverse complement.
CGTCGCTTCCCGACGAGGAACTCGCGGGCTCCGTCGATCTTGTCGTCTGCAACCCGCCTTACATTTCGACGGGGAAACTTGAGAGCGAAAGCGCCCACCTCCTCGACGGACAGCCGCGTGAGGCCTTCGACGCAGGCCCTTACGGCCTTGCGGTCCACCAGCGCGTGATCGCGGACGCTACACGGTACCTGAAGCCTGGAGCGTGGCTCGTCATGGAGATAGGGCTCGGCCAGCAGCGTCAGATCGCACTGCTTTTCTCGCGTCTGAAGCGGTACGAGAAAGAGCAATCCTGGCCGGATGAGAGCGGAGCCCCCCGCGTGATGGGAGCACGCATTTCGAGCGCGGGTTAGATAAGGGAACGGTTCCGGATAGAGGCCCGATCGCCGCGGAGCCAGCCCCACGGCGTTGCTTTGCGCTAGGGCCGGCTTCTTTATCGCGTGCTCAGCCGGAATCTTCATCCGTGGATCCTAGGGGAATGCGCTTTACCGTGAGGTTAACGAACCTAACATATTGATTTTAAACGCAAAAAAAGAAAACCATAGACGCGGCGGCGGCTGCAAAAGGATCTGTCAAGGTTAACGGGTTGGTCCAAAAACATAATTAACGGATTTCTTCGCGCCACGCTTTTTCGCAAAAAGGGCATCGTCAGGTGCGATTGCCGGCAGGAAATAAATCCGTCCGGCGCGCGCCGCTTGGAAATTAACCATAAGTGATTAATTCACCCCACTGCCGTAACGCCATGTTCACCATATTGAGCCTAAATCGGGCCTCTATCATACAACGGCCAGCGGTTTTGCATACAACGTCAGGGTTGCTTGACACAAAATGGTCCAAAAGTCTTGGTCCAAAAGTCCGCAGCCGCCTTATTTTGCGCCTCTAAACAAGTCTGCCATCTCTGGATGTGGATTAAATGGTCTGCAACCTGTTTCATTCTCTGTGGGGGCGGCCGCAAGAGGCTGTACTGTCTCGCGCTCCAAGAAGCGGCGCCAGCGCTCCAAAAATCGGGCCGGATCAACAGTCTGCGAAAACGCCTTGCTTTTCCACGAGAGCGGCAAGCCCGAGCGTATGCTCCCGCACGAGCTTCTCGGCGAGGTCGGCGTCGTGGGCCTTGAGCGCGCCGATGATGGCCAGGTGCTCGCCGATCGACCGCTCGGGATTGTTATCTTGCTTCAGCGATACCGTGCGCATAGCCCGGATATGAATGAATAGGTTCCGGGTCGTCTCTACGATGAGTTCGCAGCCGCCGAGCTTGATGATCGCCTGGTGGAAGGCGATGTTGGCCTCCGAATATTCGTTCATTTGATCGGACAGCGGCTCATCCTTGAACTTCTGAAAGAGATCCGCGAGCGCGTTCAGCTGCTCCTCCGTCGCGCGCGCCGCCGCCAGCCTCGCGGCCATACCTTCGAGCGCGGCCCAAACCACGATCATCTCGCAGATTTCCCTCTTTGACTTGCGGATGACGTAGATGCCGCGTCGAGGGACCGCTCGAACGAACCCCTCCTGTTCCAGAAGCGTAAGCGCCTCCCGAATAGGTGTTCGGCTCACTCCGAGCTTCTGGGATAGCTGGCGCTCATCCAGCCGGATCAGATCGGGCTGGCCGTAGATATCCATCTCGGTGATTGCACGCTTCAGAGCGTCATAAGCCAGGGTTCTGAGGCTAGAGCTGGTTTGCAGAGGGACGACATTCAGCTCCGGCTGCCTTGCCGACTGTGCCACGCCTATACACTCCCTTTTTCATTCCGCTCTTCAGCGAGGGAGCCCGAAAATTTTCTACGCATTCAAGCCAGCCGTGCTGCGAAAGACATTCAACAATCGTTTACGGATATAAATGGGGAGAAAAGCAAACTTTACCGCCAGCTTACAGAAGCCCTTTGCTTGAACTCGAAAGACCCCTGGTGCACTAAATACCAAGAGGGTAATTGTATCATTAGCATTTCGTAGTGTTTTGATCTTAAATCAGTTCGACGCGCGGTCAGGCGAAAAATTTCGCGCGCGGAGCCGCGTCGTACTTTGAATTTCTCTTATCGAGCTGGGATTGGGGGTCTCGCCAAGACGGCTTCAGAGCCGAGGTGTTGCACTGCGGGGCGTCGGGGCGGACGCGGGACTGCGCCCCAACCCCGCAGCAACGCGAGACCTTTGCAGTATGACCCCCGAGGCGTTACGCTTCAGTAAAAGGAAATGCCGGAAAGGTCGAGCGGCACAAAAAAAAATGGATGAGAGCGTCATCGCCTTTGCAGAAAAGCTGCGCGCCCATTCGAACGCTTTGGGGGAGAGGGCGAGCCTGGAGTGGCGCTTGAGCCAGACACCGGTCGCGTATGAAGTGGCTGTCGTGACGATGGAGGAGCGCGCGGCCGCCATCTTTTCTGGAAATGCGTCGGAACTCATCTGGTTTCTGGAGCACCCTGCACTTTACACCGCGGGGACGAGCGCGAAGCCGGAGGACCTTCTGGACCCGGCCCGCCTGCCGGTCCACCGCACGGGCAGGGGAGGGCAATATACCTATCACGGTCCCGGGCAACTCGTGGCTTACGTCCTTCTCGATCTCAACAAGCGAGGGCGCGATGTGCGCCAGCATGTGCACGCTCTTGAGGCTTGGGTCATCGCAGCGCTTGGCGATTACGGTATCCAGAGCGAAAGGAGGGAAGGCCGTCCCGGCATTTGGGTAAGGCGTCGCGGCCGCGACGAGAAAATCGCCGCGATTGGCGTGCGCGTGCGCCGCTGGGTGACCTATCACGGCGTCGCCATCAACATTTGTCCCAATCTCTCGCACTTCGAGGGGATTGTACCCTGTGGCATCGGGGACGCGGGCGTGACCTCCCTCGCGGCTATCGCGGCACGCCCCCCGGCACGCTCCTGAGGAACAACAGTTGCGCCGGGGACTTCAAGGCAGCAAGGCGAACATCAGAGCCCGGTCAAAGTCATGGACGATCTATCGGTATCCTGTTGTGTGGTGGGCGGCGGTCCTGCCGGAATGATGACGGGCTATCTTCTGGCGCGCGCCGGGATATCGGTGGCCGTGCTCGAAAAGCATGGCGACTTCTTGCGCGACTTCCGGGGCGATACGATCCATCCCTCGACGCTGCAAGTCATGGACGAGCTTGGTCTCTATGACAGGCTCCTGCAAAGGCCCCATCACAAAGCCTATGCCCTGAAAGGCCGGTTCGGCGATCTCGAGACCACCTTTGCCGATTTCTCCCATCTGCCGACGCGCGCCAAGTTCGTCGCATTCATGCCGCAATGGGATTTCCTGGATTTGCTTGCCGATGAGGCAAAAGCCTATCCCGCCTTCAAACTTTTCATGAAGACCGAAGCAACGGATCTCATAAGGGACGGCGACAAGGTCGCGGGCGTCGCCGCCAAGACGGCCGATGGAACGATGAGGATCCTTGCGCCGCTTGTGATCGGCTGCGATGGCCGGCATGCGATGACGCGAAAGGCGGGCGGGTTTTCCGTGGAGGATGTCGGCGCGCCGATGGACGTTTTGTGGTTTCGTCTCTCGCGGCGCGAAACAGACCCCGCAGATCCGGTCGGCAGTTTCGGTCGCGGTCACATCGTCATCATGATCGATCGGGGCGACTATTGGCAGTGCGGATACGTGATTCCGAAAGGCTCTTTCGACCGCGTTCGGGAGCAAGGTCTTGCGGCCTTCCGCCGGGAACTTGAGAGCCTCGCGCCCTTCCTCAAGGGCCGGACGGGAGAGATCGAGAGCTTCGACGGCATCAAACTCCTGACCGTCGGCGTCGACCGTCTCACGAAGTGGTACCGGCCCGGCCTTCTCTGTATCGGCGACGCCGCCCACACCATGTCGCCGGTCGGCGGCGTAGGGATCAACCTCGCGATCCAGGATGCAGTCGCAGCCGCAAACATCCTTGCGGATCCTCTTCGCGCCGGTCAGGTGACGACGCAGGATCTGGCGCGTGTTCAAGAACGGCGCGAAATGCCCACGCGGCGCACCCAGTGGCTTCAGGTGCAAATTCAGAACAACGTCATCAAAAACGTGCTTGGCCAGCCGGGCCGGATGAAACCTCCCATGCTGCTGCGCCTGATGAGGTGGTTTCCCGCGCTCACCCGGATACCGGCTCGCGTTATTGGGCTCGGCTTCCGTCCCGAGCATGCAAAAGCGAGCCTTGTGCACGCACGTTGAGTATCCGCGCTGCCATGGAGATTGCCCCAGCGGGAGTTTCCAGAGAAACTTACACGCAGCGTGAACAGCCGCCGTCATCCTGCCAAGATTCGGGCACAGTCCGGCCAAGTGCGCGATAAAATCGCGGGGGGCCTTTATTAAGTGTTCCTGGCCGATGCGGGGTTCAATGCCGGACAAGACAAAGCCGTGGCAGTTCGTGATATCCGGAAAACACCGGCTCCTCGACGCGTTTTTCGCGGTCGACGAGTATACGGTCTCCCACGAGCAGTTCGACGGCGCGATGAGCCCCGAGCGGTCGATCCTTGTTTTCGAGCGCGGCGATGCGGTTGCGGCGCTTCTTTACGATCCTGAGCGCCGGGTTGTCATAACGGTCAATCAGTTCCGCCTTCCGACCCATGAAAAGGGGCGAGGGCGCGGCTGGCTCATCGAAGCGGTGGCCGGGATGATCCCCGTCGATGAAGAGGGCAAGGCAAAAGAGAAGCCGCTCCAAGCCCTCATCCGCGAAGTTTTGGAGGAAACCGGCTATCAGTTGACCCACGCGACGCCTGTCTCGACATTCTTCTCCTCGCCCGGCGGTAGCACGGAACTCACCCATCTCTTTTTTGCCGAGGTTCGGGCGACCGACAAGGCGGCGGAGGGCGGCGGCTGTGCAGCGGAAGGCGAAGACATCGAGGTCGTGGAATTCGCCGTCGAGGATTTCTTTCAGAGGCTGTCGGCCGGCGAGTTCGAGGACCCGAAGCTTATCATCGCGGGGCAATGGTTCATGGCGCGCCGAGCGGCCATGCTTCTACCGGCGGAGCCCGACGAGGAGGGATCGCGGACATTCGCGGCGAAATTGAATGCCCGCCAGATCCTCGGCATCAAGACAGGCAACATCAAGGCAACGAACGATGTCGATGCCTGGGTGAACTCGGAAAACACCGACATGATGATGGATCGCTTTTTCGGGCGGTCCGTCTCGGCGACGGTCCGCTCGCTTGGCGCAAGAAAGCACGAGGATGGCCGCTCTATCGCCGAGGACACCATCGGCAAGGCGCTGGCCGCCGAACTCAGGCCCCGCAGTTTCGTCAAGCCCGGCACCGTTCTGCAAACGCACGCCGGGGAGCTTGAAAGCACGCACAACGTCCGGCGCATTTTCCATGTTGCGAGCGTTGCGGGGAGCATCGGCTCAGGCCTTTCGAGCTCGCTTTCGAACATTGAAATCTCCATGGATAATGTCCTGAAGGCGATTTCGGCGGCCAAGCGCTATCGCTCAGCCCTGGTGCCGATGCTGGGGACGGGACAAGGCGGCTTCCCGGTGGGCCGTGTTGCGCCGTTGCTCGTGAAGCGCACGCTCGCCTTCTTCAGGGAAAATCCGAAATCGCCGCTCCGCGAGGTCTATTTCCTGGCTTACTCGGAGGGCGATCTGGAAATTCTAAGAAACGCGATCAAGGAGTTCTCGTCTATCGAACCGGTGGAGGAGGAAAGGCCAGAAAACTAATCCAGAACAGTTTCTTCGGGGGGAGATAACTTGCTCGATCTGACACTATTTCTGAGCAAAATTGGGATTACGAGACGTCCATTTCGCAATGTGCGCCGCGCGGGCGGCCGCTTCAGTATTTCCACGGGCCAGTCCTTTCGCTATTTGGCGCACACGGTCTATTTGCCGCCCCTTATCGTGGGCTTCGCGGCGGCATACCTTTTCGCCGCGGTGCCTCAGATGCAGGAGGTTTATCTCGGCATCGTCGAGGATGCGGATTACGGCCGCGGAATCGCAGGGCTGGCTGCCGTTTCCCTGTTCAGCGCCCTGCTCTTCGCCTGGAATCATATCGAGGTTTCCGACCGTATCGACGCCATCTATCCTTATCATGCCGACATTCATTTCGACCGCCGCATCTTCGATGTCCGAGACTTGAAATCGGCGTTTGCTGCGAGCCTGCCATTCCTCGGGCTTCTCGTCGGGCTCGCGCAAGTCTACCGGCACGTGCTTGATGCTGCGGAGGCCGGGCTGACACGCGGTGCTCTGCGGGCGCTTCCCGCTCTTCCCGATGCCGTCATCATAGCCGCGGCCATAACGCTCTCCGCGTACCTCGTCTTGCTGGCGCTGTTTTACCGGTTCCGAAAGCATACCAAGACCCAGAAGCGGCTCTTGATCCTTCTCTATGCGCTGACGGTGGTGCTGGTTGCGGTCCCCATCTTCGCCCCCGATACGACATTGAGGGCCTCGCGGTTTGCGGGGCCGCTCGCAATCACCGCCTTCGTGCTGATCGAAGTGGCCGTCGTTGTGCGGCTGATGTTCTGGTTCTTCCACAGGGTCGTCAGCGTCATTGTGGCGATTCCCTCATCGCTTCTCCTGGTCACGGACCGGCTGCCACTCGGCTTGCGTCAAGCCGCCATCGCGCTCTTGCCGCTTGCCGCCGTCGGACTGCTCTCGGTGGGGATTATTCGGACGGGGGGAGGCGGCGTTGAGGGTCAGCCTGAAGAAACGCAGGCGAAAGCGGGAGCCGATCTTGCCGCGACCTTTCACACGTGGCTTGCCGAGCGCAGGACCGGCTCCAGCCGCTACCCTGTTTTTGTCGTAGCCGCCCAGGGCGGCGGAATTTACGCAGCTTCGACGGCCGGCGCTTTTCTTGCGACGATGCAAGATCACTGCCCTGCCTTCGCACGGCACGTGTTCGCAATAAGTGCGGTATCCGGCGGGAGCGTTGGCGCAAGCCTATTCAATGCGGCCTTCGCCGATAGCATTGCGCGCGGGACCAATCGAAAAGCGCCGGTGGATGTCGAGCCGGGCTGCGACAGCCTGTTTGCGAAGCCCGGAGAGCTCTCGAGGCGGCTGCGCGCCGTAACGCAGGACGATCATATCAGCCCGGTGCTCGCCTATCTCGTGCCGGACTTTTTTGACGGGCTTATTCCCAGCAGTCTCCGCTTGAAAAGCGGTGAACCGGACCGCGAGTCCCCATGCGATAGCGGACGTTCGCCCCGGGGCAGCCGGGATCGAATCCTGGAAATGAGCTTTATCGAAAGCTTCAAGCGCAGCGCCCCGTCGAGCAAAGGCGCCGACGACGATTGTCCCGATCAAAAGGAGCGCAATCTCCTGGTGCGTCCCTTCTCGGATGGCTGGTCGCAAAAGGGGGATTTGCCGGCCCTGCTTCTGAACGCGACCTGGGTCGAGACAGGATACCGGGTGGCCTTTGCTCCATTCGCATTGCAACCCTTCGGCGGGGGGACGCTCTATTCCTTCGATAGTCTTTCCGACGAACCGAGCGACCCGACGTTGATCAGCGCGGCATTGATCAGCGCGCGTTTTCCGGGCCTCATGCCGCCCTGGACCTTCAGTCTCGACAAGGGCTCTCGCTTGACTTTCGTCGATGGCGGCTATGCCGACAGCTCAGGGGTGAGCACGGCGCGTCAGCTTTACAACAAGCTGAAGCAGGTCGGAGGCGACGATGTCGATCTTTACCTCATAACGCTCACCGATAAGTCCAAGGCGCTCACTGCGGCGTCAGGGGTTGAGCCGGTCGGGTCCACGCTTGTTCGAAGCTGGCTCTACGATGTCTTTGCGCCGGTCACGACGCTTTTGTCGGTGCGCGACCTTCAATCGAGGAAGGCCGTGACGGAAGCGCGGACTGAGCTTGGCGAAAAAATGATTGTTGTTCAGCTCGATCAGAAAGCCTTTCCGCTGCCGCTTGGCTGGAAACTCTCCGGGCTTTCGAGCGATATCATACGTCTCACAATAGGGGACCCTGCACGGTGCACGGCAGCGGACGACAGGGGGGATACAGCCGTCTCGATCACAAACCGCAACAGCTGCGAACTGAAGAGGATCGCGGACCTCATTTCACCGAAGACACAGACGTCCCAATCCCTCTTCGCGAAGCCTCCTGTTAGCGGCCCGAAGCCGGATTTCACCAGCCCGAAACCGGAAATTGCTGCCCCGAAATCGGTTGTCAGTAACACGAAGCCGGACGTCGCCAGCCCGAGACTGGATGCTGCTGCCCCAAAATCGGTTGTCGCTAACACGAAGCCGGACGTCGTCAGCTCAAAACCGGATGCTGCCGCCCCGAAATCGGTTGTCGCTAGCCCGAAGCGGGACGTCTCCATCACGAAACCGGATGTTGCTGCCCCGAAATCGGTTGTCGCTAACACGAAGCCGGACGTCGTCAGCTCAAAACCGGATGCTGCCGCCTCAAAACCGGATATTGCCAGCTCGAAACCGGCTGTTCTGACCCCGAAGACGCTTGGCGCCTGGGCGCCATCCTCGCAATAACCCTGTCCTCCGGGAACAGCCCCCCTGGTTCTCCCGTTCGGCTCACATGCACGAACAACCAGGAGAGACACAAATGGCTGATATCGCCGGAAAAAAGATAGCTATTTTAGCGACGCACGGCTTCGAGCAGTCCGAGCTTGAGGTGCCGTTGAAAAAGCTTCGCGAGGCGGGAGCAACCGTGGACGTGGTGTCGCCGGAGTCCGGAGAGATCAAGGGTTGGGATATGAAGGATTGGGGCCAGCCCGTCAAAGTCGATAAGTCCCTCGGCGAGGTCAACGCCCAGGATTACGACGCCATCGTTCTTCCTGGCGGCCAGCTCAACCCCGATTATCTGCGTGTCAACCAGGACGCCCTGTCGTTTATCCGGGACTTCTACTCAGCGGGGAAAACGGTGGCGGCCATCTGCCACGCGCCATGGCTTCTGATAGAGGCAGGCATCATCAAAGGCCACCGCGCGACGTCCTACAAGTCGATCAAGACCGACGTCATCAACGCAGGCGGCCACTGGCTTGATGAGGAGGTTGTGACCGATCAGGGGCTTATAACCAGCCGCCAGCCTTCCGACCTGGATGCCTTCTCGGCGAAAATCATCGAGGAAGTCAACGAAGGCAAACACGAGCGCCGTTTCGCCGCCTGATCCAGCGCATACAAGCACGCTTCCTTTTCATGATGGAGGAAGCGCGCTTTCACGACATGAAAGGAATTGGCGGTCGAGAAACTCAACCGAGCCGGGCGAATCCGCTTTTCCCATCTTCCCGGCGCCAACGGACGACGCTCGGGCCGACCCGGTGCATTGTGAAACAGTGTGTTGCCCCGGACATCCAGTTCTGCCAGCGAATGCAGAGCTTGTTCTCGGAAACCCACCAGCGGCCGCGATCCCTGGTTGTGGACTCCCCATCAAGGACGGCAAGCTCCGTATATCCGCTGACGTGGCCGTTCTTTGAATAGCGGATTGGAACCTCGCCCATCGGCGTGTTGATGTACACCGTCCGGCCTGAGACCGTGTTCTGCAGTGAAGTGCCGGTGAGGGCTTCTTCTCCCGCATGGGCCAGTGTGAGCGGTGCTATGGCCAATAGGAGGGGGAGGATCTTACGCTTCATGGACAATCGAACTCGCCTTTACAAGTAAGAGAACACAACAAGAGAAGGCGCGACGTTCAAAAGCCCAGCCGTGCCCCACGGGCCTGCACCATGAGCTTAATATTGGTTAAAGTGTGGCGACGCCATTTGGCCGTGTTTATGACACGTTTTCGCCACGAGTTACGAAGAAGGCACAGGCAGCGAAGAGGAGGCTCAGTGGCCTCGCTCTCCAGCACCAGTCCAGATCAGACGTTTCTTCCCCACATCTCGCGAACGACGAGACAGCGGGCTGGTTTGGCTTGTCCAAGGTAAAAGCCGAAGTCGCCCTTGAAAAGAGTTGTATTCTTAAGATCGTTGAAATCTGCCTGAGCGCTTTCCGCGCAAGTTTTAGCCGAGACGGCAATTGTCATCGAGGCGACACGCACGCCCTTGCAAGCGGTGGGTGTGGCCAGAACGTAATTGCCGCCATTCACCAAGGAAACGTTGCACGCGTTCGATGGTATCTGGTCAAAAGACTTCGATGCCTTCGCGTCGAAAGGTAGCGTGCTGGCCTCCATTCTTATTGTTTTATTTTGAAGCGCTGGCGTTTGATTATTTGCAGGGCCTGCCAAGTTAATAAGAAAAGCGCAGACCAGTAGACCTGGCAAAAGAAAACTGAGCGTCCGCATATTGCTGTCTGTCATGTCGGTTCCCCTGTATTCGGGATATGAGTTCTCGAGCGGCACGATTGTGGCCGGCTATGAAAGCGATACTTGATACTCGCTTGAAGTGTATTTGCTTACGGTAAACCCATCCCTAATTGTGGAATAATTCTGGGCTGAAGGGTGTGGCGTGGCGCTTCGGTCACTTAAAAAGTTTCGGAGCCACCTTCCCTCTCGCGTTAACCGCCCGGTATGCACCGCCGGTCATAGTCGTGACGGACAGGAGGCGTGAGATGAGAGGGCAAAAACCTCAGACGTTGCGTCAGATCATGCTCTTTGCTGCGCTCGTCGCGATGACGGTCTATGTCGCGTCGGACGCTGTGCGAGGCCCACATGGACTGGTTGCCAACCGGATGCTTCGCACGAAAATTGCTGCGATGAACAGGGATCTGTCGGCGTTGAAGGCGCAACGCGCGCGCCTTGAGCGTGATGCGGAACTGCTCGGTCCCAAGGCGGCAAGCCAACCTGACCTGCTTGACGAGCAGGCCCGTGCTCTTCTGGATTTCGCTCGCGCCACCGATATCGTGATCGTGAACAGTGAAAGGGCCCGTTAGCCTTCGCTGATGCGAGAAGACCCCGTGGATTAGACCGGGAAAAAGCCGTATTAATAAAGTGCGACCCTGGGCCGCAACGCGCTCGAGGCCGCAGCCCTCCCTTGGTGAGCATTGAAAGAAAGCCGCGCCCATGCTCGATGATCTTCCTCCGGCAGATAAGGACCACAAGCAAACTCCGCCTGAATTGGGCAAGGAGGAGGAACTGCGCGCCTACCGGGAGATGCTTCTCATCCGCCGCTTCGAGGAGAAGGCGGGGCAACTCTACGGCATGGGTCAGATCGGCGGTTTCTGCCATCTCTATATCGGCCAAGAGGCGGTCGTCGTCGGCATGCAGATGGCGATCAGGGAGGGCGATCAGGTCATTACCGCCTACCGCGATCACGGGCATATGCTCGTCTGCGGCATGAACCCGAAGGGCGTGATGGCGGAGTTGACCGGCAGGCACGGCGGCTATTCCAAGGGGAAGGGCGGCTCCATGCACATGTTCTCCGTCGAAAAAGCTTTCTACGGTGGGCATGGCATTGTCGGCGCGCAGGTTCCGCTCGGCACCGGATTGGCCTTCGCCAACAGGTACAAGGGCAATGGCCGCGTTTGCCTTACCTATTACGGCGACGGCGCGGCAAATCAGGGTCAGGTATATGAGGCCTTCAACATGGCTTCTCTTTGGCGCCTGCCCGTCGTCTACGTGGTTGAGAACAATAAATATGGCATGGGCTCCCGCGTGGACCGTGTCTCCGCCGTCACCGAACTTTCGCATCGCGGCGCCAGCTTCAATATTCCCGGAGAGCAGGTCGACGGCATGGATGTCCGCGCTGTGAAGGCGGCGGGTGAAAAGGCCGTGGCCCATGCGCGCGAAGGCAACGGGCCGTTCATTCTTGAGATGCTGACCTACCGCTATCGCGGCCACTCCATGTCCGACCCGGCGAAATACCGGACGAAGGAGGAGGTGGAAAAAATGCGCCATGAACACGACCCCATCGAGCAAGTGCGCGCGCGCCTTCTGGGGACCGGCTGGGCCAATGAGAACGAGCTCAAGGCCATCGACAAGGAAATCAGGGCCATCGTGAACGAGGCGGCGGAATTCGCGCAGAAGGATCCCGAACCCGATGCAGCCGAGCTCTACACGGACGTTCTCCGATAGCCATTTACGTCATGGCCGATTTTACCCCGGCCATTCACGTCGCCTGATGCCTTTATTGGCCTCGATGCCTGAAGCGGATGCGACGACAGGGAGGATTAAATGCCGACACAGGTCCTGATGCCAGCCCTGTCGCCCACGATGGAAGAGGGCAAGCTCGCCAAGTGGATGAAGGCCGAAGGCGACGAGGTCCGCTCAGGCGACGTCATCGCCGAAATCGAGACGGACAAGGCCACGATGGAGGTCGAGGCCGTCGACGAAGGCAAGCTCGGCAAGATCCTGGTTCCGGCGGGCACGGAAGGCGTGAAGGTGAACACGCCAATCGCTGTGATCCTTAACGATGGGGAAGACGCGTCGACGCTTGCGAATGGTGTCGCTGCGACACCCAATGGCGGCGCAGAGCCTTCCGTCTCGGATACCGGGACCAGCGAGGTGCATGCCACTGTTGATGTGAAGGTCCGCGACACAGCGCCCGATCGGCTCCCTGTCGGGTACGACAGCGCCGTTGAGATCCCCGCGGGCGCGGAAATGGTGCAGATCACCATGCGCGAGGCGCTCCGCGACGCCATGGCCGAGGAAATGCGCCGCGACGACAATGTTTTCGTCATGGGCGAGGAGGTCGCCGAATATCAAGGCGCGTACAAGATCACGCAAGGCCTGCTCGACGAGTTCGGCCCGCGCCGAGTGGTGGACACGCCGATCACCGAGGCGGGCTTCGCAGGGCTCGGCGTCGGCGCGGCCTTCGGCGGCTTGCGGCCTATCGTGGAGTTCATGACCTTCAACTTCGCGATGCAGGCCATCGACCACATCATCAACTCGGCGGCCAAGACGCTTTATATGTCCGGCGGCCAGATGGGGTGCCCCATCGTATTCCGTGGGCCGAACGGCGCGGCGGCGCGCGTTGGGGCGCAGCACAGCCAGGAATTTTCCGCGTGGTATGCCCATGTGCCGGGCCTGAAGGTGATCGCGCCATCGACAGCGGCCGACGCCAAGGGGCTTTTGAAGGCCGCGATCCGCGATCCGAACCCGGTCGTGTTTCTGGAAAACGAAATGCTTTACGGCGCGAGCGGACAGGTGCCAAAGGGCGACGACTGGGTCGTCCCCATCGGCAAGGCGAAGGTGGCAAGGCCCGGCAAGGACGTAACCATCGTCTCGTGGTCGCGCGGCATGGTCTATGCGCTCGAAGCGGCGAAGCAACTGGAAGCAGAAGGGATCGACGCCGAAGTGATCGATCTGCGCACGCTCCGCCCGCTTGATATGGAGACGGTGCTGGCGTCGGTTCGAAAGACGAACCGCATTGTGACGGTGGAGGAGGCCTGGCCCGTTTGCTCGGTAGGCTCGGAGATTTGCGCGCAAGTGGTGGAGCACGCTTTCGATTATCTGGACGCCCCGCCCACGAAGGTCTCCGGCGCGGATGTGCCGATGCCTTATGCGGCAGCCCTTGAGAAGCTTGCGCTGCCGAACGCCGCGCGCGTTGTCGCCGCCGCGAAAGCCGTCTGCTATCGCACCTAATGCTGAAGGATTGTTCATGCGACACCGGCATTCCCCCTCATCCTGTCCTTCTCCCGCAAGGGGAGAAGGGACGCTGTTGCAAGGGCGAGCTACTCCCTCTCCCCCTGCGGGAGAGGGCTGGGGTGAGGGGTTTTGACGTTTCGAGGATCAATGATTTCAGGTTGCTAGGTCTGCGAATGATGCACAAGCGATCGCCCTGGGCCAAATATGGCGATGGCCACGCCGCCGATTACGAAGCCGGTGGCAAGGCCTATCTCGTGATCGTGACGGATGGGTATCTCAACACGCGCTATCGCATGAGCGCGGATCGCCCCGTGGATCGGAAGTGCCTCATCGAAGATATTGAAGATGAAATCGCGTATATGGCGCAGAGAAAACTCGCGGACGGGGGAGTGTTCGAGCCACTGGGCCGCCGAGCCCCTCAGATCGTTATCGATGCCAAGGATGCGTAACGTCTCCGACCGCTGTCACAAGTGCCGCTCCATCCCTCAAGGATAAAGCCATGCCCACCCCCATCCTCATGCCTGCGCTGTCGCCCACCATGGAGCAGGGCAAGCTTTCGAAGTGGCTGAAAAAGGAAGGCGACAAGGTTGCTTCGGGCGACGCCATCGCCGAGATCGAGACCGACAAGGCGACGATGGAAGTCGAAGCCGTGGACGAAGGCACAATCGGCAAGATCATGATCCCGGAAGGCACCGAAGGGGTCGCGGTCAATACGCCGATTGCAGTGCTTCTTTCGGAAGGCGAGGATGCCGCTGCCTTGAAAGGATATGGCGCGGAACCTCCGCAGCCCGCGCCTCAGCATGCGCCACCGTCGCAGGCTGAGGCGGTCAAGGCCGCATCCCCGCAGCCCGCAGCGAAGCAGCCTGCTCAGGCCCCGGACACGCCCGCCGCTCAGAAGGGAAATGGCCATGGCCGCATCTTCGCGTCTCCGCTGGCTCGACGGCTCGCGGCCCAGTCGGGCATCGATCTTTCCAGGCTTCGGGGATCGGGTCCGCATGGGCGCATCGTGAAGCACGACGTCGACGAAGCCGCGCGTTCAGGAACGGCAGCCCCTGCGCCTCAGACCGCAGCGGTGGCGGCGCCGCCACCACAAAATGGCGGGGCGCTCGTGCCAAGCCGGGTCTTCCCGGCGGCGATGCCCGACGATCAGATCCTCGCGCTTTACGAGAAGGGCAGCTACGAGCTCCGCCCGCTCGACAACATGCGCAAAACCATCGCCGCGCGGCTTACGATGGCGGCGGCGACGATCCCCCATTTCCGGCTCACCGTCGATTGCGAGATCGACACGCTGCTCGACGCGCGCCAAAGGCTCAACGCGCGCTCCCCGAAAGAGGGGCCGAACGCGTACAAATTGTCTGTGAACGATTTCCTTATCAAGGCGATGGGGCTGGCGCTCCAGCTTGTTCCTGATGCCAACGCCACCTTTACGGAGCGCGGCATCCTGCTTCACAAGAGCTCCGACATCGGCGTTGCCGTCGCCATCGAGGGCGGGCTGTTCACGCCGGTCATCAAAGGCGTGGAGCGGAAGACGCTCGCGCAGATCTCGGGCGAGATGAAAGGGCTGGCCGAGCGTGCCCGCCGCCGCCGCCTCGCGCCGCATGAATATCAAGGCGGCACGACAGCCATTTCGAACCTCGGCATGTTCGGCATCGATCATTTCGACGCGGTCATCAACCCGCCCCATGCCACGATCCTGGCGGTCGGGCGCGGCGAGCAGCGGCCAATCGTAAAGAACGGACAGATCGCCGTCGCCACCATGATGGGCTGCACACTGTCGTGCGATCATCGCGTTGTGGATGGCGCGCTTGGTGCGCAACTTCTCGCGGCCTTCAAAGGCTTCGTGGAAGAGCCAGTAACGATGCTCGTTTAGCGGATTGCCACCTTGTCCATTGTGTTCGGCCTTCTCGCTCTCATTGTCGCTGCGGTATTCGCTGGCGCAGCGATCTACATTAACGTCGCCGAGCAGCCCGCCCGTCTCCAACTGGACGACAAGGCCCTCCTCTCCGAGTGGAAACCGTCCTACAAGCGCGGCTTCGCGATGCAGGCGCCGCTCGCGGCTTTTGGCTGCCTGTTCGGGCTTCTGGCTTGGTATGAATCGGGGCAAGATGGCTTTCTCTTGGGCGCAATCCTGATCATCGCCAATTGGCC
Organism: uncultured Alphaproteobacteria bacterium; assembly: GCA_963723755.1. Classification (GTDB taxonomy): domain Bacteria; phylum Pseudomonadota; class Alphaproteobacteria; order Rhizobiales; family Rhodomicrobiaceae; genus Rhodomicrobium. Next base: position 96,087 of record CAVRSS010000075.1, on the reverse strand, counting down.
GTGGACGCTGCTTGCGATCAAGCGGACGAACAACAAACTCATGGCGATGGAGACGTCAGACCAGAACTCCGAGGCAAGAGCACTTATCCGGAAATGGGGCAAGCTCCACGCGGTGCGTTCGTTTTTAGGTGTTGCGGCTACCCTTGTGTTCTTTTTGAGTTTGCTCGCGTATTTCATGGGGCTGCTGTGACATCGAAAGCAGGGCTGTGGCGATTGGATAGAGCGTTCTAATTTCGATTGAGGGACCAGCATGAGCGAAGCATTCGATGTCGCAATCATTGGCGGCGGACCCGGCGGCTATGTTGCCGCGATCCGGGCGGCGCAGCTCGGCTTGAAAACGGTGGTGATCGAGCGCGAGCATCTCGGCGGCATCTGCCTGAACTGGGGCTGCATTCCGACAAAGGCGCTGCTTGCGAACAGCCGAGGTGCTGACGCTGGTGCGGCACGCGGAGGAGTTCGGGCTCAAGACGAACGGCGTCACATTCGATCTCGCCAAGGTGATCAGCCGCTCGCGGCAAGTGGCCGGAAAGCTCTCTTCGGGCGTCGCCTACCTTCTTAAGAAGCACAAGATCGCTGTGATCGACGGGACGGCGCGGCTCAAGGCGAAGGGCGTGATCGCGGTCAAAGGCAAGGACGGCAAGGCGCTCGCCGATGTCGAGGCCAAGCATATCGTCATCGCAACCGGCGCTCGCGCGCGAAGCTTTCCGGGGCTTGAGCCGGATGGCAAGCTGATCTGGACCTACAAGGAAGCGATGGTGCCGGACATCACGCCGAAATCGCTGCTCGTGGTCGGGTCGGGCGCGATCGGCATCGAGTTCGCGAGCTTCTACAACGCGCTTGGTGTGAAGGTGACCGTGGTCGAGATCATGGACCGCATCCTGCCGGTCGAGGATGAGGAGGTCTCTGCCTTCGCAAGGAAGTCCTTCGAAAAGCAGGGCATGACGATTTACACCGGTGCTAAGGTCGATAAGCTCGAGAAGAACGCAAACAGCGTGACGGCGACGCTGACCTTGAAGGACGGCAAGCAGAAAACCGAGGAGTTCGAGCGCGTCATCCTCGCTGTCGGCATCGTGGGAAATGTCGAGGATCTGGGCCTCGAAGAGCTGGGCGTGAAAGTCGAGAAGTCGCATATCGTCATCGACGAGTATTGCCGCACGGGCGTGCCGGGCCTTTATGCCATTGGCGACGTGGCCGGGCCGCCTTGGCTCGCGCACAAGGCGAGCCACGAAGGCATTATTTGCGTGGAAAAGATCGCGGGCCGCAACGACGTGCACCCTTTGAAAGTGCGGAACATTCCGGGCTGCACCTATTCGCATCCACAGGTGGCGTCCATCGGGTTGACCGAGACGATGGCGAAAGGCAACGGCCGCGAAATCAAGGTCGGTCGGTTTCCCTATCGCGGCAACGGCAAGGCCATCGCGCTTGGCGAGCCTGAAGGGTTCGTCAAGACGATTTTCGATGCGAAGACGGGAGAGTTTCTCGGCGCGCATATGATCGGCGCGGAGGTCACGGAGCTGATCCAGGGCTTCAGCATCGCCAAGACGCTGGAGACGACCGAGGCAGAGCTGATGGAAGCGATATTCCCGCACCCGACGCTGTCCGAGATGATGGGCGAAAGCGTGCTCGACGCTTACGGCCGCGTCATCCACATCTAAGGCGACAACCTTATCAGCCATGTCTTGTGGGGCCACTTCGGCGGTTGATAGCCTTTCTGAGGATCGGATCGATTCGCCGGGAGGGCGCCATGAGCATATTGGCTTTGCTTAAAGACCCCGAAGCTTTGGAGAAACACCTCCAGGATTTCGCCACCTCGAAAGAGCGCTTCGAGGAAGGGATGGCCGGTCTGTCTTATGGCAATGGCCTCATGACTGCGGTCATCGTCGGCCCTGAGCCTGTTCAGCAGATTGAGTGGCTTCCGCTGCTTTTGAATTCCTCGGATGCTACCCTGGATCGCTATGACGCCGAGCTCCTGAGGGCGATGCTTTTGCTCGAACACGGCAACATCATCAAAAGCCTCCGATCGCGCTCCAAGCCCTATGAGCCATTCCTCTGGATGGACGACGAGGGGCGCCTTATCACGCGCGACTGGGCGGAGGGATTTTTTGCCGGCATGCGCTTACGAGAGGAGGCTTGGGAGCAACTCCGCAAAGACGGAGCGAGCGGGCTTTTCGCTATGATCGCCGTTCTTCTTCAGGACGAGAGGATCGACGCCGAGTTGCTCAAAGACGACTTTGACCCGAAAGAACTTTTTGAGACCGCGCTCGATACGGTTCCTGATTTCATTGAAGCGTTCTACCGTATTCGTGAAGAGCGGTTGGGAGAATACCGGCGCTTCGAGGAAAAGATCGGACGGAACGATCCTTGTCCCTGCGGGTCGGGCAAGAAATACAAAAAGTGTTGCCTGAACTGATATGGCTCTTTCATCCTATCCCTAAAAACACGAACGCGCTCAACGCTTGCCAGCTGGTCCAAATGTAGCGAGCTCCTCGGTCATGGAGGACGTATCTCGGGGAGCTCTGAAATCTCGAATTGGCTGGCTTTCGCGCTGACTTCCATCGTTGCCGGTTCAGCTGCCGTCTGCACTGGACATCCCCCGCAGCGAATACAACTATAGACTTTGCGCAACCGGGGCAGCCGTGAGCCACGGCGCGGGAGAAACAATGTTCGAAAAAGGTTTGTTCGAAGGTCAGCGCATTCTTGTCACGGGCGGCGGCACGGGCCTTGGCAAGGCTATGGCCGCGCGTTTCCTGAGCCTTGGCGCGGAAATTTTCATCTGCGGTCGGCGCAAGACTGTCTGCGAGGAGACCGGCATAGAGCTGATGGGGCGGCATGGCGGCAAGGTCACGGCTTTTGGCGTGGACATCCGGGACGCGAAGGCCGTCGACGCCATGGTCGAGGAAATCTTTGCTTCCGGCCCGCTCACCGGCCTCGTCAACAACGCGGCTGGCAATTTTATTGCGCGCACCGAAGATATAAGCCCGCGCGGTTTCGATGCGATTGCGAATACCGTCATGCACGGCACGTTCTATGTCACCCATGCGGTCGGCCGCCGCTGGATCGCGGGAGGGCATCGAGGCTCGATCCTCTCCATTCTCACGACCTGGATTTGGAACGGCGGCCCTTTCACGGTCCCATCGGCGATGAGCAAGGCCGCCGTACACGCCATGACCATGTCGCTTGCCTCCGAGTGGGGCCGCTATGGCATCCGGCTCAATGCCATCGCGCCCGGAGAGATCCCGACCGAGGGGATGAACAAGCGCCTCACGCCAGAATCCGCGCCAGGCGAACGCACGGCAAAGATCAATCCGATGGGGCGCGTGGGAACGATCGAGGAACTGCAAAACCTCGCGGTCTTCCTCCTGTCCGGATGGCTGCGATTGGCTCACCGGCCAGACGATCGGCATGGACGGCGGCCAAGCTCTCGCGACGGGAGGAACTTTCTTCGACTTGCGCAATTGGAGCGACGAAGACTGGCAGCGTGCGCGCGACTCCATTAAGGCGCAGGACGCCAAAGACCGCGCGGACCGGGGCTGAGATTGGGAGCGGATGTACAGCGGTGAACAGGTAAAGTTTCGTCCGCAACAGCCAGCCATCATCATGGCGAACTCGGGCGAGACTTTAACTTATGGGGAGTTGGAAGCGCGCAGCAATCGTCTGGCCCATTTGTTTCGTTATCTGGGGCTCGCGCGGCTCGACCACTACGCGATCTTCATGGAGAACAACAGCCGCTACATCGAAGCTTGCGGAGCAGGCGAGCGATCCGGGCTCTATTACACCTGCGTGAACGCGTCCCTGACCGCAGGCGAACTGGCGCACATCGTCAATAATAGCGAGTCCCGCATCCTGATCACGTCTTTGGCCAAGCTCGATGTCGCGCGCAACGCGCTCGATCTGTGCCCGAAGGTTGAACTGTGCCTTGTGGCCGACGGTTCCGCCGAAGGAGAACGCATCGTTGGCCTCGAACAAGCGACGGCAGCGATGCCAGCGAGCCCTATTCTCGATGAGAGCATCGGCGCTCCCATGCTTTACACGTCGGGAACGACGGGACGGCCAAAGGGCGTTTTCCGCCTTCTCCCCGAACAGCCTCCCGGCAAGCTGTTGCCCGTGCCAGCTTTCGTGAAGGGGCTTTACCGGTATCGGGAAGGAATGATCTATCTCTCGCCGGCGCCGCTCTACCACGCAGCGCCGCTCGGAGCCGTCAATCTCACGATCCGGACCGGCGGCACCGCGATCATCATGGAGCGGTTCGAGCCTAAGACCTATCTCGAACTCATCCAGAAATACCGTGTCACCCACAGCCAGCTTGTTCCGACGATGTTCGCCCGCATGCTTTGGCTTGCCGACGCCACCCGGCTCTCTTACGACCTGTCCTCCCTGGAAGTGGCCTACCACGCGGCGGCGCCTTGCCCCGTGCCTGTGAAGGAGGCCATGATCGAATGGTGGGGACCCATCATCCACGAATATTATGGCGCGACCGAAGGCCATGGCTTTACAGCCTGCACGAGCGAAGAATGGCTGGCCCATAAGGGAACGGTCGGCAGGGCCGTGTTTGGCGACCTCCATATTCTCGACGATGCGTTTCAACGCTGCGCCGCGGGCAAGCCGGGCATGATCTGGTTCAAGCCTCCTTCGCCCTTCCAGTATTTCAACGCCCCGGAAAAGACGCGCGAAAGCCGTTCGCCGGACGGCGCCATGAGCACGGTCGGCGACATCGGTTATGTCGATGAGGAGGGATTTCTCTATCTGACCGATCGGGCGAATTTCACAATCGTCTCGGGGGGCGTCACCCTCTATCCGCAGGAATGCGAGAACCTGCTTATCACCCACCCCAAGGTTGCGGACGCCGCCGTGTTCGGCGTACCCAACCCCGATTTGGGCGAAGAGGTGAAGGCGGTGGTGCAACCGATGCCGGGGGTCGCGCCAAGTCCGGCGCTCGCGGAGGAGTTGATCGCATTCCTGAGCCGGTCTCTTTCGCGCCAGAAAGTGCCGCGCTCGATCGATTTCGAGGACGAACTGCCAAGAGCGCCAACCGGCAAGCTCTATAAGCGCCTGTTGCGCGACCGCTATTGGGCAATCGCGGCGCCAGGATCGTCTGACAGCAAGAAGTGAGCCCCTGAACTAGAGTGCGTCCGGAAAAGTGCGAAGCGGTTTTCCGATAAGATAAAGACGCACATAAGCAGCGATGGGTGCATGGGAGGAACCTTTCGCAGTCGGCATGCGGCGTTGCGAGAGGTTGAGGACTGGATCTGCATGTCTGATCAGGTGACCGTGCTTGTGATCGAGTTTGGACAGTAACTGGCCCTGAAGCTCATCGACTGAAGCGTGGCCGATTGCGACTGCGCGTTAGGAGGCGTACCGGGCAGGGCAGGGGCCTGCCTCAATGTTCGCCAGCCAAAGGAGGCCATTGGTAAAGAAATCCTTCAAATTGGGTTTGTTCGGCAAAAAACACCATATCTTTCTATATAAGCAGTTTTTTGTGACAAAAAATATTAATATATCAAGGGTATAGTAATCATTGGGCTCGTTTGACGCCCGATTTATGTCCTTTGTCAGTATCGCGTTCAAACCGGGCGCGGGAAGTGCAGGACGCCACTCGGGAAGCGTTTTATGGCAAGTGAAAGACAGATCATGGCAAACCGTCTCAACGCCCGGCTCAGCACTGGGCCCAGGACAAAGGAAGGCAAAGTACAAGTCAGCCAGAACGCCGTGACACATGGGCTTAGGGGCTGCGGCGGCCTTCTCGCCAGCGAAAGCCCTGAAGAGTTCTTCGAAATGCGTGAGAGCGTTCTTGCCGAACTCGTGCCGGAAAGCGTGCTCGAACGTGAGTTGGCTGACCGGATCGTCAGTATTGTCTGGCGGTTGCGGCGCGTTCCTTCTTTTGAATTGGCGGTCCTCGCCTGGGTGCAGGCGCGCGAGAGAAGCCAGAGTTCATATACGATCGGTGACCCTCAACTTCCTGGAGATCCCACCGCTCCCCTGGTGACTGAGTATAGGGACACCCGGCTCGTTCTTGGGCGTTCGGTCGATGCCTTCCTTTCGAAGGACCTGAGCGGAAAGCTTGGCCGCTATGAGACAACCTTGCAGCGGCAGATGTCCGCTCTGTTCAGTGAATTGCGGAAGATGCAAGCGCGCCGGACAGAGGCAGTTCAAAGCCGCAATGGCTTGCACGTTCTGAAGTAGAATAGGGCAGCCGCTTGCGATCAGCCCTAATCAGAGCCTGCGCTTAGACTAAGCAAACGCTCCTGGCTTCGCCCACAAATAGCTGGAGCTCTTGCGGTCGGGTTCCCGTTTTCGGGGGGGACCAAGCCTTTGGCGCCACTCAACGTCCTAAAGCTGATTTCCGCCTCGGGGGGTGTCCTGGGCTTGAATAGGCCAACAATCAAACCGGCAGCCCCAAGCTGCCAGGTCGCCACCGTGAAAGTGCCGAGGGCAAGGCTACGGCGTTTCACTGCCATCAAGGCGACAAAAGATATCAAGGCCACCATGGTGGTTGCGAGGGCTAGCACAGGTTTGAAGAGCAAAAACAGGACTATGAAAACCCAGAATGCAACCATGAACAAACTCAGCTGGATGGCCCGCAACTCCCTCACCAGGAGAAGACTATAATGCTGCTCATAGGAAGCGCGCATCAGCTTGCCATAACTTAGAAAAGAGCCACTGCGAACCCGCCGCCATAAGAGAGCGTGAGTCGAGAGTTGGTGGTTGTAGTGATCTGCCGCGCGATCAGGCATGCGGAGCATCTTCCAGCCCTTTCCCCTTAGGCGGGCGCCGAGGTCATACTCCTCGAAGGCAGGAAGGTTGCGATCGGACATATAGCCAACACTGGCAAGCGCCTCACGGCGGTAAAGGCCGCCGCAATGCAGGCACTCAACGATCCTCGGGCTCGAACTGAGCTCGGCGTTCCAACGCTGGATGCGCGCCGCGAACTCGAAGATTCATGGCCTCACTTTCGACGATAAGGCCGCCGACCCCTCCCACCTCAGGGTTTTTCTCGAAGACTTCCAGCGCTTTTGGCAGGAACGTCTCGTCGAGTTCCATGTCGCCGTCCAAGATGTATATGAAGTCGCCCGAAGCGACGCGGAATTCAAGCTCCGGTCCGATGCCGCAACAGCGCTCCCAAGGATGGTTCAGGGAAACGATCTTAATCGGATAGGCCTTGGCCAGTTCCAACGTTCTATCGGTCGAGGCGCTATCGGCGAGGATCACTTCACCTTGTATCGTGCTAAGAGCCTTGAGAGCGCTTTCAATTGCACGAACGATGTTGCGCTCTTCGTTGTATGCCTTGATGAGAATGGAAACCGTAGCCATGCCTTCAGTCTTTCTCCGGCGCGTGATGCCGCGGCCAAAGTTAACACTAGAGTTTTAACAAACTCGCTAAGCTTGAGGCAGACAGATCAAGGCACCCAATACAGGTGCCGGCATCATTGCCGTCTCGGGAGCATCAGCGTTGTTCACTGTTCCGAGCCGCTTTCCTTGATGGCGCCGGGGGGCTGTGTGGAGAAGATCGATTGTAGCCGCGAGCTGGTTTGGAGACCGCTCCGCGCCTTTCGCCTGCTCAATCGATGCAAGGATAATCGCGCGCTCCCCACCTTTCTCACGCGATGTGCTTTTCGAAAATCCAGAGAACGCTGTTGCTGTCGCTCCTACCTGCCGAGCATGTCCGTGAGATGTGCCGCGGCGTCGAGGAGGTTCGCCACATGGGCCTCTGGTTCAACGCCGAGCCGTTCATCGGCTTGGCCGAAGCGGTTCACATGGATGACGCGAAAGCCGAAAGCGGCGCCGCCGGCGCAATCCCAGCCATTTGCAGACACAAAGGCGATTTCATCGGGCTCGGCCCCGAAGGCATTGCAGGCGAGTTTGTAGACCTCCGGGCTTGGCTTGTAGATGCGCACCGCGTCGACCGAGAGAATGTAGTCGAGGGACGCACCGAGATTGGCTGACGTCACGGCAGCCGCGAGCATGGACGGCGAACCGTTGGACAGAATGCCCGTTCGCGCGCCGGCATTCTTCAAAGCTGTGAGACAAGGCTCGGCATCAGGATAGGCGGCAAGCGACGAATAAAGGTTCAAGAGCTTCTCGCGAATCGGCGAGCCGGACAAACCGTTCGCCTCAAGCACATAATCGAGAGCGTCCGCCGTGACCTGGGCGAAATCGGCATATCGGCCCATGAGGCTTCGAAGCCGGGTATAGTCCAGCTGCTTCGCTCGCCATTGCGCCGAGATGGCGGGGCCTTTCTCTCCAAGCTCAGCCGCAAGGGATGCCGCCGGGGCGTGAACGTCGAACAGGGTTCCATACGCGTCGAACACACAGGCTTTTACGGGCCGCCGTTTTGTCATGCTCGCGTTTCCTCAAATTTGTCCAAGAGTACTCTAAAAAGCCCCGTCTCCGCCGCTTGTCATCCTAAAGATCGCCTCAAAGAGCGGTGACTTTCCACACCCTCAAACAACGGTAGACATCGGGTCAGTATTCGTTTTCGGCAATCGTTATGCGATCCTAACCTGTCTGCCATGCTTCTCCAGAATGTTCTGCGTTAAAAAGCTGTCTTGCACTTTCGGCAATTATGGGTTTCGATCTTAAAGACAAGGGTGGCATATCATGCGGGCGAAGAGCAGGACGGTAGAGCGGCGGGCGACCCGAATGCACCAAATGATGGAACGTCTTAAAGTCGACGTTCTTACCCTGGTTCGGTTGAGAAACGGTGAGGCTTACTCGGAAGCTCGTTCGAGATGCGTCCGTTGCGAAGAGAGCTGTGTCTGCCTGCTGTGGCTCGATAAGGGCGACGGTGTAAATCCGGGGCCAGATTTTTGTCCCAATCTGGAGTTCTTCAACGCCTGCAAAATTCACGCTCTCCGATTGTTTTCGACGCGGCGCGTGCCGCCAAGGTCCTGCTGGCGCAGAGCCAAGGCCAGGGGCAGGATTTGAACTCTGGAGCAGCCCGCGCCCGTTTGGACGCGAATAAGCTCATCCAGCGCTTTATAATCGAGTCCGATTAAGGGCGGGTTGATCTCGCCCGCTCACAAAGCGGGCATTTAGCGCTGCTGAAAGGCCGAGAGGCTGTAATTGTCCCTGAGGTGCTGAAGGTAAAAGCTCGCCTCGTGTACGAGATTGTAGCCAAGATCGTAGGACGCGATCCAGTAGCTGATCAACGCTATATCGAGGACCGTGAAGATCGCAGTAAGGCTGAACGGCAGGCGATTTGTTATTGGAACATCGGTTCCTCTGCCTTCCGATTTACGGCCCTGAAAAATCCTCGAATTATCAAAGCAATATAGAGTGTTACAAGTGTCCCAAAGAGAATACTCAGCCACAGGATTTCTTCTTTGATGCCTACGAACAAAAAGAAAAGGAACGGAAACAGGAACAACAGCGTGATGAGCATCACGCGAAACAGAAGATTCAGCTTCTTATAGAGTGTCCGAAGGCCTCTGAGCGCTTCGCCCAGGCCGGTGATCGCAGCTTCCAGCGCGGAATTGAGGGCGGCAATAATCAGATCGATCGGGTTGTCCCACATCCTGTTTACCCCTAAAGCCCATTTTGCTTACATCGCGTGCAGGCTGATTCCGTTCCATCAGCAGCGAATTGCTGTGGCTGAAACCCAGGCTATGTCCTAAGAAATTGGGCGTGCAATTATCGTGCGGTAGCGCCGCAATTGGCGTAATTCCTGAGCCGAGGCAGCAGGAATAGACAGTTCAGCACGAGGCAGGCGAGTAAGGCCGCCGTCAATCGGTTTGTTTAAGGGCGAGTTGATCTTGTGTCCGGACCGGCGCCGGCAAGGCACTGCATGCCTTTTCGCGAGGAAGCCATCCACTTCGATCAATAGTCACAAGGCATACCGCAGGGGCGCGGCGGCACCCTTCTCACTCTCCAGGCATAGGGATCATAGGCAGGGGCTGGTCCCATCGGCGGTCCCCAATTCCGGTAGGGTGCGCGTTGGTCATAGACATACCTGCTGTTATATCGGAACGGCCATGTATCCTGCAAAAGCCAATATGCGAACAGGCCCAATACAATGCCCGCAACCAAATAGATCGCACTCATCGCTAACCTCTGGGTTCGTTATAGTCCAGCATGGGATTAACGCTTGAAGCGAGAAAAAGTTGTCGGGGGAGGGCAAGAAACCGCAATTTGCATAGTGCGGATTAAGAAGGGAACAAGTTAGGTTCACGCTTGTTGTAAGAGGGTTCCTTGGCGGGAACAACACCACCAACTCGAGCCGCGCCTGTTCCTAGGCGCGGCTTCCTTATGCGAGGTAGCGGCTCCTTCGAGTGCTAAGCGAAGGAAACTCTGCGAACAAACTCGTTTCTCTGCAACTCTTCCCGGGTCTGATGGATTGATCAGCTGCGTTGCAGCTTCTGGAAAGCAACTCCGATCAAGCTGCAAAGTTCCTGGGTGTGCGCGGCGTAAGCCTGCATCCGGTCTTGAGCGTATTGCGTTTGAAGCGTCAGGATTTCTTGCGAATTCTGTGCGTTGCAGATCTTTCCAGCGAAGGAGAAAGCCAACTCGGCATTGTCCTTGGCAAAGTCCATGGCGCGGTCCTGAACGTCCTTGAAGCCGATGGTCACGGGATTTGAAGGCATTGCGCCCATCCATGAACCCATAGTCTTGGTCACGAAACCCGTAAGCTGTTCATAAGCATCATGCGCCTGCTTCATGTTCTGGTCGGCCATGTCACGCACGGACTGAGAGATGTCGAATGGGTTATCGGTCATTGGTTTCCTCCCCTGATTAACTTTTGTGTAACCAGTGTAACCGCGTCCTGAGCCGTTGAGAAGACTGCTGAGCGCCGCGCTTGCGCTAAAGATCGCTCCTCTATCCTGGCTGGTGGTCCAATTCCGGCATTTGCGTCCGCTTGCTGCACACGCGAGAGCAAATGCCGAACTCAAAAGGACCACTGGTATCGTCTTGAGTATAAACGAGCTTTTAACTTCGCTGTTGAGCGCGAGCCGGTGGTGGGCAGAACTCAAGTGTCAAATTTGCTCCACGAAAAGGCAGCGGAAAAAGTCTTAAGCTGTCTTCAATCAACCCGCGAAATCGGCTTTGTGTTCGAGATGAACTGACGTCGACGGGTCCAGCCGGCATTCTGATCGATCTGGGATCCGGCGTTAGAGCGACCGAAAAAGAATTGCCTTCTTTATTATCCACAGAAAACAAATCACGACCGGAATTGAATAAATTGACAAGCAATTTTTCAAAAACTATATAGAAGGCGCCGTAAAAAGGCCCCTAAGCGATCCCTAACGGTTGCCCCGTGATCCCCTCACCTCCGTTAGGGATTTTTTATGTCCGCCCGCTCGTTAGGTCCGCTCACGCTTGCGCATTTGAGAGTGCGGAGGCCCGAAACAGTGGGTTGTTTCGAGCAACCATCGCAACAACGCGTTCGAAGGCTGGAACAAGTCAGGCTTTCGCTTGTCCGGGCAGTGTTGTTCTTAGGCCGGACAGCTCAACACTGTTAGCCGCGCCTTTTGCTCGGGCGCGGCCTTTTCGTAGACGAGCCGCGATCGTCGCGCGCCTGAGCGGAGGGGCTGCTCAGAGAACCTGGTACACTGCGGGCGCGCGTGGAGTTCCGGGGCGGGTGTTGACGATGAGTTGTTTTTTCTCAAGCGATCCAAGGACCGAGTGAAGCGAGCCGAGCGGTATTTTGGCGGCCTCAGCGAGGACGGATGCTTTCGCCTCCACCTGCTTTTTCTCATCCATCTTAAGGCGGAGCGCATTCAGCACTGCGCTCTGGCGGGTGCTGAGGTCGAGCGGTGCTCCATTTGGCTCGGCTTTCTGTCCATTCGCGGCTTTGGGCAATTTCGGCACTGAGACCTTTGCCACGGGCTCGGGTTTCTGAACCGCTTTCAGTTGCACAGAGGCCTTTGCCTCCGGCTCGGGTTTTTGAACCCCTGTCAGTTCCACATATCGCTGTGCCCTTTCGGCATCAAAGAACGTTGCCACCACTTCCAGCAGGCGAGGGTTCGCGGGATCGATCCTTACGACGGCTGAACTGCCATCCTCAAGAGCAACGACCTTGAGCGTTTCGTTTTGGCTTGTCACAGTTATTTCCTTTCCGGCAGACATCACGCGGCAGCGCTTATCCCGGCTGAGCAGCCTTGTAACACAGCGCAATCTGCATGGAGTGATAAAGAATGTGGGAAGACAGCCCTACGCTTGGTCTTCCAAACCCAACTGGGCAGCTAAACAAACGTCTTCATGTGGCTTTTGTCAATACGTAACGAGGGAAACACTCACACCCTCAAACGCCAGAAGTGGAAAACATGAGACAACTCAGCATCGTGGCGCAGAGAACCTGCTCCTGCTGTCTCTCTGTTTTTCAAGGCTGGAGGTCTGATCAAATGCCGCGTAGTTAACACTGCCGCAGGCGGCCGGTGAGGACGAGGGCAAAAGGTGCAGATGGGCAGAAAAGCTATCATAGGGATAGTCGCGTTTGGATTGCTGATTGCAAGCCTTGGCGGCGCATGGCGCATGCTCTCGGAAACTGTGGAAATGCGGCTGACGGCCGGGATGCTTTCCAACTATGTGCGCAATCATCCGCCCAAGCCCTGGCGAGGCTTCGAGATCGAAATCTTGAATGTTTCGGTTGACCGCGAAGTGCATATCAAAGCCCATGTGTCCGGAAATCTGATCCATACCCCGGTTGAGATCAGCGGCTCCCCGGAGTATGACGCGAATGCGCGCGCGATATTCCTTCATGTGTCGAGGGCGGGAGTGCCGCAAGATTCGGCGCGCCCTATGCTGAGCCGGTTCAACTCGATGCTGAGCCCGCTCGCGACCTATATCGCCAGGAACCTGGCCGAAATCATTCCAGCCAAGAGGATAAGAGCGGAAACGGCCGCCGGCGCGATGTTTCTGACAACGGTAAGGTCGGTGCGCGTGGACGGCGATGTCGTGGTCGTGGCCCTCCACGGCTACCGGATTGCAGCTGCCGCGGTGGTCCTTATGCTTTGTGCGCTTCTGTCCGCCTTTTTGCTCGCCTCTATGGTTCTTCGCATCGCGTCTGGCATGAAGAGGTGACAAGTTAGGTATTTCGCGCAGATCGCGAGAAGCAACACAACCTGTCGTGCAGTGATGCGCATTGTAGAGCGGAGCTTGTATTTCCACGCTTCTGCACTTAAACTCACGAGGCCGAGGAAAGGAAGTGCATTCAATGGGAAGGAACATCCTATGCGAAGCATTGTCTTGGCGCTTTTGGCGCCTGCGGCGATTGCACTAACAACCTCCGCTTACGCGGCGGTCCCTGTGCCCCAATCGCGCATGATTCAAAGCAGTCCCGTCACGGTTGACGTCGCCTATCGCTATGCCAGAGGGACGACGGTGCGGGGTCCACGCGGTGGCGTCTATCACAGCCGAACCGTTGCAGGCCGAGGAAGGTATGGCGGCGGGTATGCGCATAGAGGCGTCTATGCTCGCGGCGGCGGGTATTACGGGCACCGCGGCGCGTATGCGACCAGGGGCGTTTACGCGCGCGGCGGCGGGTATTATGGGCATCGCGGCGTCTATGGGACCAGAGGCGTCTATGCTCGCGGCGGCGGGTATTACGGGCATCGCGGCGTCTATGGGACCAGAGGCGTTTACGCTCGCGGCGGCGGGTATTACGGGCATCGCGGCGTCTACGCGACCAGAGGCGTTTACGCGCGTGGCGGCGGGTATTATGGGCATCGCGGCGTCTATGGGACCAGAGGCGTCTACGCTCGCGGCGGCGGGCATTACGGGCATCGCGGCGTCTATGCGACCAGAAGTGTTTACCGCGGCGGACACGGTGGCGCGTATGCGCGCAGGGGTGTTTACGGGCGCGGTCGATATTAGGTTCAAGGCTATTGCGGTCCCTTCCAAGGGGCCGCGAACGGCATGGCTGACAGGGGTGCCACTTCGAGGCACCTGCCACCGATACGGCCCTCCCTGTCCGAAGGCACCGAGAGTCTGATCCCCCACAAACCAGCGCTCAGCCGCACATCGCGCGCTGAGCGCATGGGGATTTTTACGGGTTGATACCCTGTACAATCATGATCTCGGTTTTCCAGCTGCTACTATACTGAGGAGCCGGAGAGAGAAAATATGAAGCCACCCAGGAATAACCAATGATCGCCGCGATCACAAAAGAAACCAGGGGCATTCTCCAGAGGAAGCGAGAAAGACGCGCCGCGACGTAAAGGAATACGGTTACGCTGAGGACCGACAGCAATGCAGTCAGCCCCAAATTTCCGCCAATGCCTTTGAAGACGCGCAGAATGTTCAGCATTAGCATGCCCGAAAGCGCACCGGCGAGCGCGAGTGCCGGTGGTGGACATAATTTGGATCTGGTCATGCTGACGAACAGACCGGCATAAAATGCTGCGGGAGCCAGATTGAGCTCTGGAAGGAAAATTGAGAATAGAAAGCTGGCAATCAAAGCCAGGAATGCTGTTAGGCCTGTAATGAAATAAACATCTGCGTCGTGCCATTTCTTTCGGAGTAACAGAAAAGGTGTAATCGCTCCCGCGCAGGCGATTATTGAATAGGGAATGTAATTTTCTGGGCCATAAGTTGTCAGGACTTTCTGGAGATCGGTGATATCCGTTCTCTCGGTCAGCGCAAGACTGCAGAGATAGGACGAAAGGAAGGCCGTTGCTCCAAGCCTCCCACCATATCCCGTTAGCATCGATTTTGGGAAATGGGTGGAGAGAAAATGGATGGTGACGTAACACAGTGCAGCCGCGAGGGAAAAAATAGCCGCTTGCCAGTAGATGGAAGCCATTGAGTTCGTGCAATCCGCACCAAGGCAGAATGCGCTCATTCCGGCGAAAGAGCCGCAATAGACAGCCAGTATCAGAGCACGGTTATTCTTATCTGTCAGAAGTAGTATTAGCCAAGCCAAGCATGTTGTTATGGTTGAGGATGCTATCGCTGTTTGATGCAGAAGCTGCAGTTGGAATGTTAGGATGGCGCCGGCATAGACCGCGAGTAATTGGAACAGAACAGTCTTGTGAGGAATAGCTTCTTTTCTTGTTTGGAAAAGAACGTCCTCAGTATAATATTTTTGTGTTAACATTAGATGCCCCCGATAAATCATGATTAGTCAAGTCAATGATTCGGCGCCCAGGGGTCAATCGCGCCGCATCGTCTCGCGTTAACATAAAGTTAGGTGTGTTGCAGATTAGAGGCATCGCCTGTTCTGGCTTTGGGGCTCAAAAGCTGATCATGCAGGGAAATCGGGCAGTTCCAAAAAAAAGGTGTGCCGAGCCTGCCGCGGACCGCGTCAGCGATAGCCTCGCACAAGAATGATTTGATCATGCTTCGTGCAATCAAGCACGCGATGGAGAGGCATGATGGACTTTGACGAGGCGATCCAGGCTCACGCGGCGTGGAAAGTGAAACTCCTGGTCTATGTTCGCAAACCCGACGGCGCTCTCAGGTCGGCCGATGTCCGCCCTTCGAATCGATGCCCTCTGGGGAAGTGGCTGGAGGACGAGGGGGCAAACTATGCCTCAATGCCGGAATTCAAAAG
The DNA here is from genome assembly GCA_963723755.1 of uncultured Alphaproteobacteria bacterium. Classification (GTDB taxonomy): domain Bacteria; phylum Pseudomonadota; class Alphaproteobacteria; order Rhizobiales; family Rhodomicrobiaceae; genus Rhodomicrobium. Next base: position 80,603 of record CAVRSS010000075.1, on the reverse strand, counting down.
CCTGGTGGCGGAACACGCGAAGTTCCATGCTGTCGCGGCTGCTGTGATTGACAAGGCGGACACAGGCGCAAGCATGGACCCCGACCAGACGCTAGGCCTTGAAAGCGAGTTCGGCATCGCTTCGCGTAATGTCGTCAAGGGCATTATGGACGTTAAGAAGAAAGCGAACTAAAGCAGAATTTCGCGGACGCGCCAACGGATCACCGCCGCCGTCGTCCCAGCCAAGCGAAGCGCTCCGCGCTTCGTCGTCCCGCCCAAGCGAAGCGCTCCGCGCTTCGTCCTCCCGGCCAAGCGGAGCGCGAGCCGGGATCGCAAAAAGGGTGGCGCTCCAATTCGTTGCGATCCCGGATAAGGCTTCGCCTTTCCGGGATGACGAGCGTGAAGCGAGCGGCTTCCGGGATGATAATCCGTTGGTCAGATCAGCGAACTCTGCCTAGCATCAGTCACCGCCTCGGCTTTGTTGCCGAGGCAAGCCCAGTTGCCCGTCGCCGCCCGTCTTTAAGCATTGCCGCTGGAAACGAGCCTCCCAGAAGAGGAGTTGCTCCATGCGCCACTATATGATCGAACGCTGCCATTTTTCTTGGTTGCGGCTGCAACAGTCTCTCGTGTCCTGTCCTGACGTGGCAGTTTGAACACCGAGATGGTCTGCACAAGGCCGTTGGCTTGCTCTTCCATGCTTTTCGCGGCGGCGGTTGCTTCCTCGACAAGCGCGGCGTTCTGCTGTGTGATCTGATCGATCTGGGTCACTGCCCGGTTCACTTGCTCGATACCTTCGCTTTGCTCTTTGCTGGCTCCCGCGATCCCGGACATGATGGTCGTGACGCGTTGAACCTGGGCGACGATCTCGTCCATCGCCACACCCGCGCTGTCCACCAGTTTGGCGCCGTCCTCTACCTTTTCGACCGAGGCATTAACGACCTCCTTGATGTCCTTGGCCGCTTGAGCAGCCCGCTGCGCGAGGTTTCTCACCTCCGCGGCGACCACGGCGAACCCGCGGCCCTGTTCGCCCGCGCGCGCGGCCTCCACGGCGGCGTTCAGAGCAAGCAGATTGGTTTGAAAGGCGATGCTGTCGATGACAGTGGTAATGTCGGCGATCCTTCGGTTGCTTTCGGTTATGCCGTTCATGGTGGAGATCACCCGGCCCATCACCTCGCCGCCGTGCAGGGCGCTGCCTGACGCCTCCCCGGCCAATGTGCTGGCCTGCGAGGAACTCGCAGCGTTCTGGCGCACCGTGGTGGCAAGTTCCTCCATGCTGCTTGCGGTTTCCTCGAGGCTTGAGGCTTGCTCCTCGGTACGCCGCGAGAGATCATTATTGCCGATGGCAATTTCGCGCGCGGCCGTGTTGATGGATTCGGCCGCCTCCCGAATTTGCAGGATGATCGTCCGCAAACGTTGAATGGTGCCGTTGCAGTCGGTCTTGAGTTCGGCAAATACACCTTTGAAGTCATTCTCGATGGTCTGACTGAGATCGCCTTCGGCCAGCGTGTTCAGGATGCGGGCGATTTGGCGCAATGCCTCTTCGCTTGTGGCAAGGACGGCATTAAGTCCCTGGGCCATCTGCAAGAGGAAACCGGACTTACCGCTTTCCGCGATGCGCTTGGAGAAATCGCCTGCCGCAGCGGCCTTGACGACGTCTCCGATCTCCTTCTCGGCGTGCACCTCGGCGGTGCGGTCGAGCCACTCGATCACGGTGCCAAGCCGCGCGCCGGTTTCGTCGGCAATGGGATTAGCGGTCAGCCGCACATCCATGCCGCCGATCCTTATAAGCGTCCGATGCTCGCCTTTCAGGTCGGCCAGGAGATTGTGTTGCCTGACGGGATCTTGTGAAACTGATCGAAGTTTGTGCCCTGGACGCCAGCTGCGGAGAACCCGGGCAGATATCTACGGAAATTGTCTTCAGACTGCTGCATCAAAGTTTGGCAAGCCTTGTTCTGGTAGCGGATGACGCCGTTGTTGTCCGCCATCATCAGGCTGGAGGAGGCGTTATCGAGTGCGATCTTGATTTTCAGCGTTTCTTTGGCGGCTTCCTGGGCCGTCTGCAACGCATGCCGCAGGCGTTCCGCCGTATCGGAGATTGCCTTGCGCTCGCCGGGAAGGGGGGGCATGCGTTTTTCGAATGAGCCTTCGGTGTATTCGAGCATCCGTTCCACAAACTGCGACTGGACCCCGATATGCCCCTGCACCGTCTCGTTCAGGTTGCGAGCCATCTCACCATAAACGCCTGCAAAGCCTAAGACATCAATCTCGTGGCTGATGCGGCCATCCTGATTGTGGGCCCGCGCCATGTCGAGTTGCGCTTTGGTGAAGAGTTCCAGCGTTGCGTTGACGCAGTTGACCGCAAAGGCCACTTGCCTCAATTCATCGCGTGAATGGCTGTGAGCGAATTCGGAGACGTTACCGAAAGCGAGACGCTCCGCCCCGGCCTGGATCGATCTCAGCGAGCGCAGCACCGAAAGGAGCATGCCGCCGAACAGGTAGAGCACCAGGATGAGGACGGCTCCGGTCACAGCGCACATCACGAACAAAGCGTTTTGCAGGCTACTGATGCGTGCGGCAAGGAGCGCGTCTAGCTGCTCGATCGAAGCGTCAAACAGGGCGTTGAGGTCCTTGAGGCCCGCGCCATGACTGAGAATTTCCTCCGGAGCCAGTTCCAGCTTGCCGTCGAGAATTTCCAGAACCTTCTGGCTTTCAAAGAACTTGGCGGTTTCACGAACGGCGTCGATTCTCGGTTGCAGGTTGAGTGCCAACACCGGCTTGGCCGACAAGCTCTTTTCGAGGCTGCTTAAGAGGGATTGATAGTCACTAAGATATTGGTTGTAAAGGACGTTAAGTCTGACTCTGTCTTCTATTGAAAGCGACTTGTCCTTGAGCGCTCGGGCCGCAATAAGGCGGAATTGTCCCATGTGATTGATGACATTCGGAATAAGGGGGCTTACAGCCTGGCCCAGATAATAGGAATCCATATCAGGGTCGAGGGATAGATTTAAGTCATCCGCGATCGTTGACATGCAGTCCACGACTTCACTCATGAATGCGGTCGCCTTCCCCAGGCTTGCACGGGTGTGAGGTCGAAACTGCCTGAGCTCGGACCAGTTTTTCGCAAGCTGGGCGATGTCGGCCTTGGACCGTTCAGTTTGACCTATGTCCATATTCAGCTTGCGTAATTCTTCAATCTTGGTCTCTACGTCCGCCGCGATATCGCCAAGCTTTGACAGGGCTTCCTTGTCTCCGTCCATAACCAGCTGACTGTTTCTGCGGTATCGCTGTACCGATTGTATGAGAGCGCGGGCCGGAACGAGTTGCTCGACGCCTGCGCGTTCGGCCCGGGTGAACGCCACATCGGTCGCGATCTTATCATTCAGGAAGTAGATCAAGACGGCGATTGGCACCAGGAACAGCACGCCGATCAGCCCGAGCTTCAGAGCGAATTTCAGCCGGCTCATGATCGCCATGGCCGGCCGGAAGATGATATGCAACATAGTCGGCTCCTCGAAGCGCGGGATTTTGCGTCGTTTGAGGTATGCCTTAGTGGGGTTGGGGCACGGTTGCGTTGAAGGTTAAAATTGATGCAACCATGATTATTTTCTGTGCTCTTAATCAAGCTTGCATCTTATGCGCACTTGCTCTCAGGCCTTTGTAGCCACTTGCATGAGGCGTTCCGGTGTGTTTTCTGCGAAATACACGTGGCTGTCCACATTCCCGATAGGACGATTCCGAAAAGGGTTTGCCAGCTAACGGCGTCCGGCGTACCTGAAACATCTTGAAATAACCGAGCTTTCCCGCAAGAGGAGAACATCATGCGATTGCCTGTGCTTGGAATTTTTCTGCTTCTTTTTTGCCTTGTTGTTTCTTCCGGGGTCGGAATAGCCCAAGAGCCGCCGTGCTCGAAGGGAACGCAGCGCGATCGCCTGAAATGTCTTTCGGAGGAACTTGCCTCGCTTAAGCGCGCGCCTGGGCCGCAGGGCGAGAAGGGAGACAAGGGGGACATCGGAGCGAAGGGTGAAAAAGGCGACAAGGGAGACAAAGGCGACAAGGGTGATACGGGAGAAAAAGGCGAGCAGGGGAACAAAGGAGATACGGGGGAGAAAGGCGACAAGGGAGATAAGGGCGATAAGGGTGACGCAGCGGCGCCGGCTGTCACCACAAACGTAAAGCCGCAGCAGACTAAATAGCGAGCCCGGCAGCGTGCACTTCGATTTCCTTTCAAGAATGGACGCTTGTCGGCGGCGGCTTCGCCTGCCGCGCAAGCGGATTCTGTTCCACTGTTTGGAGGGGACCTACGCCACCAGCTTCAACTTTTTGTGTTGCGAGCGCGCGCACGCAACCGGAAGTAGGCTTCGGTGTTAGCGAACTCAGGTACTGTCAAGCTGTTGGTGATTGAGCATGGACAAACTTTTCGAGACCGCCCTTGGCGACGCGGCCTACCACCGAGAATTTGCCCTCCTGCGGGAACTCGTCCCGGCCCTGCAAGATGCACGCACGGAAGACCGCGGGCGGACGTATTCAACGAAGAGGCGCCGTAAGATCCCCTCTTCGCACCTGTTTCAACCGGTTCTCAAAGACCTTGACTATCCCGCCTGGCTGGAGGGCGCAGTTCAAAGCCGGGCGTTCGCAGCGCGGCTCAGAAGTGCGTGAGGCTTTTGGCGCGTGATCTAAAGTTCTTTCAGGATGCGAAATCCGATGGGGCGCTTTTCGGTCATACGAAAAAGTTCGTTTCCATGTGCATCCAACAATCCGGTTGGCCGTGGATCATCATGTGTTTCGTGCACGGTGACCCTGTCGACCGAAGGCGAACGTGGATCGAGATGGTACAGGTCATCCCACCAAGCCCGCTGCACATGTGAACGTGTAACATATTTCATTTTGCCCACTCATTCGCTCCCACACTTCGAGACAAACTGACCCGAGACCGGCGGGCTAATCCGCATCGGCCAGCTTTCAGTAAACTAGTCGTGAACGCGACGGATGTTATTCTGGATAATTTTTTTTGAAAGTGGCGAATCCGCACAGTCTCATACAAGTTGTTTTCTTGTTCTGGAAAGAAATTCTGTCCAGCTTAAGCTTGGTATCATTGAAGGTCTTAAGTGTTGGCTTCATGTTCGAGTGGTCAAGGCCCTTCGCTTCTTGTGCGTGCCTAAAGTTCCAGCGCGGTTTCAAGCAATAAATAGCTTACTCAGGATCATTCCCAACTCGATTGGCGTTTGCAACATAGTACCGGGGCTGGCCAGGGAAGTTTGTATGCCATATCAGTGCCTTTCCTCCCACGACACCGTCTCGGGCGAACCGTCACGAGTTCATCCGGAGGGAGTTGGATGTCGGATCGGCTCAAAGATTTAGAACATGGAGCACGGCATGGCTAAGGGCCAGCAGTTTCAACCGGCCGGTCGCTGCTCCTCTTCGGCCCTCCTCTTTCTGATGCGGCGCAAGCGCGCGGCCTCCGCCAGGGGAAAGCGGCGATGACCGGAGACAATTCCGGCGCAGGCGATACAAACCGCCTCTTCCACCGGCTGCACGGCGCCGAGATCAGGCCCGAAGGTGGCGTCCGCTTCCGCCTCTGGGCGCCCGCCCATGAGCGGATTTCGCTGTCGCTCGAGCCGGAGGGCCGTCTCCTTCCCATGCACGGCACCGGCGAGGGCTGGCATGAGCTTGCGCTCGACGAGGCCGCCGCCGGTACGCTCTATCGCTTCGCGCTGCCGGACGGGCTCAAGGTGCCGGACCCGGCCTCGCGCTTCCAGCCGCATGATGTGCATGGGCCGAGCGAGGTGATCGATCCCGCAGCCTATCGCTGGACCGACCAGGGCTGGCGCGGACGCCCCTGGCACGAGGCGGTTCTCTACGAGCTCCATGTCGGCACCTTCACAGAGGAGGGCACCTTCCGCGCCGCGATCGGACGGCTCGATCACCTGGCGAGGCTCGGCGTCACCGCGCTCGAAATCATGCCGGTCGCCGATTTTCCCGGCCGGTGGAACTGGGGCTATGACGGCGTGCTGCCCTATGCGCCTGACGCCAGCTATGGCCGCCCGGAGGATTTCAAGGCGCTGATCGAGGCCGCCCACCAGCGCGGGCTGATGGTCCTCCTCGACGTGGTCTACAATCACTTTGGTCCCGACGGGAACTATCTCTCCACCTACGCCCCGGGCTTCTTCACCAAGCGCCACAAGACGCCCTGGGGCGACGCTGTCAACTACGACGGCAAGCGCTCGAAGCCGGTGCGCGAGTTCGTCATCGAGAACGCGCTCTATTGGATCGAGGAGTTCCACCTGGACGGGCTGCGGCTCGACGCCGTGCACGCGATCATAGACAAAAGCCCAAAGCATGTACTGGACGAACTGGCCGAGCGCGTGCGCGCCGAGGCCTCGGACCGCCCCGTGCATCTGGTCCTGGAGAATGAGGGGAACGAGGCCAGAAGGCTGGTTCGCGGCGCGGACGGCAAGCCGCTGCACTATACGGCGCAGTGGAACGACGATGTGCATCACGTGCTCCGCACGGCGGCGACCGGCGAGGACATGGGGTATTATGTCGAGTATCTCGGCGATACGGAGAAACTCGGCCGTGCGCTGGCGGAGGGCTTCGCCTTCCAGGGCGAGATGATGGAGTATCGCGGCCAGCCGCGTGGCGAGCCCAGCGCCGGTCTGCCCCCCACGGCCTTCATCGCCTTCATCCAGAATCACGACCAGGTCGGCAACCGCGCCTTTGGCGAGCGCATCACCGCCATCGCCAGCCCTCCGGCTGTGCGGGCCATCGCGGCGGTGTATCTGCTCTTGCCGCAGGTGCCGATGCTGTTCATGGGCGAAGAATGGGCCGCTTCGCAGCCCTTTCCCTTCTTTTGCGATTTCGGCGGCAAGCTCGCCGACGCCGTGCGCAAGGGACGGCGCAAGGAGTTCGCCAGGTTCCCGGAGTTCAAGGACGAGAAGATCCGCGAGCGCATCCCCGACCCGCAGGCCGAAGCCACCTTCGCCTCGGCCAAGCTGCGCTGGGACGAGACGGCCACGGAGCCCCACGCCCGCTGGCTCGAATGGTATCGCAGCCTGCTTGGCGTCCGCCGCGCCGAGATCGTGCCGCAACTCGCTGGCGTCGGCGGCAATGCGGCCCGCTTCGAACTCATCGGCGAGGAGGCGGTGCTTGTGCGCTGGCGCCTCTGCGGCGGAGAGGAGCTGACGCTCGCGGCAAATCTCTCGGCAACGCCGCGTGACGGCTTCCCCGCCACGTCAGGCCGCATCCTCTGGCAGGAGGGCGCCGCCAAGGGGGGTCGCTTCGGTCCCTGGACGGTGCGCTGGTCGATCGACCGCGGATGATGGCGGCGCCGGGTTGTGTGAAAACTGCGAATGCAGGCAGCTGCATGTCAACTTGTCCCTGGCGCTTTCGTCCGCTTTCCTTCTTCTGAAAGATCTTCAGCGAAGTCACTTTACCGGCAGGTTAACGGAAGCCGAAACCAGATCAACTCATTGATAATGAAAGGAAAAAATAGGACAGGACGCAATCGCCGCCGCCTGCGCCATGGCTGTTCGGGCTGCGCGCGGCGTTAACCCGTTGGTCCAAAAACATATTTAACGGACTTTTGCTCGTCCCAGTTAAGGAGAAAATTCCGGCATTTAGTTCTATTTAATGGGAGGTCATAGGCTAAGAAAAATCATTTTTATTCAATGGTTTGGTGGATTTATTTCCCGTCCTGAAGCGGCCTCGGCGGGAAGTTATTGCGGCCGGAATAAATTGCTCGTTAAGCATGATGATGACCGGAAATAATTCCGGCGCGCGAAATTAACCAGCTTCGGATTAATGACCGGCGCCGCGAATGAACGGTTTACCAAAAAGGCGTGCGATGGGCGTCGTCCAAGATGACATAGCGAGATCGGCGAAGCAGGCCTGAAGCATCCTCCGTTCAATCGCGTCCGGGCATTACCTTCATCATCGCCCGGATGCGCCTCGGCGCGGTCCGACACTTGCGTCGCAACCGGTTCCGATTTTGCGCACGCCTTGCTAACAGTGCTGGAAAACGATGTTGCCCATGGTTCGACAAGCTCACCATGAGGTTTAGACCATTGAAAGAACTCGGCCTCATCCTGAGCCTGTCGAAGGATGAGGTCAAGCCCGGCCATGACAGGTGAGCGACAGCCTCGCCGCTCCGATGGGACACGGCGAACGCGCGGCAATCCTCATGGATTGCTTTTGGACGTGGCGGCGAGCGCGGTGCGGATCATGGCGGACAAGGACTTCGCCCCAAGTTTTCGCATGATCGCGGCGCGATGATTGTCCACGGTCCGCTGGCTGATTTCCAAGTCTGCGGCAATATTCTTGCTCGATGTGCCAGCCAGCACGAACTCTAGAATTTGGCGCTGGCGAGCCGTCAGACTTTCGATTTTGGAAGCGGCGCTGTTGCGGTCGGCCGATAGGTCTTGGTGCTCGCCCGCGAACTTCAGAGCACGCTCGATACACCGAAGCAGCTCGTCCGTCTGAACAGGTTTTTCAAGAAAATCAAATGCGCCCGCCTTCATGGCCTTAACGGCCATCGCGACGTCGCCATAGCCGGTCAATATAATGACAGGGAGCGATGACTGCATGGCGCTGAGGCGTTCGATCAACTCCAGGCCCTCTATTCCGGGCATCCGAACATCGGCAATCAAGCAGCCGCCCCGGTCAGGTGAGTGATCCTCCAGGAAAGTGGCGGCATCCGCAAAAAGTTTGGCACGATAACCATGCTGCTGCAGCATATCCCGCAGCGCCTCGCGAATATCTTGGGCGTCATCTACGACGAACACAGTGGGAGCTGAAGTTTTTTCGTCACCTTCTTCGAATATTGTATTCGATTCAAGATCGTAGACTTTTCTGGCATCATCCGCGACAGGAGCCATCGGCGAAAGAGACTTGCGGCCGGCGCCATCGAGTATGGCGTCGATATTGCGGAGCAGGGTCCGCGGGTTGGCTGGCTTATAGAGGTGGACATGGCCTTTGGCCGCAATATCAAGCAGCGTTGATGCCGAGATGTCGCCGGTCAGAAGGATAGCCGGCACTTTCCTTCCCAAGGCGTCCTCAATCCGGGCGATGACCTCGAGCCCGTTTGGACCTGGGAGATTGTAGTCGGCGACAATCAAATCCACGTCCCTGGAGCCGCCGGAGGCTAGAGCGAGGGCTTGAGGACCATCGCCGGCCGTCATCGTGGAGTAGCCGTGCCTGTCCAGGAGCAATTCGAGAGCCTCGCGGACCTCGTCGTCGTCTTCGACAATGAGAATACTGCGGCTGGCAAGAGCACGAGGGATTCGATCCCAGTGGGAAGGGGAGGGGCGTTCGAGTGACACAGCTCCGGCCGACGATGGTTGCGTCACCGGCGCCTCCAGCGAAAACACCGAGCCTCGACCCAAGCGCGACCGGACATGGATCGGCGTGTGGAGAAGATCCGCAAGGTGCTGCACGATTGCGAGACCGAGACCGAGGCCAAGCACCCTGCCGCCCTTGGCGGCGTGATTGCGAAGTTGATGATACTCCTTGAAGATCGCGCCGAGTTCGGTTTCGGGTATACCCGTCCCGGTGTCCCAGACTTCAACGCTCAGGCTGTCTCCGCGCCGCCTGCAGCCCAGCAGGACTTTGCCTTGGCTTGTATATTTCAAAGCGTTGGAGAGCAGGTTGCGCAGGATTTGCTCCAGGAGGCGCGGATCGCTGCGCACCGTTAGGTGGCAGGGAACGACGCGCAAACTGAGGCCGCCGTTGTCTGCGTGAATCCGGAACTCGCCCTTTAATTGCTCAAGGAGATCGTTGATCGGGAAGTCGCAGAGCCTCGGCTTCACGACGCCTGCCTCAAGCTGGTTGATGTTGAGGATCTTGTCCAGGAGGTCCGACATTCCCGAGACTGTGCGTTCCAGCCGTTCGACCAGCGTCTTGGCGGCCGGGTCTGAGACGGTCTCCGACAGCATGCCCTGCACAAGGGTCATGGTCTGAAGCGGCTGGCGCAAATCGTGGCTTACCGTGGCGAGAAAGCGCGACTTTGCCAGATTCGGCTCGTTCCGCTTCCACCTTGGCTGCCGCCAGGGCCTCGGCCTTGGCCTGCCTTTGTGTAATGTCGTCGAAGGAGACGAGGATCCTGGGCACGGACACCGGAGGCGATATGGTGCGCGCACTCATAAGCAATGTTCGTGGTCCGAGCTTGGGGAGATCGACGCTTAGCTGCCTGTCCTCGACGCGGTTGCCCGCAAGCGCAGGGACCAAAAGGTCCGCCAGTGACCCGTTCTCGAAGTTATCTCCAAGCCTGAAGGGGTGGCGCAAACACTCTTCCGGCTCGGCGCCGAAAAATTCGAAGAACGAAGCGCTCGCCGAGACGACGCGCAAATCACGATCGAGCACGACGAGCGGCTGTTTGACGGTGGCGATAATGCTTTCCGCGTAGGCTCTTTCGGCTTCGATTTTCTGCTCCGCCGCCTTCATTTCGGATATGCGGGCAAATGTGAGGACGACGCCCTCGACCGCACTCACATCATTTCTGTAGGGCATGATGCTGCGGATATACCAATTGCCGTCGTGGCTCTCGATTTCGCGGCGAATTGGCGTGAATTTTGACATGACGGCGCGGGCGTCCGGCAGAAGCGCATCGTCGCGAAAGCGTTGCGCCAGATCGATGAGCGGGCGTCCGATATCGACGGCGCTGACGCCGAAAAGGGACCGCGATGCCGGCGTAAAAAACCGGATATTGAGGTCGATATCGAGAAAAAGGGTCGCGACGTCGGAGCTGTTCAAGATATTTTGCAGGTCGGCGGCAGTCGTGCGCTGGTGCTCCAATGTCTCCTGAAGCTGGGCATTGAGCGCGGTCAGCTCCTCGTTGAGCGATTGCAGCTCCTCCTTCGAGGTCTCCAATTCCTCGTTGGCGGACTGCAGCTCTTCGTTTATGGAGAGCGCTTCTTCGTTCACGCCGCGCTGATCTTCATTCGCGATTTCGAGGTCGCGGATGACGGCGTTCAACTCCTTCCGCGTCGCGTCGAGTTCCTGATCCAATTGAAGAATGCGCGATGCATCCTCTGGCGGGTGGCTGTCAGGAGCCGGGGGCGTGTGGTCAGGCTCATCGATGAAGCTGACAAGGTAGAGGTCTTCGGCGGAAATAGGCTGAATGGCGATACGCACGCCCGACGCTTTGCCATCGCGATAGACCTGGGCGCCCGTTTTCGACGCCGGTCCGCCGGTTTCTCGCGCGCTCTCGAGCGCTGCGCGGAGCTTAGGCCGAAGAGCCTCTCGCGCCATGAGGAGAACGTTGCGGTTGTCTTCGCCGGAAGCGATTTGCAAAAACCGGTCAACGTCGCCGGAGTAATACAAGGCTTCATATTTCTTATCGACCAGAACCGAAGGCGGCGCGAAAATTTCAACGAGACCCTTCGAGGCCACATCCGCCAGGCTTGGGCGACGGCTTATTTTTCTCGACAAGGCGGCGATGGCGGGTCCGGCGCGCTCGGCGGCCGTGACGCCAGGCCGGAAGCCTCCTGTGACCGCGCGGCTCGCGCTCAGATGGCGGTAGATGCGATATTTCTTATCAATGGGCTCGAAGCGATCCGTAAAATTGCCGATCGTTTCGGATGGCCCAATGAACAATATGCCTCCGGCGTGAAGCGCAAAATGGAAGAGCGACAGAACTTTCTCCTGCGCATCCGGCCGCAGATAGATCAGCACGTTACGGCATGAAATGAGATCGAGCCGCGAGAAAGGCGGGTCCGACAACAGGTCCTGGACCGTGAAGACAACGGTTTCACGGAGTTCGCGCCTGACCCTGTAGAGATCGCCTTCTTTGCTAAAAAACCGGCTCAGGCGGCTGGCGCTCACTTGCTCATTGGTCCCGCGTCCGTAAACGCCTTCGCGGGCAGCTTCGACGGAGCTGGCGTCGATGTCGGAGGCAAAAACCTGAAGCTTCAAGGGGCGCGTTGACGCTTCAATGGCCTCCAGGAACAGGATTGCAAGGGAATAGGCTTCCTCGCCCGTGCTGCAGCCCGTAACCCAGATGCGCAGTGGCCTGTCGGCCGGGTGCGCCGCGATCATCTGCGGAATGACGCTTTCGGCCAGCGTTTCGAACGCGGGCGGATCACGAAAAAAATGCGTGACATTGATCAGAAGGTCTTGGGCGAGGCTATCGAGTTCGGCGGCGTCCGCGCGAAGCTTATCGAGGTAATGGCCAGCGTCCGCGATGGCCGCGGCCGCCATGCGGCGCTCGATCCGGCGCGTGACCGTCCCGGTCTTGTAAACCGTGAAGTCGTGTGCCGTTTTCGTTCGGACGAGATCGAGGATTTCCGCAAGCCGGCTCGCAACGCCTTCTTTTGCAGGAGATTTCGCCTTCGAGGACAGAAGGGTGGTTGAGCGTTTGACAATGGCTCTCGGGATCGCCGCGACAGGGGCGATCACGTCGGCCATGCCCGTGCCGATGGCGCTTTTTGGCATCCCGTCGAACTGAGCGTCTTGCGGATCCTGAACAATAACGAACCCGCCATTGTCCTTGATCGCCTTCAGGCCCTCGCTGCCGTCCGTGCCGGTGCCGGACAGCACGACGCAGATCGCCCGTTGTCCGCAGTCCTTGGCGAGCGAGCGCAAGAAGAAATCGAGCGGCATTCGCGCGCCATGACGCTCCGCGGGCTCGGCAAGATGCAGTTTGCCGTCTGAAACAGCGAGCGATACCGCGGGCGGAATGAGATAGACATGGTTCGGCTCGATCGCGACGCCGTCGACCGCTTGGCTGACGGGCATGCGCGTGCGGCTCGCCAAGAGATCGGCCATGAAGCTGGCGTGCTTCGGATCGAGATGCTGGATCAGCACAAAAGCCATGCCGGTATCGGCAGGCAAAGCGGAGAGCAGCGTCTTGAAAGCATCGAGGCCGCCCGCGGATGCGCCGACGCCCACGACCGGAAACGGGAGAGCGTGACCCCGGCTCGCATCGGCCGGCAGATCGTTTCTGGTTGTCGAGGCGCTCACGGCGTTGGAGTGCGCCTCATGGTGCGAGGACATGGATGCTCCACTCTGCAGGTGGCGAGCCGCAACGAAAGCCATCAAATATCATGGTTCCAATGTCCTGCCTACGGATCTTCTCCATCGTCTATGAGTACTTTCCGTATCTATAAATCTTGTCGTCCGCCAGCTAAGGTCACGCTAAAGAGGGGGAGCGATTTACACGGGATATATAGGTAGAATGTTCCGCCGGGCCGTCAGCGCAGCGGCGCGCGCCTAAATCAGGCTGCATTTTCAATGGCTACTATAGGTGTGGTATATGACCATCCTGTTCCTTATAAAGGAAATGAATTGAAGGATGGAAAGCCTGTAATATCAAAGTGCTGTTTCTGTACTCTTTCAAAGAATTATCACCGTTACTCATCAAGACATGTTTTCAGAAGTGAGGTGGTTGGGTATTTTCCGAAATCTTTGAATTTCACGAGTTAATGGCTACTCTCCAGCGATTCTACAAGACGTATGATAACAGGAGGCGTCACCTAGGGCAGACATGCTTTGGCGCAGGGGAATTGGACCGGTATCCAGCAAAAGGCAAGCGATTGGGGTCGGGCGCGGAAGCGGCGGTCGAAAGCGAGTTTCTGCTGAATGCGGGCCATGAGCTTAGAAATACCCTGCACGCCATCATTGGCTTCAACGAGCTGATTCTCGGGACGGGACTCACAGAGCTGCAAAGAAGGTACGCCGAGCTGGTTCACGCCTCTTCCATGTCCCTTCTCGGATTGATTGAAAGTATCCTCGCAAGAAAGCTTGAAAGAGGCACGGAGAAACAAGGCGAGACTTTCCTTGTCAATGACGGTCCGTCATCGGCCGGCAACACGGAGCCTTCGGCCGTCTCCTTCTCTATTCTTGTCGCGGACGATAACCTGCTCATGCGGGAACTCGTCTTGACGATCTTGCGGAGCACGGGCTGCGAAACGGAGACGGCGGACAATGGTCAGATAGCCTTGGCGAAGCTGGAAAAGGCTGATTTCGATCTCATCATCATGGACAACCACATGCCGGTCATGACGGGCGTCGAAGCCATCAAGGTCATCCGAAGCCGCAAGGACGGGAAGCGGTTTGTCCCGATTTTGTCCCTCACGGCGGACGTCACTGGCGGATCAAGGGAGATATGCGCGTCGGCGGGCGCCAACCTGTATATGGAGAAGCCCTTCAAGGTGGACAGCTTTCTGGCGGCCGTCACGACGCTGGCTCGCTATGGGCGCGACATGCGCTTAAACGGGGCGGCGTAAAAAGCATGAAATCTTGGCTTCATCCTTCGACAGGCTCAGGATGAGGTTAAGTGTTTTCAGGATGAGGTTGAGTGTTTTCAGCATGAGGTTGGGTGTTTTCAATGCGTTGACCCTCATGAGCTTGTCAAACACCTCATGGTGAGCTTGTCAAACACCTCATGGTGAGCTTGTCGAACCATGGGCAACATCGTTTTTCAGCAGCCTGTGCTCTCCATATTTCTTGAGCGGATGATCCAGCCTCGGCGGGTGCCTTGGCAAGCCGCCAAGCCAACCGAACAGCTTGGGAGCCTGTCCACCGCGCAGATGCAGGAGATGACAACGGGGCAAATGGAGAGCCTGACATCGACGCAGTTGTCCGGCCTGTCCACTGCCACGCTCTCGGAATTCACCACGACGCAGGTCGATGGTCTGACGATCGGGCAGCTGCACGGACTAAGCTCAGACCAACTGAATGCGCTGGGGCTGACGCTTTAACTTGTTCAGAAAGACGTCGCGCTTAATGCGCTTCGCTAGCCGCGTTCAGGAAGCGGCGGCTGCAAGTTATTATACTTGCATAGATACCCTTCCGCTTCCTCCTCCTGAAAAATCGCGAAACCGCAACAACGAAAGCAGTTGAAGCCAGCATACCAATAACCGCGCCCCTGAGGGCGCGGTGGAGGTCAGGCTCGCTCTACCCGCCGTGAGAGGAGCAGGCATACAATTCGGGAGGCCGGTCGAACGGGAGCAAGAATTGTCCTGAATAGGCGTCGAATTGTAATTCGGATTGTCGTAGACGGATTCGTGTTGATTTTGGTGCAGCCGGTTCGCGTGCGGTCTGGCATCCGACGACATTGCGGAAGCCGTTACAACTAAAACGGTAAATGAGAGGGTCAGGATCGTCTTGGGACGAGCGAGTGTTATGATGATCTCCTCAGTTGCAAAGTCGATGCATTCGAGCTTCCGCACACGAGTAAACTGAAGGTCTCTCGGATTTATTCCCTGGAGGACATGTTAAAATGTGCATTAGCTAAGACTTAACTTGACAGACGGCGTGATGGGAGCGACGAGTCGCAATGCAGCCAAAGGACGGCGCGGAGCGGTCGGGTGGCTCAATCGCCGTGCTTTGACGTCTTTAGTCCAAAATCTGATAGCGGCGAAAACCACTCCGTGCGATGCAGAGTAAGCCTTTGATGGTCTGAACCCATTAAGGTACTGGTTCTTTTGCATCCGCACTAGCGGGAATAGTTGGGCGGATGTGCATCGGCGGGCATGGCGTTGGATCACGAAAACTGCAAAAGCCCCGGTGGGCGGCTGAGTTGTGGCCCCTGCGCGGTTGAACGTGGTCTCGGTGGAGATGGGCATAAATGATTGTAGTTAAGTTGAAGGATGGCCTTTCAAATAGACTATTTCAATATAGCATTGGTCGCATATTAGCAGAAGAACTGGGGTTTTACCTCAAGGTAGATGCGATTCCTGAGTTTCCCGGCACTAAAGAGCAAGTCCTTGGTCATTCCTTCGAACTGCCAACTGTCGAATTGACGGGACATACTATCGAATTCGATAAGATCATCAGTGATAAAACGCCTAGGAAGATAGTGCTGAACGGATACTTCCAAAACTGGAGGTACTATCGCCCGTACCGAGAAAAAATCCGCCGGTGGCTTATCAATGATGAGACGGAAAATCTTCATGAAAGCAATGAATATGACTTGATGGTTCATGTGCGCCGTGGTGATTATGTAGACTTTGGATGGGCTTTGCCATTCGAGTTCTATAAAGAGGCGATAGACCGGTTTCTTCCTGTCGGCGGACAGCTTTGGATATGCACAGACGATCCTTATGACCCTTTCCTGAGCCGCTTCAAAAAATGGCGTCCAAGAATGTTTCTGGGCAACGCTAAAGCAACAATATTAAAGATGGCTCAGGCCAAGAGGCTAGTAATGTCCCGAAGTACTTACAGCTGGTGGCCGACATTTCTCTCTTCTAACACGCAGGTTTGCTGCCCTTTACCTGATACGGGGCTCTGGTCGGAAGAAAGTGCTAAGGGAGGGATAGACTTAATTGAGAGGGATCGATTTTACTGTCTACCCTGTTGCGGTACGTATAGGGCGGAAGGTTTGGAGAAACTCTATCAAATTTAGCGAACGTCAAATCGTAGAATAGCGAGCAAGCTCAATCGATCTTTTGGGTGGCAACTACCTGTCCGGCGCTAACGAATGATGCGATCACTTTCTATTCCTCTTAAAGGCTTGGTTACCGCCCGCGCAGCAGTGAGCTATCGCGTAGCAAGTTAGTGCTCTGGCTAAACCCGGCCGCCCATCCAAATGCTAACTGTCAGATCAAGTCCTAGTCTTATACACAAAATGTTTTGAAGTAGGGGAGTTATGCGCCACGCCTAAGCTATTGGCGCGATCTTGTTCGCACTTATTGTCTCCTTGAGCGTAGCCCTGCTTTAGCTTGTGCGTTGCTCCTCAAGATTTCAGGCGCTGGCCCTGCCAAACCCATTGCGAGCAAACCGCCTGGCGTTTCGCCAAAAGATCTCCCATCACATCTTCGCGATTGCGCGGGTCGCGTTGGACTTTTCTTGTCCGGCGGCGCACGTTTGCAAAACTTTCGGTTGTATTACGTAAGAGAGCTGAGTTGTAGAGATGCCCATTGCCCAAAAGATCGAGCCGCACCTTTCGTCGCTGCGCCGTTACGCCAGAGCGCTTTCAGGGTCCCAGGCGGGCGGCGACGGTTACGTCGTAGCCCTCCTTGAAGCGCTCGTCGCAGATGTCTCGATGTTCCCGACCGGGATTTCTCCCAAGATCGCCCTTTACCGGCTGTTTTCGAGACTTTGGAATTCTGTCGAGGTCAACGCTTTTTGCGATGTGCGCGAGAACTCGAAGCCCTTGCGAAGTTTGCAGGCTCTTACGCCGAAACCTCGACAAGCCCTCCTGCTTTTGTCTGTGGAGGGCTTTGAGCCCGAGGAGATTTCGGACATCCTCGAAGTGAGCATGGCCGAGGTCGCAGCCCTCGTCGCCGCCGCCGATAGCGAAATTGCCAATCTTCTTTCTCCCGCCGACATTCTTATCATCGAAGACGAGCCGCTGACGGCGTTCGACCTCCAAGACCTGGTCGAGGGCCTCGGACATCGCGTTATTGGGATCGCCAGGACGCATGATCAGGCTTTGACGCTTGCGCAGTCACATCAGCCGGACCTCATCCTTTCCGATATTCAGCTTGCCGACGGCAGTACCGGCATTGACGCCGTCAACGCGGTGCTTCGAAACTTCGATGCGCCGGTTATTTTTGTTACCGGGCATGCTGAACTGCTTCTCTCCGGCAAGAAGCCCGAACCGACGTTCCTCATCGCCAAGCCGTACAACCCGGACATGGTCAGAGCAGTTGTCGGCCAAGCGCTCTTTTTTGAGGTCCGTTCGCACATCGATCCTGCCGCAGGGGAGGAGACCGGCGCCCATTCTCAGAACCCCGCGCATACCGGTACGGCAAACCTTCAACGCTGCTGATGTGACGGGAACCAGTTCGTCGCCAATCAGATCGCCCGGCAGGGTGCTGAAAAACGATGTTGCCCATGGTTCGACAAGCTCACCATGAGGATAAGCAAAGCTCACCATGAGGATGAGCCAAGGCTTACCATGAGGATGAGCACAAGCTCACCATGAGGATCAACTCATTGGAAACATTCGGCCTCATTCTGAGCCTGTCAAAACCTCATCCTGAGCATGTCGAAGGATGAGGGCAACACCCGACCTCATCCTGAGCTTGTCGAAGGATGAAGCCACGTTTTCAGGCTTTGTCAGCAGCCTGCCAGAAATGCGGGTGCTTCGTCCGCGTTGGTGGAATCCCATCGCGCATCAGACCGGTCGGCAAAGATCGGCCATCGGCCCGCTCCGTCTCGCTGTCGTCCCTCTATCGCCGTTTGCGCAGCTCCTCGTAGCGAGCCGGCATCATACAATGCATGGAGTCAGCTACGCCCGAGCATGCCGAATCGCAACGCGATTACCAAATATGAGCGCCACGACAGCTATAAACCAAAAGCGAGGCCTGCATGGCGAAAGCGCATTACGAAATAGTGGAACACGACGGAGGCTGGGCCTATCGGCTGGAAGGCACATACTCCGAAACATTTGCCACCCAAGCCGCCGCCGAAGCAGCCGCTCGCCGCGTCGCGGCCGAGCAGACGCTGCCGGGCGAATCCAAAGACATCGCATTTGAGGACAGCAAGGGCCGATGGCATACCGAACACTCGGCAGGCGATGACAGGCCTGAAACCGATGTCGCGGATGAGCGATAACAGACCCACACAAATTGGCGCAAGATCAATGACGCTTGGGCCTATCTATTCGGGCGGCGCTAGAGTATGAGCCTGCGTGGCAGGCTCACCCGTTATCTCTTGCCCGAGCCGCCAGCGGGAGGCGCTTGCGCTCTTTTAGACCCGTCCGGGCGTTTAGCGGCTCTGGGATCGAAGCGGCCTGTTGCCGTTCGATTCCGAACCGGCACGAACCCCAACTTCAGAATAGAGGCGTTTAACCAGCATCATGTTTCGAGGTCGAACGGCCCCCATGTTCATATGCGCATCGATGGCGCGACAAAGCTTCGAGGAGATCTTGAATGGACGTAACAACCATAGACGGCGCGGCCATGGGGCGCCTCGCAAAAGCTTTGGTTTTCATTTGCGGTGCGGCTCATCCGGCAACGGTTGCCCTCCAGGCCGCCGCCGGAAGCGGTTCCGAGAGCGACATCAAAAAGGCCCGCGCGCAGTTTTTGAAATTGAAGCCCGGGGAGCGCAAGGCCGCGCTGACCATGCTCGCCGATTGACACTATGGCTGCTCGTGCTCCGGATCCGAGCGCCTATCATCGCTCGATCCGAACGTTCGTGCCGTGCGCGTCTGGCTGGGTCGGCGGCTGCGGCCGTCGGATTCGCTCAATGGCGCCACATACGGGCCACAAAGGCGGCTGCTACCGGCCGGATGCAAGGCGCTATCCGCCGCCGAACGGCGACGGCAGCCCGACCTACCGCTGCCCTCACCAAGTGAATTGGACGCCCGCGCGTCCCGCGACCTGCCTGTCGGTGAAGCCGAACCCCCCGGTAAGGCCCATTTTCTCGCCTGCGCCGAACATATTTTGCCCAATGATGCCAATAGCGGCCATTCCGAAGGCGTTGTTGCTATCGAAAGCGCCCCAATTGAACGTGATCCCGAAGCGGTCGCCGCCAGTCAGCGTCGGATTTTGAACGGCCATCGCGATGGCGACGCCTTCGCTCACCTTGTCGATGCGATTGCCCAGGGAGCGCATGCCGGAGTTGACATAGGCCTTGTTCGCCGCATCGGTGCCGACAATCGGGGTACCCACATCGTGCACCACATTGCCTCCCATGTCGACATTGGCGCCGGAGTTCACGGTGAGGTTATTGGAAATCGTCGCGCCTCCGTTGAGAAACACCTGGCCGGCAACCCTTGCCGAGCCGCCTACGCTTAGATCGCCGCCAACCTTCGCGCTGTTGCTCACGGTGAGGCTGTCGGTTGTCGTCCCGCCCCGCACGGTCAGGCCGTTTTGCACGCTGGCGCCGCCGTTCAGGTTGACCGCACCCGAGGCCGTCAGCGTATTCACCTGGGCGTCGCCGGTGACTTTCAGGCTGTCGGTTGTTGTGCCGCCCTGTACGGTAAGGCCGTTCTGAACGCTCGCGCCGCCGTTGAGAGTGGCCGCGCCCTCACCGTCACCTTATTGAACCGGCTGTCGCCCGTGACTTGAAGGCTGTCGGTTGTTGTGCCGCCCTGTACGCCAAGGCCGTTCTGCACGCTGGCGCCGCCGTTGAGATCGGCCGCGCCGCTCACCGTCACCTTATTAAACCGGCTGTCGCCCGTGACTTGAAGGCTGTCGGTTGTTGTGCCGCCCTTACGCCAAGGCCGTTCTGCACGCTGGCGCCGCCGTTGAGATCGGCCGCGCCGCTCACCGTCACCGTATTGAACTGGCTGTCGCCCGTGACTTGAAGGCTATCGGTTGTCGTGCCGCCCTGTACACCAAGGCCGTTCCGCACGCTGGCGCCGCCGTTCAGGTTAGCCAGGCCGGTCACGCCGAGGGTACCGCCGACAGAAGCATCGCTGTTGACCGTAAGGCTATCGGTCCAGGTGTTCCCACCAAACGAGGCTCCGTAATTGGCTTTTAGATAGCCGTTTACAGTCGCGCCGCCGTTGAGGGTGGTGTCGCCGTTCAGTGTGAGAAATCGGTTCGACGAGCCGCCAAGGACAATCTGATTGTCCTGCGTTGCTTGCGCCCCGGCGCCAATCGCAACCGTGGATGCGCCGGAAGATTGGGCGCCGCTTCCAATAGCCAGGCTATTGGCGCCCGAGGCCGACGAGAAAGAGCCGAGCGCTGTTGAGCCGAACCCGACAGCTGCTGTAAAATCCCCGATTGCCGTATTGAACGACCCGATCACCTTCGCGCTATCACCTAAGGCTGCATTGGAGTACCCGATTGCGGTCGAATTGACGCCGAAAGCCGAGTTATTCACCCCAGTTGCAACCGCTCCGCTGCCGAATGCAGTGTTGTTTACTCCGACTGCGTTCGAGGGACTACTCGTGGCGGTGCCGCTGTTGTATTGAGCAGCTAGCGTACCGTTTACGATGTTGCCATTCCCGTTTTGGTTGCCATTACCGCTGCCGATGTTGTTGCTGCCATTACAATTACCATTGCCATCACAATTGACGGTATATGAAACGCTGGAACCGCCCGTGGCTGAGCCGCTGCCGTATTGCGTGGTTATCCCGCCGCTTACGGTGTTGTTGTTCCCATTCTGGCTGCCATTATTACTGCCGACGTTATTGTTTCCGTCGCAGTTGCCGTTACCGGCGCAATTGATGTTGATGATGACCGTGTCAAAGGTACCAGTTGCTGGAAGGGAAGTGCCGTCAGCCAAGCTGCTGTCCGCGGAAAAAAGAAAAGCGGCTGCGACAAGGCCGCCCCTAAATCAAGCTTCGTCAATTTGCCCACCATCGATGACATTAAGAATTGTGTTCCCCATCAATGAATGAGGAGAATCAATCGTTTACACGTGCCCCCACAGGAAATAGAACGCGCAACTTCACCGCCCTCGCAATCGTTTTCGCGGCAATATGTCGGTTTTTTATTTGGATGAGTCGATTTGGCAACAACACTGCAAGTATTAGAGCAAGGCGGCGCAGCCAGAGCGTGCAACGCGTCCCTTGCCATCCCTGCCAATCGCGATGTCATTATTGGTGAGCATCCCGGTGGAGGGCTGCGCTTACCGCCCGGTCCGTGAAGCCGGCTCTATCTCAAGAAGTCCTCCAGGCTCGAAACGGTTTTGGAAGGTGGCCCAGACGTATAATCCGCATGCATAATCCGATCCGACAGCTACCATTTGGTCGGACAAATCGGTAGAAATTGGAAGAGTGGCGTGGCTGGAAACAAAGACGCCTATAGCTAAGGCTTAGCGCTCACTCGGCGAGGTTTATGCATGTTTCGCGTGCAAACACATGCAGTAGCAGCCATTTCGGGGACTGCGCAGAAAGCTGGCGCTCCAGCAGTGACGTCAGCGCGTCCCAACAGGCCCGCTTCAACGCCAACAGTTGCGCTTCCGCCGCTCCTCGGCGGGGGCTTGCAGCCACCGTTTTTTTGGTGCTGCCGGGACTGAATGTCCCCGCGCGCACCGCGGTCCAGGCACGCCTGCAACCACTGCTGGTAAGATTACGATCAACAAATTCCCTGGTAGCTCAGTCGGTAGAGCAAGCGGCTGTTAACCGCTCGGTGGCTGGTTCGAGTCCGGCCCAGGGAGCCACTTCGGCCTTGTTTGCGGCGTGGCGGAACTGCGAACGAGGGGGCTGGGCGGCTAGGTAGGCAATGGTCTTGGTCGTTGGGCTGATCACCTCTCAACACAGTCCGCTCACTCCACCCCAAAAATGAAATGTAATCCAGTCCCAGTCAGCCCTCCGCGCCAACTTCAGCAATCCTTTCCAAGCCAAAAGGTTAGTCCGCCAGTATAAGCCAATAGCCTAGGCCAAGAGAGTAGTTTATCGAAATCAAAAGAAACGGCAAAATTCACAACGTCTTGCCCAATCTGGATATGACGTGCTACCGCCAAGGGGGCTGATTGCCTGCAGATAGGATTTCACGGTAGATCGCAATGACGTCAAAGGTTTCTATAAACGGGATACAAAAAAACATATCTATCAAGGAAAACTCTCTCACGTTTCATGTGTTGCCTTTTCAGCCTGCCGATTATTCCTGGCTGTCTATCTTTGAAGCTACATTATGTATGTATTGAATAATATCTATTTTCCTTGGTGCATCTTGGTGGGAATACGAGACGTCCTATGCCCGTTTACGGATTTAGGAAAAAAGCAGGTGCGTCACAAATGAAAGATATGAGGCTGGCGGCGACCTTTCTGCGGCAGGCGCGAATTTTGTGTGAAGGTGTGCAGGATTTTGTTGTCGACGACGCGGAACGCGTTGCACGGCTCGCTAGGATTGGGGCCGCGCTTGGGGAGGAGTACGCTGATTTCGAGCGGCTAATCACCGCCATGAAAGGGGAAGGTGAGCCGGCCAGCGCGGGCAGTGCTTCGCGTATCGAACAATTGAACGCGGAACTCGTTGAATGCGAACGGCTCAACCATCAGCTCGACGAACTATCGACGACACTCGATTCTGCATCCGGTGAGCGCAAAACCTCAGAGGATGTCATCCTGAAGTCCAACGCCGACTACGCTGAAAAACGGCTCCTCGATAAAATGGAGACGCTCGCCAATTGCTTGGCAATGGAGCGTCCTGTAACAGCGCGGGAGACTTTGATTTTCGCCCTCAGGGCGTTAGCGCCGCTTCAAGAACTCCTCATGGCGGTGTCCGAAGAGCATAGCTACGAGCGAAAGCAAGGCTGCACTGCATCCAGACTGCTGCAGGGTATCATTCCAGCGCTTGAGGCACTTGCCGGCGTAACGCGCGCCGAACTCGGTTTCGAAGAACCCCAAACTGAGGAAGAGATAATCGAAAAACTCAAATCCGCACTTGAGCAGAGATTAACTCATCCGATGAGCTTAAATAATTAAATTGATCGAAAACATAGCTTTAATCCTCCGGAGAAAACGGATCGGTATGTGGCTGCTCAATCACGGACAGTAACTTTCCTGCCTGGAAAGCAGCCTCGGTACGGTTCCGTACGCCGAGCGTCCTCATGAGCATGGCGGTATGGATTTTTGTCGTCGACTCCGCGATCCGTAGCGCCCGTGCGATTTCCTTGTTCGACATTCCCAAAGACAGCAGCCGAAGCACTTGCTCCTGACGGGGCGTCAGTTTGAGCATGCGATCGCGGTCGCCGGTTGGCTGCCCTCCGCGGCCTCTAACCGAAGACCAGGGGACGTAAAGACCTCCCGATAAAATTTCCTTGATCGCAGACATGATATCCTCGTCCGATTGGCGTTTCGAGACAAAGCCATGCATACCACCGGCAAGGCTCTCAGAGATGCAGTCGCGGCTGTCGGACATCGACATGACTGCAAACCGGATAGCCGGATGGGTTGCACTTACGGTTTTCAGGGTATCGAGCGTGCGTGGCCCTGACTGATCGATATCGACCAGCACAAGGTCGAGCCGATCGTGATGGATATGTGGAATCCCGTCGTGAAGATTTCCTGTCTTTAGGATCTCAGCTTTGGAGAAGCTCATTCTAATAAGGATGAGAAGGCTTGTTCTGCACGCACCATGACCTATTAAAAGAAATCGCGGCATTCGGCACCTCCTACGCAGGACCTTCGGAAACGATTGCCTTAAGCAGCTATCTTTGCATTATGGTTCCCGGGCTGCTATTCTACGTTAATTTTTTATTAATACCTAGTTTCGGTGAATATACAATGAGGCAGTGATAGATTTGCGCATCTTATATTATCTCAAATAATTGTGATGCTTAGGACTGATTGCCTACTTTTTGAACTAAGTGATTATAATGTAGACGTGCGTTCTGTGCTTGTCAATCTTATGTATGCAACTTTCCGCATCCGAGACCTGCTGTGGTCAAGCTTTAGTCTTAGTTTCGACCGTCTCGCTAACCGTATACCACCACACCAGCCAACTTGCGTACTAGACCTAACGGATAAGGCGATAGGTCTACATCCTATGAATAAGACGTCGGTATAGGCTGTCTGTGTAGTGCATCAGACCGGCTTTCGAAGACGCGAGGAGCGAGGAATACTCAGGCCAGTCTCGCTGATAAATCGGCGAAGACGGGTAACACACTCTAAGACACTCTAAGGGATTTATCAGATGAAAAAGCTCCTTGTGGCTGCTCTCGCTCTTGGCCTCATGTCCTCTGGCGCTTCTGCTTTCTCCGTCGGCAGCGGCAATGGCAATGGCAACGGCAACGTTGGTATCGCCAATGGTAACGGCAACGGTAACGGTAATACTGGCGCCTTCAACGGCAACCTGAACGGTAACGGCAACGTCGGCATCGGCAACGGTAACCTGAACGGCAATGGCAACGTCGGGTTCGGCAACGGCAACCTGAACGGCAACCTCAACTTCGGCATCGGCAACGGTAACGGTAACGGTAACTTCAACTGGGGCGCATTGAGCGGCAACGGAAACGGCAACCTCAATCGCTAATTGAAGAAGGCCTCGCCGGAGGACGGCAACCTCCGGCGGGCCATTACCAACCAGCTTAGAATAAGCCGCATGGGAGCTTAGAATGGACCCGATGAACTTAATCGCTATTGCTGTAGTATCACATTTCGTTGGAACCGTTCCTCCGGAGCCGACTGCAGCGCCTCAGCTGACACCAGTCGTCAGTTATGGCAATGGTAATGGCAATGGCAACGGCAACGTTGGCATAAGCAACGGCAATAATAACGGAAACTTCAATACAGGAACAGGCAACGGCAACGGCAATGGCAACGGCAACGGCGCTCCCAATCAAGGCGTCAACGGGAACTACGGCTTTGCGAATGGCGGGTCCGGCAACGTCGGCGCCTTCAACGGAAATGGAAACACAAGCCTGACAAGCGGTAACAACAACACAGGGGCGTTCAACGGAAACCTGAATGGCGGAATGTTTAACGGCAACGGCAACACAGGGGCGTTCAACGGAAATCTGAATGGAAGAGGAAACATCGGCCCATAGTGACATCACTAAGTCTGCGACAAATCCAACCTGAACGGGAACGGAAACATCGGGCCGTGACGTCACCGGACCAAAGGATGATCAGATGGAACGCAAACGGCTCCTGGCAATATCGGTAATAGTTCTGGCTCTGGGCGCTGCGGCCGATACAGCCTTTGCTCAGGGCAGAGGAAATGGCAATGGCAACGGCAATGTCGGTGTAGGAAACGGAAACGGCAACTCTGGGAACTTAAACGGCAACAGAAACGTCGGGAATTTCAATGGGAACGGCAACGCCGGGGATCTCAACGGAAACGGAAACGTCGGGGACTTAAACGGCAACCTGAATTCTGGCAACAGCAACGGGAACTTGAATTCAGGCAATGGGCGCGGCAACGGAAACACCGGGAACGGAAACGGAAACGGAAACGGGAGTGACCAAGGCAGCAGGGGACCCATCGCCTACCCACTTCCTGTCCTCACCAATCCGCATGCTGTCATTCCGTTTTTTGGCCAACCGTATCCGATCCGGTCCAACAGGCGATGAGCCCGCGGGGTAGTATCGCGGACAAGCCGGCGGAGAAACAGGCCAGCACTCCTTCTACACTGGTCTGGTCAGACCGGCGCGAGGTTCGAAGATGAAAATGTATTCGAAGACGAACATTGCGCTATTCACAACTGTGCTCGCTTCCTCACTGGTGTTAATCGACCCCATCGCCTGGTCAAGTCGCGCGCCCACACCCGTTCCGTCAAGTGGGTCTGCCAGCGACGTTGGGAAGTCGATCGCACCATCGGATATTAGCAAGACAGTGATCGCGACAGGCACTCTCAACGCGTCGATCAATGTCGAGGTCGGGTCCCAGCTCTCCGGGCTGATCGCATATCTCGCCGTGGATTTCAACGACATTGTGAAGAAGGGCCAATTGCTCGCGCAACTTGACGACAGCAAATACAAGGCCGAGGTGGATGCCGCGAAAGCGGCTTTGGAAAGCGCAAAGGCTGACGAGCACATCGTGGCCGCGCGTCTCGAACACGCCGCCATCGACATCCGGCAAACCGAGATGCAGCGGAAGATCCTGGAAGTGCGCGTCGAAAAGGCCAGGATCGCTCTGGATACCGCAACGCGCGAGACGAACCGAAAATCGGTTCTCAGTGACCGGAACTTCGCCCCCGCCGCTGATGTCCAGGATTCGTCAGCGCGCCGCGACACGGCCCGGGCCGTCCTCCGGGAAGCGCAAGTCGAATTGGAGAACCACGAAAACGCATCCGCCGCCGCTCATTCCGACGTAACCCGCACCACCGCTGAACTGGAAAAGGCACGCGCCTCAGTGAAACAACTGGAGGCCCAGTTGAAAGCCGCAACCGTCGATCTGGAGCGAACCCGCATAACGTCCCCGATTGACGGGGTCATCGTCGGACGCAATGTTACACAAGGCCAGACAATGGCTTCGGCGCTCGAGGCTCATACGCTCTTCGTGGTTGCGGCAGATCTGCGGCAGCTCGACATCTGGGCCAGGGTCGACGAGAGCGACATCGCGAAAATCGCCGTTGGACAGAAAGCCACCTTCTCGGTGGACTCTTTTCCCGGTCGCGAGTTCGCGGCGAAGGTAACCCAAATCCGCAAAGCGCCACAGGTCGTCCAGAATGTGGTGACTTACACCGTCGTTCTTGCCGCACGCAACGAGGACTATTCACTCCTGCCAGGAATGACCGTGGTCGCCCGGATCGAGACCCGGACCGACACAGCGTCGGAGAAAGTGTCTTCGGTCCTCCCAGCCCCCAATGAGGTTGGAATACGATAATGTTGCTGCAGGCTCGCGAGATCAGCAAAGTCTACGGTTCGAACTCTGATCTGCCAACCGCTACAGCCTTGAAGCCCACGTCGTTTCAAATCGAGGACGGCGAGTTCATTTCGATCGTTGGGCCGTCGGGATCGGGCAAGTCGACCCTTATGGGCATTTTGGGGCTGCTGGACCGCCCCACTTCGGGACAACTCTTTTTCGAGGATGCGGACTGCAGCCGTCTGAACGACGATGAATTGGCGCGGATCCGTAACACGCGCATCGGTTTCATCTTTCAGGCTTATCATCTGCTCCCGCGTCTCACCGCTATCGGTAACGTTGAACTGCCCCTCATCTATGCCGGCATCGGCGCAAGTGAACGCCGAAGGCGGGCGCAGCAAGCGCTTGACGCTCTTGGCCTTGTTGGAAAGAGCGATCGCTTTCCGCCGGAGCTTTCCGGCGGCGAACAGCAGCGCGTTGCCATTGCAAGAGCAACCGTCTCCGAGCCATCGATTGTCCTGGCGGACGAGCCTACAGGAGCGCTTGATAGCGTCTCCGGCCGGGCGGTCATCGACATACTCAAGGATATCAATCGCGCGGGCCGCACAGTCGTGATGGTCACTCATGATCACGGCGTCGCGCAGGAGGCGTCGCGCAAGCTCTGCATGAAAGACGGCCAGCTTGTGTCCGACGGACCATCCCGTAGCATTCACCCTGTCTCCTATGTCAACGAGGCCGTGACATGAGAATGCGCGACGCTCTCCGAATGGCGACAGACGCACTTACGGCAAATCCCGTCCGAAGTCTCCTAACGATGCTTGGTATCGTGATCGGGGTCGGCTGTGTGGTTTGCATGGCCGCCATCGGAGCGGGAGCACGGGCTCGCGTCATCGATCAGATCCGCGCTTTCGGCGCTAATGTGCTGATTGTGAACCCGGCGACGAAAATCAAGGACGGAGTGCGCGGGGCCGATGCGCCGAAGGGCATCCTCTCCACCGGTGACGCCAAAGCGATAGCAGAGCTTCCCCTGGTGGCTCTTTCTGCTCCCTCCGTCTTCGGGAACGCCCAGGTTGTGCATGGGAGCCGGAACTGGGGAACCACGGTCAACGGTACAACGCCGGATCACTTCAAGGTCCGGGAATGGCGGCTGAAGTCAGGCCGCATGTTTGTGCCGGAGGAGGATGAGGCCGCTGCCAAGGTCGCCATCCTGGGCTCAACCGTCGCTGAAAAGCTTTTCGCAGACGAGGAACCTGTCGGCCAAATTATCCGCATTCTCAATACACCCTTCAGCGTTCTTGGAGTGCTTGAGGAAAAAGGCGCAACCGGGAACAGCCAGAGTCAGGACGATGTCATCTTCGTGCCGCTTTCGACGGCAACACGGCGACTCTTGGGTAGCGCGAACACGATCAATCGCGACGCCGTCGCTTATATCATAGCGAGTGCGAAGTCGGACGACGCGATCCCAGGCGCAATCCAGGACATCACGTCGCTGCTGAAGGTACGCCACAGGATATTGGCCGCCCAAGACGACGACTTTACAGTCACATCAGCCGCTTCGGCGCTTGCGGCGCAGCAGGAGTTGGTGCGCACCATTTCGATACTTCTCGGTTCGATCGCCGCGGTCTCGCTCGTCGTTGGTGGGATCGGCATCATGAACATTATGCTCGTTTGCGTAACCGAGAGAACGTCGGAAATCGGGCTCAGGCTTGCCGTGGGCGCGCGCCCCCGGGACATTCGGCGGCAATTCCTCCTCGAAGCTGTCGTCATATGCACCGTAGGCGGCGTTCTAGGGGTCTTCAGCGGGTCGGTAGCAGCTTGGGGAATAGCCAACAGTTTCGACTGGCCCATCCTTATCCAACCATGGATTGTTGCAATTGCGGTTGTGCTTGCGAGCACAGTGGGCGTGTTCTTCGGCTATTATCCAGCCAAGCGTGCATCCGCCTTGCAGCCGATCATAGCGCTCAGACAACTCTGACCCCCTGTATCTTCCTCCACACTATTTTGGCTTACAAAATCCCCAAGCGTCGAAGCTGCTGGATCACCTGCTCAACGATCTCATCGGGGGAGGTGTCGCCGCATTTCAGGTGGATTTCCGCATTTTCCGGCGCCTCATAAGGGGAGGAGATGCCGGTGAAATTGGGAATTAAGCCGCGGCGCGCTTTTTGATAAAGTCCTTTCGGATCGCGCCGTTCGCAGTCTTGAAGCGGCGTGTCCATGAAAATCTCGATGAACTCTCCTTCACCAAAGAGTTCCCGAGCCATGCTGCGATCAGCCTTGAAAGGCGATATGAAGGCGGTCAGCACAATCAACCCGGCATCGACCATTAAACGCGCGGCATGAGCAGCCCGGCGGATGTTTTCGATGCGATCCACATCGGAAAAGCTCAAATCGCGGCAGAGCCCGTGTCGTATGTTGTCCCCATCGAGGATGTATGTGTGACGCCCGGCGGCGAACAGCCGTTGCTCCAATAGATTGGCGATCGTGGATTTTCCGGCGCCGGAAAGCCCCGTGAACCACAGGCAACACGGCTTTTGGCGCATGAGCTTTGCTCGCTCAGGCTTTGTAACATCAGTTGCTTGCCAAGTGACATTGGTGGCGCGGCGAAGCGCAAACATGATCATGCCCGCTGCTGCTGTCTGATTGGTCAGCCTGTTCACGAGAATGAAGCTGCCGGTTTTTCGATTTGCAAAATAGGGATCGAAGATAAGCGGCCGATTTGTTGAGATGTTGCAGGCACACAGTTCGTTGAGTTCCAGCGTATCGCCGCTGATATGCTCAAGAGTGTCGATGCTAATCTTGTGTTTGATCGAGGTAATTTCGGCCGCTGCCCATTGTGTGCCGCAACGAATTAAATAGGATCGGTGCGGCATCATCTTATCGTCGTCCATCCAGATCAGATGAGCGGCAAACTGATCCGCCACCGCAGGGGGGTTTGACGGTGCGACGAGCATGTCCCCGCGGCTCAAATCGATCTCGTCCGCGAGAACTGCGGTGATAGCATCCCCTGGACCAGCCTCATGACGTTCCCCGGCATGGGTGATGATTTTGCGAACCCTCGTGAACCGCCCCGATGGCAGGGCAAGGACGTCATCCCCACGCTTCAAAGAGCCGCCGACGACGGTACCGGAGAAGCCTCGAAAATCGCCGTTTGGCCGATTAACCCATTGTACCGGAAAACGAAATGGGCTCTCTTTTCTAGCAGCGCCGACCTCCACATTTTCGAGAAATGAGAGAAGCGTTTGTCCTCGGTACCAGGGCATACGCCGGCTCAAAACCGTAACGTTGTCGCCATCGCGCGCAACAACTGGGATGACAGTGACTTTAGCCAAGCCAAGACTTTTCGCAAACTCGAGATATTCGGCGGCGATGTTCGAAAATACTTCCTCCGAGAAGCCGGCGATGTCCATTTTGTTCACAGCAAGCACGACATGCTCGATGCCCAGCTGAAACACAATGTGGCTATGACGCCTCGTCTGAGGCAAAATTCCCTTACGGGCATCGGCAAGCAGGACAGCAAGTTCGGATGTCGATGCGCCACTTGCCATGTTGCGCGTGTATTGCTCGTGGCCGGGTGTGTCGGCCACAATGAATGCCCGGCGCGAGGTCGCAAAGTAACGATAGGCTACGTCGATGGTGATGCCTTGCTCCCGCTCAGCCTGGAGCCCATCGACGAGAAGAGCGAGGTCAACACCACCCGTAGTCCCAAAACGTAGACTATCCTTTTCAACGGCCCCAAGCTGATCATCGGGAATAAGGTTACAATCGTAAAGGAGGCGGCCAATCAAAGTGCTCTTGCCGTCATCGACGCTGCCGCACGTTAGAAAGCGAAGAACTCCACGCTCGTCACTGGAGCGCGGGTCGTGGAGTTCTTCAGTGTGAGGGGTAACTTCTTCTTGCGACTGCATCAAAAATACCCCTCTTGCTTCTTCCGTTCCATCGATCCGCTCTCATCGTGATCGATGAGGCGCCCTTGCCGTTCGGAACTCCGTGAACGTTCCAGTTCTCTAAGAATGGAAGTTACTGTGTCCGCGTCTGAGCGGATTGCGCCCGTCAGGGGATAGCACCCGAGCGTCCGGAACCGCACTTTGAGAAGTTGCGGGGTCTCCTTCGGCTCTAAGGGCAGCCTGTCGTCATCGACCATGATTAGCATGCCATCGCGATCGACAACTGGTCGGGGCTTGGCAAAATAGAGCGGGACGACGGGAATTCGCTCGGCAGCGATATAGCTCCACACATCTCTTTCGGTCCAATTCGATAATGGAAAGATGCGCATGGAATTGCCGGCGCGCAGCTTCGTGTTGAACAGGCGCCACAGTTCAGGGCGCTGGTTTCGTGGGTCCCACCGGTGAGCACTGGTGCGATGTGAGAATATCCGCTCTTTGGCACGCGATTTCTCTTCATCTCGGCGAGCGCCTCCTATTGCCGCGTCGAAGCGATGCGCATCAAGGGCTTCACGCAAAGCCTCTGTCTTCATGACGGCTGTATGGATGGCGCTGCCATGCGAAATGGGACCGATTCCTTCGCGAAGACCATGCTGATTGATGTGAACGATCAATTTGAGATTATTCCGCGAAATGGTCTCGTCTCGGAAGGCAATCATCTCCTTGAATTTCCAAGTCGTATCAATATGCAACAATGGAAATGGCGGCGGAGAAGGATAGAACGCTTTGATGGCGAGATGGAGAAGGACCGAGGAATCCTTGCCGATGGAATATAACATGACAGGATTATCGAACTCGGCTGCTGCCTCGCGAAGGATCTCAATGCTTTCGTTCTCAAGGTCGCTTAGTTGCCTTGAAGACATACACATCCCTTCCATCTCTAGATGCTTTGCCATCGATCAGTTGAGACCGAAGGCTACGCTCTACTTAAGGTTGAATATTAGGTGCTGGTAAATTCGAAACCATAACCAGCTCCGGCAGGCTCAATGAAACCCTACGAACAATAATCCACAAGAAGTTGTGGTTTTCCCCGCGATGTTCTCGGTTGGTTTTTTTGCTTCATTCTAGAATATCCACAGTTTTCGATGTCCGACCAGCGACTCACTTTGAAGAGCGCCGCGCTTCTGTTATTCAGCTTGCGAATATGATGAGCGCCACTTTCATCACGTCGTTGCGCGGTCAAGATGAGAAATTGCAAGGTGTGGAATGCCAAGAAGGCTTGTGAAGTGGACTAATTTTACAACCAATCGTGAGAATGAATTTCGGCTTAGCGCTCTTCGTTGCGTGTGGGCGAAATGGGCAAATGGAATATGTCTATGGAGAAGTTAAGTAGCTACTTTATATGTCGCTATGGTTTCCGCTGTCAGTATTTTCAGCCAAGGGCAATGTAAATGAATCCGTTGAGCTTAATTGCGGGCACCGCGCGAAACACGATGTCTCGTGCTTCCTTACGTAACGCCGGAGACAGGGCGCGGGATTTGGGTAATTGGGGCGAGGCGATAGAGAACTACACCGC
This sequence comes from uncultured Alphaproteobacteria bacterium, assembly GCA_963723755.1. Lineage (GTDB taxonomy): Bacteria > Pseudomonadota > Alphaproteobacteria > Rhizobiales > Rhodomicrobiaceae > Rhodomicrobium. The sequence goes on along the minus strand of CAVRSS010000075.1, from coordinate 48,087 downwards.
CTATTTACAGGACAACCCGGGCGATTTTGCAATTTGGGTTCAACTCGGACACGCTCATAAAGATTGTGGCACTTACGATAAAGCGCTCGCAGCGTACGATAAGGCTGTAGAACTCCAGCCCAAAGACTTCGACCTTCACCTGAACAGGGGGCACCTCCTAAAACTGGCGGGCGACCGGGAAGGAGCCATTTCGGCCTACATAAGATCATATGAACTAAATCCATCGAACGAGGACGCGATTTCCGAGCTCGTCGGTCTTCAAGCAGACCTTTCGACGATAGATGCTGGACAAGGTATCCAGACATCTAAAACTATATATTTGGATATGACGGATTTGATTGCGTATGCGAGGACTAATGCATCGCTTAGCGGGATTCAGCGTGTCGTCGCTAATCTGCTTTACAATATAGAACCTTACTTGAAAGACAATAAAGGTATTAATATCGTACCTGTTGTTCCAGAATACGACAACATGCTGGTCTTCGCTGTAAACAAGACCCTAGTTTTAAGAATGCTTCAGGCCTTGCGCGAAGCTGGCGCTGATCGTCCGCGCCTAGACAAGGCAATCGACGCCGTGTTTGCTTCTCGGAAGCTGGTAGAACCAAAGAAGGGAGACATCTTTGCTATTGCTGGCGCTTTCTGGATTTACGCGCATTTCGACATGTTGCGGCGTCTTCGCGAGAGTGGGGTAGCTTTCGTATTGTTTGTTCACGATCTCATCCAGATCAGTCACCCCGAGTTTGTTCACGAAGCTGCGACCCTGACGTTCAGACATGCACTTGTTGAAGCGTTGATGCTTGCAAACGGCGTACTAACCAATTCCGAGTTCGTCGCTGAGGACGTGCGGCAGTTTATGCGAGAGCGCATGAACTTTAATTTGCCAGTTAAGGCGGTGCCACTTGCAACAGAACTCGCGTCTCTCAGCGGACATACGGGGTTAGCGCTCAGTCAGGCCGTTCGCGATGTCCTGGGAGAGCCGTACGTCTTGTGCGTTGCCACTATCGAAGTCCGTAAAAACCATATGTATATGGTTCGTATTTGGGAGAAACTCCTAAAGAACGGGGTTTTAAATATTCCGAATTCTTGTTTTTGTTGGCAAAATGGGCTGGGATATCAAGCTGTTTCAAGAATACCTTGACTGCTCTGACCATCTTGGGGGGCGTTTGCGAATTCTTAGTGAGGTAACGGACTTCGAGCTAAGCGAGCTTTACGAGCGCGCAATGTTCACAATATTTCCCAGTTTCGTAGAGGGCTTCGGTTTGCCTGTAGGGGAAAGCTTGGCCTACGGCAAACCGTGCATCTGTTCCGATCGCGCCTCAATGCCAGAGGTGGGTGGCGCGTTCGCTCGTTACGTAAATCCCGATGACGTGAACGAGGGATATAACTTGGTTCGCGAATTGATCGAGAGCCCACAGGAGCTTGAACGTTGGACCAATCAGGTTGCGACCTCATACAAGCCGAAAGCGTGGCTCCAGTTCTCAACGGAGTTTTTTGATGCTGTTACGGAAACCTCAAATGCCAATGATCCTCTCCGCAAATGCTTGATCGAGGCTGCCGATATTGTCGGCATGGGAAGAGCGGAGGTCAAACGGCGCGATCAGCTCAATTTGGTCCTGCCATATCTCGGGTCGACCCGAAGAACTGGTTGGAACGCTGTTGAGTCTTGGGGATGTTGGACTTCATCGCGCCGCGCGACGCTTGTCTTTGCTACGCGACTCCCACCCTATACAGAGGTGGCAATATACCTATCTTTGCTGCTGCCGCCCGCTACTGATAGCGAGAAAGTATCCGTAAAAATAGATACTGGCGGGATGAGCAGCACCATTGGTAATCTCCGAGCCGAGGAGTGCTGGTATATTGCCGAAGGCAAGACCGGGCCTGACGGCGACGTCTCCATCATGCTTTTAAGCACCGGTCCCTTTGCAAGAATTGACAAGCGTGAAGTCTTCGTGGGCCTTGGCGCTGTCGCCTATTGCGAAAGCAGCGATGCGCTGGCGCGGGTGAAAATCCTCGAGAAAATCACCTTAGAGAAGCTATTGAGGCCAAGTTGCATAGCCTGCAATAACACTGACAAAGGTAGCGAGATGCGAGAAGCCAAAACGAACGAAGAGAGCAGAAAGAACGAATAAAATGACGCCCGGGGAGTAGCAAGTTTATCGGCTTGCTCCAAAAGCGAGTATCGGAAATTCTTCGAGCAACAGCCGAAAAGCACTCTTTAGCGAATGGGGGTCGCATGTCTATCAACGCAAAAACTCTTTTTCTGTCATTTATGACCAAGATATGCCGGAGATGTATGCTCATCTCATCAATGATATCGAATTACACAATAAAGGGCGCGTTCACGCATCGATGCGACGCATTATTGGAGCAATTGATCGTCAGCGGCTGAGTACACCGCTGCTTTGCCATTTTGCCGCAGAGGATATAATTTTTGCCGATCTGGGCGACTTTCAACTTGCAATCGATTTGGCAGATAGTTCTGTTGGATTGCCTATTTTGCGTTATAAATGCTACGAGCCACACGTAACAGCGTTTATACGTAAGCATGTTCGCCCCGGCATGACGGTTGCCGACATCGGTGCGAACATCGGGTTCTTTACTATGATGGCGTCAAAGTTGGTTGGAGAGTTCTGGAAGTGTAATAGCCTTCGAGCCCAATTCTGAAAACCTCCGCTTGTTATTTCTAGATATTAAACAAAACAATTCCACCAATGTGCGCCTATTCGGCGTTGCTCTTTCGAACTGCATGGGAAATGCGTTTTTCTCAACGCATATGGGGTCCAATGGTGGATTGCTGCGAAGCGACATTGAAGTCTTACAAAGCCCCCAATGCATTGTTATTCCCACATTCCGCATGGACCAATTAATTCAAGAACGCGTTGATTTGATAAAGATTGACGTTGAGGGCGCTGAGGGGCTTGTTTTTGACGGAGCATGGGAGCTCGTTAAACAATATCGCCCGGTAATTTCATCTGAATTCTCTCCAGAAATGCTTCAGCGTGTTTCCAAAGTTGAACCGTCTGACTATCTGGAGCGCTTTCGGTTTCTGAACTATCGATTATTTTTGCTGGAACGCGACAAGGCAGATGGAACTGGCCTAGAGATAACGGACATACCTGCTTTCCTGAATACCTATGGGCCTCGTACGCGCATAGAAGACATTGCATTTATTCCGATGTCATAATGAATTGTTTTTCCCGGACGTGAATAGCACTTCATGCTTAGTTAGAGGAGCATAGAGCCAGATGATAATCTTTTTGCACATACCTAAGACAGCCGGGACCTCTCTTTATGATTGGTTCAACGAAATAACCGACCGCAAAGTGGGTTGGTATGGTCCGAATAACACCCCGAGTGTCTTCTTCGGCAACCCAGAGAACCGCGATCTTTGTCGGGTCTACGGCGGTCATTTTGACTATTTACAGATCAAACCTTTTTTGACCCCTGAGGATGAGGTCTTCTCCGTTGTTCGAGAGCCGATTGCACGCGTAGCATCGCATTTCAATCATGTGGCCGTTCGTGACAAAAATCATCCTTTGCGTAAAGAGGTAGCAGGAAAGAGCATAGTTCAGGCTGCACAAAGCAGCCGTTTATTTTTTGGTGAGATAAATAACCATCAATGCTGGTATCTTTCTTGCCAACGTTCATTTCTAGGGGCGCGACCGGCAATAGAGGAATATAGGCCAAGACTTTTCACTGTCGATGAATTAGACTTTATGACCGCGGAGTTGGCACGCCTACTCGGCTCAAGAATTGTCCCTAAGTTGGAACGCCGGAACGCGGCAGAGACAGAGTATTTCAGCGAGCTTTCTAACGATGATATAAACTATATAAGAGAAATCAATAAAGAAGATGTGCAGCTTTACGATTGGGTTCTCAATAACAAAGATGTCCGGCTTCACAGCCATTAATGCCCGCTTTCGTTGCGATCACGCATCGCAATCATGCATGATACCTTCGTACCACGAACTATCCCCTTGGTGCTTGACCCTATTGTGTTGGTAGTAATCGAGTAATGTGGAAAATTGTATCGGAATCATGTGCGCCTCTTGAGCCCAATGTCCAGTAGCTTAGATAAATCTGGCCCTTGTCTTTGAATAAACGAGGATATTGCACGGAGCAAGGTCCGCCATTCTCGTTTTTTAGTAGTGGGTTCGCCGCCCACTCCTGCCAGTGCCCGCTTGCTTCAACACGGCGGGCTCGGACAAGGCCAATTGCCCAAAGTTGTCCTGCTATGCAATGGAGGCTAGTGTCTGCCGACTTTATCAACATGTAGGCGTAATCCCGGGTTATAAGGGTGCTGGCATGGCCGCCTCCGATGCAGCCGGTTTCCCGATTCCATGTGACTTTCCAGTTCTGACAGTCTCTAGGTGACCAGATAACATTCCCTGAGATATCGCTGTCCGAAGTGATCCATGTGCGCCAATCGCGCGTCTTTGCGATGCCGCGATAGCCTGCGACAGTGGGCGGCTCTCCCTTTTTTATCAAATGGGCACCGTGGAAGGTGACATAGTAATATCCATCGATTTTCTGGACTATTTCAGGTGTCCCTTCTTGGGCAGTAGCGGGCGGGCAGGCCGCGCCGGAGCTACAGATTTGGCTCCACAAGGCACCGCTTTTTATCACAGGATTGCCGGGATCGGGTTCAAATGTCCCCATGGGATCGAGGTCTTGCCGTTTAAAATGATCAATGTTCCAAATGCCCCTGTTGGCTGACAGCATTTGTGAAAGGTAGTGCCATGTCTGGGTGTCGCTGTCCCAATAGGCGTGGCCGTCGGTCAGCGCGCACTCTCCCCTTGCTGGATTTGGTTGGGCAATGACGACCTCGCTCGACCAGTTATGCCCCTGGTCCGTGCTCTTTCTGACGACAATACGAGAGAAAGCGCGGCATGCCGGGGGACGGGGAGCGAAATCATATTCGCGGCTGAATAAGTACCACGTCCCGTTCATGGGAACGATCTGTGTTCCCTCGTTCATGCCATTAAAGAACGGCCGTCCTTTGTCAGGAATTGTCTGGATCTGAAAGCTAACGTAAGGACGAAAGCTGGCGGTTCCGCGCCACAATTGATCCATCAGTCGATCATAGACTGAAGCTACTTGAGGCCCGCTGTCGGGGGCATTTCCGGCCAGCCGGGTATCGGTCTCCTTTTGCATGTAGGATTTTGCCGTACCGCCCCGCGCCGATAAACCGGCCAGTCCAATCAGAATCGCGAGAGCCCAGGCATAAATCGGAATTTGAAGTGTCATGCGTATCTTCGAAACATTGAGCGTGTGCCGATGAAGTAGCCGATAATTTACCGACCGTCCTCCCCGTTCTTATCGCAGATAGATTTGCCCGCCTCTCCCATGACAAGCACGCAGAGGGAGAGTACATAACCTATTCTGGCAAGCGTTTCCAAGAAGATTGCTCAGCATCGGAGCAGCCAGCCCCGCAAATTCAGGCGCACTCGGCATACGCGTTAGATGGCACTCCTCGCGAACCAGCATGGCCGACGGGACCTCCTCAGCGGGTCGAGACAATCAAGAAGCCGCCATCGGCGCCGCGACAGCGAGAAGAACCACACCCAGTACCCGCCTCAGGACCTGTTCCGGAACCAAGTGCGCATAGCGGCTGGCGAGGATGATCCCGGGAATGGATCCGATCAGAAGGGAACCCAACAGGGACCAATTCACATCGCCCATCAACCAGTGCCCGCCGCCTGCAAGCAAGGTCAAGGGAACGGCATGGGCAATATCGGACCCCACGAGACGGACTACGGGCAGCCGAGGATACAAAGAGCGAAGGACCACGATACCGATCGCTCCGGCGCCAACCGAAGTCAAGGAGACGACAACGCCAAGAAACAGACCAAGAAGCACGGTTAAGCGAGGTTTGGCGCCGGAATAGGCATAGGGTTGTGCGTCGGTGACTTTGCTTTCGGCTCGCCAGCCTTGTCCGAAGAGAAGCCCCAAAGCGGCTAGAACCAGCGCCACTCCGATAGCAATTGTGACCAAATGCGTGAGTTCAGGGCTTCTGGCGGGCAGTCGCGTCATGGCATAGATCGTGGCAAGAGAGCCTGGCACGGAGCCCAGTGCCAAGTACCCAACGACGGGCCATTCAACATTCCCCCTTTTCGCATGGATCTTTGTGCCCGTTGCCTTGGTGGCCGCCGCATACAAAAGATCGGTGCCAACTGCGGATAGCGGGTGCACACCGAAAAAAAGTATCAGCAACGGGGTCATCATGGAGCCTCCGCCAATCCCGGTGCAGCCAATCAATGTGCCAACCAGAAAGCCACATAAGGGATAGGCCAAGTCTAAATGTGTCATCTCATTTCTACTCGCTTCGCTAAAAGCCGGGCTGGGCCAAGTTCATATTCCCGCGCGCTACAGGCGAATCTTCGCTCCCTTTTCGCACAAACGGCTGGTGGCGATCGACCCGGCGCAATTAACCAGCAACATCGACACTTTCGAATCGTACTTTTTTCTAGTGTCGCTCCCCTGAAAGGCATTGCATATGGCACAGCGTCCGCTGTCCACAGACATGCGACAGGACCGGTTTCCCTGACGCTGGAAATTGAGCCCCGGTTTTCATGATTGGGGGAGGTCCGCTCTTTTGCCAAAGCGCAGGCAGTGAAGCTTTTGCCGCCTCCGGCCGTTTTGAAAGACGCCTCGTATGGTTGCAAGTCCCGGTTATCCAACTTTATAAGTTCAACCGTTCCATGACATCTATATTATAGGCATGGTGATGGGGGTTGGAGGCTCATTCCGGCGTGACTGACGAGATTTTCAGGCTCCTCTTCGAAACGACGCCGCATCCTTATCTCGTGTTGCGGGCGGATGAGACCTTCAAGAACACACTCGCCAATGTGCAGGCGATCGCCATGCAGACGCTAAGCGGCACAGCCGACCCCGCCGGTTTCGTGGAAAAGTTGACGCGATCAAGCTGGCAGGGCGCCGACCTTGCCACGCTTATCAAAGATCAGCTGACGGTCGACGCTGGCGACGGGGACAACCGCGTCTCTTGCATCGGACCGCAGGTCCAGCTCGAGCCGCAGACTGCGCTTCACTTGGGGCTCGAGCTGCACGAGCTGGGCACGAACGCCCGCAAACACGGCTCCCTGTCCCACCCGAGGGGCAATCTGGCAACGGTGTGGTCGGTTATCACGGATGACGGCCTGCCGGAGCTCCGGCTCCGGTTGGTCGAGAGCAACGGTCCGCTGGTTGCGGCTCCGGCGAAACGCGGCTTCGGTTCAATCCTCATCGAACGCAGCCTGCAGCATGCCCTGGGCGGCGATGCGAGGCTCGATTTTGCGCCGTTCGGCGTCATCTGCGACATTCGGCTGCCGCTCGCGCAGCAGGAGAAAGGCGCCTATGCCGTTAAATTGACGGAAAACTCGTCATGAGCCCGCCTTATCGGGGAGGCGTCGCTTAAAATTCGGTGAAGATTGGCTTTGTTTGGTAAAGCAGCCTATGAGTAAGCATATAAGCATCTCTCTCGAACGCCTTGATCCAATGCATCGCCATCCTGTTGCTTTTGCAAAAATTTCTTCTTTATGCTGTTGATTGAATTAAAATTGCGCAACCGCGATGGTAATTTTTGAGTGAATGCGTTAGGCCGGCAGCAGCTTGGTGCTGCCTGGCGAGGCTGGCGGTTTGCCCTCGGAACGTCCGTGAACGGCGGCGTCGATGATCAAGGGGAACGCCGGCGGCCTTCATCGTCGAAAAAACGCCCCTTGCGATAACCGAACTTCGAGGCGATGATTTTTGTAATCATCAGGATGACCGGCTGATACCTCAAAAGCCGGCCTGAACCGCTCACGGTACGAATTCTTGGCGCCATCGCCGCCGCGACAGTTTCGGGCGTTTCGGCAACCGCATTGAACACGATGCGTTCCCGAATTCCCGAATCCTTGAGCAGGAGACCGGTGAGGACCAGGCCGGGGCTCAGTTCATGCACGCCGATGGCGCCGACGCCTGCCTTTTTGAGTTCGGCGGCAAGGAAGCCGGTCATAAGCGCCACCGCCCGTTTCGAGGCGCGATGAGCGGCCCCCGTCGGAGAAGATCGAACACCCGCAGCCGAAAACCCCATATTGAAGATGTGGAACGATGGCTCGCTCCCTTCGAACGGCTGACGCAGCATCACCCGCACAACCTCGGCACAAAGCATCATCGTACCGCAAAGATTTGTCCGGCAGGTTTCGTCGATGTCGTCCGGAGCCAGTTCCCAAAGCGGGCGTTTGAGGCGCCCCGCCGTGCCGGCGTTGTTGATCCAACGGTCGATAACGCCAAGTTTCGAGACGGCATAAGACACGAATGCCGCAGCCTCGCCGGGCGCGGACACATCGCAGGCCATGCCATGCACCTCGCCTGCGGGCGCCTCGGTCCGAAGCTGCCCAAGCGCTGCTTCGAGCCGGTTGTGGTCACGTCCGCAGATGACCACGCGGTCTCCGGCGATGAGGAACATCCTTGCCATCGCCAGCCCAAGCCCGGCAGTTCCCCCGGTCACCACCACGCCCAAAGGGCGTGTCGCAACATCCTTTCCAGGTTTCATTTCTCATCCAGTTGTCGGATATCGCGGCGAAGCCAAGGCTCCGACCGATAAAGGTTCCACGCAAAAAAGGGGGATCAAACAGAGTTGCCTTGCGAGTTCGCGTTTTGCAGGGAACTGATAAATTGCCGTGGAGTTTAAGACGAACAACAATGGAGTGGCCCCATGGCTAAAGAAGCGTCCCACGAATATCCGGCTCACAGTCATCACACGAAAGCAGCCGAGCATCACACGCTCGCCGCGCAGCATCACAAGGAAGCAGCCGCTCATCATGCTCATACCGCGCACGCTCACACGTTGCACGCGTCACACCATGCGTCCGAGGCGGCGAAGGCCCACGTGTCGCACGGCGGCAAAAAATAGTCGTGAGAAATCGATAACTGGCAGGCTGCTGAAAACGATGTTGCCCATGGTTCGACAAGCTCACCATGAGGGGGGACAAGCTCACCATGAGGGTTCGACAAGCTCGCCATGAGGCGTTCGACAAGTTCCATGAGGCGTTCGACAAGCTCGCCGTGAGGATCAACTCATTGAAAACACTCGAACCTCATCCTGAGCCTGTCGAAGCCTCATCCTGAGCCTGTCGAAGGATGAAGCCACGTTTTCAGGCTTTCTCAGCATCCTGCCAGGAAAATTGAGCACTAAAAAGGGGGCGCCCATCCGATTGGGATCATCCCCGATCTTTTTCTACAGATACGACCTCGATGGAGTTTCCTTCATGCGCATCTGGCCCGGCCGGCCCTTTCCCCTGGGAGCCACCTGGGATGGGGCCGGGGTGAACTTCAGTCTGTTCGCGGAGAACGCCACGAAAGTCGAACTCTGCCTCTTCGAGGGACCAGATGCCACCAAGGAATTGGCGCGCTTCGAGCTGAGCGAGCAGACGGCGCATGTCTGGCACAACTACTTCCCGGACATCATCCCGGGCCAGTTGTATGGTTACCGCGTGTATGGGCCGTACGAGCCGCAGAACGGGCATCGGTTCAACCCGAAGAAGCTGCTCCTGGACCCTTATGCCAAAGCCATTGGCCGGCGCCTGAAGTGGGATGATGCGCTTTTCGGCTATCAGCTGCACCACGACGACAAGGACCTGACGCTCGACGAGCGCGACAGCGCCGCGTTCGCCCCGCTAGGGGCCGTCGTCGATACGTCCTTCACGTGGGGAGACGACCGGCCGCCGCTGACGCCGTGGCACAAGACGTTCATCTATGAGGTCCACGTCAAGGGGTTCACCAAGCGAATGCCGGGCGTGCCCGAAAGATTGCAGGGCACGTACGCCGGACTGGGCTCGGAGGCCGCGGTTCAGCACTTGCAGGACCTTGGGGTCACGGCCGTCGAGCTCCTGCCGGTGCATCACCGGGTCGACGACCGGTTCCTGGTCGACAAGGGCCTCGTCAACTACTGGGGTTACAACACGCTCGGCTTCTTCGCCCCCGACCTGCGTTACGCGACCCAGCCCGACCCGGAGGCATCGGTCAAAGAGTTCAAGATGATGGTCCGATCGCTGCACGCGGCCGGGATCGAGGTGATCCTCGACGTCGTCTACAACCACACGGCCGAGGGCAACGAGAAAGGGCCGACGCTTTCGTTCCGGGGCATCGACAACGCCAGCTATTACCGCCTTGCGCCAGATCCGCGCTACTACATGGACTTCACCGGCTGCGGCAACACGTTCAACATGCAGCAGCCGCAGGTTCTGCAGTTGATCATGGACAGCCTGCGCTACTGGGTCGTGGAGATGCACGTGGACGGGTTCCGTTTCGACCTGGCCAGCACACTGGCCCGAGAGCTGTACGAGGTCGATCGCCTGGGGGCGTTCTTCGACATCATCCATCAGGACCCGATCCTGTCGCAGGTGAAGCTGATCGCCGAGCCATGGGACGTCGGTCCCGGGGGCTACCAGGTGGGCTACTTCCCTATCCTATGGACCGAGTGGAACGGCAAGTACCGCGATAACGTCCGGCAGTTCTGGAAAGGCGACGGCGGCACGGTCTCGGAATTCGCGACCCGGCTGTCCGGCTCCAGCGACCTCTACCAGCAGACCGGCCGCGCCCCGCACGCGAGCATCAACTTCATTACCTGCCATGACGGCTTCTCGCTCGAGGATCTCGTCTCCTACAACGAGAAGCACAACGAGGCCAACGGTGAGGAGAACCGCGACGGCTCCAGCAACAACGATAGCTGGAACTGCGGAGTCGAGGGGCCGACCGACAACCCCGAGGTGATCGCGCTGCGCGACCGGCAGAAGCGAAACATGCTGGCCACGTTGATGCTCTCGCAGGGCGTGCCCATGCTCCTCGCCGGCGATGAGATCGGGCACACGCAGCGGGGCAACAACAACACCTATTGCCAGGACAACGAGCTAACCTGGCTGGACTGGGACCTCGACGACCGCCGTAAGGCGCTCCTGGACTACACCAAGAAGGTCTGCCGGCTTTTTCAGGAACATCCGGTCTTCCAGCGGCGGAAGTTCTTCCAGGGGCGGGCGCTGCGCGGCACGGACATCAAGGATATCTCGTTCTTCGAACCCTCCGGCAGCGAGATGTCGGACGAGGATTGGGGCCGGGGCTATGTCAAGAGCCTGGGCGTGAGGCTGGCAGGCGACCTGATTGGCGACGTCGACGAACGGGGCGAGCCGATCAGGGACGACACGGCGCTGATCCTGCTCAACGCGCACCACGAGCCCATTCTCTTCACGCTGCCCGAAACCCAATCGGGGCAGGTCTGGGAACTGGCCCTGGACACATCCAAGGACGACGGCGAGGCGAACCCCATGCCGGGCGGCGATCAATTCGAACTCCGCGATCGCTCGCTGGCCGTTCTCTTTACCCGGGCGGAAGAGGAGGCCCGGCAGCCGGTTTCGAGGGCACAGCTCGAGACCCTGCGCCGCGAGGCCCGCAAGCCCGAGCCGCCCGTCCCCCAGCATAAACGAACTCCCATTCGTGAGCCGTGACACGGCAGGACCAAATCGGAACCGATTGAAAGCAGAAAAGTTGATCACTTCTAAGTGCTGGAGTGCGGAAAAGTGAGAAGCGATTTTCCGATAGATGCACGACAAAGCAAAAACTTGGAGCCCGCTTTTTGATGGCGGATAAGTTCTAGCAGGCTGCTGAAAAGCATGAATCTTGGCTTCATCCTTCGACAAGCTCAGGATGAGGTCTTCGACAGGCTCAGGATGAGGTCTTCGACAGGCTCAGGATGAGGGCTCCGACAGGCCAGGATGAGGCTTCGACATGCTCACGATGAGGGTTTCGGCAGGTTCAGGGATGAGGCTTTGATAGGCTCAGGATGAGGTCTTCGACAGGCTAAGGAATGAGGGCTTCGACAGGCTAAGGAATGAGGTCTTCGATTGGAGCAGGATGAGGTCGAGTGTTTTCAATGACCTCTTCCTCATGGTTAGTGAGTGCACCTCATGGTGAGCTTGTCAAACACCTCATGGTGAGCTTGTCGAACACCTCATGGTGAGCTTGTCGAACCATGGGCAACATCGTTTTTCAGCAGTTGCGCCGGTCTACTACATACCACCTGCCAAACGAGGTAACGATCGTGTCCACGCTCACTGAGACGAACCTGGAGCATGAAGCGTCGCCGGATCACTCCGCCTGCGCCGCTGAGCTGTTCGCCGCGGCGCGCGAAGAACTCGGGCGGCGGCGCGGCGTGCCGGAGTTGACGTATCGCCTCCAGTTCCATGCCGGCTTCACCTTCCGCGACGCCATGGCGATCGTGCCCTATCTGGCCGACCTCGGCATATCGGACTGCTACGCCTCGCCCTATCTCAAGGCCGTGCCGGGGAGCACGCACGGCTACGACATCACCGATCACCAACTGCTCAACCCCGAAATCGGGACGCCGGAGGAGCACTCAGCGCTGCTGGAGGCGCTCCGGGATCATGGCCTGGGGCTGATCCTGGACGTTGTGCCCAACCACATGGGCATCCTCGGAAACGAGAACCCATGGTGGAACGACGTGCTTGAGAACGGGCAGGCCTCCCCCTATGCCGGTTACTTCGACATCGACTGGTGGGCGCCGACGCGCCCCGAGAACCGCGGCCGTGTGCTCCTGCCTCTTCTGGGCGACCTCTATGGCGAGGTGCTCGAACGCGGCGAACTTCGCGTGGCCTGGGAGGCGGAGGCGTTCCATGTCCGGTACTACGACCACCGCTTCCCCCTGGACCCCAAGAGTTATCAGGCCATCCTGGAGCCGGCCCTGGAGCCGATCTCGGCCGCGCTCGGGGCCGATCACGACGCCGTGCTGGAGTTCCAGAGCATCCTGACCGCGATCCGGAACCTGCCCGAGCACACCGAGTCCACCCCCGATCGCATCGCCGAACGGCATCGCGAGAAGGAGATCATCAAGCGCCGGATCGGCACGCTGCTGGCGGAGCAAACCCCGATCGAAGAGGCGATCACGACGTCTCTGGCCGATCTGAACGGCACCCCCGGGGACCCTCGGAGCTTCGACGCACTGGACCTGATGCTCGCCTCGCAGCCCTATCGGTTGGCCTATTGGCGGGTCGCCTCGGACGAAATCAATTACCGCCGCTTCTTCGACATTAACGCGCTGGCCGCGTTGCGCACCGACCGCGAGGAGGTTTTGCGGGCCACGCATACCCTGATCCTTAAGATCATCGCCCGCGAGGGCGGGACCGGCCTGCGGATCGACCACCCCGATGGCCTGCTCGATCCGAAGACTTATCTCGATCGGCTCCAGGAGGCGTTCGTCCTCGCCATCGCGCAACGCCTGCACGATGGCGGTCCCAACGCAGAGTCCGTCCCCTGGCCGGGACTCGAGCCACGCCTCCGCGAGCTGATCGCCGCCCATCCAGGAGATCCGAAGCGCCCGCCCGCGCTCTATGTCGTCGTGGAGAAGATCCTCGGCTTCGATGAAAACTTCCCGGCCGATTGGCCGACCCACGGCACCTCCGGGTATGAGGCCCTGAACCGGATCAACGGGCTGTTCGTCGATCCAGGCAGCGCGGCCGAGTTCACGCGCCGCTATCACGAGTGGATCGGCGACTACACGGCTTATCGCGACATCGTCCGCGACAAGAAGCTCCTGATCCTCGACGTCTCGCTGGCCAGCGAGCTGCACGTCCTGGCCCATCAGCTCGAGCGCATCGCTCTGCGCGACCGGCGCTCGCGCGATTTCACGCAGAATTCCCTTCGGCATGCCCTGAGGGAGGTGATCGCGACGTTTCCGGTCTACCGCTCCTACATCACGGCGAACCATGTCAGCGAGCAGGACCGGATGCTCGTCGATCGTGCGATCCTGGCGGCGATGCGCCGCAACCCGGTGATGGGGCGCCAAATCTTTCGCTTCCTCCGCGACGTCCTGCTCGACCGGGTGGCGACCCCGGAGGACTTGCCCGCGCACGAGCCCGCACCGGCCGACTTCGCCGGCAAGTTCCAGCAGGTCACGGCCCCGGCCATGGCCAAGGGGCTGGAGGACACGACCTTCTATGTCTATAACCGGCTCGTTTCGCTCAACGAGGTCGGCGGCGAGCCATCGCGCTTCGGACTGAGCCCGGATTCGGTCCATGACTGGAGCGCCAATCGGGCCGCCAGAATTCCCTTCGCGCTGACCGCGCTTTCGACCCATGATACCAAGCGGAGCGAAGATGTCCGGGCCCGCATCGACGTCCTCTCCGAGGTCCCCGACCGGTGGTTTCAGGCGGTCGAGCGCTGGTCCGCGCTCAACGCGGACATCGCGCCAGGATCGAGGATCAGGAAGCCCCGGATCGGAACGAGGAATACTTCTTCTATCAGAACCTCCTGGGCGCCTGGCCGCTGGAGGAGATGGACGACGAAGCCTTCTCCGCGTTCCGCGACCGGATCCGCGCCTTCATGGCCAAGGCTATCCACGAAGCCAAGGTCAACAGTAGCTGGCAAAATCCGGACCCCGAGTATGACGAGGCGATCGACCGCTTCGTCCAGGCCGTCCTGGACCGCGCCGGGAACCGCGAGTTCCTCGACGATTTCCTCCCTTTCGAGCGGTTCGTGAGCCACCACGGGATGATAAACTCGCTCGCCCAGACGCTCCTCAAGATCGCTTTGCCCGGCGTCCCGGACACCTACCAGGGGACGGAGCTCTGGACCTTCAGCCTGGTTGATCCCGATAATCGCCGTCCCGTGGATTATGCGCGGCGGGCGGCGCTCCTCGAGAGAGCTGATCACGCGGCATGGCGACCAGGCGGACGGACCCGCCCGGCTCGCCCGCGACCTGGTTGCGAGCCCCGGTGATGGGCGGATCAAGCTCTACACCACTTGGCGCGGGCTCGCCTGCCGTCGCGAGTTCCCTGGGCTGCTCTCGTCCGGCGATTATCGACCCTTGATCGTTCGGGGCCGCCACGAGGCGTCCCTCTTCGGGTTCATTCGCGCGTCCGGTTCTCGGACCGCGATTGTCGCCGTCCCGCGCTTGACGACCCGGCTGGTCTCACCTGATCGACTTCCCGCTTGGCCGCGAGGTCTGGGAGGAGACGGAGGTGGAACTGCCAGGCGTCGCTCCCGGCGCAAGATTTCGCAATGAGTTTACCGGCGCGAGCGTCGAGACAAAGGCCCGCGGCAATGCGGCGGTCCTTCCCGTGGGCGAACTCTTGGCGGACTTCCCCGTCGCGCTGCTCATCAACTCCTGAGAGCTTATGTCTGACGTTCACTGTGAGAGTTGCCCGCACGATTGCTGGTCTGCCGGGCTCAAACGTGGTCCAGCGCCTGCTGCAGGTCCTCGATCAAATCCGCCGCGTCCTCGATCCCGATGGAGAGCCGCACGAGCCCCCAGCCGATGCCAAGTTCCGCGCGCCGCTCCGCGGGCAGAGACCCGTGGCTCATTGTGAGCGGATGACCGGCGAGGCTTTCGACGCCGCCCAGGCTCTCCGCCAGCGTGAACAGCTTGAGCGATTTCAGCATGCGCCGGACGCCCTTCTCTTCCGCATCGATCTCGATCGTCACCATGCCGCCGAAGCCCGTCATCTGCCGGGCGGCGAGCGCATGCTGCGGGTGGCTTTCGAGGCCGGGATAGATCACGCGCCTGAGTTTCGGTGGCCCTCCAGATGCTGAGCCACGGCGAGCGCATTGGCCGAGTGGCGCTCCATGCGGAGCGCGAGCGTCTTCAGCCCGCGCAGCGCGAGGAAGGCCGGGAACGGATCGAGGACCGCGCCCGTCGCATTTTGCAGAAACCGGATGCGGTCCGCCAATCCCTGATCGCGCACGGCCACCAACGCCCGCCACGATGTCGGAGTGGCCACTCAAATATTTCGTGGCCGAATGAACGCACGAGTCGAACCCGAGATCGAGCGGGCGCTGGATCATGGGCGAGGCGAAGGTCGAGTTCGCGACCGTGAGCGCGCCGGCCCTTTTCCCAATCGCGGCGATAGCGGCGAGATCCGCCACCTTCAGCAAGGGATTTGTTGGCGACTCGACCCAGATCATCCGCGTATTGGGCGTGACGGCCGCCGTGAACGCATCGAGATCGGTTGGATCGACATAGGTGACCGAAAGCCCGGCGGACCGTTTTCGCACGCGCTCGAACAGCCGCCACGTCCCGCCGTAGAGGTCGTCGCCGGCAACCACATGGCTCCCCTGGTCGAGAGATCGAGGAGCGTGGCCTCCGCCGCCATCCCCGACGCGAAGGCAACCCCCTCAACACCGCCCTCCAACTCCGCGACAGCCTTTTCGAACGCGGCGCGCGTCGGGTTGCCGGTCCGCGCGTATTCCCAGCCCGTATGCACGCCGGGCGAGGACTGCGCGAAGGTGGACGAGGCATAAATCGGCACCATCACCGCGCCGGTGCGCGGGTCCGGCTCGGTGCCAGCATGGACCGCCAGCGTGGCCGGCCTCGCCTGTTGAGAGCGTTTTGACAAATCAGTCTAACTTTCTGCGCAGGTGGTTGAGGAGATCGATGCGGGTGATGAGACCGAGGAAGTGATCCCCATCGACGACAACGGCGACCATGCCCCGGTCGAAGAGGGGGAGGAGGCTCTCGGGCGGGGTATTGGGAGAGACGGTTTCCAACTTTCCAGTCATCGCTTGCTTGACGGGCAGTTTGAAATCGAGCGTGCCATGCGTGAGCGCGACGAGCAGGTCCGACTTGTCGAGGAGGCCCACGCAGCGGTCGCCTTCGAGCACGGGAACCTGGGACACGTCGTAAAGCTTCATGCGGCCGTAGGCCGTTTGCAGCGTATCCCCAGATCCTACGGTTACGACCGCGCCCTCATCGAAGCGCCGCGCGATGAGATCGCGCAGATCGCCGTGGCCCGGGCGCTGCAACAGGCCCTGCTCGACCATCCAGCGGTCGTCGTACATCTTCGACAAGTACTTGTTGCCGGAATCGCAGATGAAGGTGACCACCCGCTTCGGCTCGGTTTGCTCGAGGCAATAGCGTTGCGCGGCGGCGATCAGGGTGCCCGAGGATGAGCCTGCGAGGAAGCCTTCCTTCCTCACGACTGTCCGGGCCGCGGCGAAACTTTCGCCATCCGAGATGGTATAGGCCTTTTTGACGCGCGAAGATCACTGACCGCCGGGATGAAATCTTCGCCGATGCCTTCGACGAGCCAGCTTCCGGCCTCGCCGACAACGCCGGTGCGGATGTACTCCGCAAGTATCGAACCCTTCGGATCGGCGAGAACCATTTCGGTCGCCGGAGAAACGCGAGCGAAGTACCGGGACAATCCGGTCATCGTCCCGCCGGAGCCGACGCCAGCCACGACTGCATCGACCTTGCCCTCCATCTGCTTCCAGATTTCGGGCCCGGTGCTGCGTTCATGCGCCGCCGGATTGGTCGGATTGTTGAACTGGTCCGTGTAGAAAGCGCCGGTTTCTTCGGCGATGCGCGCAGCCTGGTCCTGATAATACTCGGGATGGCCTTTCGGGACGTCAGAGCGGGTGAGCACCACCTCCGCGCCCATCGCCCGCACATGAGCGATTTTCTCGCGGCTCATCTTGTCGGGTATGACGAAGGTCAGATGATAGCCTCGCCGCGCCGCAATGAGCGCCAGCGCCAGCCCTGTGTTGCCCGCCGTCGCCTCGATGATCCGGCCGCCGGGCTTCAGCGCGCCGGAAAATTCGGCGGCGTCGATCATCGACATCGCGATGCGATCCTTGATGGAGCCCGTCGGGTTCTGACTTTCCAGCTTTGCGAAAACGCGGCAGGGTCCAAAGTCGAGGCTTGTCAGCTCGATCATCGGCGTATCGCCAATGAGAGCCAGAGGATCACGAGTGTCCGGCATCCGTATCGACCCCTGTTGCGACGCTTGCTTCGGCCGTTTTCAGCAAACGCGACAGAACGTAGCGCCCCGCTCGCTCCTGTCGGTCTTCGTTCAGTTTCGGTCGGAAGTCAAAGGAGATTTGATTCGCGCAAGCCCCAGGCGGCGTTCCAGGGGGCGTGACCCGCTGATCCGGCTCGACGACGCCGCCACATTGCGCGCTGCCGATCCTGCGGCCTCGCCTTTCATCGCTGCTTTTCCATGGCGGCTCGCAAAAGCGCCGCCATTCGAAAGGGCGCGTGGGCAAATTTGCCGTAAGCAAACGTAGCGAAGAGACCCGCGACGCAGCCGATATGCGCCGCCAGGAGCAGACCCATGGCCTCGGTGTTCCGCAGAAAGAGCAGCGCAAGCCCGGTAAACGCCACGGCGAAAAGCAAGCCCAGGAAGGAATAGGCCCTCGGTTGCGCGTCCAGCGCCGGATCGGCAATCGCTTTGATCCACGTCAGCCCGGCGGAGCCTGCCACCATGGCGAACCCGCCTGTCGTTCCAAGCAGCACGGGCAGGCTGGTCATCGGGTAAGGCGCCAGCAAGCCAAGACCATGATGATAATAGGTAGCCACCACAGTCGCGGCGAAACACAATGCGAAGCCCGCGAGAAGTGCGGTGTGGCAAAGGCGCCGCGCCATCCCCTGCTCGCAGGCTATGCCTCCCCCGCGCAGATTGCGCAATTCAGCATATCCCACAGGGCTGGCGGCAGCGCTCTCCACGGCGAGCCTCCGCCGCTCTCGCGCCAAAAACGCAGGATGCTGGACGTCGAAGCCGCCAGCGAAAACGCCAACGGCAGAGCCGCCGCCGCGACAAGCGCCGGCCAAGGCAGCACGGCATAGAAAGCGCCTGGGCCTGAATGCCGCGCAAACAGAACGTCCCAAGGGACCAGGCAAAGGGCAAGGGCGGGCGATAGCAAAACGCAAGCGGCTGCCAGCCATGGCCGGTCTTGCCATGAGCGCGTCCTTAACTCCGCCATCGTATTCGGGACATTGACCGCAAACGCGTGCGGCGGAGCATATTGGCAAGCCGGCAAACAGTTGCCGCAGTTGTGACAGAGGTGGGCCAGATACACGAGATCGCCATCGCTGAAGTCGCGACGGCGTTCGGCGGCGCGGAACATCTCGCAGAAGCCGTTGCAGTAGTTGCACACCGTGCAGATGGCCATGATGCGGCGGGCTTCAGCCAAGGACATGCCGGGCGGCCTCCTCTCCCGCTATACGGCCGAACACGGCTCCGATGGTCATGCCGCACCCCGCGACATAACCCGTCCCAAGGATATTGGGCGCCATGATCATGCCTGCGGCGAAGATGCCAGGGCAGGGCGAGCCATCCTCCCGCACCACCCGCGCCTTCTCATCGACTTTGACGCCGAGGCAGGTGAAAGCGATCCCTGGAGCCATCGGGAACGCGAAAAACGGAGGCTCGGCAACGCGGCCTGCCTCCTTCGCCGATTGCTCCAGAGCTTCAGGGTCCGTGCGCAGCTGGGACGCCAATTCCGGGAGTGAGCGAGCCCGCAACGGAGGAAGCGCAAAAGCAGGGATTTTGCGGAAGCCCGCCGCATCGAGGACCAGTGCCGCGCGGCGCCCCGGAAGCCCTGCTACGAGCCGCCCCCACGCTGAATAGCGCGTCGGCCCCTTGATGGCGGTTTCATCTTGAAATCGCCGTCCGGCAAGGTCAACCGCCATGCCGTGCTCCATGCCGTCGACCCGTGTCACGATGCCACCGTCAGGGCCGGAAAAGCGGGCGTCGACGGCCACCAGATGACCCGCCTCGGCGCTTCCCACCGCCGCGATACCTTGCGAAAGCAGCGAACGCAAAACCTCGCCTTTGGCGAAGGGCGTTCCCCGGTTGATGTATCCATAGGATGCTGTGTTTGCCTGCTCGCCACCGCAACACGCGATGATCGAGCGTGCACGAAATGGCCCCGCGACGCCATCTTTCAACGGCACGGACTTCGACCGAGTGGCCATAGACAATGCGCACGTCCATGCGCGCCGCCGCGACGTACAGAGCATTGAGCGCCGCCTTGCCGCCGCCCAGGAGAAATGCCGTCTTTCGGGAAAACGGGATATGCTCGGTCTGGAAAACAACGCCGTGGCTCGCGATCCATGACGGCAAGCCTGCGGATTTGTGAACCAGTGCGGCGGCAAGCGCTCCATCGCAGACTTCGTCGGACGCCTTGGCGAGATCGGCCATGAACTCGGCCTCGCTGTATGCGCCCGGAATCTCCGCCGAGGGCTCCGCATGCATAATGCGCAAATTGCGCGAATGCCGGGTGTTGCCGCCCCGGAGCTCGCGCGGCGCCGCCTCCACCATCAGCACCGAAACGCCGGCCTGACGCGCGGAGATGGCCGCGCAAAGAGCCGCCAAGCCGCCTCCGATGACAAGGACATCTGCGCTCCCGGTCGCCATTCACGTTAGCGATGGCAGGCGCAGCGCCCGAATTCGTTCATCTCCCACATCCCGCAGTGTTTTTGCTCTTAGTCCTGACGTGTGATCAGACATGTTTATGCTCTTGGCAAGCTTTCTGTAAGGGGAGGCTCGCCTCGCGGACGCCTCTGAGATCGAAAAGAAGATCTTGACCTTGCAGCTCAGCACTGCCACGCTTTTCTCTTCTTAGATGGTTCTCTGGGCGCTGAGGGGTCCAGGGTGAAAAGGGAACCCGGTGAGGCGCAAGCGTCAAGACCGGGGCTGCCCCCGCAACTGTAAGCGGCGAGTTTCCGGCTCATAATTGCCACTGGCCGCAGTTCCGATCCACCGCGGAGCTGCAAAAGGCTGGGAAGGCTGCCGGAACACGATAACCCGCGAGCCAGGAGACCTGCCATCGCCGTTGCGTGCGTGACGATTTCCCAAGCGGGGCGCTTTGGGAGAGAGGTATGCGCCGCTGATTGAGCAGAGGTGGTTCTATGCATATAATGGAGGGATATCTGCCCGCTGCGCATGCCGCAGGGTGGTTCGCGGTATCGGCGCCGTTCGTCGTTGCTGGCGCGGTTCGCTTGAAGCGCATTGTCGCCAAAAGCCCGGAAGCCAAGTTGACGCTCGCGGCGGCCGGCGCGTTCACTTTTGTGCTGTCGGCTCTGAAAATGCCGAGCGTCACCGGCTCTTGTTCCCACGCCACCGGAACCGGCCTTGGCGCGGTCATCTTCGGCCCGGCGGTGATGGCGCTGATCGGCACGATCGTCCTCTTGTTCCAGGCGCTGTTGCTCGCGCATGGCGGTTTGACAACGCTTGGTGCAAACGTATTTTCCATGGCCATCGTCGGCCCCTGGGTGAGTTGGGGGATATGGCGATTGGCAGGCGGGCTTGGGGCCTCGATCGCTGTTGCGGTTTTCTTCGCCGCCGTGCTGGGCGACCTCGCCACTTATGTCACGACATCCGTACAGTTGGCGCTGGCCTATCCCGATCCCGCATCGGGCCTTTGGGGGGCCGCGCTTAAGTTCGGCGGCATCTTTGCCATCACCCAGATCCCCCTCGCTATTGCGGAAGGCTTGCTGACGGTTGTGGTGATGAACGCTTTGTCCGGTCGCGCCGGCAAGCCGGACGAAATTCGCGTTCTATCGGGGGAGGCTCGGTAATGTCAGCCACCCGCACGGTCTTGCTGCTCGCGGCCGCCGCCGCCATTGTCGCCGCTCCCCTCGTCATGCCGGGGCTTAAGGGCGAGTTCAAAGGTTCGGACGATCTCGGCACGGAAGCCATCCTTGCATCGCGGCCCGACTACAAGCCGTGGTTCGAGCCGCTCTGGAAGCCTCCGAGCGACGAGGTGGAGAGCATGCTATTCGCCCTGCAGGCTGCTGTCGGAGCGGGCGTGCTGGGCTATGTCATCGGGCGGCGCCATTCAAGCTCGAACCGTAATGCCGATCGCCGATAGGGCCGCAAATCTCAACCGCTGGCGACGCAAGTCTCTCGTTGAGAAGGCCACCTTGGCGCTCGGCATGCTGGCGCTTGCTCTTCTGCTCCCGCCTTTCCCGGCGGCGCCTGTCATAGCGGCGATCATGACAGGAGCGACCTTGATCGGGGCGCGGGCGCCCGTGGGGACCTGGCTTGCCTTGGCGGCCGCCCCCTTAGGTTTTATGCTGACAGGCGCAGCCATGCTGACCGTGCAAATCGATGCCAATGGTCTTTCGCTGGCGCCCAACGGACTGGCTGTGGCGGCGGGGTTGATCGCGCGCTCCACCGCCGGGCTCAGCTGTCTTTTGTTTCTGGCGCTTACGACGCCAGTGACCGATCTTTTGACCGGAATGCGCAGACTTGGCCTACCGGCGGAAGTTACCGAGGTCGCTCTCCTGACCTACCGGTTTCTCTTTCTCCTGGCCGATACGGCGATGGCGATGGACGCGGCCCAAGCCGCGCGCCTTGGCCATGATGGCTTCAAACGCCGTTTGCGCTCGCTCGGTTTGCTTGCGGCCAATCTGTTGCCGCGCGCCATGGACCGCGCTCGCAGGATGGAGATCGGTTTAGCCGCGCGCGCATGGGACGGCGAAATGCGGGTGCTGCCGCAGCAGTCGAAACTATCGGTGACGGGATTGTCCGCCGTGCTCGCGGTGGAGGCCGCAACGGCCGCAATCGGAGTGTTCCTGTCATGACGCTGTTGGAGGCGCGCGGCCTGACCTATTCCTATCCGGGCGGTGTGCTCGCCCTCGATGGTCTCGATCTCAAAGTGACGCGCGGCCGGCGGCTCGCCATCCTCGGACCGAATGGCGCTGGCAAAACCACTTTGCTTTTGCATCTCAACGGCACGCTTCGACCGGTATCGGGACGGGTTTGCCTGGAAGGCGCAGCCGTCAGCTATTCCCGCGCCGGACTATCGGCGTGGCGACGCCAAGTGGGATTGGTGCTGCAGGACGCTGACGACCAACTGTTTGCCGCTTCGGTGGCGGAGGACGTGTCCTTCGGTCCGCTCAATCTCGGCCTCGGCGAACACGAAGCGCGCCGCCGCGTGGAGGAAACGCTCGCGGCCCTTAGCATTGCCGGATTGGCGGAGCGGCCGCCTCACATGCTGTCCTTTGGACAAAAGAAACGGGTCGCCATCGCCGGAGCCGTCGCGATGCAGCCGGATTTGCTCTTGATGGATGAGCCGACCGCAGGGCTCGACAATCATGGGTCGGTGCATCTCTTGGCTGCTCTCGGACAGCTTGAAGCGGCCGGGACCACCTTAGTGTTCACCACGCACGACGTCGATTTCGCCTATGACTTCGCTGACGACGTGGCCTTGTTCAGCGGCGGCAAGGTCCTGGCTCAAGGGGTGGCGGCCCACGTCCTTTCCGACGAAATGCTGCTGAGACAGGCGCACCTCCGGCTGCCCCTCATCCTCGGTTTGGGGTTGAAGGCACGCGCGTGCGGTCTGCTTGGCCATGAGGCGGCATTGCCGCGAAGTGCTCGCGATCTTGAACTTCTCTTGGAACGCGCTGCGGCGATCATTGCTGGAAGCAAAGCGCCAGCGGCAGCGCCCGTGTCCGATTAAGGCGGTGGCAAATTCTCCCTCTCCCCTCGCGGGAGAGGGCGGGGTGAGGGGGCCTTGGGTCGTTACATAGGGGCAGTTGATCTAGGGCATCACTGAAGGGGGACAACCGCAATCTTGGTTCATGCCTTTTGGACCATTTGGCGTCAAGCACACCCTGACGTTGTATACAAAAACGCTGATCGTTGTATGACGGCGGCCCAATTCAGGCCGAATATGGTGAAAATAGCGTTGCGGCAGGGGGGTGAATTAACCTCTTTATGGTTAATTCTGAACGCACCCAACGTACCGGAATTATTTCCCGCCGGAAATCGCGCCCAGAGATGGGCTTCTTGCGAAAAAGCGCGGCGAGAAGAAATCCGTTAATTATGTTTTTGGACCACCACGTTAACCTTGACCGCTCCTTTTGCAGTCGCCGCCGCGCCTATCGCCATTCAGATTTTCCCTTTAAAATCAATGCATTAGTTCCATTAACTTCACGGTAAAGCGCATTCTCCTAACATTCACGGCTGAAGCATTCCGGCTGAACACGCAAGCAAAAAGCCGATCCGGAGAATGAAGCCAGATGCCGCCGTAGTCCATTGCGTACAAAAGCACTCAGCGCCGGGTTACCGCCGCAGTCGATCGGCGCCGGCAATGCGGTACGCCAGAGCGGTTGCGGGGCAAACCACGCCCCATGTCCGGAGCGTGGATCCTGGGCAGTGTCCCGATCAGGCCGAGCCGATGGCGCAACTCACTTCGGCGCCCTCGTCCCAGCCCTCCCACAGGAAGTCTTCGTGGCGTGCGTCGGCGATCAGTCTCAACGCATAGCGGACTTGCTCCTCGTAGAATTGACAGAACGCGCCTTTCTGCGCCATGCCGCCATTCATTTCTTGCGCTTCAGCGGGGCAGGGGGAGCCGCAAAAATGCCGGATGAGGCAAGTGTCGCACCCTTCCACGTCTTCGACTTTGCGCCCCGTAACAAGGCGGAACGCCGGGCTGTCCAGGATCTCTTCGACAGGCTGGCGAAACAGATTGCCGCCCTTGAAAGCAGGAAGGCCGATAAATTCGCTGCAGGGGAAGAGATCGCCATCGGTCGCCAGCGCGAAGAAGCTCCGGCCGCCTCCGCAAGGGGAAATATCGCACATCAAGCGCCGGGCGGTCGGGGCGAGAATAGCGATCAAGATGTTGGCGAAATTGGCGACCACGAGCTTGCGCCCGGTTTCACGGTAAAGTTCATGGGTCCGCTCCAGCGCGGCGAGATAGGCCTTCGAAACTTCGTCGTCCTCGCCGCATACGGTGCGTGCGCCGGGCAAGGTGCAGCGCGTGACGTTCAGCATGCAGGCGGGGACACGGCGAGCGTGCAAGAACTCCACCATCTCAGTCAGATACGGCAAGTTCTCTTTCGTCATGGTGCAAATGACGTTGTAGCCCGAATAGCCATCCAGCATCTCGATCGCGCGCACGACATGGCGGAAAACGCCATCGCCGCTCCAGCGCTTGCGCGTGCGGTCGGCGACCTCCGCAAACGGCCCGTCGAGCGACAAACCGACGCCAACGCCGCGGCTTGTGAGAAACGAGACGGATTCCTGATCGAGCAAGGTCGCGTTCGTCTGCACGCCGAAGCGAAAACGGTCGCTGAATTCCTCGATGGCCGCGAAAATCGCCTCGCGGGCAAGCATCGGCTCGGCGCCATGGAAAATGATCTGCGGCAGGCGCTCCGGCGGCATGTGGCCGCGAAAATAGGTGTGCAGACGCTCCAGCGCGGCGAACACCGTCGCCTTGTCCATCTGCTTGCCGCGACGGCGCATCTCTTCGGGGATGTAGCAATAGGAGCAGTTGAGGTTGCAGCGCTCCGTCGGATTGAAATAGACCGCCGACGGTTTCAGGTGAAAGCGCAGCATATCCATCTCGCGCGCGAAAGCTTCACCCTTCTCGCGCCATGCATCGAGCAACGGGCTCGCGGCAAGCGTCTCCGCCAACCTGTCCTTGCGGACCAAACCCCAAAACGCCGTATCCGGCTCAACCAAGGCCACGTAAGCGTCATGGCCGATATCGAAGGGCTGAAGCTGAGGGAAAGAGCCCCTTGCGGGGCTCCCCTCGATCGCGGAAAGCGCTTCCATCGTCAGCGCTTGGCCTGTTTGTCCATGAGGACGTAATGCGACAGGCCGGTGCCCGAGGCGTCGCACGTCTTGCGGATGGCGATCACGTCTGGCCGGCGCTGGGCTGGCTTGTTGAGAGGCTTGGCGTCATTGGCTTGCTTCACGGCTCGTCTCCGATACACAAAAAGGGCGTTCGGCAGGCGCAAGGCCTTGCCGAAACCCTTTTCCATCGGATTTCGCCCCTCGTGAATCCTCTCCAGCAGGTCTTCTGGCTCTCGGATCATCCGCCGGATCGCGTCTTCCCAATGGAGTGGTCTCCATCAGTGACTGGCTTTCGCCTTGCGACCGGCGTCCCCGATTACAGCGGCGGGACCGCCACGGAATTGCACCGTGTTCCGGATATACTGGACGCCGCCAAAGTGACCGCAATGGCAGATCGTGTCAAGCATCCGTCACGGGCGGCGGACGCCCAACTCGTTCCCGCTATTCGAGGCGGCGCCGCTTGTTCCTGAGACAGGCTCTGCGCGGCGGGCGAGGTGTGCGAGCGCGCCGCTACGTTGGGAGCCTACCCAGGATTTTCATGTCCCGCAGCGAAACTATAAGTCAGGCAACGCGGCTGGGTGCGGGGCTTCGCGTTCCGCCCCAGCCGCGTTTTCCGCTTTAGAGACTCAAAAGCGGCTCTAAGTTCATGTTTTGCGAGTGTCTTTATCGGAAAACCGCTTCGCACTTTTCCGGACGTACTAGCCAAAGCCAAAAACGGCAGCAACGGACATCGCGCGCTGTCGCGGGTGCCAGCCTTGTGGAGTTATGGCAGTATGTTCATTCATCGCGATAGCTTCGGAAACTACCTATGAGGTAAATAAGCAACCACAGGGATCACATCAAAGCTCGACGCGAGGCGAAAGATAATTACTTCGTACCGACTTTTCGCTCCACTCCCGGCGGAGTGGCCAATTCCGTTATCGTGGCCGGACTAAACGACCCGTGTGCGAACTCTCACAGGAAGTCGCGCGTGGAAAGGCTCCGATTAATGATAAGACGGTTGGTATCAGCGCAGGACGTCGCTGGAAGACGTTACGGGCGGTTCACTGGCCTGCACGGTTGGCCGAAGGCTGATTACGATCACGAGCACCGCCAGAATGACGGCAATCAGGACCGGCCATTTCAGTAAATGGGACTTTGTTGCCGCCAGAATGCCGTGCTCCTGGCGGGGCCGCGGCTGGATCGTGACACCGGCCGAGGACGGCAAAAGATCAATCAGCCGCTCGGAAACCGTCTTGGCGCTCAGATACGCCGCTGGGGCGCCGGGTGTCGCTGCGATGAACTCGACCAGTCTTTTGGCTGCGGAGACGCGTTCCAATCGAGCAAGTTTGGCGGCCTCCTCCCAAGGGTCGACGCCAAGCCGGGCGAGGATCGAAAGAACGCTGAGCGGCATTGCCTCGCTGCCCTCGTCGATCCGCGCAAATAAAAAGTCGTCGAACTGGGGCGTGAGATAAGGAGCCGAAGGAGAAGATGTCATTTCAATCACCGGATTTCGCCCTCCATCAGACCACGTGTGACTGATAGCAAGGCCTACCCTGATATAGTGCGCCGGGGGCCGAAGTGTTAGGCAAATATGCCGGCAAAGGCGATAAACAGGCATTCGGCTTCAGCTGCGAAGCGAAAGTCACAGGCGAATCGCCTCATCCGATGGTTCCGAAGCAAAATGTGGCTTCATAGTTCTTGTCGACGAGGACCGATGGCGGAGGCTAAAGCCAACTTCGTCATTCCGGCCAAGCGAAGCGCGGAGCCAGGGTCGCAAGAAAGTTTAGTTTCAACGTGTTGCGCTCAAGGATAGGGCTCCCCCTTCCGGGATGTCGCCTGCGGCGATCCGTTGGCGCGCCCGAAAGACTTTGCTTAGCGGTAAGCCGGCAGCAAGAGATCCGGCAGGTGCAGCGGCGGCAGGAAAGTGATCAGGTGGCGCGATCTGTCCGAGCCAATCACCTCCAGGCAAATCAGATCCGTGCCAGCATGAGCGATCTCGATGCCAGCCGGGTGATGGATCATATGCTCCACCGCGCCTGCGCGGATCGCGATGACGCCGCCTTTCGGGTCGTAACTCAGGCCGTGAAGGGTGACGTTTTCGACTTCCTTTTGCGCGCCCAAGTCCTCGCGGATGACATCTATAGTGACCTTGTGAGAGTTTTCCGAACGTGAGATATGGTCGAGAATGTTATTCCAATCTTTCTGTTCAAGGTGAAGGTTTTGCATATCGAAGACCTATCCACTGACCGTGATCCTTAATATTTAGAGCGTTCTATAGCGCAGCACTTTGACAATTCACAAAGTTGCGTGGCTATTTACTGGGAACAATGTATATGCGTGAATTTTTGACGCTTGGGTTAGCCGGGCGCGGCGCTCCGTAACATCTATTGGAGGCGCATCCCATAGCGCGAGTTATAGCGATGGCACAGGGATTTACTCAGCAAGCAGTTCCACACAAGCCGTCTTTTTCTTGGCCGCTTTGGGCGGTCTTGAGAACAATCATCCGTACCGGGGACTTACGGGTTCGCGATTGGCGCGGAGAAGAGCACACGTTCGGGGATGGCGCCGGGAAAACGGTCGCGGTGCATTTTCTCAATGAAAAGGCTCAGCGTGCGTTTCTCCTCGATCCCCATCTCGCTTTTCCGGAAGCTTACATGGACGGCGATGTCGAGATGGAGGCGGGGTCTATTTACGACTTCCTCAGCTTGTTCGCCAGCAATCTTGGCAGGGGCGATTTTCCGTCTTGGATGCGGCTTGCCGACGCTTTCAGGCGGAGAACGCGATTCTCCCGCCAGGCAAATGATCCCAAAAGATCGAAGCTCAACGTCAGTCACCATTACGACTTGCCCGCCTCCCTCTACGAGCTTTTTCTCGACAAAGACAGGCAGTATTCGTGCGCTTACTTCGAGAAGGGCACGGAAAGCTTGGAAGAGGCTCAACTTGCGAAGAAGCGGCACATCGCCAGGAAACTTTGTATCCGGCCGGGCCAGCGCGTCCTCGACATTGGCTGCGGTTGGGGCGGGCTTTCGCTTCACCTCGCAAAGGAGGCGGGCGCAAAGGTCTTGGGAATAACTTTGAGCGATGAACAGGAACGTTATGCCCGCGCCCGGGCGAAGGAAACACCTGCCGCCGAGGTCTCTTTCCGCCTACTCGATTACCGCCTGGTCGAGGAAACATTCGACCGCATCGTTTCGGTGGGCATGTTCGAGCATGTCGGCCTTCCCAACTATCTGACTTTTTTCAGGACAGTGAATTCCTGCCTCAAGAGCGATGGTGTCGCCCTGCTGCACACGATCGGGAGGCTGTCCGGCCCCGGCTTCACAAACCCCTTTATCGCGAAGTACATTTTCCCCGGCGGCTACGTCCCTGCCTTGAGTGAGATCGTGCCCGCTATCGAGCAGGCGGGGCTGGTCGTGACCGACATCGAAGTCTTGCGCCTCCACTATGCCCGCACTCTCGCCGCGTGGCGCAGAAACTTCGAAAACGCCTGGGACAAGGCGGCCGGCATGATGTCCGAACGATTTTGCCGGATGTGGGACTACTATCTCGCCGGCTGCGAGGTCGGCTTCCGCTATCACAACCTCGCCGTCTTCCAGATTTAGCTTGCAAAACAGGTCGATGCCGCCCCGCTCACCCGCGGCTACCTCTATTCGCCGGAAGTTCACGACTTGCTTTGACATCTATCATGGCATTTAAGGCGATCGTAT
This sequence comes from uncultured Alphaproteobacteria bacterium, assembly GCA_963723755.1. Taxonomy (GTDB): domain Bacteria; phylum Pseudomonadota; class Alphaproteobacteria; order Rhizobiales; family Rhodomicrobiaceae; genus Rhodomicrobium. The sequence continues at coordinate 19,046 of CAVRSS010000075.1, read as the reverse complement.
CTTTTACTTCCCATTCTGGAAGACTACCCTCGATCGATAAGGGAGGAACACCATGACGACGGGTCTCGATGTTTTTGATTCGACTGTTCAGCAGACCAATCTTTGGCTTAAGGACTTGATGACCCGCCTGGCGACGACCGACAGGCACGCCGCTTATCAGGTGCTTCGCGCCACATTGCATGTTTTCCGCGATCGGATCGGCCTCGAGAACGCGGTGCATTTCGGCGCGCAGCTCCCGATGCTCATTCGCGGCTTTTATTATGAAGGCTGGCAGCCGAGCAAGGCGCCGACGAAAACCCGTCATCTCGACGATTTCCTCAACGCCATCGAGGATGAGGCAGGCCGCAGCCTTGGCCCCAACGTCCAGTCGAAGGTCAAGGCCGTGTTTGCGACCATCGCCGACAGGATCGACGCCCACGAAATCGAGAAGCTTCGGAAAGTATTGCCTTTGGAACTGCAACCTTTGTTGCTGGAGGAGTTTTATCTCTTTTAGACGCCGCAAGGCTCAAGCCGGGACTAAGCGGAGGGGGACGATGAGAAAAGTGTTGTTATCCTGCGCCATGGTAGCGGGCGCCCTTATATGTTTTTCGAACGCAAGCTCAGCGCAAATGTCTGAGCAGGCGGAAGCAGGACGCGAGATCGCGGGGCGCTTTTGCGCTCGCTGCCACGCCATCGGCCCGGAAGGCAATAGCCCGCACCAGAGCGCGCCTCCCTTTCGCCTGATCGTTGCCAAGGGCAATGTCGAAAATCTGGAAGAGGCGCTGGGCGAGGGCATCGTCGTCGGTCATCCCGACATGCCGCAGTTTCAATTCAGCCCGCAAAATGTCGGCGCGCTCGTGGCTTATCTGAAAAGCCTGAGCGGGAAGGGATAGATACTTTTCAATTTCATCTTTGCTAGTCGTTCTTCTTACTTTCGTTGGCGCCTCTTTTTCAACCCTTCGGCCTGGAGTTAAGAGTATGAAGTCGATCCGAACCTACATTCTCATCGCTGACGGAGCCCGCGCGCGTCTTCTCCTGTCTGAAGGACGCGGCAAAGCCCTGACCGAGGTGCCGGGTTCGGACATACGCATCGAGTTGAAACCGGACCAAGACCTTAGCGCCGACCGGCCGGGGCGCGTTCACGAGTCGGCGAACGTGTCGCGCCACGCCATCGAGCGGGAGGACCTGCACCGCAGGGGGAAGGAGCGTTTCGCTCAGTCTTTGGCAGAAAGCCTGGAAAAACGGCTTGCCAATCACGAGTTCGAGCGCCTTGTGATCGCGGCCGCCCCGGAGACGCTGGGCAGCATCCGGTCCGCGCTCAACGACAAGGTTAGAGCTGTCATCATGGCAGAGGTGGCGAAAGACCTGACGAAGATCCCCAACCCTCAAATCAGGCCTCATCTGGGCGAAGACTTGCCAATCTAGACAGGCTGCTGAAAAACGGTGTTGCCCATGGTTCGACAGGCTCACCATGAGGAGCACTCGCTATCCATGAGGGTCAACACATTGAAACACTCGGCCTCATCCTGAGCCTGTCGAAGCCTCATCCTGAGCTTGTCGAAGCCTCATCCTGAGCTTGTCGAAGCCTCATCCTGAGCTTGTCGAAGGATGACAAGATTTTATCGATGTTGCCCATGGTTCGACAAGCTCACCATGAGGAGCACTCGCTATCCATGAGGGTCAACACATTGCAAACACTCGGCCTCATCCTGAGCCTGTTGAAGCCTCATCCTGAGCCTGTCGAAGCCTCATCCTGAGCCTGTCGAAGCCTCATCCTGAGCCTGTCGAAGGATGAAGCCAAGATTTCATGCCGGAAATACCTTTGCACCGGAGGCAGCCCTGGGCGTGCCTAATTCGTTTGCTCGCATACACCCCCGGTGCTATGCTCCATGCTTGTGCAGTTATGGGAGCAACCCGATGCACAGCATTCGCCTGCGCTGCGACGCCTGCAAGGTCGGGAGCGACGGTATCTGCGCCGCCTTGAATGATCAGGCTCGAGCCGAATTACTAAAGCTTTCCCGGCGAAAAACTGTTACAGCTCATCATGCCATCTTTCGAGATGGGGATCTGGCAGATCATTATTATAACATTACTTCGGGAATTGTGAAACTCGTCAAGACGCTCGCCGACGGGCACCAGCATATTGTTGGTCTTCTTTATCCCACTGACTTCATGGGACAGTCCCTCAATAAACACCATACCTACGCGGCGGAGTTGGCGACCGACGTCGAGTTTTGCTCCTATCCGAGAGCGCCCTTCGAACATTTCCTGGAAAGCCATCCAGAGCTTGAGCGTCAGATTTTTCATGCAACCATCCGGGAACTGGACCTCTGCCGTGACTGGACGCTCCTCCTGGGGCGGAAATGTTCCTATGAGCGTGTTGCCGGGTTCCTGCTCATGATGGCGCGGCGCGTTCCCGGCAAAAGCGTGAGCCAGCTCAAAAACTACGTGCACTTCGAACTACCATTCACCCGCGCGGAGATGGCGGATTACCTCGGCCTCACGCTCGAAACCGTAAGCAGGCAATTCAGCCAGCTCAAGAAAAAGCAAATTATCGCGCTGCCATCGAGCCGGGATATTATTATTCCTGATATTGAGCTTCTTAGCCTAGTCGCGCACATCGAAAGTTGTTGCGAAGACCTTGATGAACGTCAAAGCCGTGCTGTTGCCTGAAGCGTAGCATGAAACATCGATGGGCAATGCTGGAGTTCCAATCATGTCTATCAAAACAATTCTGGTTTATTTACCCTGCGAGAAAAACGCAGCAACCATTCTCGAGCCGGCGCTCAAAATAGCGGTCGAGAAGAGTGCTCATGTTATTGGGTTGCACCTCACTCCCGATCTGCCGGTTTACGGCGAGTTTCCGGCCGAGGTTTCCGAGGACGTAATCGTGCGCCTCCAGAAGGCAGGCAGGGATGCCGCGGCGGGAGCGAGACGGGTGTTCGATGAATGGGTGAAGAAAAGCTCCGTCACGCATGAATGGCGCTGCTTCACCGCATCCTATGCCGCGGGCACCGATCTGATTGCCCAGCAAGGACGCACCGCGGACTTGATCGTTTGCGAAAAGCCCGGCGATGACATTCCGGACGCCTGGAGCGACTTCTCCGAGACGGCAATCATTCGCAGCGGTCGCCCGGTGCTGATCTTGCCTGGGACCAAGCCCCTGACGACCATCGGAGAACACGTCGTCATCGCCTGGAACGATACGCGGGAGGCGGCGCGGGCCGTGTTCGACTCCCTCGGATCTTCTCAAGGCCGCTTCCTCCGTCCGCGCCGTTACCCTCATCGAGAAGGAAAGCCAGCGCACGGCGGCGGAAGCTCTGGGGGCCGACCTGATCGCCAATCTCGGCCGTCACGGCGTTACAGCATCCCTCGACGTCTCATATGCAGGCAGCGGCGGCGCCGGAGAAGCGATCCTGTCGCGGCTGCTTGAGGCAGGCTGCGACCTCCTCATCATGGGCGGATACAGCCGGTCGAGATTCCGCGAAATGATTTTTGGCGGCGCAAGCCGGGACATTCTGCGCGACACTTGGGTGCCAACGTTGTTGTCACACTAAGGCAGAGTTCCCAAAAGTGGCCTTCCCGGTTTTGGGAACACACTCTGCGTAAACAAAAGACTTCAAGTAGACATTCATGGGTTTAGGAGGGAATGTCTACTTAGGCGGTCCGCGCCTTTTGCTTGGAGATCGGTCATGACGCTAAAAAAAATAAGATTGGAACTGGCGAGAGATGGTGAGCATCCCGAGGGCAGCAAGCGCCACGGCTATGAGTTCGTGGGTCCGTTAGACGAGGAGGCGCGGCTCGATCCGATCCTCTGGAAGAAATATCGCGAGCGCTGCCGTGTGCGCCGGTTTTGGCAGAACGAGGATGACGAACTCGGACACCTCGTGAGGAAGCCCGGCGGCCATTGGGCTTTTCATTACGACATCCACGGCGATGCCGACGACGATGAGAGTGGTTATCGCCTGGGCAATCACGCATTCACGGTGGGAGAATACGTATCGATCCGCGAGCACGAGGATGAGGTGATGCGAACCTTCCGCGTGGTGCGTGTCGAACCGCTGCCGCCGCCCGCTTGAACTCACCCGGGTCGCAAGCGACCCGACCTCTCCCGTGGGAGAGGTGGCGCTGCAATTCAATCTATCACCGTGCTTAATATATAGAGCAGCTTATCCGCGTCCAAGAGCATTAATTTTGGCTTCATCCTTCGACGGGCTCAGGATGAGGGCGAGTGTTTTCGGCGCGTTATGATATGAGCCTCATGGTGAGCCTGTCGAACCATGGGCAACATCACGTTTCACCATCCCGCCAGATCATCGCCGGTCGCGAAGCGACGTCCATCATTCAAGAACGTACGTGCCGGGTGCGTCGCAAATTGGCGCATAGCCTGCCTCGGGCGCACCCATTCGCGGCGGCGCAATGAACTCGTTCGAGCCGGACCTGAGCCATCCCACCCACTCCGGCCACCACGAGCCCTGTATCGGCTTGTTCCGCTGCAGCCAGGTCTCGGGATCGATGTATGGGGCGTCGTGTTTCGCTGTTGCCACGCGATAGACGCGATTTTTGCGACCCGGCTCCGAAATGATGCCGGCATTGTGCCCGCCACTCGTCAGAAGAAAGGTGACATCGGTATCAGAGATGACGTTGATCTGGTACACCGACCGCCACGGGGCGACGTGATCGGTCTCGGTGCCCACCACGAACATCGGGGCGGAAATATCGCGCAAAGCGATGGCGCGGCCATCGACAATATACCGCCCTTGCGCGAGCTGGTTTTCGAAGAAGATCTTCCGCAAATACTCTGAATGCATGCGTGCCGGCATGCGGGTGGCATCCGCGTTCCAGGCCATCATGTCATTGATCCGCTGCCTTTCGCCCAGGAAATAGTCTCGGAGCATGCGCGACCAGATCAGGTCGTTCGAGCGCAGAAGCTGGAAGGTGCTGGCCATCTGGCTTCCTTCGAGATAGCCAACTTCCTCCATCACATCTTCAAGATAGACGAGCGTGCTATCGCCGACGAAAAGATGAAGTTCGCCCGGCTGGCTGAAATCGGTTTGCGCGGCGAGCAGCGTCAGCGTTTTGATACGATCGTCTCCGTCGCGAGCCATGGCCGCCGCGGCGATTGTGAGGAGCGTGCCTCCCAGGCAATAGCCCAACGCATGGACCTTTTGCTCCGGCAGCACTTGGGAAATCGCCCTCAGCGCTTCCATGATGCCGAGGCGGCGATAATCGTCCATCCCGCAATCATGATAGCTTTCGTCGGGGTTCTTCCAGGAAATCATGAAAACGGTGAAGCCCTGGTCGACAAGATATTTGACGAGCGAATTGTTGGGCGAAAGATCGAGTATATAATATTTCATGATCCAGGCCGGGACGATCAGCACCGGATCGGGATGCACGGTCTTGGTTGCCGGGCTGTATTGGATAAGTTCCATCAGCCTTGTGCGCGCGACGACCTCTCCGGGCGTGATGGCGATGTTTTTGCCCACCTTGAACGCATCGACACCCACCGGGGGCAGACCTGCGGCCGTTCTCTGTGAATCCTCGACAAAATTATGAAAGCCACGGATGAGATTGGCGCCACCCTCTTGGACGGTCCGCTCAAGGATCTCGGGGTTTGTCGGCAGGAAATTGGACGGCGAAACCATGTCGAGAAGCTGACGCGCCGCAAAGTTCACCGGCTCGGCGTGGTGGGCGCTCACGCCCCTGATGTTGCGGGTTGCTTCGTCCCACCACCCCTCGCACAGGAGGAAGCTTTGCTGAATCGCGTTGAAGGGCCAGCGCTCCCACTCGGGGTTGGCAAACCGCTTGTCGCTCGGGGCCGGGTCGATGCAATGGGCCTTGCCGTCGCCATTCTCGAAGACAGACGACACATAGTGCTGAAAGGCGATGGCGTCGCTCATAGCCTTCCAGGCGAGCTTTGCCTGCGTTCCCGGAGCGAGGGAAAGGTGCACGGCCCAATCCAGGTAGGACAGCCACAGCCCGGCAGGAGAGACGCCGCCCGTCTGTCTCGCCAGGAGATAATGATAGAAACGATCGATTGCGTTTGCGCTTCCGATCATTGCTCTCTCCCGAATTTTGTCTAGCGATAGTTGCGCAGCTTAAGTTTGGAATTCAAGTATGGTCGGCTGCGGCGCAACGCTGTGTCGCGCGTGCCGCATTGCTCAACCTTATACCGCGATGTGTTTACTTTTTTCTCTGGAGAGCGGGACGCCGGGACACAGAACTGCACCCGTCGTGAAGTATGACCTAACTTTCGCCCCGCGAATTCATCCTCTTCCTCTTCGGGCCTGACGGGAATGGCATAGACACCGCCAAGCCAGCGATGCAGATCGACATCGGAGCAACGCTTCGAACAGAAAGGGCGGTATTTCGCCGTCTGCGGGTGGATGCCGCAAATCACGCAAGGCGGATGGTTTTCCGGGTTGGGCTTCGCGTCTTTCGGCTTCTCTGTCATTTCAAATGGAATCGACTTCCGCGCGATTGAGCCAATTGAAGTAAACGGGAAACCCCTCGCCCGTCAAAAGTTGCACCACCTCTATCAAAGGCAGCCCAACCACGTTCGAATAGGAGCCGACAATCTTTTGAACGAACGCTCCGGCGATCCCCTGGATGGCGTAGCCGCCGGCCTTTCCGCGCCACTCGCCGCAGGCGAGGTAAGCATCCATCTCCTGGACGGACAGGCGCTTGAATCGTACACGCGTTTCAACCGTCCGCATTCTCACAGCGCCCGTATCTGTAACAAGGCAGACCGACGTGTAGACGCGATGAGACCGTCCCGAAAGGGATTGCAACGCTTCGGCCGCCTCGTTGAGGTATTCGGGCTTGCCGATGATTTTCCGGCTGACGGAGACGACCGTGTCGGCGGACAGCACGAATGCTCCGGCCAAATGAGGCTCGCGTTCCAGCCGTTGCTTGGCAACGATCGCCTTCTCGCGCGCAATTCTTGGCGCGTAGGAGCGCGCCTGCTCACCCTTTCGCGGCGTTTCGTCGATAGACGCAGGCCGAAGGGCATCCGGCTCTATGCCGATCTGCTCAAGCAGCGCCAGGCGTCGGGAAGACGCGCTTGCAAGCACGAGAAGCTTCTGCGTGCTTGATCGCACGGCCGAAGAGGCTCGCTCATCATCCGGCTTCACGGTGCGGACAGCCGCCATCCTACTTGAAGCGATAAGTGATGCGTCCTTTGGTAAGATCATAGGGCGTCATCTCGACTAGAACTTTGTCACCGGCGAGCACCCGGATACGGTTCTTTCGCATCCGGCCCGCTGTATGCGCAATGATCTCATGGCCGTTTTCAAGCTTTACGCGAAATGTCGCATTCGGGAGAAGCTCCGTTATGAGGCCTGGGAACTCGAGTAGTTCTTCTTTTGACATGTCTCCTGCCAATTAAATGCGCCGCTCTTTCAAAACGCTCTCAGGGTCACTGAACGTTTTGGAAATAGGAAGCAAACGCAGCGATTAGTGAATGCGCCGCACAATGGCCCCTTGAGACGCTAAAATCAAGCGGTTCGGTGCCCCACCGCTCAGGCCGGTTGAAAACGTTTTGCCGCGCGTCCGGTGTTGGCGACCTGAAGGAAGGCCCGGCTTCCAACAGCGTCCGTCAGGCGATGAGCTGATAGGCTGGAAGCGTCAGGAAAGCCTCTAGGTCTTTGCTCAGAACCAGCTTGCGGAACAGGGCAATCGCATCGTTGAAGCGGCCATGCTCGAACGCATCTCCGAGCGACACTTTAAGCTTGTGCATCTCGTCGGCAAGCACCGTTTCGACAAGCTCCGCCGTGACCTTTCGGCCATCGTCGAGCGCGGCCCCATAATGCACCCACTGCCAGTTCTGCGTCCGCGAGATCTCGGCGGTGGCGGCGTCTTCCATGAGATTGTAAAGCGGCACCGCGCCGTTCCCGCGAAGCCATGACTCGATATACTGCACCGCGACCCGCGTATTTACGCGCAGCCCCTCTTCGGTGCGCGTGCCCTCGTGAGGCTGCAAAAGCTCCTTCTGCCCGGCGCTCACGTCCTCGCGGAGCTTATCGAGCTGGTTTTTCTGCGGCATGTACTGGTTGAAGACCTCGAGCGCCGTGGGCACCAGGTCCGGATGGGCAACCCATGTCCCGTCGTGGCCATACTGCACTTCGCGCAGCTTGTCCTCGCGCACGGCGGCAAGCGCCTTCTCGTTCACGTCCACGTCGCGCCGGTTCGGAATGAAGGCGGCCATGCCGCCCATGGCGAAAGCGCCACGCTTGTGACAGGTCTTTATCAAGAGTTCCGAATAGGCTTTGAGAAAAGCCTTGCTCATCACGACCTGGCTTCGATCCGGCAAGACATAGTCCGGCTTAGCGCGCAACGTCTTGATGTATGAGAAGATGAAATCCCAGCGCCCGCAATTCAGCCCGACGATGTGGTCGCGCAGTTCGTAGAGAATTTCGTGCATCTCGAAGACCGCGGGCAGCGTCTCGATCAGCACGGTGGTCTTGATCGTTCCATTGCGGAGCTGCAGGTTCTCCTGGGCGAATAGGAACACTTCGTTCCAGAGCCGCGCTTCGAGATGGCTTTCCATCTTCGGGAGATAGAAATATGGCCCCGTCCCGCGGCTCAGGATGGCTTGCGCATTGTGGAAGACGTAGAGGCCAAAATCCAGGAAAGCGCCTGCGATTTTGTCGCCGTCAACGGTGATGTGGTTCTCGAGCAGGTGCCAGCCTCGCGGCCGCACGAACAGGACGGCCGGGTTCGGCCCGACGGCGTAGTGCTTGCCGGTCTCTTCCTCGGTGAAGTCGATTTGCCCTTGCCAATAGTCTTTCAGATTGATCTGGCCTTCCACGACGTTCGCCCAGGTCGGAGAGAGGGCGTCCTCGAAATCGGCCATGAAGACCTTGGCGCCGGAATTCAGCGCGTTGATGATCATTTTACGCGTTGTAGGCCCGGTAATCTCGACGCGCCTGTCGAGCAGGTCATCGGGAATGCCGGCAATCTTCCAGTCGTTTTCGCGGATCTTGCGGGTCTCGAGCAGGAAGTCCGGCAGAGCGCCGCCATCCAGCTTCGCCTGCCGCTCAGCGCGAGCCTCCATCAATTGCCTGCGCTGAGGCTCGAAGCGCCGCGCCATGCTCGCCACGAACTCGAGCGCATCGCTTGTGAGAATGCGCTCATAGCCCGGCTTCAAAACACCGGAAACCGTGACCCCTGTGGGAAGGCTAAGGCTGGGAGATGCTTGATTTGGCATGGCTTCCTTCCCTTTCGGATCGACCGGCCTTTTTCCGCGTCCAAAGGGACGCGGGCTGCCCGGATTCGACTAACGGTATAAAAGGACGAGGATCCAGGCGGTGTCCATAGAGTGCAACACCTCAGCCCGAATAATTTCTTCGACAATTGTAACAAAAAAAGCCAGCGCAGAAGCGCTGGCTCAAAAGCCCTAGCCAGGCAGAAACTCTATGGGGCGGCTGAGAAGGCGGGCGCGCCCGCTGCTGCGGCGGCTGCAGCAACGGAAGCACGTGGCGTTTCAGCCTTTACGGCAGCCTTCTGAACGGCCTTTTGCACCTTCTCGAAAGCTCTCACCTCGATCTGGCGAATACGCTCGCGGCTGACGTTGAATTCAGTCGACAGCTCTTCGAGCGTCAAGGGGTCGTCGGCCAGGCGGCGCGCGCTGAAGATACGGCGCTCGCGCTCGTTAAGGCTATCCATAGCCTCTTCGAGATATTCACGCCGGCGGCCCATTTCCTCGCTCTCGACGAGCATTGTCTCCTGATTAGGACCTTCGTCGACGAGCCAATCCTGCCACTCGCCGCTTTCAGAGTCCGCACGAAGAGGCGCATTCAGCGACGCGTCGCCGCCAAGGCGGCGGTTCATCGAAACGACGTCTTCCTCCGGCACGCCAAGGTTTGTCGCGATCGTCTTGACCTGGTCGGGACGAAGGTCGCCCTCCTCAAGCGCCTGCAGCTGGCTCTTCGCCTTGCGCAGATTGAAGAAAAGCTTCTTTTGGCTCGCGGTCGTGCCCATCTTGACGAGGCTCCAGGACCGCAGGATATATTCTTGAATTGCAGCGCGTATCCACCACATAGCGTAGGTAGCAAGGCGGAAGCCCTTGTCGGGATCGAAGCGTTTCACGGCTTGCATGAGGCCGACATTGCCTTCGGAGATCACCTCGCCGATCGGCAGGCCGTAACCCCTGTAGCCCATTGCGATGCGGGCGACGAGGCGCAAATGTGACGTGACCAGCTTTTGTGCGGCTGCGGCATCCTCGTGCTCTTGCCAACGCTTGGCAAGCATGTATTCTTGCTGAGGCTCAAGCATAGGAAAGCGCCGTATCTCTTCGAGATAACGGGCCAAACCACCACTTGCAGCAACCGACGGCAATGAACTCATGCATCTACCCTCCGCAGCGAGAAGTCCGCTGCCGTTGGAGAACTCGTTCGTTTTTTATGAACGACGACCCTCACATTACCCTGCCTATAAACCGTGTGCATCTTAATTCTTGGACAGTTTTGCCTCCAGGCTCTCAAGTGCCCTACACAATTTCGCGATATCCTCCGGCAAAGCTGACTGGAACGTTTCAACTTTTCCGGTAATCGGATGCTTTAACCTCAAGCTGAATGCATGGAGAGCCTGTCTTTCCATGCTCATAAATATTTGCGCCTGCTCCTCGGGGAGGGCGGAAGCTTTCGTCCTGAAACCGGCTCCGTAAACGGCATCCCCCACGATTGGGGTGCCGATGTGAGCCATATGAACCCGGACTTGATGCGTGCGCCCTGTCTCGAGGCTGCATCGAACGACACTTAGCATTAACGAATTGTTCCCCTTCCCCTTTGACGCAGGCTTCTGAGCGGGCACGTGAAAGGTGTGTTCGGTTGTGTAATTTGTGATCGCGATACGGCCTCCATTCGACACGACCGCCATCTTTATACGTGAGGAGGAGTGCCTCCCGATCAACGTCTCGATCCGGCCGGCCCGAGGGGAAGGCGCGCCCCAAACCAGCGTGAGATAGTCCCTGCGCAATTCGCCTTTGCGGCCATGATCGGCAAACTGCGCCGCCAGCCCCCGGTGGGCTGCATCGGTCTTTGCCACGACCATAATGCCGCTCGTGTCTTTATCGAGCCGGTGCACGATCCCCGGACGGGCGACCCCGCCGATCCCGGACAGGCTCGAACCGCAATGCGCGATCAGCGCATTGACAAGGGTTCCACTCTGATTTCCCGCTCCCGGATGCACGACGAGGCCCGGCTGCTTATCGATTACAATTAAACTTTCATCCTCATAAACAACCTTGAGCTCAATCTGTTCACCGGCGACGGCATAAGGCTCGGCGGCGGGCTCGTCGACGGTGAAGCTGTCGCCAGGGCGAACCTTCCCGCTCGGGTCGGTCACGGCCTGCGCTGCCCCATCCGCGGCGCGCAACACGTGACCGCCGCGAATAAGCTCTTGCAGCCTTGCCCGGCTTAGTGTCTCAATGCGGCTCGCAAGAAAGCGGTCGAGCCTTGACCCCGCATCGGCGTCCTCTACGACGTAACGGCCCTCCAAAAGCGCTCCATTGCTCGCCATGATACGATCCAGCCTGCTAAAACGTACGCGGTTGCCATGACAAATGTTTCAAGTCCTGTCCCCGGCCCATGGACGCCGGAACGGGTGCGGATGCTCAAGATTGCGGTTGCGGTCCTGACCGCGCTCCTGATACTCGGAATTCTGGCTCTTGTGTATGGGGTCGCGCGCACAGCGGCGAAGATCGGCACGGCGTCACCGGCTCCGGCGCTCTCGGCGCAATCCCTTTACGGGCAAAGCCTCGTTCTTGGTCAAGGCGAACTGAAGAGCGTGTCGGTCAGCGACGGGCTCATCGTTTTGCATTGGAGGGGGGAAGCGAGCGACACCTTGGTTACGCTCGAAGGCAAAAATGGGCGCGAGCTGGGGAGAATTCAAGTCCCCCATCGGTGAACGCAGGCCTATATCATAGTTCGACGTTGTAACCCTGCGAATTTGCTTGGGACGGGATGCGCTTACCCTTGGTGGCCTTCCTCATACTTGCCGCTGATTTGCATCTGGCGCGCGACAACACGCGCCAAGTGAGGGCCGGCCAGAATAATAATCAGAAAGCGGATCGTTTGCAGGGCCATCACAAAAGGCACGTCGACATGGGTGGACGCGGCGATGATCGCTATGGAGTCCATTCCGCCGGGACTTGTCGCGAGATAGGCGGTCAAGGCGTCGATCCCGAGCGCTTGAGTTAACACAAAGGCCAGGCCGCCGCAAAATGCAATCAGGAGCGTAACGGATAGCAGGATTGCCGGGAGCGCGCGCACCGCATGCGCCAGGATCGCGGGCGTGAAGTGCAGGCCGACGCTCCAGCCGAGGAGCGTGTAGGTTCCTGCCAGCAGCCATTTCGGCAGTTCGATCTCGATCGCGCCCGACAGGTTGAGGATGGAGCCGAGCAAAAGGGTTATCAGCATTGGCCCCGAGGGGATGCGGAAAAGGCGCCCGGCGACCGCGCACCCTCCAGCGAGCAGAAGCGTCTTCCCAAAGGCTTCCCAGTGGATCGCGGGAAACCATTCCGTCGCTGGCTGAGCTGTCCCGGTCGTATGCGTCCAGACCGCGGCGATAATTGAGGCGAGGCCCGCAACGCAGGCGACGCGGAAATATTGCATGAAGGCGACCAGCCGGGCGTCCGCACCAAATTCCGCAGCCATGATGACCATGGCGGCTGCCGCCCCGGGCGACGAGCCCCAGACGCTCGTCGTGCCCGGCATGACGCGCCAGCGGCTCATGACCCAGCCGAGAAAGCTGCTGGCGGCGATGATCGCAAAAACGACGCTGAGAATGATCGGCCATTCCTGAAAGAAGGCGTGAAGGATCGAAGGCGTGATCGCGCTTGCGATGAAGGCGCCCATGATCGCCTGCGCGCCAATGTAGGGCACGCGCGGGATCCTGATCGACGCTCCGTTGACCCCCATGATGACGCCCGCCGCCATTGGGCCAAGAAAAAACGCCGCGGGCAGACCTGCCAGATGCAGGAGCGAGGCGCAAACGCCTGTTGAAGTCGCCAGAAGCGCCCATTGCACGGCTCCCGGCATCCTTTCAAGTCGGCTCGCGGATGAGTTCAAGACGGCGGTCCCTGCCGCCCTTGTTTTGCGGCGGGTTCTAGCAAAGGCCAATCTTGGCTCAATTCTTGACGTTCGTCACTTCAATGAAATTGCTTTTCCTGCCGCGCAGGCGAGAGTATTGGCACTTTGCAAAAGGAAGCGAAGCCATGGACCGTCCCTTAAACAGCTTCAAGCGCCATCAAGGCTGGCCGCCAGCAGATCGGCCTATGGTCGAGCCTGCCGAGCCACGTCACCGTTGAGGTGGTGAAGCTGTCGCCAGAGCAAACCTTCCCGCTTGGGTCGGTCACGGCTTGCCCACCCAATCTTCGGCGCGGAACACGTAGCACCACGAATAAGCTCTTGCTTGGTGTCTCAATGCGGCTCGCAAGAAAGCGGTCGGCGAATTCAAGTCCACCCATCGCTGAACTGCAGCGGCGTTGCTGCCTCAGCGCTGTTTCTTCGGTTCACAACGATTTACTTATCTTTTCCGTTAACCCTGGTAGGTTTTACGGATTCTCGTGTTGTCGCTCGCCGGATGCGACGTCTCAGTCGCCGTCTGGAACGGGTAGGGACCGAACTCGATGCCAATGATGTGAAAGCCGGCGCGAGCCGCTTTCACGACGTCGCCCGGAAGTTTGTGTCTAGGATCTTCAATGTCAGCATCACGGCCATGGCTGCCGTTTCTGGAATGCTGACAGCAGCGGGTAGTACTCCTAAAGGAGACACCGAAGTTAGCGGAAGTCTGCTGTCAAAACCCTGTCAACCTTGTGTTGAGCAGTTTCTCCGATCCTAGAGCCGCGGTGGGGCGGTCACATCAGTGGCACTGTCTCAATCGACGGCGTTCATGACGCAGAGCATGCGTTCACGGGCAGCTTCGGCAAAAGCCTCCGCGAGGCTGGCACCTTTGGGCCAACTTTGTCCAGACACCTTATTATCGATCTTCATTGCTTCGAGATGCAGCAGCGCGGCAATAGCCATGATCAAATTGCGCAAGCAGTCTGGGCAAGGATTGGTCCGGTTGACCCTTGTATAGGTCTCAATCATTTGCAGTAATCGTCTTACCAGAGCAATCTCATGAATCTCTGCGAAGTCGCAGTCCGGACTACCGTGTGGACAATGATCTTGCTCACTCATGTCTCTAATACATCGCCTCTCGATCTTGGTGGGATCTTAGCAATCTTATCGCAACGACGCTGACAATCTCCTGACAGGTGGTGATCCGTATCCGCCAACAGCTCCGGGTTTCATCGCGCGGGCGAGAGTTTTGGCACTTTGCAAAAGGAAGCGAAGCCATGGACCTTCCCTTGAACAGCTTCAAGCGCGCCATCAAGGCTGGCCGCCAGCAGATCGGCCTATGGTCGAGCCTGCCGAGCCACGTCACCGTTGAAGTGGTGGCGGGCGCGGGCTTCGATTGGCTGCTGCTCGATACGGAGCACGCGGCGAACGAACTGCCGATGGTGTATAGCCAGCTTCAGGCCGCGGCCTCGGGCGGAGCGGCGCATCCTGTCGTGCGCCTGCCCTGGAATGACGCGGTCATGATCAAGCGCTTCCTCGATGCGGGAGCGCAAACGCTGCTCCTGCCCATGGTGGAGACGGCGGAGGAGGCAACACGCGCCGTGGCGGCAACGCGCTATCCGCCGCATGGCGTTCGGGGCTTTGCGGGCGCCGCCCGTGCGTCGCGCTTCGGCCGCGTGAAGGACTATCACGCGCGCGCCCATGAAGAACTGTGCGTGCTGGTGCAGGTCGAAACCAGGCTCGGCCTCCAAAATCTGGAAGCCATCGCTTGCGTGGAGGGCATCGACGGCGTCTTCATCGGCCCCGGCGACCTGTCGGCCGCTCTCGGCTATCTCGGTCAGCAGAAGCACCCGGACATGGTGGCGACAATCGAGGACGCGATCCGTCGCATTCGCGCACTTGGGAACGCGCCCGGCATCCTGACAAGCGACGAAGCGCTCGCGCGGCGCTACATTGATGCGGGATGCCTCTTCACCGCCGTGGGGGCCGATATTTCCATTCTCGCGCGCGGCGCCGAAGCGCTCGCAGCGAGGTTCAAGCAGCCGTAGCTAGCTGGCAGGATGCTGAAATACGATGTTGCCCATGGTTCGACAGGCTCACCATGAGGACGAACACAAGCTCACCATGAGGTGTTCGACAAGCTCACCATAAGGATCAACTCATTGAAAACACTCGGCCTCATCCTGAGCCCATCGAAGCCTCATCCTGAGCCTGTCGAAGGATGAAGCCAAGATTTCAGGCTGTTTCAGCGGTCTGCTAGCTACAGTGCGTCCCGGAAAAGTGCGGAGCGGTTTTCCGATAAAAACGCACGACCAAACAAAAACTTAAAGCCCGCTTTTGAGCCCATCAAAAGTGGATCATGCTCTAGCGCCTGCCCCTGATCCACTCAACGCTCGGCCCGGAAGCGCTGCCGCACCCAGAGGATCAGCAGCACGAGCAGCGAACCGATCAGCGCCGAAATCAGATCGCGCATGGACACGGAGAACTTATCGAGGTTGGGAAAAAGCCGGAAAACGCGAAACAAGATGCCGCCCAGGAGCGCGCCCGCCATGCCGAGGCCGAGATTGCGGAAAACGCCAAATCCCCGGCGGTCCCCCTTTGCAATCATGCCGGTTAACGTCCCGGCCAGGATGCCGACGATGATCCAAACGACGACATGCGGCAGGCCAATTTCCATGGCGTTTCTTCCCTGCTGAAGCCAAAAATCGTTCGAAAAGCCAACTTAGAGCCTGTCCGCTTTTGATGGAATCAAAAACCCTTTTGGCACTTCGATGCCCTGGAAGGGACTATCCGCCGCATCATCCCGGAAACGCCAATGGCGTCGTCCGGGCGTCCAATCCTCAGTCTTTTACCGCGCGAGTCCTATGCAGTCGACGCCGCCCATATAAGGCAGCAGCGCCCCGGGGACGCGGATACTGCCGTCCTCGTCTTGATAGTTCTCGATGACGGCGATGAGCGCGCGGCCGACCGCGAGGCCGGAACCGTTCAGCGTGTGCACGAACTGTATGTCCTTCGAGTCCTTCGGGCGGAAGCGCGCCTGCATGCGGCGGGCCTGGAAGTCGCCGCAGTTGGAGACGCTCGAAATCTCGCGGTAGGTTTTCTGGCCGGGCAGCCACACTTCGATGTCGTGCGTCTTGCGCGCGGCGAAGCCGGTGTCGCCGGAGCAGAGGACGACGACGCGATAGGGCAAGGCGAGCCGCTTCAGGATTTCCTCGGCGCAGTTCGTCATGCGCTCGTGCTCGGTTTGCGACTGGTCCGGCGTTGTGATCGAGACCATCTCGACTTTATAGAATTGGTGCTGGCGGATCATGCCGCGCGTGTCTCTCCCGGCCGCGCCCGCTTCGGCACGGAAGCATGGCGTCAGCGCCGTGAAGCGGTGCGGGAGGTCGGGCTCTAAGAGGATGCTCTCCCGCACTAGGTTTGTGAGTGGCACTTCGGATGTCGGGATGAGCCAACGTCTGCGATCGATGCCTCTCAGTTCCAAGGCATCCAACGTATCCTCAATCGAAGGCTCAGGATTACCGTCAACATAAAACACTATCTTGTCATCGGGAGTATTCGAGGTACTCACCCGATCTAAAGTGGTGATGTGCTCGTGTGGAACTAAGCGGGCATCGAAGATACCCGTTTCCTGCAGGTAGCGTTGCGATTTGCCTTCGAGAAAGCTGGACGCAAAAAATAGATCATCCTGAAATTTCGGGAGTTGCGCGGTGCCGTACGCGGCTTCGTCCTTTACCAGCAGCGGTGGGTTGACCTCAGTATAACCGTGCTCGCTGGTCTGCACGTCGAGCATGAACTGGCCGAGCGCGCGTTCCAGCCGGGCCAAGCCGCCCTTCAGCACAGTGAAGCGTGCGCCGGAAATTTTGGCCGCTGCCTCGAAATCCATCAGCCCCAGCGCTTCGCCGATCTCGAAATGCTGTTTCGGCTCAAAACCGTCCTTCTTAAAGTCGCGCGGGGTGCCCCAGCGGCGTAGTTCGACGTTCTCCGCCTCGTCCTTGCCGTCCGGCACATCGGACGCGAGCATGTTCGGGATGCCGGACAGCAGCGTCCTGATCTGCTCGTCGCGTTCGCGTTCGCGCTGCTCGCCCGCCGTGATCTGATCCTTCAGTCCGGCGACTTCGGCCATCAGCGCCTCGGCCTTCGCCGGATCGCCGCCCTTGCCCTTCGCCTTGCCGATCTCCTTCGACGTCGCGTTGCGGCGCGCTTGCATCTCCTGCAGCGTTGTTGTGTTCGCGCGCCGCTCCTCGTCGAGCTTCAGCACGTCCGCCGACATCGGCGGCAGCCTGCGCCGCGCGAGGCCGGCATCAAAATCTTGCGGGTTTTCCCGGATCCATTTGAGATCGAGCATTCTCGTCTCCAAAATAGTAAAGGTGGTTTGCGCCAGCTATAGAAGCGTCACGGGATTGCGTCCAGTGTGGGCGCTGCGGCAGGGGAAAGCTCTTGTTGATGGGGTGAGGCGAAGTGCCCCTCATCCTGTCCTTCTCCCACCGGGAGAAGGGACGTCGCTGCAACCGGCGAACTCCCTCTCCCATGGGGCTAAGGGATTTAAACAAGTTGGAGCCTCCCCATTGCGATGGCGGCGCCTTCGAGCATGGCTTGCAGGCAGCGCCACCCTTGCGCCATGGTTTTGGGCCCAGGCTTGCCATAATAGCAGTTCCAGCCGCCGAGACGGGCCGCGATCCACGCCACCCAGGAGAGCGATCCTTTGCGCCAGGGTTCTTCTGGCGTTCCGTTGCGCCTTCGAGGCTATCGGAGATGGCGGCTGCGACCTCGATGTGCTGAGGCGCAAGGACATCCGCGGCATGCCGGCCGCCGCCATCGCGGGCGTCGACCAGCTGCATGATGCGGCAGCTTGCGACCACGCCCAACGCAGCCAGCTTCATAATGCGGCTGGCCTCCTCGTGCTGCGTGGCTTCGAGATCGAGCCCGTCTTTCTTGAGCGTTCGAAACAGCTGCTCGATGCGCCAGCGCAAACGGTAGAGGCGCACGGCGTCCATGGCTTCCTCAAGGTTTGTGGCGGGCAGCGTCGTGATGAGCCGCCACAAAAGCGGCGTGGCGCCCTTCGGCGCATCGATTTCGACCGCTTCAACCAGGGTCAGGGTCAGCGTCTGCGGATCGGTTTTGCCGCATCCCCGGGCCGGCCGTTTGACCGTAACCGTTCCCGCCTTGAGCAAAACCTTGGCCGTGCGTCTCTTATCGCCGATGGTCTTGGGCGCAACCTCGACGATTTGCCCGCCAAGCACAGGCCAGGCCGAAGACGCCTCGAACATCAGCCCGCCGCAGCCGAGCTTGCGGTCCCTCGCCGCGCGGACCACGAGATGGACGCGCTCCGGCTTTCGCGCGAACAGGGGGTAAATGTCGCTCTCCCGGTCCCCACAACAACGATTTGCTCTGCTCCCTCAAGGACTTCGGCGGCGCTTTCGGCGCCTTTGAGCCAGCGCGCGCTTTCCTTGTCCTCAAACGGCCGCTTGGCGTACGCGACCTTTTGCTCCGCCTCGCGCGTCCAAATCTGCGCCGATACCGGGCCGATGACGGCCTCGTCATCAGCGTCGATGGCGATCATGGCGTGGGTGAAAAAACCCGGCGTCTTGCCGTCCCCGCCTGGCCCCAAGCCTTTGCGGCGCTTGTCCCGGCCCGAAAAATTCACTTCCGTCGTGTCTTGGGCCGCCACGATGCGCCGCCCTCGCGCGGCCGCCGCGGTCAGCTGCACATCCGCCGCCATGACCGAAGCTGCCGTAACTTTCGGCGAGGCGAGATAATTCAGCATGCCGATCTCGCCATTGCGCCCGCCGCCCACCTTGCGCTGCACAAGCGAGCCCGTCGCAACCACCCGTTCCAAGATCGCTTCGCGCCGACGGTCGAGGCGAATGTCCGCCTGCGTCCTCTGCCCTTTGGCCAGCCCCATCCCCGCCTCCTTGCG
This sequence comes from uncultured Alphaproteobacteria bacterium, assembly GCA_963723755.1. Classification (GTDB taxonomy): domain Bacteria; phylum Pseudomonadota; class Alphaproteobacteria; order Rhizobiales; family Rhodomicrobiaceae; genus Rhodomicrobium. Next base: position 80 of record CAVRSS010000075.1, on the reverse strand, counting down.
AATCAACCCGATTTCCTCTTGGACTTGCACAAAAAAAGCAGAGACCGGAATCCAAAACTCACTTCTTTGAACACCGTAGC